>CAZUOV010000044.1:0-22720 GCA_964621355.1 uncultured Novosphingobium sp. | reverse complement strand
GCTATTACGGCGACGTCACCGAAAAGCAGTTCAAGCGGACCTATCAGGAAGCCGCCAGCATGAAGGGCGATACCGGCCAGAACCTGATCGGCTTGCTGGAACAGCGTCTCGACATGGTCGTCTATCGCGCCAAGTTCGCGCCGACGATCTTCTCGGCCCGCCAGGTTGTCAGCCACGGCCACATCCGCGTGAACGGCGTGAAGTGCAACATCGCCAGCCGCCGCGTCCGCCCCGGCGACATCATCAGCCTGGGCACCAAAGCCAAGGAAATGGCCCTGATCGCCGAAGCGCAGGCCCTGCCGGAACGCGAAGTCCCCGATTACGTCGCGCCCGACGGCACCGACAAGGCAACCTTCGTGCGCGTGCCGACGCTGGACGAAGTGCCCTATCCCGTGCGCATGGAACCGAACCTGGTGGTCGAATTCTACTCGCGCTGACCGGTTGCGAAACGCGAAACAGAAAAGGCGGCTCTTCGGGGCCGCCTTTTTCGTTTGGCGATCAGGTGTGGAGCAAGGATGTCTTGCCATAGTATCGTTTTACGCTTCGCTCGGAGGATGCGCGCATCATGTCGCTGACCGATCTGCTCGTTCCCACTTACAGGCAGATGCTGACGTCGCTTTCAGGCTGGTTGGATAAGGCCCAGGCTGGAATGCCTGAAGGCAAGGCGGAAGCGCTTCTTTCCGCCTGTCTTGCGCCCGATATGTTCCCGTTAGCGACGCAGATTCGGTTTGCCTGCGTGCAGGCCCAGGAAGGCGTGTATCGGCTCAAGGGGGAGGATTTTCCCAATTCAATAGACCAGCTTCTGGATGAGGGCCGAAATGCTGGCCAGGAACCCGGTTCGATCGCAGATGCCCAGGCAAGAATCCGTGAAACAATCGCGTTGCTCGATGGGTTGGCTCCGGGTGTGCTCAATGGTGAAGCGGGAAGATCAATCGCCCATGCTTTGCCAACTGGCATGATCTTCGATCTGACGGCGGAACAATATACCCGCGATTGGACATTGCCTCAATTCTATTTTCACCTGATGATCGCCTATGCGATCCTCCGCGCCGAAGGCGTCGATCTCGGCAAAGCCGATTACGTGGCGCATATGTTCACCCATTTGCGGCCCGGCACGATGCCTTCCCCTTGAAGGACAGAGCGAACCGAATCGACCTCGCCCGCTTTTCGATGCGATGAACCTCACCTCAAAACCCGCACGCCTCCCGCATGGCCTTCGCCGCGTTGGCCGATCCGGTGAGGCCGAACGCGGCGACGTCCTGCCACTTGCTGTTCACCAGCACCATCCGCCCGCCGCGCGCGAAGGAATCGAGGAACACCGGCGATAGCAGCCGGGCCAGTTGCCACTGCCCGGCGGCAGCCGCATAGCGAAGCTGCAAGGTGAAAGCGTCGCGCCATTCCGCGCCTTCCACGAAGATGATGGCACGTTCCGCCTGACCATTCACGCGTTGCAGGTCCGCCCCGGCATAGCCGGACAGCGTGCCCGTTACGCCCGGCTTGCCATTCTCGCATGACGCCGTGAGCGTCGCCGATCCGTCTTCGGCCACTTGCCCGATCTGGATCGACGCGCCACTCGCGCCGGTCTGAACATTCCATGCCTCCTGCGCCACGGCAGGCGACACGGCGGCAGCAACCGCGACGGCGGAAAATCCGGCAAGCGTTCTGGCAAAAGGCATCGTCATCTCTCGTTACCGCTATAATAGTCCCGGCGAAAATCGGCGGCAAAGGCGCTGAACCGCCCTTCCCCGATAGTGTCGCGCATCGCCTGCATCAGTTGCTGGTAAAAGCCGATGTTGTGTTCCGTCATCAGCATGGCGCCCAGAATCTCCCCCGACTTGATGAGATGATGCAGATAAGCCCGGCTGTATATCCCGCATGTCGGGCAAGGACAGCGTTCGTCCAGCGGCCCCGTATCTTCCGCGAATTTCGCGTTGCGCAAGTTGATCGGCCCGTTCCAGGTGAAGGCCTGCCCGTTGCGCCCCGAACGGGTCGGCAACACGCAATCAAACATGTCCACGCCGCGCTCCACCGCGCCGACGAGGTCGTCGGGCTTGCCCACGCCCATCAGGTAGCGCGGGCGATCCCGTGGCAACTGGCCGGTCGCGAAATCAAGCGTGGCGAACATCGCCTCCTGCCCCTCGCCCACCGCCAGCCCGCCGATGGCATAGCCGTCGAAGCCGATAGCGCGCAGGGCATCCGCGCTTTCCCGCCGCAGCCCTTCGTCGAGCGCACCCTGCTGGATGCCGAACAACGCCGCGCCCGCTGCATGGTCCGCGCCCGCGTCAAAGGCATCGCGGCTGCGCCTGGCCCAGCGCATCGACATTTCCATGGAGCGCGCGATCCCGTCACGCGGCTGGTCGACCTTCGGGCATTCATCGAAGGCCATGACGATATCGGAACCCAGCAACCGCTGGATTTCCATCGAGCGTTCCGGCGAAAGCATGTGGCGCGATCCATCGAGGTGGCTGGCGAAAGTCACGCCTTCCTCGGTGATCTTCCGCAAGTCCGAAAGGCTCATCACCTGATAGCCGCCGCTGTCCGTCAGGATCGGGCGATGCCAGTTCATGAAGCGGTGCAGCCCGCCCAGCCGCGCCACGCGCTCCGCGCCGGGGCGCAGCATCAGGTGATAGGTGTTGCCCAGGATGATGTCGGCGCCCGCCGCGCGCACGGCTTCGGGCTTCATCGCCTTCACCGTGGCGGCCGTGCCCACCGGCATGAAAGCAGGTGTGCGGATCTCGCCGCGCCGCATCGCAATGACGCCGCGCCGCGCCAGCCCGTCCGTCGCGTCGATGCGGAAGGAAAATCGTTCTGCCATGGCGCATGGCCATAAAGGCATGGGCCACAGGCTCAAGCCTTTCCCTGGCCCTCCGGCAACAGCAGGCTGGCATCGCCATAAGAATAGAAACGGTATTCCGCCGCGATGGCATGGGCATAGATCGCCTGCATCCGCTCCAGCCCCATCAGCGCCGAAACCAGCATAAACAAGGTCGAGCGCGGCAAGTGAAAGTTCGTCACCAACCCGTCGATTGCCCGGAAACGATAGCCCGGCGTGATGAAGATCGCCGTATCCCCCGAAAAGGGCCGGATCACGCCGTCCTCGCCGGTCGCGGTTTCCAGCAAGCGCAGCGAGGTCGTGCCCACGGCGATCACGCGCCCGCCATTCGCACGCGCGGCATTGAGCCGATCCGCCGTCGCGGCGTCGATCGTGCCCCATTCGGCGTGCATGGCGTGATCGGCGGTATCCTCTGCCTTCACCGGCAGGAACGTGCCCGCGCCGACATGCAGCGTCAGCGTCTCGCTGCCGACGCCCGCCGCCGCCAGCGCGCCCATCAAGCGGGGCGTGAAATGCAGCGCGGCGGTGGGCGCGGCGACCGCGCCGTCCTTTTGGGCGAACATCGTCTGGTAATCGCCGCGGTCCGCCTCGTCCGCCTCGCGCTTGCCCGCGATATAGGGTGGGAGCGGCATCCGCCCGGCTCGTTCCAGCAGCACTTCCACCGGCTCATCGCCCGTGAAGGCCAATGTCCAACTTCCGTCCGGGTGCCGCGTTTCGGCCAGGGCGGCAACATCGGCGGGGAAAGCGATCCTATCGCCCTCGCGCAGCCGCTTGCCGTTGCGGATGAAGGCCTGCCAGCGCCGCAAGTCCACGCGCTTGTGCAAGGTCGCGCCGATGCGCGCCTCACCGCGCCTGCCTTCGAGCTGCGCGGGAATGACGCGCGTATCGTTGAACACCAGCACGTCATTCGCGCGCAGGCATTGCGGCAGGTCCGTCACCAGCCGGTCGGAAATTCCGCTCGCCCCCCGCGCCACCAGCAAGCGCGCGGAATCACGCGGCCGCGCCGGGCGCAACGCGATGCGTTCGGGCGGCAGGTGGAAATCGAAGGAATCGACCCGCATGGTCGCGCCGTCAGTTGGCGGGTGCCGGAGCCTCTTGCACCGCCGGAGCGGGCGCGGATGCGCCATCGGCCGCCATCGCGGCGCGCAGAATACGCGTGGGAGTGGCTGGCGGCTCGCCCCGCTCGATTGCGTCCACGGCATCCATGCCACCGATTACCCGGCCGAACACGGTATATTTCCGGTCGAGCGCGAAGCGCGGATAGAACACGACGAAGAACTGGCTGTTGGCGCTGTCCGGGTCATTGGTGCGCGCCATGGAAACCGTGCCGCGCAAGTGGGGCATGGCGTTGAATTCCGCCTTAAGGTCCGGCAGTGTCGAGCCGCCCTGTCCCGTGCCGGTGGGGTCGCCGGTCTGGGCCATGAAGCCGTCGATCACGCGATGGAAGATGATGCCATCATAGAAGCCCTGCCGCACCAGCGTCTTGATCCGTTCGACATGATTGGGCGCCCATGCCGGCATGAGCCGGATCGCCACACGCCCGCCGGTCGACAGATCGAGCAGCAGGACATTTTCGGGATCGTGCGCCGGGTCGGGATCGACCACCGGGCTGACGGGGGCCGCTGCCGGTTCGGACGCCGGAGCGGGCGCCTTGTCCTTTGCCGCCGCCGGTGCCGCGAAAAGCGCCAGACCGAGCATCATCGCGGGGATCAGGGAAATCTTCATCGAACACTCTCAACGGGGATCGGACGGGCAATGGCAGCAAGCGCTTCCTTGCATGGGGCGCAACCGATAGCGCCGCGCCGCTGACGTTGCAATGAATGGGGACAATGAACGGGGCGACAAACGCTTCGGAGAACGGTCAGTAGTCGCCCAGCCGCCCGCGTTCCTCGACACGGCGCATGACTTCATCGCGCACGCTGGGGCTGACGAACCGGGAAATATCCCCGCCGAACAGGGCGATTTCCTTGACCAGCTTGGACGCGATCGGCTGAAGGCTCACATCCGCCATGAGGAACATGGTCTCTATGCGGGGATTGAGCTGCTGGTTCATGCCCGCCATCTGGTATTCGTATTCGAAATCCGCCACGGCGCGCAAACCCCGCAAGATGACTCCCGCCCCCTGCTTTTCCGCGAATTTCATGAGAAGCGCATTGAAGCCCACGACGCTGACGTTTTCTATGCCGAGCGCCTGCGTTTCCCGCTCCACCATCGCCATGCGTTCTTCCGGCGTGAACATCGGGTTCTTCGACGGATTGGTCGTGACGCCGATGATGAGCCGGTCCACCAGTTTTGCGCCGCGCCGGATAATGTCGAGATGACCCAACGTGATGGGATCGAACGTCCCCGGATAGACGCCGATCCTCTGCCCCCCCGATGCGGTCATTACCTGTCCCTTTCCACGATGTAGCGGGCGATGGCCCGCAGCATGTCGGCCTCTGGCCCGTAATGCGAAAGATGCGTGATCGCCTGATCCACCAGCATGCGCGATTGCGCGCGCGCACGCGCGGCGCCCAGCAACGAAACGAAAGTCTGTTTGCCCGCGTCCGCGTCCTTGCGCAGCGCCTTTCCCGCGGTGGCCTCATCGCCTTCATGATCCAGCAGGTCGTCCGCGATCTGAAAGGCAAGGCCGATATCGCGCGCATAGCCGCGCAGATGCGTCCGCCCTTCGGGCGGTACGCGGCCAAGGATCGCGCCCATCTCCACCGCCGCGCCCAGCAAGGCGCCGGTCTTGAGTTGCTGAAGCCGAGTGACGGCGGGCAGATCGAACTGGCCGCCCTCCGCCACGATATCCATCATCTGGCCGCCCGCCATGCCCTGAAAACCGCTGGCGGTGGCCAGCGTGGAAACAAGTTCCGCGCGCGTGAAGGGATCGCCGCTCGTCGCCGGATCGGCCAGAATCTCGAATGCAAAGGCATGAAGCGCGTCGCCCGCCAGAACGGCTGTCGCTTCGTCGAATGCGCGATGCACCGTCGGCTTGCCGTGACGCAGGTCGTCATCGTCCATGCACGGCAAGTCGTCGTGAATGAGCGAATAGACGTGGATCGCTTCCACTGCCGCGGCGGCACGAATCGTTCCCTCGCGACCCACGCCGAACAGGTCCGCCGTCGCGGCCACCAGCAGCGGACGAAGCCGCTTGCCGCCGCCGACCGCCGCATAGCGCATGGCTTCGACAAGGCGCCCGCGCGCATCGCCGGGCACGGGCATGAGCCGGTCGAACGCCGCGTCTACTTCCCGCGCGATGCGGGCCAGGCCATCGGCCAGCAGCGAATCGGCCGCCACGGTGTCCGCCCCGCTCACGCGCCCTCATCATCGAAGGGCCGTGTGCCCTGGGCTGTGCCGTCCGGCCCTGCGACGATCCGCTCGATCCGCGCCTGCGCGGCATCGAGCCGCGACTGGCAATGCTTACGCAACGCTTCCCCGCGTTCGTAAAGCGTGATCGAATCGTCCAGCGGCACGTCGCCGCTTTCCAGCTTGCGCACCACGTCCTCAAGCGCGCGCAGCGCGTCCTCGAAGCTCAACGCGGCAATATGGGCATCGCTTTCCGACATATCCGCAGCAATGGCGGGGCCGTGCGCCCCGGTCAAGCGCAGCGAATGCGCTTCGGGACACTGGCCTATCGCGCGCGGTGAGGCTAAGGCGCGCGCCATGACTACCGCCGCACCTGCCATCACGCCCGAAGTCGTCGAAGCCCACGGTCTCAGCCCCGATGAATACGAACGCGTCCTGCACGCCTTGGGGCGGGAGCCGAATCTGGTTGAACTGGGCATCTTTTCCGTGATGTGGAGCGAACATTGCTCCTATAAATCAAGCCGCATCCACCTGAAGAAGCTGCCGACCGAAGCGCCCTGGGTGATCTGCGGCCCCGGCGAGAACGCGGGCGTCATCGACATAGGCGGTGGGCCCAATGGAGTCAGGCAGGCCGCCATCTTCAAGATGGAGAGCCACAACCACCCCAGCTACATCGAACCCTATCAGGGCGCGGCCACCGGCGTCGGCGGCATCCTGCGCGACGTGTTCACGATGGGCGCCCGGCCCGTCGCCAATCTGAACGCGCTGCGCTTCGGGCGGCCCGATCATCCGAAGATGAAGCATCTGGTGCAAGGCGTGGTCGCGGGGATCGGCGGTTACGGCAACTGCGTGGGCGTGCCGACCGTAGGCGGCGAGACGAACTTCCACAGGGCCTATGACGGCAACATCCTGGTCAACGCGATGACCGTGGGCGTCGCGGACGCGGACAGAATCTTCTATTCGGCGGCCACGGGCCTCGGCAATCCCATCGTCTATGTCGGATCGAAAACCGGGCGCGACGGCATCCACGGCGCAACCATGGCCAGCGCCGATTTCGACGAGAACTCGGACGAAAAGCGCCCCACCGTGCAAGTGGGTGACCCCTTCACCGAAAAGCTGCTGATCGAGGCCTGCCTCGAACTGATGGCAACGGACGCCATCGTCGCCATTCAGGACATGGGCGCGGCGGGCCTTACCTCCTCCAGCGTCGAGATGGCGAGCAAGGGCGGCGCGGGCATCCGCCTGAACATGAACGCCGTGCCCTGCCGCGAACAGGGCATGACACCTTACGAAATGATGCTGTCCGAAAGCCAGGAACGCATGCTCATGGTGCTGAAGCCCGGCAAGGAGCCGATGGCCGAAGCGATCTTCCGCAAGTGGGAGCTGGACTTCGCGGTGATCGGCGAAGTGACGGATACGGGCCGTATGGTGCTGGAGTTCGACGGCGAAGTCGTATGCGACATTCCGCTCGGCCCGCTGGCGGACGACGCTCCGCTCTATGACCGGCCGCATGTGCCGACGCCTGCCCCCGCCCCGCTGGAAAACGTGCCGCAAAGCGCGGATATCGGCGCGGACCTGCTGAAGCTGATCGGCTGCCCGGACCTCGCGTCCCGCCGCTGGATCTGGGAACAGTATGACAGCCAGGTCGGCGCGGACACATTGCAGAAATCGGGCGGCGACGCCGCCGTCGTGCGCGTCCACGGCACGCAAAAGGCATTGGCGATGAGCACGGACTGCACGCCGCGCTATTGCTTTGCCGATCCCTACGAGGGCGGCAAGCAGGCCATCGCGGAATGTTATCGCAATATCAGCGCGGTGGGCGCGACGCCGCTGGCCGTGACGAACTGCCTCAACTTCGCCAATCCGCAGCGCCCGGAAATCATGGGCCAGATCGTCGGCTGTCTGGAAGGCATGGGCGACGCCTGCCGCGCGCTGGACTTCCCGATCGTGTCGGGCAACGTCAGCCTCTACAACGAAAGCAAGGCGACAGGCGGCGGCAGCGCGATCCTGCCCACCCCCGCCATCGGCGGCGTCGGCCTGATGGCGGACCATGAGGCGATGGCTACGATAGCGTTCAAGGCGGCAGGGGAAGCGATCTTCGTCATCGGCAAGAACAACGGCCATCTGGGGCAATCGCTCTGGCTGCGCGAACTTCATGGCCGCGAGGACGGTGCCCCTCCGCCCGTTGACCTCGCCGCCGAACGCACTCATGCCGAGTTCGTCCGCACGCTGATCGCGCAAGGCAAGGTCAGCGCGGTGCATGACGTATCGGACGGCGGCCTGCTGGTGGCGATCGCGGAAATGGCCATGGCGAGCGGGATAGGCTGCGAACTGGAGCAGATCGGCGACCAGTTCACGGCCTTCGGCGAAGATCAGGCGCGCTATGTCGTAACCAGCGCGGTTGCGGATACCATCCAGGCGGCGGGGATACCGATGACACGGATCGGCACCACCGGCGGGAACGCCGTGAAAGGTCCGGGCTTCGCCGTGGCGGTAGCCGACTTGCGCGAAGCGAACGAAGCCTTCTTCCGCGATTGGATGGAAGGGTGAGGGGATGACCGGCTTTGGATCGCACGAAGCCACAAAGCCACGAAATTTAATTCAGAACGTCTGAAAGCCGTTGCCCAGCAAGCCGTGGATTGCGGCTATCGCATTCATGCCGAACTGGGGCCGGGCCTCCTGGAATCCGTCTATGAAATCGTTCTCTGCGAGAGCCTGAAAAATCGCGGCCTGCTTTTCACCCGGCAATGCCTTCCGGGCAGACATTCTCGTCGAGAACATCTTGCTGATCGAACTGAAATCCACCGAGCACCATGCGCCGGTCACGCCAAGCAACTGCTTACTTATCTGCGCTTGCTCGAACTGCCGCTCGGCTTACTGATGAACTTCGGTGCAGCAAGCTTCAAGGAAGGCGTCCGCCGCATCGCCAACAACTATTATCGTCCCGCCTGATATCTTTGTGACTTAGTGTCTTTGTGCGGAAGAACCTTCACTCCCAAACCCACTCTTCGCGCGGGATTCCCAGCAACTGAAGCACGGCGGTCAGGTCGCCCCGGTCGATCCAGCCGTCGGCGGCGGCGCGCGCCTTGGGCTTGGCGCGATAGGCAAGGCCGTAAGTGGCGGCTTCCAGCATCGGGATGTCGTTCGCGCCGTCGCCTGTCGCCAGGCTTCCCGCGCTTTCACCCAGCCCTTCCATTTCGGCCAGCAGAGTGGCGCGCTTCACCGAGCTGTCCGTAATCGGGCCGACCAGTCCGCCCGTCAGCCTGCCGTCCGCCACATCCAGCCGGTTGGCGACGACGTGATCGAAGCCGAGCTGCTCCGCCACCGGATCGGCGAACTGGTGGAAGCCACCCGTCACCAGTACGGTGCGGCAGCCCTTGTTTTTCAACGTGGCGACGAGCACGCGAGCGCCCGGCATCGGCGCAATGCGGGTGGCAAGGCATTCGGCGATGGCGCCTTCCGACAAGTCGCGCAGCAGCAGCACGCGCTCGCGCAGCGCGCTCTCGAAATCGAGTTCGCCCTGCATGGCGCGTTCGGTGATGGCGGCGATATGGTGCTTGATCCCCGCGAAATCCGCCAGTTCGTCAATGCACTCCGCCGAAATCATCGTCGAATCCATGTCGGAAATGAACAGGCGCGGCACTATCGGCTCATGGTCCGCGATCAGCATGTCGGACGGGGCGAAATGCCGGTCGAGAATGTCGCGCAACGTGGCCGTGTCTCCTCCGGGCAGGCCGAGTTGGAGAGTCTCGTCACAGAAATCGAGCATGCTCGCCGCCGCCAGCCGCAGGCCGTTTTCCTCCATCTCCGCCTTGGCCGCATCGAGATTTGCGGCAAGGCTGGCCGGTTCTGCTATCAGCCGGGCAATGAGCACTAAAGATACTCCAGAATTGCTTGATGCGGGCGGCACGCCGCCGCTGGCGCTCATCGCAGGGCCAACCGCCAGCGGCAAGAGCGATCTTGCGGTACAGGCCGCTCTTGCGGCGCAGGCGCGCGGCACGCCCGCCATCGTCATCAATGCCGACAGCGCGCAAGTCTATGCCGACCTTGCGGTGCTGAGCGCCCGCCCCTCATCCGATGAAATGCAGGGCGTGGAGCATCGCCTGTTCGGCACATGGGACGGCGCGCGAGCCTGCTCCGCGGCCGACTGGGCAGCCGCCGCGAAAGCTGAGATCGCCCGTGCTCACGCACAGGGCGCTCTGCCCATTCTCGTCGGCGGCACTGGACTCTACATCCGCACCCTGCTGGACGGTATCGCGCCGGTCCCCGCCATCGACCCGGCGGTGCGCGAGGCGGTGCGCGCCATGGACACGGCGGATGCTCATGCCCTCCTCCAGCAAGTGGACCCCACCCGTGCCGAGTGCCTTTCCCCCAACGACCGCACGCGCATCGCCCGCGCGCTGGAGGTAGTGCGCTCCACCGGGCGGACGCTGGCGGACTGGCAGGCGGAGCGCCACGGCGGCATCGGCGGCAAAGTCGGCTTGCGCCCCCTGATCCTGCTGCCGGACCGTCAGGCACTTTATGAACGGTGCGACCGGCGCTTCGCCCTCATGCTGGAACGCGGCGCAATCGAGGAAGTCCGCGCATTGCTCGCCCGGCAACTCGATCCGGCCCTGCCCGTCATGCGCGCCATCGGCGTTCCCGAACTGGCCGGCTACCTGCGCGGCGAATGGACGCTGGACGAAGCGCGGACGCGCGGCGCGCAGGCCACGCGCAACTACGCCAAGCGGCAATTCACATGGCTGCGGCACCAGCCGCCCGTCACATGGCAGCGCATAGAGCCTGACAATTATAACCACAGCGACGTGATTGAAATTTTATTACCCAACTGATGATTGACATGACATATCATGTCCCTTAGTGGCCACATCATTGATTGCCCCTGCAAGCGCAGGCAGGCCCGGCGCGGCGGTTGCCGTCCCGGGCCGGTTCTTTTAGAGAGCCGCGCTTCAAGTAAGGACATGGTAACGTGAGTGAAGAGCGCAGCGGCGCAAGCATCCTGGTCGAAACCCTGATCCGTCAGGGTGTGGACACCGTTTTCGGCTATCCCGGCGGGGCGGTTCTGCCCATCTATGACGCCCTGTTCGGCGACGAGCGCATCCGCCACATTCTCGTCCGCCACGAAGCGGGCGCGGCGCATGCGGCGGAAGGTTATGCCCGCTCCACCGGCAAGCCGGGCGTCGTGCTCGTCACGTCCGGCCCCGGCGCAACCAACGCCATCACCGGCATTGCCGACGCGTTCATGGATTCGATCCCGCTCGTCGTCATCACCGGACAGGTGCCGACCGGCGTGATCGGGTCGGACGGCTTTCAGGAAGCGGACACCGTCGGCATCTCGCGCCATTGCACCAAGCACAACTATCTGGTGCGCGACCCGGCGGAACTGGCCGCCACCATCGACGAAGCGTTCCAGATCGCCACGACCGGCCGGCCCGGCCCGGTGCTGGTCGACATTCCCAAGGATGTGCAGATCGCATCCGCCCCGTGGAGCGACGGCGCCATCCAGCGGCCCAACCGCTATGATCCCCGGCGCGAAGGCACGGCGGAAGAAATCGCCCGCGCAGTGGAGATGCTGGCCAATGCCAAAGCGCCCGTGTTCTACACCGGCGGCGGCGTCATCAATTCGGGGCCGAAGGCAACCGCCCTGCTGCGCCGTCTTCAGGAACTCACCGGCGCGCCCGTCACGTCCACGCTCATGGGGCTGGGCGCTTTCCCTGCCGATCATCCCGACTGGCTGGGAATGCTGGGGATGCACGGCACATACGAATCGAACATGGCAATGAATCAGGCGGACCTGATCGTCGCCGTGGGCGCGCGTTTCGATGACCGCGTGACCGGCAGGCTGGACGCCTTCGCTCCGAACTCGGAAAAGATCCATATCGACATCGACCGCTCGTCCATCAACAAGACGGTTCCCGTCGATCTGCCGATTCTGGGCGATTGCGCGATGGTTCTGGAACAACTCATCGACGAATGGGGCAAGACCGGCCGCAAGGCGCAGGATCTGTCCGGCTGGAAAGCACGCATCGACGGCTGGCGCGAACGCAAGAGCCTTGCCTACCCCGCCCGCGCCGATGCGATCATGCCGCAGCGCGCGGTCGAACGGCTCTATGAACTGACGAAGCACCGCGATCCGATCATCACCACGGAGGTCGGCCAGCACCAGATGTGGGCGGCGCAGTATTTCCCGTTCTTCGCGCCGAACAAATGGCTGACCTCGGGCGGCCTCGGCACCATGGGCTACGGCCTGCCCGCCGCCATCGGCGCGCAGGTCGGCAATCCCGGCGAACTGGTGATCGACATCGCGGGCGACGCCTCGATCCAGATGAACATCCAGGAACTGGGCACCGCGATCCAGTATCGCCTGCCGGTCAAGGTCTTCATCCTCAACAACGAATGGATGGGCATGGTCCGCCAATGGCAGGAACTGACTTATGAAAGCCGCTATTCCAATTCCTATTCGGACAGCCTGCCCGATTTCGTCCGGCTGGCGGAAGCCTATGGATGGAAAGGCATCCACATCGAAAACGAAGGCCAGCTTGACGACGGCATCCGCGCGATGATCGAGCATCCCGGCCCGGTCATCGTCGATTGCCTCGTTTCCAAGGAAGCCAACTGCTTCCCGATGATTCCCAGTGGGGCCGCCCACACCGAGATGATCCTTTACGGGGATGCCGTGGCGGGCACGATGGACGACGAAGCGAAAGCTTTGGTTTAAGGGCGCTGGTCTGAGGAACGAATGATGATGAAGATCAAGCAGGCCGAGGGCGAGCGGCATGTCCTGACGCTGACTGTCGACAACGAAGCGGGGATACTCGCCAAGATCGCGGGACTGTTCACGGCACGCGGCTATAATATCGACAGCCTGACCGTGGCGGACATCACCGAGAACCACGCCGTCAGCCGCATCACCATCGTGACGCACGGCCCGCCTTCGCAGATCGACCAGATCCACGCGCAACTCGAACGCCTCGTGCCGGTCCACAAGGTGACGGACCTCACGGAAAAAGGCCCGCACGTCGAACGCGAACTGGCGCTCATCAAGGTATCCGGCACCGGCGATTCGCGCGTGGAGGCGCTGCGCGTCGCCGACGTGTTCCGCGCCAAGGTGGTCGATACCACGACGTCCAGCTTCATTTTCGAACTGACCGGCAACCCCGACAAGATCGACAGCTTCGTCGCGCTGATGCGCGAACTGGGGCTGGTCGAGGTCGGCCGCACGGGGATCGTCGGCATGATGCGGGGAAGCGCAGCCGCCTGATTTTTCAATTCAATTCAACACTTCGTCACCCCGAACTTGTTTCAGGGTCCATTTTCCGGGATAGCGCCGCACAAGCGCGCCCGATGGATGCTGAAACAGGTTCAGCATGACGAGCCAGCCAGGGAACCGAACGATGAAAGTCTATTACGACGCCGATTGCGACATCAACCTCATCACCGGCAAGAAGATCGCCATTGTCGGCTACGGCAGCCAGGGCCATGCCCACGCGCAGAACCTGCGCGATTCGGGCGTAAAGGAAGTGGCCATCGCGCTGCGTCCCGGTTCCGCCACCGCCGCCAAGGCCGAAGGCGCGGGCTTCAAGGTCATGACCAACGCCGATGCCGCCAAGTGGGCCGACGTGCTGATGATCCTCGCGCCCGACGAGCATCAGGCCGCGATCTGGGAAAACGACATCAAGGGCAACCTGCGTCCCGGCGCGGCCTTGGCCTTCGCGCATGGCCTCAACATCCATTTCGGCCTGATCGAGGCGCCCGCCGACGTCGACGTCATCATGATCGCGCCGAAAGGCCCCGGCCATACCGTACGCGGCGAATATGTGAAGGGTGGCGGCGTGCCGTGCCTCATCGCGGTGCATCAGGACGCCAGCGGCAACGCGCATGACGTCGCGCTGGCCTATGCCTCCGGCGTCGGCGGCGGCCGTTCGGGCATCATCGAAACGAACTTCAAGGAAGAATGCGAGACCGACCTGTTCGGCGAGCAGGCCGTGCTCTGCGGCGGCCTTACGCATCTGATCCAGGCCGGATTCGAGACGCTGGTCGAAGCCGGCTACGCGCCGGAAATGGCCTATTTCGAATGCCTCCACGAAGTGAAGCTGATCGTCGACCTGATGTATGAAGGCGGTATCGCCAACATGCGCTATTCGATCTCGAACACCGCCGAATACGGCGACATCACCACGGGTCCGCGCATCATCACGCCGGAAACCAAGGCGGAAATGAAGCGCGTTCTGGAAGACATCCAGGCTGGGCGCTTCGTCAAGAACTTCGTGCTGGACAACCGCGCCGGCCAGCCGGAACTCAAGGCCAGCCGCAAGGCCGCCGCCGCTCATCCCATCGAGCAGACGGGCGCGAAGCTGCGCGCCATGATGCCGTGGATCGGCGCGAACAAGCTGGTGGACAAGGCGAAGAACTGATCGTTCGGAACCATCCGCCGGTTGCCGCGTTCTCATCGCTGGCGGCCGGCGGATGCGGCCGATTTGCATGAATGTGGAGGACAGGGCTATGCGGACATCATACAAGCGGCTTGGTTTCGTTTTCGCGGGCGCTCTGGCCATCGCGGCGCCTCTGGTGGCGCAACAGGCCATGCAGAAGCCCGGCGCACCCGATCCCGCGCGCGTCACGGCGGGCGCCTATACGGTCGATTCCGATCACACCATGGTCCGCTGGGAAGTCGATCATCTGGGCATCACACCCTATTTCGGCATTTTCGGAGATGTGTCCGGGACGCTGACGCTTGATCCGAAGAACCCGTCGGCCGCCAAGCTGGATGTCATCATTCCCGTTTCAAAAGTAACCACCGCCAGCGCGGGGTTGACCGAGCACCTGCTGCGCGCTCCGAAGGAAAGCGGAGGCAAGCCCGATTTCTTCGGCCCCTCGCCCGTTGACGCGCGTTTCGTCTCCACTGCCGTCGTCGTCGACAAGGACGACCCGGACGAAGCGAAAGTGACCGGCAACCTCACTTTGAACGGCGTGACCCGGCCCGTCACGCTCGATGTCGACTTCTACGGCGCGGGCAAGATGCCGCAGCCGATGGGCGGCAAGGAACAGATCGGCTTCGAGGCTGAAACGACGATCCGGCGCAGCGACTTCGGCATCGGCGGCTTCATTCCGATGGTGTCGGACGAAGTGAAGCTGGATATCGTCGCCGCGTTCGTGAAATAAGAAACGGCCCACGATGACAGCACGCGCTCTGCTTCCCCTGCTTGCAGGTTCGGTTCTGGTGCTTTTCGGGTGCGCGCCGAAGCCTTCGGCGGAGCCCGTCCTGGCGGAGTCTCCCGCCGTTGAAACCGCGAATCCCACCGAAGATCAATGCGGCGCGAGCAAGCTGAGCGAATACCTCAACGCTGTGCCCACCAAGGACGTCATGGATAATATCAAGGCAATCGTGGGCCATGACCGCATCCGCGTGATCGAGCCGGGCAGCGCCGTCACCATGGACTACCGGGTTGACCGGCTCAATCTCGATATCGGCGAGGATGGCCGGATCAAGCGCTTCCATTGCGTTTGACACTTTACTTTTCGCCGCGAGTCCCCCATATGCGCGGCGTAATGACCAGCATTCTCGGCCTTACCCTGCGACTTACCCGCCCTTGGGCGTGAACTGACGCGTCGCTTGCCCGCGGCGCGCATGGCGCCCAGGGGATCATCGCCAGAAGCGTTCAAGCTGGAGAGCCATCGGCCAAAAGCTATCAGGGCGCACCGTTGAAGTCGCAGATCATACGAGACATTCCATGACCATGCTGAAAGATCCGTCGGTCAAATACCGGCCGTTTACTCCTATTAACCTGCCCGATCGCCAGTGGCCCACCCGCACGATCACCAAAGCGCCGCGCTGGCTGTCCACGGACCTGCGCGACGGCAATCAGGCACTGATCGACCCCATGGGGGCCGAACGCAAGAACCGCTTCTTCGATCTGCTGGTGAAGATCGGCCTGAAGGAAATCGAGATCGGCTTTCCCGCCGCAGGCGCGACGGACTACGATTTCATTCGCGGGCTGGTGGACAGCGGCCGCATCCCCGATGACGTCATTGTGCAAGTGCTGACCCAGTCGCGCGAAGACCTCATCACGACGTCTTTCGAGAGCCTCGCCGGCGTCCACACAGCCATTGTCCACCTCTACAACGCCGTTTCGCCGCTGTGGCGCCAGGTCGTGTTCGGGATGGAGCAGCACGAAGTGCGCGGCATCGCCGAAGCGGGCGCGAAAGTGTTGCGCGACCAGGCGGCGCGCTTCCCGCAAACGACGTGGCAGTTCGAATACAGCCCGGAGACGTTTTCCACCGCCGAACTCGATTTCAGCATCGAGTGCTGCGAAGCGGTGATGCGGATCCTGCAACCGACGCCGGAAAACCCCATTATCCTGAACCTGCCCGCCACGGTCGAGGCGGCGACGCCCAACATCTACGCCGACCAGATCGAGTATTTCTGCCGCAACCTGCCCAACCGGGACAGCGCCGTCATTTCGCTGCACACGCATAATGACCGGGGCACCGGCGTCGCGGCGGCGGAACTGGGCCTGATGGCGGGCGCGGACCGGGTGGAAGGCTGCCTGTTCGGCAACGGTGAACGCACCGGCAACTGCTGCCTGGTGACGGTCGGCCTGAACATGTACACACAAGGCGTCGATCCGGGCCTGGATTTTTCGGATATCGACGAAGTGATCCAGACGGTGGAATACTGCAACCAGCTCAAGGTGCCGGAACGCCATCCCTACGGCGGCGAACTGGTGTTCACGGCCTTTTCCGGCAGCCATCAGGACGCCATCAAGAAAGGCTTCGCGGCGCAGGAACAGCGCAACGACCAGTTGTGGTCCGTGCCCTATCTGCCCATCGACCCGGCGGACCTCGGCCGCACCTACGAAGCCGTGATCCGCGTCAACTCGCAGAGTGGCAAGGGCGGCTTCGCCTGGGTGATCGAGCAGGACCAGGGCCTGAAACTGCCCAAGCGGATGCAGGCGCATTTTTCCAGCCACGTTCAGGAACTGGCCGACGAACTGGGTCGCGAACTGCACGCCGCCGATATCTGGGACGTGTTCCAGCGCGTTTACCGGCTGAGCGACGGCCAGCATTTCCAGCTTGTCGACTATGCCGAGACGCGGAGCCCCGACGGCAGCCGCGTGTTCGCGGGCAAGATCGGCGTGGATGGTAAAGTGCAGTCCGTCTCCGGGCGCGGCAACGGGTTGCTTTCCTCGGTCGTCCACACGCTGGACGAAGCCTTCGGCGTGAAGCTGGAAGTGCGGGACTATTCGGAACACGCGATGTCGAAAGGGTCCGACGCGCGGGCGGCGGCCTATGTCGAATGCGTCACGCCGGATGGCCGCACCGTCTGGGGCGTGGGCATCGACGAGGACGTGGCAACGGCAGGCGTGCGCGCGGTGCTGGGCGCGGCGAATACGCTCAGCGGCTAGGACCAATCGACTTCAGCCCTAACCCGTCACGCCCCACAACGCTTCCGCCATGGCATCCAGTTCGGCGAAGTCAGTGGCCCTGCCATGCGGATCGTGGCGATTGAGCGATATGCGGCGGCCCTGACCGAGCAGGCGCCGCCGCAACGCGCCCTGCAACAGAGTCAGTTGCATCAGAGCCTGTTCCAGCGCGCAATCGGGCCTGCGTGCGCGCGCTTGCGACCATTTTGCCTCGATCCGCCCGACCCGCTCCATCACCAGTTCGTTATAGGTGCGGTGCGGCCCGCGATGCAGCGGCAGGCCAAGCCGCAGTGCGGCCGCGTCACTGGCCGGAAGCAGCAGGCCGTTGCCCCGGAAATCGTCGAAATCCACTCGCGTCCGCCCTACGCTTTCGAACAAGGGGCGGAAACACTGCCTGCCCAGCAATTGCCGGGGCAGGAGGTGGTGCCGTTGCAACCCCGGATCATGACCCGGCGCGTCACGGCGGTTGATCGCGCGAAAAGATAGCTTGCCGCGGACCGCCGTGACCATCATGCCGGTCCCACTGTGGTTCAGCCGGCGCCGGCACGGCGCGCGGCGACACGCTGGCCATCGCCCGACGGCTCAAGCACGACATCCATACCGCCCTGAAGCGTGACAGCTTGCGCCTGCGTGACACGGCCCGTTCCGACCAGGTAAGCGACGATCCGCGCCGCCGCCTTGATCGCATCCGTCCGCGCCTCCCCGGCCAGGGGCGGCAGAATCATTTCCTGGCCGGTGAAGAACCGCAAGCCGACGCTTTCCACGAGGCCCGCGCGGTCTACTTTGAACGCCGTCAACCCCAGCGCCGGAAACGGGCCGCCCGCCAGCCACGCGGCAACCACCTTGCGGCAATAGTCCGGCGCCATCCACGTTTCGGCGGGATTCCAGCCCACGGCCCGCGCGCCCAACCCATCGGCGAGATTGGCGGCCAGTCCGGCCATCATCCGAACGACGGGCATCAGGTTTGCGCCAGCGGCGATATGCGGGCCCGGCACCAGCTCTATCGCTTCCCAGTCCTTCCCCGCATCCCCATCTACTCCGAAGCGGAACGCGGGGGACGGGGCATCGGCACCCTGCGCCGGGGTCAGACCCGACAAATCGAACGTCAATCCGCTGGCGATAAGCTCCAGCCAGCCTTCGGCGGCATCAGGCGCGTAAGACACTTGCGCCGTGCCCAGATCGGGCGACGCATGATCCAAGGCCTCGCTCACCTGTGCGGCGCGAGGGCGCCTGCCCGCGTCGAACAGCAGGGATACGCCCGCACGAGGCTGTTTCGGAACCAATTTCCCCCCATTGCTCAATGCGAGGCGCACGGCCCCTCGGTCAATTGGCCGGTATTTGCCACTGTTTGACCGGCGGCGCGAGTCCCGCCGCCGCGATCAAGAACCGTTGCGGATCATTCCCTTTCAGAAAATCCCGAGGCGCAAACCGGCGCCCATGGCCTCGCCCAGTTCCCGGCAGCGCGCAAGCTCCGGTTCGGATACGATCTTGGGCGCAAGGATCGCTTCCGGCGTCTGCGCGGCCATGTTGACGATCACGCCTTCCGCAACCCGCTTCAGGCGCCAGCCAGTCACGATCCGGTCGATCTGCGCCTGTGCCCCATGACCGTCCGACCCCGCCGCGATCGCAGTGGCATAGGCACGTCCCTCGATACGGCCGAGCAACGGATAATAGCAGCGGTCGAACATTTCCTTCATCAGGCCCGTCATCGAGGCGAGGTTTTCCGGGCAGACGAAGAGATAACCCGACACCGCCAGCAGAGCGTCCGGGCAAGTATCGGCGGCGGCGATCAACCGGGCCTCATCGCCCGCGCCTTGCGCCGCCGCGCGCGCCATCGCTTCCGCCGCGCCGGTCCTGCTGTGCCAGACGATCGCCAGCATGGCACTGAAACCGGGGCAATGCCGTCAGCAGCCGCTCCCGCCGCCAAGGGCACCGCCCAGCATGCCACCGAGCCCGCCCCGGCGCTTGCACTTTTCACCCTCGCCCTGCTGCGCGCCCTGGGCACCTGCACCCTGGCCGCCCATCGTCATGCCTTGCGCCTGCATCCAGCTCGTCGTCGAGCGATGGCGGATACGCGCGGTCCAGTCAGGCCGCCAAGTTGCCGAAGCGTTGGCCGGACGCGGCGGATAGGCGAAATCCTCCTGCGGCCCGAACGCCGTCAGAGTGCCGATGCGGAAATCGGGCGTCGCGCGGATCACGTCCGCAGGAACCGTGCAATTGGACACGGTGGGCGCAAGCAAGGTGCGGTCACGAACCAGCGTGGCGGCCTGCGCGGGCGTGAGCCAGTCCGACAGACCGCCGCCGAACTGGCGGCTGGCGCTGCTGGTCCACATCACCATATCGCCCATCTCTCCGTTCGCGCCCTGCTTGCCGCCGAACACGCCGGCGAGATAGGCAGTCGCATCGGGAATGCCCGTCCATGAAGCGAGCGACGCACCGCTCGGCAGCGAGGATGTCCGCACGTTCAGCGCCCGCATGAAGTCCTTGGTCAAGGTGAACGAGATTTCGGGGGCATAGTTCGATGCGACGCGGTGCGCGCCCGGAAGCGAACTGTCGGATTTCACGAACTTGCCATCCTCGGCGGGCCAGCGTGTGAACGTGCGGCTGTTGGTCGCCGTCGGCCCCCAGTCCCGCACCACCGCGCTTGCCGGCATTCCGGCGGGCATCTGCCCCGCCGCGACGCGCGCGAAGTCTATGACGACAGGCTGCCCCTTGGGTGAGGTCTCGCCGCAACCCCAGAAGATCAGCAGGCGGCCCTTGGGCTTTTGGGGCAGCATCTCCGGCTCTCTTTCCACGCGCGCCGGCGCCACGAGCTGCACGGATTTGCCCAGCTTCGCGGACGGCGGCATGAAGTGATCGGCCTTGCCCGCGCCCTTGGCCGGAGCCTGGCCGGAACCGAGCCGCAGATGGAGTTCGTGCTGCACGTTGCTGGAGCGCCCGCCGCCGAGCATCATGCCCATCATGCCGCCCGCGCCCATTCCGGCAAAACCTGAAACAGTGCCCGCGCGCATATCGTAGCGGGCGGTCGGCGCGCTGCCCGAACCCTGCTGCGCCGCCAGCGGGATGGCGATAGCCGCAATGCCCGCGCCTGCAATTACCGCGAAACCCAGACGTGTCTTCATGACGACTCCCCCCTACATGCTACGGGCAAAGCATAGCGCATCGAAAGGTAATGGGGAATTGCTGCATATCGGCGGCTTCCGGCGCGCGCCGCGATCGGCTACCGCATGGAGCATGACTTCCCGCACCGCACCCGTTCTCGGCGTCTCCCGATCCCTCAACGGCCGGGAATGGGTCTGGCGCGGCGGCAACATGAACCTCGCCGGGCATGAGGACGCGGCCAGCCTCGAAAATGACATCGTGACGCAGCTTCTGCTGTCGCGCGGAGTCGCGCCGGACGATCTGGAACGCCACCGCCGTCCGTTGCTGCGCGCGTTCCTTCCCGATCCTTCCGTATTCCGCGACATGGACGCCGCCGCCGAACGACTGGTTCAGGCCGTGATTGGCGGGGAGCGCATTACGGTCTACGGCGACTATGACGTGGACGGGGCGACCAGCGCCGCGCTGCTCACCCGGCTGCTGCGGATGCTGGGCCATGACGCGGACTACTATATCCCGGATCGCCTGCTGGAAGGGTATGGCCCATCGGGCGAAGCCCTCGTCCGGCTGGCGGAAAGCGGTTCCAGCCTGATCGTCACGGTCGATTGCGGCGCGATGGCGCACGGCGCGCTCGCCATGGCGCATCAGGCGGGCGTGGACGTGATCGTAGTCGATCACCACAAATGCGCCGCGGAGCTTCCCGTGGCGGCGGCACTCGTCAACCCGAACCGGCTGGACGAAAGCGAAACGGGCGCGGCCCACGGCCATCTCGCCGCCGTGGGAGTCGCGTTTCTGCTGGCCGTGGCGACCGTGCGGGCCCTGCGCCGGCGCGGCTATTTCGATGGCCGCGCGGAGCCGGACCTGATGGCCCTGCTCGATCTCGTTGCGCTGGGCACCGTGGCTGATGTCGCGGCGCTTCACGGCCTCAACCGCGCGCTGGTGGCGCAAGGCCTCAAGGTCATGGCCCGGCGCGAGAATATCGGCATGGCCGCGCTGATCGACGCCAGCCGCCTCAACCGCGCGCCGACGTGCAGCGACCTCGGCTTCGCGCTCGGCCCCCGTATCAACGCGGGCGGGCGCGTCGGCGAATCGACGCTGGGCGTGCGTCTGCTGACCACGCAAGACCCGGAAGAAGCCCGCGCCATCGCTGCGCAGCTCTCCGCCCTCAACGACGAGCGCCGCGCCATCGAGGCCGCCGTGCAGGAAGCCGCCGAAGCGCAGGTGGATCGTCAGCACAACCGCGCCGTACTGGTGCTCGCCGGGCGCGGCTGGCACCCCGGCGTGATCGGCATCGTCGCCGGGCGGATCAAGGAACGCACCGGCAGGCCCGCCCTGGTCATCGCGCTGGATGCCGATGAGCAGGGGCACGGCAAGGGATCGGGCCGCTCCATCGCGGGCGTCGATCTGGGCGCCGCGATCATCGCCGCGCGCGAGGCGGGCCTGCTGGTGGCAGGCGGCGGCCATGCCATGGCGGCGGGACTGACAGTCCACCCCGACAAGCTGGATGCGCTCTCGCAATGGCTGGACGAGCGGCTGGGCACGGCTGTCCACGCCGCAACGGCCCGGCAGTCGCTGGCGCTGGATCTGGCGCTGGCGCCCGGCGGATTGACTCCCCCGCTCGTCGAAACGCTGGAAAGCGCCGGTCCCTACGGCATGGGCTGGCCCGCGCCGAAAGTCGCGGTCGGCCCGGTGACGCTGGTGAAGGCGGATGTCGTGGGCGCAAATCACGTCCGTCTCATCGCGCGCGGCGCGGACGGCGGCGGCTTCAAGGCCGTGGCCTTCCGTTCCGCCGAGACCGAACTGGGCCAGAGCCTGCTGCACGGCGCGAAGGACCGCCGCCTGTGGCTCGCCGGGCGCGCGAAAATCGACGATTGGGGCAGCCGTCCGCAAGCCGAACTGCATGTGGAAGATGCCGCCTGGGCGGATTGACGCTTTTTGTGTGATTTTGCGCCCATGCGGGCTTGACCCCCCTGCCCGCCTTCCCTAAACGCGCGGCCTGCCTCCGGCGCGAGCTGGCTCGGCCCCTTCGTCTAGCGGTTAGGACGCGGCCCTTTCACGGCTGAAACACGGGTTC
>CAZUOV010000043.1:0-23140 GCA_964621355.1 uncultured Novosphingobium sp. | reverse complement strand
GTCTACCGCTTGCAGGGCGTGAAGATCAACGACAAGCACATCGAAGTGATCGTGCGCCAGATGCTCCAGAAAGTGGAGATCACTGATGGCGGCGACACCACGCTGCTGGCGGGCGAACAGGTCGACTACGAGGAAATGAACGAATACAACGCCAAGCTGGCGTCCGGTCAGAAGCCGGCGGAAGGCAAGCCGGTGCTGCTGGGCATCACCAAGGCGAGCCTGCAGACCCGTTCATTCATCTCGGCAGCCTCGTTCCAGGAAACCACGCGCGTGCTCACGCAGGCCGCGGTCGAAGGCAAGCGGGATTCGCTGATCGGCCTCAAGGAGAACGTGATCGTCGGGCGCCTGATCCCGGCGGGCACGGGCGCGGGCATGAACCGCCTCCGCGTCGCGGCGTCCTCGCGGGACGCGGCGTTGCGCGCGCAGTATCGCAAGCTGCAGGAAGCGCTGATTGCGCCGGAAACCGCTGCGGAAGAACACGCCGCCGAACTGGCCCAGGGGCCGGAAGCGGCGATCGGCGACGATCCGCTGGCGGCGGTCGAGGGCGAAACCCACGGCACCGATGCCGACGCGGGCGATTATCTGGTGAAGGGCGAAGGGGACGAATAAGCCCCTCCTCGCTTTTCATTGTGGGAAAAGAACCCCGCCGGAGCGATCCGGCGGGGTTTTTGCAACAGTTCAAGAGGCTTGGCCGCTCGCCCGGTTAGGCATAGGATATCGTCCATGCGGAACCTGTTCCCCGGACTTGCCCACTGCGCGCTGGCGGCCTGCACGGCTTCCAGTGCCGAAAAGCCAGCCGCCCTCCCCGCGCCGCCGCCCGCGATTATCGCGCCGGCGCCGCCGTCCTATGTGCAGCCGACCCGTATTCTGGATCAGGGTGCCGCCGGGCGCCTGCTCGCCAACAAGGGCGTGACTCTCCAGTGGATCGACTGGAACACGCGCGGCACCGCCACTGTCACGCGCGAGGCGAACGGCGTGTGGCACTTGCGCGCGGCGCAGGCGCAGGCGAATGGACCGGGCAGGCTCCGGCTCGATGGCGACATTACCGAGATCGGCGCGGACTATTTCACCTTCGAGGGCACCATCCGCATCGCGGACACGCCGGACGCGGGCCGGGTTTGCGAGAAGAACAAGACGTGGCATTTCGCCGTTACGCAGAACCGCTCCTACTGGCGGCTGCGCGAATTTGAATGGTGCGATGGACTGACGGACTACATCGACATCTATTTTTGAAGGCGGGCGGTTTCCTGTTTCCTCACCCGATCACCATATGGCTGTCGTGCAGTTCGATCCGGCCGAGCTGGCGCAAAACGGACTGGCCCATCAAGTTGGTGTCCAGACCGTCCACCACCACGGCGCGCACGTCGTGCATTTCCCGGCCCGCCACGTCCAGCCGGTCTATCGTGACAGGCGCGCCATAGCCGATGCCCGAGGCCGTGCGCGTGATCGGCTGGAACGATGCGGGATCGACTTCGATGCCCAGTTGCGCCGCGTCGTTCACGGTCAGCGCGACCATGTCGGCGCCGGTATCGACCAGGAATCGCGTGGACTGCCCGTTCACGTCCGCGTCGAGATAGAACCGGCCCGCGCCGTCGCGCGGGATCACGGTCTGTCCGTCGCTGGCTGCCCAGGCTTGGCGCATGCCGCTCTTGCGGGGGGATGTTTCCCGCGGGCTGGCGTGCGTGCCCTGCTCTCTGTCGGCGGGCGCATTTGGCGCCGCTATGGCACTGATCGCCCCTGCCGTGATCGCGAAGAGGGCAAAGGCGTGAATGCGGTTCATGCCGCCTGCATAGCGCCGATGCGTTACCGCTTCGCAAACGGGGCGGGGAATCTCCGGCTGGCGCGGCGTTGACTGATAGTCCCCACCCCTTGATCCCCTCCCCTGAAGGAGAGGGGAAAGCATTGTTATTCCGCCGCTTCCGCCGCAGCAGCCTGCTCGGCCGCCTCCATCTCCGCTGCCTTGGCCTCGACCAGCGCGACGATGTGATCGAGCATGGCCTCGCTTTGCACATGATGGTCGGTCACGCCGGAAAGGTAGACCATGTGCCGCCCGTTGCCGCCGCCGGTCACGCCGATATCGGTCTCGCGCGCCTCGCCGGGGCCGTTGACGACGCAGCCCAGCACGGAGAGGGACAGTGGTGTCTTGATGTGCTGCAAGCGGCTTTCCAGCGCCTCCACCGTGCGGATCACGTCGAAGCCCTGCCGCGCGCAACTGGGGCAGGAGACGACGCGCACGCCGCGCGTGCGCAGGCCCAGCGCCTTCAGTATCTCGAAGCCGACGCGCACTTCCTCTTCCGGTTCGGCGGACAGCGAGACGCGGATGGTGTCGCCGATCCCGGCCCAGAGCAGGTTGCCGATGCCAAGCGCGCTTTTCACCGTGCCGCCGATCAGCCCGCCCGCCTCGGTGATGCCCAGGTGCAGCGGGCAATCCACCGTTTCGGCAAGGCCCTGATAGGCCGCGACCGCCAGGAACACGTCGCTGGCTTTCACCGCCACCTTGTATTCGTGGAAATCGTGGTCCTGCAGCAGCTTGATATGATCGAGCGCGGATTCGACCAGCGCCTCCGGGCACGGCTCGCCGTATTTTTCCAGCAAGTCCTTTTCCAGACTGCCCGCGTTGACGCCGATCCGGATGGCGCAGCCGTTGGCCTTGGCGGCGCGCACCACTTCAGCCACGCGGTCGTCCGATCCGATGTTGCCGGGGTTGATGCGCAGGCAGGCCGCGCCCGCGTCGGCGGCTTCCAGCGCGCGCTTGTAGTGGAAATGGATGTCCGCGATCAGCGGCACGTGCGCGGCCCGCGCGATCTGGCGGAACGCGGCGGTGCTGTCCTCGTCCGGGCAGGAGACGCGGATCAGGTCCGCGCCCGCGTCCTCGCAGCGGCGGATCTGGTCGATGGTCGCGGCGGCGTCGGCGGTGGGCGTGTTGGTCATCGTCTGGACCGTGATCGGCGCGTCGCCGCCCACGGGGACGGACCCCACCATGATCTGCCTGCTGTTGCGCCGCTCTATCGTGCGCCATGGTCTGATCGAGGACATGGCCCGCGATATAGGCGCGAATGGCGGACGGGGAAAGCCCGCCCGCCATCCGTCATGTTGATGCCCTCAGAACGTGGTGCTAGCGTTCACGTTGGCGCCGAACCGCTTGCGCAACTGGATGCCGTTCAGCTTCTGGTAGACGGGCAGCAGCGCTTCTGCCCCCAGCCGCAGATGCCTGCCGACGACGAGATTCGCCCCCGCGCCCGCTTCCAGCCGCTGTCCGCCGTAGTTCTCCTGCCGGTCGGGCGGCGCGGCGTGGTTGTGCGGGCCGTTGTAGTGGCCCCCGATCCGGCCTTCATCAGTATAATTCATGCGGGCAGAGAGGGACAGGCGCGGCGTGACGGGCGCGGAGAGCCAGGCCGTCGCGTTAAAGCGGTCGCCGAAGCGGAAGCCGCTTTCATTCGCGTTTTGTGTGCGGAAAACATAGCTGGCCTGCGCGCCCCAGCCGATCCGCGTCGAAGCGCCGCGAATCGTGAAGGAGGGGATGATGTCCCATGTCCCCGATCCGCCCTGCATCATGTAATGCACGAATTTTCCGTCGGCGCTCTTGCGGTCGACCTTGCCGGTCGGGGCGGAGACCATCAGCCCGGCATGGGCGGACAGGCGGGGATTGCGCGACAGTGCCACCAGCGCGCCGAACTGCGTATCGCCCATGCCTTCGACGCTGTGCGACATGGTTTCGCCCGGCATCATGGAATGGCTGTCTCCATGGCCTTCGTGGCCGCCGCCCATGCCGCCCGGCAGGCCTTCCATGGTCATGCTCATCCGCATCCACATGGGCATGACCATCAGCGTGACGCGGTCGCTGGGCGCCCACATGATATGGAGCATGGCCATGTCCATGGTCATGGACTTGTCGCGTACGGTATAGCCCGCCGCTGCGACGTCCTCGGGCGAGATGGCGCTGGTGCCGCGACGGCTGCCGCCGCCGTATTCCTCGCGCGTCCAGATCATGCCCAGCATCAGGTCGCCCGATTTGTGGACATGATCGCCCATCGTGCCCGCCGGGCCGTGCCCGTCGGGGCGCTGGCCGATGGTGAGAATCTCGGAATCGGCCTCGCTCGCATGGGCGGGGGCGGACACGGCGCACAGCAGCAGGGGCAGCGCCAGTGCGCCGCCGGAAACGGTAATTTTCATGACTATGGGTCTTTCGCTTGATCGTGATGTTTGAAGGCGTGTCGATCAGGCGAAAGCGGGCGGCCCCCTTGCGGGCGGGCGCAGCGCCTTGCGCGCGGCGATGAGCGCCACGGCGGGTGCGGGCGTATCCAGCGGCGCGGCCAGCGGCAGCGGGCCGGGAAGCGCCACGGGCGCGGGCGGATGGAACGGTTGCGCGACCGTGCCGAACGGGCAGGTGTCGCGCACGTCCTGCGTGCCCTCCGTATGCTCGCCCCCCGTATGCTCGCCGCCGTCGTGACGTATCTGCCCGTCACGCTCCAGCGTCGCCATGACTGGGCCTTGTCCGGTGCAGAGCACGATGCGGACGCCGCCGTCCTCCACCGAAGGCATCCAGCCCGAAGGCACCAGCGCGCGCACCATGAGCACGGCGGCGGCCAGCAGCCAGAGAGCAGGCATATGGCGGCGGAGATAAGCCATCACATCCGCCCGCTAGGCCAGCGGGTGCGGTTCGGCAAGGGCCGGCGGCCGGTTACAGCATCCTGGCGAACAGGAACTCGTGATCGCGCTGCTGCCCGACCATGAAATGTACGTCGGCCACCTTGGCGAAACCGTAGCGGGCATAGAACTTCTGCGCGCCAAGGTTTCCGCTCCACACCGAAAGCTGCATCTCGTCCGCGCCGCGCGCGCGGGCTTCGTCGAGCGCCCACTGCATCAGCGCCGCGCCGATGCCTTGCCCGATCATGTCCGGCGCGGTGTAGAGCTGTTTCAGCTCGATGGGCCTCTGCCCGTGCGCGTGATCCGGCCAGCCGCTGACCAGGCCCAGCTTGCAGTATCCGGCCAGTGTGCCGTGGCTCGTGCCGTCCGCGCTTTCCGCCAGCCGGTAGAGCCGGTGGGGATCGGCCAGTTCGGCCCGGATGGCATCTTCGGAAAATGTCCCTTCCAGGAAGGGCAGCAGATCCTCGTCGCGGTAGAGATGGCCGAACTTGGCGGCGAAGCTGTCGCGTCCCAGTGCGGCGAGCGCCGGGACATCGGCGGGCAGGGCGGAGCGAAGCGCTATCATGGGGTGTGCCTAGCCGTTCGGGACATATTTGTCCGCCTTGCGGCGGCCCATCCGCATCCCCGCCTCAAGCCGGGCGCGAAGCTGGGTGTAATAGGCTTCGAGGAATGCGCGGTCCGGGTGTTCGTCCGCCGGCCGGCCGATCTTGCCCGCGATCGTTTCGTGCACGGCTTGCAGCGATTCCCTGCGGTTTTCCCGCAGGATGCGCTCCAACGTCTGGAGTTCGTATTCGCCATAGACTGCCAGTTCCGCATCCGTGAACCCGATGTCCGGGCGCGGTTCGGCCGCGTCTTGCGCGATGCGGGCCGACATGGCCTGCTCAAGCCGTTGCCGGGGCGCTTCCACGACCCAGCTTCCGGCGATGAGATCGCCCGCGCGCAGCCGGTCGCGGTTGAAGAAAGGGAACAGCGCGAAGATCAGGAACCATGCCGTTGCCGCAAGCCCCGCCGCGCCCATGTCTCCCCCGTCTTGCGCGGAGGCAAGGAACACGATGGGCAGGAACAGTTCTATGTCGCGCAGCAGGTTGCGGGCGATCACCATTTCCGCCGTGAGCCGCCCGCCGTCTCGCGCCGCGACGCGGATGCCGGCGATCCGCTTGCCCGGTGTCGCGCCGCGCGGCCCCAGTTCGAAGAACAGGAAATAGGCGTTGCGGAACAGGAACATCGCCGCCACCCACACGATGAAGAGGAATTGAAGGGCATGGCCGATGGGGGTGGCGTCATCGGCACGGGATAGGAGGTTCAGCGTTCCGCCCGCGATGGAAATGAGCGCGATGGTCGTGCCCAGGATCAGCAGGCCGATGAACGTCAGGTCGAGGATCAGCGCACCCGCGCGGCTGCCCCGGCTCGCCAGGGTGAGCGGCAGGGGGATGCCTTCGGGCGTCACCATCGTGCGGTCGCGCCCGGAGCGGACGAGGCGGACGGGAACGGTCCGGCTCATTTTCCGGCATTCCCGCGAAAGGCGAAGAGATAGGCGATCCAGAACGCCAGCATGGCGCCGCCGACGATGAAGCGGCCCGGCGTATCGTCGATAAGCTGGCGCGCGAAGCCTTCGAGCATGGCCGCGATCACCAGCATCAGCACCACGCCCGCCATGACCTGCGCGGCGCGCGTTCCGGCTTCGGATGCGGCCTGCATCACGGATCGTTCGCCCGGAAAGGCCATGGACCGCCCGATATGCAGCCCCGCCGCGCCCGCCAGCAGGATCGCGAGCAGTTCGGTCGTGCCGTGGACCGAGAGCCAGCCCGCGAAGTCGATGCCCAGCCCGGCGTCATGGAACAGCCAGAGCATCGCGCCCAGAGTCGCAGTGTTCTGGACGAGCAGCAGCAGGGAAGGCACGCCGAAGGCGAAGCCCAGCGCGAAGGCGAGGATGGAAACCTGAGCGTTGTTGCTGAACAGATACGCCGCGAACACGCTCAGCCCGCCTTGCCCCGTATTGCCGAACAGCGTGGCATGCAGCGCTTCGCGGCTGGCGCCGGGCACGCGCGCGTCCGCGAACTGCGGCGGGACGAGCGCGTGATACCATTCCGCGTCATTCGCCACCAGCAGCCAGCCCACCACGGTGCCCGCGATCATCACGGCCAGCGCGATCAGGATATCCGCCGCGATGCCGCGCACCGAGGCGCTGAACCCGCCGCCCAGGAACCGCCTGAACCATGAGCCGAGCGTGGCGCGCGGGCCGTAGACCACGAACCATGCGCGCTGCACCAGCCCCTCCAGATAGGCGAGCGTGGCCGCGTCGAGCGACGTTTCACGCGCGATGGAAAGACTGGACGCCACGGTGCGGTATAGCGCGGGCAGCGCCAGCAGATCGTCGTCGGACAGTTTGCGGAAGCGGCCGCGCTCCATTTCGCGGACGATCGCTTCCAGCCGCTTCCAGTCGCCCTCGCGCTCCATGCGGAAACGGTCGGACCGCAGGGCGGCGTGTTCGATCGCCTGATCCCGCGCCGCCGTTTCCTTGCCGAACAGGCCGAACAGGGCCATCAGATCATGCTCCTCATCCGATCAGTCCGGCGCGTTTGACGGCAAGATAGGCGTCGATCAGGCGCGGGCCGATCTGCGCGTAAGGCGCCTCGATCACGTCCACGCCGATCTGTTGCAGGCGGCGCGTGACGAGCGCGCGCTGGCGCAGCAGCGCGTCGGCGGTGACGGCCATGGCCAGCGGTTCGAGGCCATCGGGTTCCGCCATGGCGAAATCGGCCAGTTCCTCGTCCGTCATCGTCACGAACAGCACGACATGGCGCGAAACCAGCCGCCCGACGCTCTCGATCATCAGTTCGGCGCTGGTCGGGTCCGTGAAATCGGAAAAGACGACGATCAGCGAGCGGCGTTGCAACCGCCCGGCCAGCGTCGCCAGCGCCAGCGTGAAGTTCGGCTCCTGCGCGCGATAATCGAGCGCCGCCGCCGCGCGTTGCAGGCGGGGAAACTCGCCGCCGCCGGAAACGAAAGGCGTCATCACTTCGGGATGCCCGGCGAAACCGAACAGCGCCACCTTGTCGCCTCCCTTCAGGGCGACATAGCCCATCGCCAGCGCCGCCGATACGGCCCGGTCGATGCGGGGCATCCCGGCCAGCGGTTCGCACATCGCCTGCCCGCAATCGAAGGCAAGTACGATGGGGTTGTTGCGCTCGGTCTCGAACTCCTTGGCGAAGAGCCGGGCGTGGCGGGCGGACGCCTTCCAGTCGATCCGGCGCCGGTCCATGCCGGGCTGGTAATCGGCCAGGGCCTCGAACTGCGTGCCTTCGCCGCGCAGCCGCCGCGCGATGAGTCCGAACTGCGCTTCCTTGAGGAACATCTGCAAGGCGGGGGATCGTGCCGCCGCAACATTGGGCCAGACGCGCACTTCCTGGCTGAGCGCCCGGCGCAAGGTGCGTGCGCCCAGCCCCAGCGGGCCGGTCCAGCGCAGCCATGCGGCGTCAACCGCGCCGGTGCCGCGCCGGGAAGGTGTGAAGGCAGCGGCGGCGCTGGCCGTGCCGTCCGGCAGGGTCTCTACCGTGAACGGCGTCCTTCCGCCGGGGAACAGGCGGGAATCGCCGCCGATCACCCCTTCCACGCCACTACGCGATCCGCCGGAGAATGCGGCATTTATGGCAATTCGCGCCTGCGCGCCCACTTCCGTATCGCCGGGCACTGTCACGTCGAGCCGGTCCAGCCTTCCCGCGATCAGCGCGTCGGCAAGCACGAGCACGATCAGCGCGCCGCCCAGCGCGGGGGCGACGATCCACGCGGCGGGCGCCAGCGCCGCCACCAGCAGCGCGACGGGTGCGGCCAGCGCCGCCAGCATCGCGGCCCGCACGGTGGGGACGACGAGGGGGAGCCCCGCGCGCATCGCCTAGCGCGGCGCTTCCGTCTGTTCGACCAGTTGCGAAACCAGCGCCTCGACCTGCTTGCCTTCGATTTCCGCGGCCGGGGACAGCAGCAGACGGTGGCGCAACACGGCCACGCTCAGCGCCTTCACGTCGTCCGGCACCACATAATCGCGTCCGTCGAGCGCCGCCCTTGCCCGCGCCGCGCCTGCCAGCAGCACGGCGGCGCGGGGGGATGCGCCGCAGGACAAGTCGGCGCTTTCGCGCGTGGCGCGCACCAGCCGCACCACATAGTCAGTCACGCTGTCCGCCATCGTAACCTGCCGCACGGCCCGCACGGCGGCATCGAGCAATGCCGGGCTGGCCACGGCGCGCACGCCCATGTCCGCCGGATGCGCCATGCCGCCCCGTTCCCCGAAGGCGGAAACGATGCGGGTTTCTTCCTCAAGGCTGGGATAGGGGATAAGCAGCTTGAACAGGAAACGGTCGAGCTGCGCTTCCGGCAGGGGATAGACGCCCTGGCTCTCGATCGGGTTCTGCGTCGCCACCACCATGAAATGATCGGGCAGCCGGTGCGCTTCGCCGTCCAGAGTCACGCGGCGTTCCTGCATGGCTTCCAGCAGCGCGGCCTGCGTCTTGGGCGGGGTGCGGTTGATTTCGTCCGCCAGCAGCAGGTCGCGGAAGATCGGGCCCCGCGTCAGCGTGAACTGGCTGGTCTGGAAATTGAACAGGTTGGACCCCAGAATGTCGCCGGGCATGAGATCGGGCGTGAACTGGATGCGGCCGAAGTGCAGCCCTAGCGCCGCCGCGAAACTCTGTGCGAGGAACGTCTTGGCGGTCCCCGGCGGTCCCTCGAGCAGCACGTGGCCGCGCGCCAGCAGCGCGGTGAGCAAGCGATCCACGGTTTCGGCCTGGCCGACCACGGCCTTGCCCACTTCGGCGCGGATCGCCTGCGCCAGTTCGCCGACTTGCGCGAGGGTCATCGCCGGAGCCAGCGTCGGTTCCCGGGTTTCGGTCATCGTGTCAGTGTCCTTTCCAGCCCGTGCAATGTCATGGCCTTGCCGATGATGTCATGCGGCCGCTTTGCCTCGCGCAAGCCTTGCGCCAGCGCGGAGAACGGCGGCCCGTCCAGCCCTTGCGCGGCCATGGCGCGGTCGATGGCGTCTTCGCCCGCCCGCGCGTCGAGATGGCGGGGCACGCCCAGCGCCCGGCACAGCCGTTCGCGCGCGGCGTCGGCGTAAGGCCCGGTCAAGAGGTGCAGCCGCCTTGCCCGGCGGATCAGCCCGGCGGTATTGGCGACGAGCGCCCGCTTGCCGAAGGCGATGGCGCGCTCCTGCCGCAAGGGCGGGCCGAATCGCAGGAACGCGCGCCAGCCCGCCACCAGCGCCGCGATCAGCAGGCACAGCGTCGCGGCGAGGAACGGCGGCGTGAACGCCAGCGTCAACAGATTGGCGGAGCGCGCATGGCCGTTCAGCGTCAGGTCGAAAGCGATGGAGCCGTCGCCTTCTTCCGCCGCCGCGCCGAACAACCGCCCGGCCAGCAGGGCGTTGGCCTTGTCCGCCATGCCGTAGTTGTCGAACAGGTCCGGCTCGAAAACCAGGATGAGAGGATAGGTCGTGTCGTTCCAGTCCTCGCCGGAAGGCTCTCCAAGGGCAATGTCCTCCAGTGCGGGATAGATGCCGCCATCGTCGATATAGCCCGCCAGCACGCGCCCGTCGCTGGCCGTGACGAGGGGGACGAGCCGCGCGCCGCTGCCGGACTGGACCGATTGCGGCGCAGGCAGCGGGCCTTGCAGATCTTGCGCCGACCAGCGCGGCACGTCCGTTCTCATCGCCAGCGATATGTCGTCGCGGAAGCCCGGCCAATCGAGCGCGACCGGGCCGCCCAGCCGGACCCAGCCCTTGCGGCCGCCGTCCTGGTCCCGGACGGGCACGCCGATCCACTTGGGCGTGACGATCATGGTCGGTCCCACGACATGGCGGCGCGCCACGATCCGGTCCAGTTCCGCCGGATCGACATTGTGCGGCGGCGTGAGGACGAGCAGGCCGGGCCGGTCGAACGTGGCTTCGTTCATGGATTTGCGGACAGGAGTGCCCCGCCGTTCGAGGAAAGCGGCCAGCGCGGCATAGCCGTTCAGGCCCTTGCCGCCCGCGTGCCCGCCGCCGTCGTTGGCCGAGCCGCCGCCCATTCCCGCGCCGATCATCCATAGCAGCGCCACGAAGACGATGGCGCCGAACAGCACCAGCGCCAGGGCGCCGCGCCTGCTGAACGGGCTTTGGACCGTGGCGGTGGAATGGCCCGTCATACCGATGCCCTGTCCGTCAGCGCGAAGCGGGCATAGGCGGCGCGCGCCGCCTGCCAGTCCGCCGCGCCGAGATCGCGCAGGGCGAAGAAGCCGCGCTCCACCAGCACGGCGATTTCCCCGAACGCCAGCCGCGCGCGTTCGGGAAGGAAAGGCGATCCGGCGATTTCCCGCGCGGTGCTGGCCGGGTGCAGCCAGTCCGGCCTGTCCCGCGCGATTTCGCCGACGCTGCGTTGGAGTAGGAGGTGGACGGCTTCGGCGAAGCGGCCTTCGCCGGCCAGCCGATCCGCGTCTTCCAGCAGGGCAAGGGCGGCTTCGCGGGCGGGCTGCCATTCGCCTTCATCGGCTCCCGCACGCCGTCGCCGCGCGATCAGGGCGGATAGCAGCCGCCATGCGATCCACAGCACGGCCAGAGCCGCAAGCGCGATCAGCAGCTTTTCGAGGACGGGCCACGATACGCCCACCGCCTTGCCCACCGGTTCGAGCAGCCATTGCACCCACTCGCCGAGGGAATGGAGCCAGCCGGGCGCGGCCGGCGGCTTGGCGGGGGGCAACGGCGCGAACTGGATATCGGCCGAAGCGCGCACGGCCTCCCAGTCCCGCGACGCATCCGTCATGCTGTTCGTGCCCGCAACGCTCACCGGCGGAGTGGTGGCACGGCGGGGTGCAGCCGGCAAGCGGCTTGATCTATGCGCGCTCGCGCGCTTGGGGATAGCAGCCCAGAATACGCAACTGCTTGCAGTGAAAGGCCAGTTCCTCGATCGCGAGGTCCACGGTGGGATCGCCCGGCGCGCCAACGATATCGGCGTAGAACATCGTGGCGGAAAAGCTGGCGCCCTTCTGGTAGCTTTCCAGCTTCGTCATGTTGACGCCGTTCGTCGCGAACCCGCCCAGCGCCTTATAGAGCGCGGCGGGCACGTTCTTCACTTCGAATACGAGAGTCGTCATGGCGGGGCGGCCCGCAAGGCTGGCGGGGTCGAGCGGCGCGCGCGCCAGCACGACGAAGCGCGTGGTATTGTCGGCGGCGTCCTCCACGTTGTTCTCGATCACGTCGAGGCCATAGAGTTCCGCCGCCAGCGCGGGCGCGATGGCGCACGCCAGCGGATCGCCCTGTTCCCTGATGAAGGCGGCGGCCCCTGCCGTATCGGCATAGGAAATCGGCACGATGCCCTTGTCGCGCAAGTAATGGCGCGACTGGCCCAGCGCTTGCGGATGGCTGTAGGCCGCCGTCCAGGGGGCTTTGGTGCCGGGCAGCGCCATCAGCGCGTGGTGAATCGGCAGGAAGTGCTCACCCACGATGGAAAGGCCGCTTTCCGGCAGCAGGAAGTGAATGTCGGCCACCCGGCCGTGCTGCGAGTTTTCGATGGGGATGATGGCACGCGCCGCCCGTCCTTCCTTCACCGTATCGAGCGCGTCCTCGAAGCTGAAGCAGGGAATCGGCAGGCAATCCGGCGCGTATTCCAGCGCGGCGCGGTGCGAGTTGCAGCCCGGCGCGCCCTGCAGCGCCATGGCGCGCGAGGGATCGGCGGCGGCCGCCCTGGTCATCTGCTCGACGAGATCGAGCGCGGGTTGGGGAAAGCTGTGCATGGTCGCGCCCGCGATTACGCAGCAACGGCGACAATCGCAATGGGCCTTGCACTCGGGCGGCTGCCTTACTAGAGCGGCGCGCAAATGCCATGAAGGCAACACCCACGGGGCACACTTCGATGGAAGATCGTTTCAATACCACAGCAGGCTGGACGCTGTTTTCCGGCATCGTCGCTCTGGGCCTGTCGTCGCTCAGCGGCATGTATTTCGGCGCGAACAAGCATGAGCGCCCGGAAAAGATGGGCTACGAGATCGAAGGCGTCGTTTCCAGCGATGGCGGCGAATCAGCCGAGCCGCTGCCGAATCTGCTGGCGAAGGCCGATCTCGCCAAGGGTGAGCAGGTGTTCAAGAAGTGCGCTTCCTGCCACACCGCCAACCAGGGCGGGGCAAACGGCATCGGCCCGAACCTCTTCGGGATGATGGGCGAAGGCATTGCGACGGGCCATCCCGGCTTCGCATTTTCCGACGCCTTGAAGAGCGTGGGCGGCAAGTGGGATTTCGCCACGATGGATGCGTGGATTCACAGCCCCAAGAAATTCGCACCCGGCACCAAGATGACCTTTGCCGGGCTTTCCAACCCGGAAGAGCGGGCAAACCTTCTGGTCTATATGAACTCGCTGGGTTCCAACCTGCCGCTGCCCGCGCCGGTTGAGGTCGCCGCGGCCGCTCCTGCCGGTGATGCCGGTGCGGCGCCGTCCGATGCCGCCGCTGCGGGCGCCCCAGCGGGTGAGGCCGCGGCCGCGCCTTCCGCAGCGGAGAGCGAGGCGCCCCAGCCCTGACGCCGGGCGTGGAACGGAAAATCGAAAAGAGGCGGGACGCTTTGGCTTCCCGCCTCTTTTCGTTTGCCTGAACCGGCGTTCAGCGCCCCTTGAAGCCCTGCGCGATCACATACCATTCCGACGAATCCTTGCGACTCGCCGGAGGCTTGGCGTGCTTGACGGTGCGGAAATGGCGTTTGAGCAGTGCCAGAAGCTGCGCGTCGGTGCCGCCCGCGAGCACCTTGGCGACGAATGTGCCGCCGGGCGCCAAATGCGCGATGGCAAAGTCCGCAGCCGTTTCCACAAGCCCCATTGTGCGCAAGTGGTCGGTCTGCTTGTGGCCGACGGTATTGGCCGCCATGTCGGACAGGACGAGATCGGGCGGGCCGTCCAGCGCGGCTTGCAGCGCGGCGGGGGCTTCGTCCGCCATGAAATCCATCTGCAGGATCGTGACGCCTTCGATCGGATCGACGGGCAGGAGGTCTATCCCGACGATGTTGGCATGCGGCAGGCGCTGGCGCATCACCTGGCTCCAGCCACCCGGCGCGATGCCGAGGTCGACGGCGTTGCGCACGCCTTTCAGCAGGCCGAATCGTTCGTCCAGCTCGGCCAGCTTGTAGGCCGCCCGGCTGCGGAAACCGTCCGCCTTGGCCTGCTTCACGTAAGGATCGTTGATCTGGCGGTTCAGCCAGCGCGCCGAACTGGCCGTGCGCCGCCGGGCCGTGCGCAAGCGTTCGCCGGGATCGCGGCCCGACCGGCTCATGGGTGCTGCATCGCGGCGCGGCGCGCCCTGAGGAATTGCGCGCGATGTCTGTCGCCTTCGCCATGAGCCGCGATCAGGCTGCGCAGGATGCCTTCGCGAATGCCCCGGTCCGCCACGCCCAGCCGTTCGGCGGGCCAGATGTCGAGGATCGATTCGAGAATCGCGCAGCCCGCCACGACCAGATCGGCGCGCTCCCGCCCGATGCAGGGCAGCTCCTGCCGTTCGGGCAGCGAAAGCGTCGAAAGGCGCTCGCTGATGTCGCGCATCGAATCGGCGGGCACGATCAGGCCGTCGACCGCGCGCCGGTCGTATTGCGGGAGGTGAAGGTGCAGGCTGGCCAGTGTCGTGACCGTGCCGCTGGTTCCCAGCAGCCGCAGCAAGCCGCCCCCGTTCATCGAGGCGCGCACTGTCGCGGCGCGGCCGGCGAAATCGGCGAGGCTTTCGTCGACAAGCGCGCGCATGTGCCGGTAGCGCGAGAGGCGGGCGTCCTTCTCCCGCGCTTCAGCGCCGCAGGTCTCCGTCAGCGAGACCACGCCCCACGGCACGCTATGCCAGTCGAGGATCTTCGGCACCGTGTCGGTGCTCTCGATCAGGACCAGTTCGGTCGATCCGCCGCCGATATCGAAGACCATTGCCGGACCGAGGCCCGGCTCCAGCAGGATGTGGCATCCCAGCACGGCAAGCCGGGCCTCCTCCTTTGCGGTGATGATGTCGAGCGCGATGCCCGTTTCCCGCCGCACGCGGTCGATGAATTCCTGGCCGTTGGCGGCCTGGCGGCAGGCTTCGGTCGCCACGGACCGGGCAAGCTGGACGTTGCGCCGCCGCAGCTTGTCGCCGCAGACGTGCAACGCGGCCACCGCGCGGTCCATCGCGTCCTGGCTCAGCCGCCCGGTATGCGCCAGCCCTTCGCCCAGCCGGACGACGCGGCTGAACGCGTCGACGATGACGAGATTGTCCCCGGAAGGGCGCGCGATCAGCAGGCGGCAGTTGTTGGTGCCGAGATCCAGCGCGGCATAAGCGCTGCGATGGCCGTTCTGTCCGCGCCAGTCCGATGCGTCGACGCGCTTGACGCGAGGCTGCTCGCCTATCCGCTCGCTGTTTCCCGTCGGGCAAGGGATGCCGGCCTGCTCGGGCTCCGGGGCGGGTGAGGCAGGGCGCTTCGGGGGCGAGTCCCCCTCGGTTGGCTCTGCGGTCCTGCCCGATGGAACCGGGCGCGCTGCCGGCGGAATGCGATCCGCCATGGTCAATGCACTCTTTATCTTTATCCCGCCGGAAGGGCGGGTACTTGGCGTGCATGCTAGCGATCCGCCCAGGCTCCGGCAAGGGGTTGTGCAGCGTGCGCCGTCCGTCGCGGGCAACAAGCCTCTTGACCCCTGGGGGGCGGGAATCTAAGGCCCGCCGCTCCTGCCCCGTCGTCTAAAGGTAAGACTACGGACTCTGACTCCGTCAATCGAGGTTCGAATCCTCGCGGGGCATCCAGTTCACCAGAATGTCGCATTGATTTTGCGTGCTTTTTATCGGTGAAGGGAAAACAACTCCCACACTTTCTCCCTCGTCGCATCTGGATTTTCCGCCGTCCGGCGATCAATGGCTCCGAGAATGGAACAGAAAGAATCTCTCTCCCCGCTTCGCCCGCTCCCGCTCCTCATCTTCAGTTCGCGTTGGCTGCAATTGCCTCTCTACCTGGGCCTCATCGTGGCGCAGTGTGTCTATGTCTTCCTTTTCCTCAAGGAACTCTGGCATCTGATCCTGCACGCGGCGGACTTCGGCGAGCAGCAGATCATGCTCGTCGTTCTCGGCCTGATCGACGTCGTGATGATCTCCAACCTGCTCGTGATGGTCATCGTCGGGGGGTACGAGACTTTCGTTTCCCGCCTGAGACTCGAAGGCCATCCCGACCAGCCCGAATGGCTGAGCCATGTGAACGCCGGCGTTCTCAAGGTGAAGCTGGCGATGGCTATTATCGGCATCTCCTCAATCCACTTGTTGCGGACATTTATCGAAGCCAGCCGAATGGGCATGCCCGGCGCGAACGTGACGGCCGATGGCGTTCTGTGGCAGACGATCATACACAGCGTTTTCATCCTGTCCGCCTTGGGAATTGCCTACGTCGATCGAATGACGCAGCAGAAGCACTGACACGTTTCTGCCGCAGCGGTGGCGGAAGCGGTTTGCCGCCGGTTTCCGGCGTGAGACGGGCACAGGTTCCGCAAGCGGTGGAAAAATGAACGGCCCGCCCGCCCGCCGGGGGCGTGACAACGGCCGAACGGCGGCTAGAAGGATGGAACGCATACCGTCCGCCGCTTCGCGCGGCTGTGTTCGAACGTGGGCCAAACGTGGGAAAGAGGGAAAGATGAAGCTGGAATCCATTGCGTTGCACCATGGCTATACGGCCGAGCCGACCACGCATGCCGCGGCGGTTCCCATCTATCAGACCACGTCCTACACGTTCGACGACACGCAGCATGGCGCCGATCTGTTCGATCTCAAGGTGCAGGGAAACATCTACACCCGCATCATGAACCCGACCACGGCGGTTCTGGAAGCGCGCGTGGCGGAAATGGAAGGCGGGATCGGCGCGCTGGGCCTTGCCTCCGGCATGGCCGCGATCACTTACGCGATCCAGACCATCGCGGGGGCGGGCGACAATATCGTCTCGATCTCCCAGCTCTACGGCGGCACCTACAACCTGTTCGTCCACGCCTTTCCGCGTCAGGGCATCGAGACGCGGCTGGTCGGCTGCGACGACTATGCCGCGCTGGAAGCGGCGATCGACGGCAAGACCAAGGCGGTATTCCTCGAATCCATCGGCAACCCGGCGGGCAATATCGTCGATATCGAACGCATCGCGCAAATCGCGCATCGCCATGGCGTGCCGGTGATCGTCGACAATACCGTGGCGACGCCTTACCTGTGCCGTCCGTTCGATCTGGGCGCGGACATCGTCGTCCATGCTCTCACCAAATATATCGGTGGCCATGGGACGACCATCGGCGGCGCCATCGTGGACAGCGGCCGGTTCGACTGGGCCGCGCACAAGGACCGCTTCGCCATCCTCAACGAACCGGACCCGTCCTATCACGGCGTGGTCTATACCGAGGCGCTGGGGCCTGCCGCCTATATCGGCCGCGCGCGCGTCGCGCCCCTGCGCAACACCGGCGCCGCGCTCGCGCCGCACAGCGCTTTCCTCATCCTCCAGGGGCTGGAGACGCTGGGCCTGCGCATGGAGCGCCATTGCGAGAACGCGCTGAAAGCCGCGGAATACCTGCAAGGGCACCCCAAGGTGCGCTGGGTCAACTATGCCGGATTGCCGGACAGCCAGTATCACGCGTTGGCGCAGAAGATCACGGGCGGCAGGGCTTCGGGCATCCTCAGCTTCGGGATCGAAGGCGGCAAGGAAGCGGGCGGGCGGTTCATCGACGCGCTCGAGATGATCCTGCGGCTGGTGAACATCGGGGACGCGAAGTCGCTGGCCTGCCATCCGGCGTCGACGACGCATCGCCAGTTGAGCGCCGAGGAACTGGCGACGGCGGGCGTTTCGGAGGATCTCGTCCGCCTGTCGATCGGCATCGAGCATATCGACGATATCCTGGCCGACATCGGACAGGCGCTCGACCGGGCGTGACAGGCGGGGCCGGGCAGGCCATGGGGCACGCATGACCGAAGACGAAAAGAAGCGCCTGACTCATCGCCGGTTCTACAAGGCGGAGCAGGAAACGGCCTTTGCCGAGGCCCACCACCACGATACGCCGCAGACCGGCAGCGCATCCTACCGGCTGGCATTCGCCGACACCGAGTTCCTGCTGCGCGACGAATTGCGCCCGGTGCGCTTCCAGCTTGAACTGCTCAAGCCGGAAATGCTGCTGGAGGAAGCGAACATCGGCTCCACGCTGGTGGTCTATGGATCGGCCCGCATCCCGCCGCCCGAACGCGCCGCCGCCCTGCTCAAGACAGCCAATTCGCCCGATCAGCGCAAGGTGGCGGAGCGGCTGGTCGCGAAAGCGCAATACTATGAGGAAGCGCGCAAGCTGGCCCGCATCGCCAGCGAATGCGCGGTCGTCGAAAAGGGCATGCGCCAGTTCGTCGTCTGTTCGGGCGGAGGTCCGTCCATCATGGAAGCGGCGAACAGGGGAGCCGCCGAAGCGGGCGCGGACAGCATCGGGCTGAATATCGTGCTGCCGCACGAGCAGGCGCCCAACGAATATGTGACGCCCGACCTTTCGTTCCAGTTCCACTACTTCGCGCTGCGCAAGATGCATTTCCTGCTGCGCGCGCGGGCCGTCGCCGTGTTTCCCGGCGGGTTCGGCACGCTGGACGAGTTCATGGAACTGCTGACCCTGATCCAGACCGGCAAGATGAAGCCGATCCCCATCCTGCTCTATGGCCGCGAATACTGGAGCCGGGTGATCGACTTCGATTTCATGGCCGAGGAAGGCGTCATCAACGTGAATGACACCGAACTGTTCCACTGGGTCGAAACCGCCGGGGAAGGCTGGGCGAAGATCGTGGATTTCTACGATCTGGATTGCGGGTAGGGGCGCTCACTCGACTGCGCCGTCGTCCCGGATCTGATCCGGGACCGCTGGCGGTATGGGACTACCTGGCCAGCGATCCCGGCTTTCGCCGGGATGACGGGGAAAAACTCACCCGCATTGGCCGCGATGCAGCAGCTTGTGGTCGGCCAGCACCAGCGCCATCATCGCTTCCACCACCGGAACGCCACGGATGCCGACGCAGGGGTCATGCCGTCCCTTGGTGCGGATTTCGCTCGCTTCTCCCTCCCGCGTGATGGTCTCGACCGGGGTGAGGATGGAGCTTGTCGGCTTGAACGCCACGCGCAGACGCACCGGCTGCCCGGTGGCAATGCCGCCCGCGATGCCGCCCGCATGGTTGGCGAGGAACTGCGGCTCTCCATGCCCCGGATGCTCACCAGGCCGCATCGGATCGGCGTTCTGTTCGCCGGTCAGTCGCGCGGCGGCGAACCCGTCGCCGATTTCCACGCCCTTGACGGCGTTGATGCCCATCATGGCGGCGGCGAGGTCGGCATCCAGCTTGGCATAGAGCGGCGCGCCCCATCCGGCGGGAACGCCTGTCGCTTCGCACTCGACGACCGCGCCTAGCGAAGAGCCTGCCTTGCGCGCGCCGTCCACCAGCGCTTCCCACCGCCGCGCCGCGCGGGCGTCGGGGCAGAAGAAGGCGTTGCGGCCGATTTCCTCCGCGTCGAACGCCGCCGGGTCAATCATGTCGCCGCCGATCTCGCTCACCCAGGCGCGGATGGTGACTTCGGGGATGACGAGCCGCGCCACCGCGCCCGCCGCCACGCGCGCCGCCGTTTCGCGCGCCGAACTGCGGCCGCCGCCGCGATAGTCGCGAAAGCCGTATTTCGCGTCATAGGCATAGTCGGCGTGGCCGGGGCGATAGGCCACGGCGACCTCCGAATAATCCTTTGACCGTTGATCGACGTTCTCGATCATCAGGCTGATCGGCGTGCCCGTCGTCTTCCCCTCGAACACCCCTGACAGGATGCGGACCGCGTCCGGCTCCTGCCGCTGCGTGGTGAACCGCGACTGGCCGGGCCGCCGCGCGTCGAGGAACGGCTGGATGTCCGCTTCGGACAAGGCAAGCCCCGGCGGGCACCCGTCGACCACGGCGCCCAGCGCCGGCCCGTGGCTTTCCCCCCAGGTCGTGAAACGGAACATGCGGCCGAAGCTGTTGACGCTCATGAGTTGGGGCTTTTGGCGGATTGAGCCGGATTGTCCAGCCCGCTAGTGAACGCGGCGGGTTCACTACCAGAGAGAGGCGCGTTTTTCCGATGGCAATCGAAGTCTACGGCATTCCCAACTGCGATACCGTGAAGAAGGCGCGGCGCTGGCTGGATGCGAACGGCGTCGCCCACACGTTCCATGACTACAAGAAGGAAGGCGCGGACGCCGCGCGGCTGGCGCGCTGGGCCGGTGTGGTGGGCTGGGAAATGCTGCTCAATCGCGCGGGTACCACGTTCCGCAAGCTGCCGGAGGCGGATCGCGAGGGGCTGAATGAAGCGAAGGCGATCGCGATCATGGTGGCCAACCCCAGCGCCATCAAGCGCCCGGTGGTGGAGCATCCTGGCGGCTTGCTGGTCGGTTTCCGGGAAGCGGAGTGGGAGGCGGCGCTGGCGCGGTAAGGGCGTCGTCGCGCCCCGTTCACCGAACAGGTTCTTGCCCGGGCGCGGATCGCGGATAGTATACTGTTTGGACCGCGAGCCGGAATCGCGGCGGGAGAGATGTTGCCATGAACGATATGACGAGCGAGCGGATTCGCGACAAAGTGCCTTATGCGATCACGGACCCTGACCGGATTCCGGCCAAACGCTATTACGACCGGGAATTCTACGATCTGGAATTGAAGAACCTCTGGCCGAGGGCATGGCAGATGGCGTGCCGCCTGGAGGACATCCCGGAGGAAGGCGACTATTCGGTCTATCGCAACGTCGGCAAGTCCGTGATCGTGATCCGCACCGGGCCGGACGAGATCAAGGCTTACGACAACGTCTGCCGCCATCGCGGCGTCGAACTCGTCAACAATCGCGGCAAGGCCAAGGGCGGTTTCATCTGCCCGTTCCATGGCTGGCGCTGGGACACGCAGGGCAACAACACGTTCGTCTATGCGAAGGAAGCCTTCGCCAAGGACCAGATGTGCGAGGCCGACCTGAAGCTGACGGAACTGCGTGTCGAGGTCTGGGGCGGCTGCGTCTTCATCAACCATGACCGGGACGCGCCCGGTTTCCGCGAGAACCTCGGCGTGTTCGGCGAGAACATGGATCTGTTCAAGGTGGAGCAGCTTCGCGCCGAATGGTGGCTGGCGGCGACGATTCCCTGCAACTGGAAACTGGCGATGGAAGCCTTCATGGAAGGCTATCACGTCGCGACCACGCATCCGCAACTGCTCCAGCCCGGTGTGACGAACCGCCCCGGCAGCGCGCGCTGGGCGAAGATCCCGGAAGATTTCGTCACCAGTTCCTATTGGCAGACGATGGGGCCGGACATGCCGGAGGAAGTCGATGCGAAGGATCTGATCGACACGGTCGTCATGTTGATGGGCAGGCTGAACGAAGGCATGGGCGGGATGACGTCGCGCGAGGAAGTCGAGGTCGTCAGGTCGCTGCGCGATACCATCGAACTGCCGCGCAACACGCAGCAGGCGCTTGTCGAACTGCGCCGCCAGATCAACGACGCGATCGTGAAGTGGTATCGCGACAACGGCATGGACGTCGCCGATATCAACGAGCTGGACCGCCAGCATCGCGCGACCAGCGTCAACTTCTGTTTCCCGCACTTTTTCCTGCTGCCCGTGCACGGCGCGGCTTCGTCCTATCGCATCCGTCCGCTCGGCCCGGAGGAAACGCTGTTCGAGCTGTGGTCGCTCAAGCGCTATCCCAAGGGTCAGGAGCCGCCGATTCCGCCGATCCCGACGCCGATGCCGCACGACGATCCAAGCTGGCCGCCGATCCCCAAGCAGGACTATTCCAACCTGCCCCGCCAGCAGCGCGGGCTGCATGCCCAGGGGTTCGAGTTCATGCGCCTTTCGGAGCAGATGGAGGGCCTCATCAGCAACTTCCATCGCACGCTCGACAAGTATCTGGCGCGCGAGGATTCGGAAAAGCTGGCGCGGGCGCTGAGGCTGGTGTCGGGGCCGATCGACGTGCCTTGCTACGACATCTGAGCGGCGTCAGGCTTTCACGGCCGTGACGATATAGTTCAGCGAAGTGTCGTCGCCCAGATGAAGGCCGCGCGCGGGGGACCATGCGATGCCGCGCGGCTCGCCCATCGTCAGCCCGGCTTCGGCGAGCAGCGCGCGCAGTTCCTCCGGCGTCGCGAAATCGTCCCAGTGGTGCGTCCCGCGCGGGATCAGCCCCAGGCGTTCCGCTCCCTCCACCAGCAGCAGGCGGGACCGCGCGGTGCGGTTGGGCGTGGACAGCACCATCAGCCCGCCGGGCGCCAGCGCGGCGGCCAGCGCGTTCACGAAAGCCTGCTTGTCCGCCACATGCTCCAGCACTTCCATCGACGTGACGAGATCGAATCCGCCAAGGCCCAGCGCAGCCACGTCGCCGCACTGATAGGCGATCGCCAGCCCCGCCCGTCCGGCGTGATCGCGCGCCGCCGCGATGTTTTCCTCCGCCGCGTCCACGCCCGTCACCTGCGCGCCCAGCCGGGTCAGCGGCTCGCAGAGCAGGCCAGCGCCGCAGCCCACATCCAGTGCGCGCTTGCCCGCCAGCGGTTTCACCTCGCGCGAATCGCGCTGCCAGTGCCGGTCCAGCGCCTCGCGGATGAAGGCGAGGCGCACGGGATTGAGCCGGTGGAGCATGGCGGACGATCCCTTGGGATTCCACCAGTCAGCCGCCAGCCCGCCGAAATGTTCGGCCTCCTCCGGCCGGATCGTGGGCGTGTTCGTTTCCGACACAGTTGCATTAGCCATCGGCCATCCCTAACAGGACGCCCGCCCGGACCCAAGGGTCCACTTACTTGCTGAACTTACGGGGAGCACAAGCCTTGGCCCGCATCGTGATGAAATTCGGCGGCACGTCCATGGCCGGTTCCGAGCGCATCCGCCGCGTCGCCAATATCGTGCGGCGCCAGCAGGCGGCGGGGCATGAAGTGGCTGTCGTCGTTTCCGCCATGGCGGGGGAGACGGACCGGCTGGTGAACTTCTGCCGCGAAGCCAACGCGCTCTACGATCCGGCGGAATACGATGTCGTGGTGGCGTCGGGCGAGCAGGTCACGTCCGGCCTGCTGGCGCTGACGTTGCAGTCCATGGGCTGCAAGGCGCGATCATGGCTCGGCTGGCAGTTGCCGGTGCGCACGGACGATGCCCATGCCAAGGCGCGGATCGAGGAGATCGATTCGGATGCGCTGCTCGCGTCCATGGCGTCGGGCGAGATCGCGGTCATTCCCGGCTTCCAGGGCCTGGCGCCCACCGGCCGGGTGACGACGCTGGGGCGGGGCGGTTCCGATACCTCCGCGGTCGCCGTGGCGGCGGCGGTAAAGGCGGATCGCTGCGACATCTACACGGACGTGGATGGGGTCTATACCACGGACCCGCGCATCGTCGCCAAGGCGCGCAAGCTCAAGAACGTGACGTATGAGGAAATGCTGGAACTGGCCTCGGTCGGTTCCAAGGTGCTCCAGACGCGCTCGGTCAGCCTCGCCATGAAGGAAGGCGTGCGCGTGCAGGTGCTGTC
>CAZUOV010000042.1:0-23427 GCA_964621355.1 uncultured Novosphingobium sp. | reverse complement strand
GGGCCGTTCCCGGACCGGGGGCGGCCCTTCTCATTTTCGCCTCACCCGTTTTGCCCTGCCCTCCCGCCGTGCTAAGGAGGAGTGCGTGAAATATATGTTGCGCTTATCTTGTGATAATTGAAATTTTCATTCACAGGCGCGGCGTTCAAGTTTACGAGGACTTTCTTCATGGCATCGGTTGCCGAATCGGACCTGACCTTTTCCCGCACGCCGCTGACGGCGCCGGTCCCGCACGATACGCGTGCCGCGATTCTCGCGAACCCCGGTTTCGGCACGGTTTTTTCCGATCACATGGTGACGATCGAGTGGGACGAAGCAAAGGGCTGGCATGATGCCGTGATCGGCCCGCGCGGCCCCATCGTGCTCGATCCGGCGGCGGCGGTTCTGCATTATGCGCAGGAAATCTTCGAGGGGTTGAAAGCCTATCGCCAGAAAGACGGCGGCATCGCCCTGTTCCGCCCCGACGCCAACGCGCGGCGCTTCAATGCCTCGGCCCGGCGTCTGGCCATGCCCGAATTGCCGGAACACCTGTTCATTCAGGCGATCCGGGAACTGGTCAGCGTGGACAGGGACTGGTTTCCCACCGTGGAAGGCGGCTCACTTTATCTGCGCCCCTTCATGATCGCGACCGAAGCGTTCCTGGGCGTGCGCCCGGCGAAGCAATACAAGTTCGTGGTGATCGCCAGCCCCAGCGGCAACTATTTCAAGTCCGGCGCGCCCGCCGTCTCCATCTGGGTCAGTGATTATACGCGCGCCGCCCCGGGCGGCACGGGCGCGGCCAAATGCGGCGGCAACTATGCCGCCAGCCTCGTGCCTCAGGGCGAAGCGCTGGCGCGCGGCCACGATCAGGTCGTGTTCGTCGATGCCGTCGAACGCAAGTGGATCGAGGAACTGGGCGGCATGAACGTGTTCTTCGTGTTCGATGACGGCTCGATCCTCACGCCTGAACTGACCGGCACGATCCTGCCGGGCATCACGCGTGAAAGCGTGATCGCGCTTGCCCGGGACGAAGGGTTGAACGTCCGGGAAGGCCGCTATAGCCTCGACCAGTGGCGGGAGGACGCCGCTTCCGGCCGGCTTGTCGAATCCTTCGCCTGCGGCACGGCCGCCGTCGTCACGCCGATTGGCAGAGTGGCGGGGCGCGACGGCGAATTCACCATCGGCGGCGGCGGTCCCGGCCAGCTTACCCAGCGCATCAAGAACAGGCTGGTCGCGATCCAGCGCGGCGAGGAAGCCGATTCCCACGGCTGGGTGATGAAGATCGCCTGAAGCGCGATTTCCCCTGCCGCGATTTTCGATCCCGCGCGATTTGCCGCAAACCGCTCTTCCCTTGGGGGCGATGAACGGCTAAGCGCGCCGTCACGAAACGATCCGGCCGATCCTTTTCGGCCTGCTGGGGCGTCGCCAAGTGGTAAGGCACCGGTTTTTGGTACCGGCATTCGCAGGTTCGAATCCTGCCGCCCCAGCCAGCAAATTTCTATTCTGCAAAGACATTTTATTGAAAATTAAGAATGGACCGCGGAACTGCGGCACTCCTGCCCTATGGGTCCGTGCGGTTCGCGTTGCCGCCGGGGAGGAGCCTTTACGCCCTCAGCCCATGTGGCCGCCGCAATTGGCGTGAAGCACCTGGCCGGTAACGACCGACGCGCGCGGTGATGCAAGGAACAGGATCGCCTCCGCGATCTCTTCCGGTTCCGCAAGCCGGCCCAGCGGCAGGCTGGCCGTCACGGCCTTGACCGCACCGGTCGTGTCGCTGGCCATGAGTTCGCGCACCGCTTGCGTAAGCGTCGGTCCCGCCGACACGGCGTTGACTCGCACATCCGGCGCCGCTTCCACGGCCAGCGCCCTGGTGAACGCTTCCACTCCGGCCTTGGCCGCGCCGTAGCCGGCCAGTCCCGGCGTGGGAAAGCGCGCGGCGGTCGACGACATGTTGACGATCGCGCCCCGCCGCTGCCGCAGCGCGGGAAGCGCCGCCCGGCACATGGCGAACGTCGCGCCGAGATTGCTGGCGATCGTGCGCGCGAAGTCCTCGTCACCGGTCTGCTCGACCAGTGCCGTGGGATACCAGCCCGCGATGTTGGCAAGGATATCCAGGCCGCCCAGCGCGCGCGCCGCGCCCACCGCCCGACCGGCGGTTTCCCCGCTCGCCGCATCGCCCGCGACGCAGGCGCAGCATGAGCCGTGAGCATCACCAATGGCGCACGCCACCACATCGAGCGCCGCCTTGTCCCGCGCCACCAGCACGAGATCGGCCCCGCGCTCGGCGAGCATCGTCGCAAGCGTCCGTCCTATGCCACGGGACGCCCCCGTGACGATAGCGACGCGCCCTGAAAACTCGCCGCTCACACCGTGCCCGAAACCACGTCGCGGCGGACAACCGCGCCCGATGAATCGATCACCAGCCGCACGGAATAATCCTTGCCGTCGTTGCCGCAGACCGCACTGTAGATCACCTGCTCCCCTCGCACCCGCGCCAGCGTTTCATCGCCCCACTGATAGAGATGCGTGCCGTGCGCGGCATGGGCCCATAACCCCAGCACCACCACTTCCGCCACAACGAAGCAGCGGATCGCCACCCTGACGCGGGGGCGGGCGAACCATGCCCGTATCCGGCGCGGAGCAGTATCAGGATTATCGTATTCGCCCGGCCGGACGAGCCCCCAGAACACCGCCCACCGCCGCAGCATCGCCATGACGTGCGCGACGATCAGAGCGGCGAGAACACAACAGGCCATGGCGTCCTATACCACGATCATCAGGCTTGCGGCACAAGATCGAGCTGGCTGCGCGTATCGACATCGAACGCCAGCCGCGCCTTGCCGGCGGCATCGGCCACAAGCGTCTCGCCGGTCTGCACCACGCGATAGCTCCGACCCGGAACCAGCCGTGCGAACCCCAGTTCGACACGGGCAGGCCCTTCGCCCGCCCGGAGGACCAGCGACAACGCCTCACCATCGCTGACGGCGCGCGTCACGATGGTTTCGGGATAGCATGCCTCCGCCAGCAGCGGGCCGTTACGCCATGCGTCCGGCAGCCCCTTGTTGACCATGTCGCGCACGGTGTTCCGCTGCGTCCAGGTCAAGGCGTCGGCCATGCCCGGCTGATACATCGCGTCGATGGTCTTGCGAGTGGCGTCGACGATGTCTTCGTCGCCCATTTCCAGCGCCGCCCAGAGCACCATTGTCAGCGGATTGAGTTCCGGCCACTGCGCGAACGAGAAGTTCGCGGGCTTGCGCGTATCCCAGCCCAGGGGCAACAGCTTGAAATCCAGCGACCCGTCGGGCTTGCGGCTGATGAAGTCCTGCTTGAGCACCTGCCACAGCCGCTCGGCCTGCTCCGGCGCGTGAGGCGTGAGGAAACGAATGCCCCAGGTCTCTCCGAACAGGCCCGACAGGCTCGGCACCTGAAAACCGAACGGCGTGGACGTGCAGACCTTGATGCGGCCATCGGCCATCATCATTTCCTCGATCATCGTCTGCTCGAACCGGGGGCCGATCCGTCCGGTGAGATCCGTGCCGTTGCGGGCATCGTGCAAGGCCAGCGCCGTGCGGCCGACAAGGTTGCACATGGAATAGACCCAGCGGGGCTCGCATGGGAACCAGCCGAGATCGTAACGCTCGAAATTCTTGACCACTTCGCCCATCAACGTTTCGTGGTCATAGGGAAACGCGGTGTTTTCGTCCCAGCGGAAAGTCAACGCTCCCGGCGCGGCAAAAGGCGACGTCCCGCTCGCCGTCTGGAACAGCCCCAGCGAGACACCGAGAAAGCCCGACAGCATGATGTTGTCGGTGGTGACGGGATTCTTCTCTATCCTGAAGTTGCCCCACAGACTTTCCCAGAACCAGTAGTTCCACGTCTTGCGATCGACGTGCTTGCGGATCAGGTTTTCCTGCGCCTGGTTGAGATAGCCGTGAAAGGCGGGAAGCTGCGTATACTGGCCGAATGCGAGGTTCCACGACATCGTGGCGATCTGATAGCGCAACGCGCCATCCTGCCAGGTGTCATCCATCGAAAAACCTTTCCAGCTATCAACGGGTTGCAGCGCCAAATCGAGCATCCGGCGAAATTCGCCCACCTGCCCATCCGGCATCTCCGGCCCGGCCCGCACCGGCGCATCGCGCAGCACCGGCTCGGCACGCTCCAGCAAGCGGTTGAGTTCCCTCCCGCGCGCCTGCTGGGCCGTGAACTTCGCGCGGCGGCGGAAAGCCAGATAGCCGAAGCCTGCCAGAGCGGTGGCCGGAATGATATATTCCAGCGCCGCAACACCATCGCGGCCGTTCACCCAGGCAGCGGACAACAGGGCGGTCCCCGCCAGCACGCCCGGCGGGGCAAGGATGACTCCCCGCGCCCACCAGATGAACATGATGACGGCGAAGGCGGCCAGCGACAACAGCGCGAAGACCACGCCCAGCACGCCGCCGGAATAGAGGAACCCGCCGCCCGGCAGAATAATGCCCAGCCCGAAGGCTTTCCACGGTGTGCTCATGCCCAGCGCGATCGGGGCGCACGCCAGCGCGAAGATGATGGCAAGCCCCAGATAGAACCGCCGCAAACGGTAGGCAGTCAGCGGGCCGTGCGCGCGGCGTCGCGGCGGAATGGGAGGGATTTTCGCGACGACCCGCGACATCGTGTCTTCCCACGAACCACCGGCGGTCTGATCTATAGGCCGCGTCGCCATTTCCGCACTCTCCTGTCTTGCCGCGAACCCCTTGCTTCTTGCCGGGCAAGATGATTCGCCTTGCATTATTGTATAACGATCTCGTCCATATAAAAACCCTCCGGCCAATGGAGTTCGGCCGGAGGGCAGGAGGGGATTAGTAACGCCAGCCAACCTGCATGCCATAAGTGCGCGGCATGCCGGTGAAGCGCGAAATGGAAGCCAGATTGTCCTGGATATTGGCCCAGTAGAATGTGTTGGTCACATTGCGCACCCAGGCGCCGATCCGCAGCTTGTCGTCGTTCAGCTTCACACCGGCACGCAAGTCGAGCAGAGCGTATTCCTTCACCTTGAAGCGGCCGTCGCGCTCCACATATTCGGTGTTGGTGTTGGCGAGCGCCGTCGTGGTCTGGCTGTTGTAAGTGACGGACGCCCCGACATAGGCCTTGGCATTGTTACCCACCTGCCAGTTGTATTCGGCATCGCCGATTGCGGTCAGCGCGGGCGCATAGGGGAATTTCTGCCCCTTGAAATTGCGCAGTTCGCCAAGCGCGTCATACCCTTCGAACTCCTTGATCCGGGTATTGATATACGTCAGGCCCGTACTGATCCGCAGCCCTTCGGCGGGACGCACGTCGATCTGGGTTTCAAAGCCATAAACGCGGCTCTTGGGTATCTGGACAAGACCGTCGAGCGTGCCGAAAACCGGATCGGGCTTGCGACCGCGAAGCTGCTTGTCCTTATAGTCGTAATAGAAACCCGCCGCCGTGATCTCGACCCTGCGGCCTGCGAACGGCGCCTTGATACCCGCTTCATAGGCCGTCACTGATTCCTGCTTGACCGGATTGTATCCGGTATAGCTCGCCACCGACGCGGTGGGGAAACTGCCCGCCTTGTAGCCATGGCTGACCCGGGCATAGAGCAGCATGTTGCTGTCCGTCTTGTAGTTGATGCCCGCGTTCCACGACAGGTTGTCTTCGTTGAGCTTGTCGAAAGCGGCGGGATCGAAGATGATCGGGAAGTTCTGCGTGAACGTCAGGCAGCCACCCGGCTGCACGTTGGTGCCGAAGATGGCGTTCCACCAGATCGCGGTGCCACCGGCGTAATCGTTGGTGCAGCCTTCGAAATTGCGCTTGCTTTCCGTATAGCGCGCCCCGCCGATCAGAGTGAGTTGCGGCGACAGCTCATATTCGATGTTGCCGAACACCGCATAGGTCTTCACGTTCTGGCGCGAATAGTTGAACGTCAGTTCGCCGTGCGGCGCATCGGGGATCATGTACAGCGGGTTGGCGGAAGGGCCTTCGCTGAAGTTGTAGAACAGGCGGTCATATGTCCGCGCCCGATCGTAGTTGCCGCCGACAATGAAAGTCAGCCCGCCATAGTTGCCGGACAACCGCAGTTCCTGCGAGAAATCCCGGATGAAGCCAGTGGTGTTCGTGTCCACCGAGAACATCGTGGCGCCGTCGAAATCCTGCACCGAATCGGTCTTGTAATCGGAATAGGCCGTGATGGACGTCAACGTCAGGTTGTCGTTGAGCGTAAGGTCAGCGCGCGCGCTGACTTGCCAGAACTTGTCGTCCCGCTTGGGGCGGCGGCCGAAAATCCCGTAACCCCAGTCGGCCGCACGCGCGTTGTCCGGGGCGCGAGGATAGTCCTTGAACGCCTGCGCCTGCGGGCTGCCGCATGTTCCGGCGGTCGACAGGCGGCAGGTATCCTCCACGATCTGGGCGGCCTGCGTGTCGCCCTTGTCGATCCAGCCGTTGGCGTTGAGCAGCAGGCGGAAATTGCTGCTCGGTTCGAACTCGAGCTGGAAACGGCCCTGAAGCTGTCGCTTGCGTCCGAGCTTGTCGTCGCGGGTAAAGCTGTATTGCCATTCGTCGCCATGAATGCCGCGCACCGCGAGGCGCGCGCGCATGCTGTCGCTCAACGGACCGCTGACATAAGCCTGTCCGTCAATGACATTGAAGCGCCCGTAGCTGAGATCCATGCCCGCGTCGAAATAGTCGGTGGGCTTGTTGACGATATAGTTGATCGCACCGCCGGTGGTATTCTGGCCGAACAGCGTGCCCTGCGGTCCCTTGAGGACTTCCACTCGTTCGATATCGAAAGCCACGCCGCGCGTGGTGGCGCTGAACGGCAGCGCGACTTCATCGGTATAGACCGCGACAGTCGGCGATGCCGAAAGCGTCGTTTCATAAAATCCGATGCCGCGCATCGTATAGACGGGCGTGTTGAACGGTGACGGCTGAACCGTCAGGCCCGGCACGATCTTGCCCAGATCGGTGGGAGAATCGATACCGCGCGCGATCAACGCCTCGCCGGTCTCGGCCGTGATCGAAAGGCCGACGTCATTGATGGACTGCTCTCGCTTGTTGGCAGTAACGATGATCTCATCGCCAAAGCCTCCGCCACTGCCTTCAGCCTGGCCTGAACTTTGCGCATGCGCCGATGTCGCTGCCGCGAGAGCCATGAGCGAAATCGCCGCCGACGGAATCCGGGACGTGAATGCCATTCCTGAACCTCCCAAATCTGGCGGGCCGGTTTCATTGCCCTGCCCGCTCCACGATCTACTATCCCCTCAATAATACATCTGTCAATATCGTTGGACGATTTCGTGATATGAGACCGAGCGATAATTTTGTATCCGGCATGGACGAACCGATCGTCGGAAGCTACGAACACAAGTTATTTCAACGAATGGACATGCGGGGAATGGCTGCAAAAGTGAATGAGAAGACTGGCCATGCCGAAAATACCGCGAATGGGCTGAAAGCCGACAGCACCGTCGGCAGCGCGGCCGACAAGGTGTCGGAAGCTATCGTCCGGGGCATCCGCTCAGGCGTGTTCGTTCCCGGCCAGCATCTGGTCGAGCCCGATCTTACGCAGCGGCTGGGGATCAGCCGGGGCTCGTTGCGCGAAGCGCTGAAACATCTGGCCGCCGCGGGCATCGTCACGCTCAATCGCTTTCGCGGTGCCTATATCGCCACGCTGGACCGCAAGGCGGTGCTGGACCTGCTCCAGACGCTGGAACCGCTCGCCTGCCTCGCCGCGCGTCTCGCCGCCGAACACTGCGACACGAAGGAAAAGGCGAAGAAGATCATCGACGCGGCCGCGTCCATCGACATCGCGAATCGCAACCAGAATCGTGCTCAATATCTTGAACAGCGCCGCCATTTCTACGCGGTTCTGCTGAAAATCGGCGGGAACGCGGAACTCGAACGTGCGATGCCTCTGACCCGCACGGATCTGTTCCGCGCGCAGATCGAATCGATCCAGTCCGAAAGCCAGCGGTCTCGCCATGCCTCCGGCTACAGCAAGATCGCCAAGGCCGTGGCGGAACAGAATGCATCAGGTGCCGAACGCGCGGTTCAGCGTCATTTCGCCGGCACCCGCAAGACGATCGAGGAATTGCCGGCGACAGCCTTCGCCAGCTACGCATCCTGAAGAAATCCGGCGTTTCCCGCTTGTTGTCCGGCTCCCCCAGGGAGCCGGGACGGCTTTGCGCGCCCTCCGCCGATGCACCATCGTTGCATAAAATACCTAGCCTGAGGCAAATAAATGTGGACGAAATCGTCCTACGGTTTAAATAGGTCAGACGGGAAGGATAACGGAAGGCGGAAGAAAGCGATGATTCGGATCAGCGCCGTCTATGCGAACGAGCCTGACAGCCGTTTCGATGCCGAATATTACCGCGATCGCCATGAGCCGTTCGCAAGGTCGCTGCTGGAACCGCATGGGTTGCAGGGGCTGCGCACGACGCTGGGCGAGGCTGCGCTGGATGGCAGCGCTCCGCCCTTCTGGGCCATTTCCGAACTGGTATTCGCCTCACGCGAGGCCTTCGACTCGGCCATGAGCCGGTGCGGCGAAGCCCTGTTCGCCGACATTCCGAATTACACGACTGTCATTCCGGTCCTGCAAGTCAGCCGGCTGGAATGCGACAATACCAAGGGAGCCTGAAATGGACGCGATACTGTCGAACACGCCGCCGCGCTTCGTACGCAACGCCATGGAAGACATCGGCATGATTACGGCGCTCGACGAAATGCTCAATCACCAGATCGTCGACACCTTCGCTTCGGTCGGCACGTCCGAACATAGCTGGACCGAGAAGATCTGGACGGCCATGGTGCGCAAGGACGGGGCACTGGGCATAGATTTCGGCCTGGGGCGCTACCACAATCGCGGCGTGCTCGATGGCTGGGCGGGAGTGTCTCGCGGGGTGGAGCAATGGACTGTCCGCGCCAACCGCGAACTGCGCGACGACCCCATGATTACCGAGGTCGGCCCGCTCACTTATGAAATCATCGAACCGCTGCGCAAGGTGCGCTACGCCTGCGCGCGCAACGATTTCCAGCCGATCGCCTACGACGTGACGTTCACGGCCGAACTGCCGCCGTTCTTCGAGGATCGCCACCGCCAGCGCGAGCGCGACGGGTTCCGCATCGGCTCGGACGTTATCCGCTACCATCAGATCGGCACGCCGTCGGGCTGGGTGGAGATCGAAGGTGAACGCATCGAGATCGTTCCCGAGGAATGGACCGAATACCGCGACCATAGCTGGGGCACCCGGCTCGACGTGGGCGCGCACAACGCCGATATCCGGCCATCGTCGAACTTCGGCGACGCCAAGTTCGGCGATGGCGAATTCGTCCTGCTCTGGAGTCCGTTCATGCTGGTTTCGCCCAGCGGCGAGAAAGTGTCCTATCACTTCTATTACCAGTCGAAGCAGGGGCGGGTCTTTTACTCGTCGGGCTATCGCAACCATCCCGACGGCACGCAGGAGAAAGTCGCGCGCGTGCGGCCGGAACTGCGCTTCGATGACGTGACCCGGCGCCTGCAGGGCGGACGCGTCCATTTCGACATGCTGCAGGGCGGCACGCATACCGTCGAAATCGAAGTGGCCGGGCCTTCCGGCGTCCACCTCGGCCCTGGCCTCTATCTCGGTTTCGATGGGCGCAAGCACGGCTCCTGGCACGGTCCGCTGACGGTCGAAGGCGAAAAGTTCGACAACACGCTCGACCGCAAGACGCTCGAACGCATCCGCCAGCTTCGTGATTGCCCCATCAAGGTCTCCGAAGGCGACTGGACCGGCTACGGCATCATGGAAACCATCATCCACGGCGAGCATCCCGAAATGGGGCTGACCGCCGCGAACACGCTGATCTGAGCCATGGCGCGCGACACCGACAAGCTCGCCGCCGGGCTGAAAGGATGGCTTGATCGCGGGGACCGGATCACGGGAGTCAAAACCCTGTCGGCGGGCCATTCGAACGAGACCTATCTCATCGAGGGCATCGACGAGATCCTGCGCATGCCGCCGTCCGAAGAGGGGCTGCTCCCCCCCTATGACATGGTGCGCCAGCATGACGTGCTAAGCGCCGTGTCAGGGGCAGCACCGGGGGTCCCCCTCCCACCGGTGCTGGAACTCTGCACGGATGCCGCCGTTCTGGGCGACCAGTTCTTCCTGATGGGCAAGATCGAAGGCGACGCCTTTGAATACACAGTGCCGGACTGGCTCGCCGCCGATCCGGTGGACGGAGCGGAAAGCGTCTGCCGCCAATGGTTCGATGCCATCGTCGCCCTGCACAATATGCCGGTTTCCACCATGCCGCCCGGCGGGCGCACGGTCCAGGAAGAAGCGCAACACTGGCTCGACGTGTCGCGCGGCGCCGAAGCCGATCCGCGTCTCATCGCGGTGCTGGACGATTTGGCCAGGCGGCCGCCGCGTCTCTCGGGCGAGCCCACGCCCGTCCACGGCGATCCCAAGCACGGCAACTGCCTCTGGCACGAGGGCCGCATCACTGGCCTGCTCGACTGGGAAATGGCCCAGATTTCCGAACCGTTGCTCGATCTCGGCTACATCTTGATGTTCCACGATCAGGGCGAGGCATCGCTGGCCAATGCCGGTTTCGATCTGCCCGGCTGGTGGTCGCCCGAGCGCATGGTCGAGGAATGGGAGCAAGGCACGGGCCGCACGGCGGTGGACGTCGCGCGCTATGCCGCTCTGGGCCAGGCCAAGGTCGCGGCGATCATTTCCGTGGGCGCACACCTGTTCAATTCAGGCCGCATCGCCGATCCGCGCTTTCAGGCATTCGGCGCGGTGATCCCGGCTTATGTCGATCTGCTGGACAAGCGGGCAATGCAGGCAAGCTGAGTTTGGAAATCTCCACCCTGGAGACTTGAGGGCAGGCCATGGGCCTGCCTCTTTTTTTCCGCGCTTATACGGCAGCGTCGAAGCGTGTCAGCCGGCAATCCAAGACAGACTTTGCCCGGGTAGGAAAATGGTTTCCGCCTCGTCATCTCCCCCGAAGGGGCGAGGGTCAGGAGGCAAGGAAGCGCGTTCAGGCCGCCGCGATATCGAGCAACGAAGCGCCATATTCGACAAGATCGTTCGCCGCAGCATGCACTGCCGCGACACGGCCCGCGACCGCGCTGACCACTTCGGTTTTGCGCCCCAGCACGTCGATCACCGCAATGACCGCGCCTGCCTCGACCATCTCGCCGACCGCGCAGCGCGGCTCGAACAGGCCCAGATGCGGCGCCATCGCGGCAACGGTAAGCACGGCTGGGGGAAGCACAGCAGGCGGCGGCGATTCGACTGCCGCCAGCATCGGATTGGCCGCGCCGCCGGGCCGGGCCATGAACAGAGTCCAATCGGCGGAACGAACATAGAGATCGCGCAACGCCGAACGCTCGAACTGGAGCAGCATCGCGCGAATTTCCTCGATCGGAGCTGTCACGGCGTTCAATCCTCCAGAGCGACCAGCAGCGCGGGCAGGACCGGCTCGGTAATCATGCGCGTCACGCCGGCACGGCGCGCGCGGCGCGCGATTTCGGCATTGGCGAGGCCCGAGCCGCGCGCGGCGGCCTTGCCGGACAGCGCCGCCTCGACATCATCGGGCGATCCCTCGGCGAGCAGCAGATCCACATCGACAGCCTCGTCCGACGCCGCATCGGCGGGCCGAAGCACTTCGATGGATGACCTCTCCCGCGCCCAGTCGATCAGGCGCGACAGGCGCGCGTCCTCATCCTCGCGCGGCGTCTCGGTCGCGAGCGCGCCCGCATAGACCTTGCCGTTCGCGCCATCGACCGTGACGGTCTGCCCGACCAGCGCCAGCGCGCCGGAGCCGACGCCGACGACACAGGGCCTGCCCAGCGCGCGGCTGACCACCGCCGCATGCGAGGTGGAGCCGCCTTGCTCGGTCACGACCGCGCGCGCCGCGATCATGCCGTGAACATCGTCGGGGCTTGTCGTGGCCCGCACCAGGATCACGTCCTCTCCCGCGGCCGCGCGGCGCTCCGCCTCGTCGGAATCGCCGACCAGAACACCGGTCGCGACACCGGGGCAGGCCCCCTCGCCTTGCGCCGCCACTTGCGCGCCGTCGACGGCGCCCGGCGCGAGGCGTGGCAGCAGCAGCGTCGCCACCTGCTCCGCGCTGACTCGCGCCAACGCGGTCGCCGGGTCGATACGGCCTTCGTCCACCATGTCCACCGCGATCCGCACGGCGGCGGCGGGCGCTCGCTTGGCGGATCGCGATTGCAGGAGATAGAGCCTGCCCGACTGCACCGTGAACTCGATATCCTGCACGTCGCCGTTCTCCCGCTCCAGCATCGCGCTGGCGGCCAGCAGGGCGGCATGGGCATCGGGCACGTGATCGCGCATGGCATCGAGCGAGAGCGGCGTGAACTTCCCGGAAACGACATCCTCGCCCTGCGCGCGCGGCAGGTATTCGCCATAAGGTACGGGATCGCCGACGAGCGGATTGCGGCTGAACAGAACGCCCGTGCCGCTCTGCTCGTCGAGATTGCCGAACACCATGGCCTGCACGGTCACGGCGGTGCCCATGTCGTGCGCAATGCCGTTGTGCTCGCGATAGCGGCGGGCGCGGCGCGTGTTCCAGCTATCGAACACCGCCCGCACCGCACCCAGCAACTGGCTTCGCACATCGCCGGGCACCTCTCCGCCCGCCCCGGCGATGTCCTCGCGCCATTGCGAGGGTTCGGCTCCGGCGTCCAGTTCCACCGGCGTCTTGAGCACGATCGCGCCGTAGAGTTCCAGAAAGCGGCGGTGCGTATCGCGCGCAAAGCCGGGCAGCCCGGTTTCGGCGGCGAGCGCGGCCTCGCCCGCATCGTCGATGCCGAGGTTGAGAACCGTGTCCATCATGCCCGGCATGGAGATCGCCGCGCCCGAACGGATCGAGAGCAGAAGGCGCTTCTCCCCCGCGCCGAAACCGCGCCCGGTGCGCTGCTCCAGCCAGTCGAGACCCTGAGCGATTTCGGTTTCCAGCCCCTCCGGGAAAACGCCGCTGTCCAGATAGGCGAGACAGGCCCGCGTCGTGATGACGAACGCGGGCGGCACATCCAGGCCCAGCGCCGCCATGCGCGCCACCGACCATGCCTTGCCGCCGATCAGCGCGCGATCGGGCAAGGAAGAACCGTCGAGCTGAAGAGTCCATTGCATGATCGTCATTCCTCCCGCTCGCGCCCCATGATCCGCAGAAGCTCCTCATGCAGTTCGAACCAGACCGTGTGATAACTGTCGCGCCGGATGTCGCTGACCCATTCGTGATCGCCGTCCTCGGCGGCTTCGAGCGCGCCCAGCAACTTGTCGCCGTAATACCTGAGGCGCTGCAGCTTCGCCGCGAGACGTTGCAGGATCGGTTCCGCCTGTTCGTGAAGGCCGCCCAGACGGTCAATCACCGTGTCGTCATGCGACTTGTCGCTGTGGTCGTTGGCGACTTTCGCGCCGCCCACGTCCAGCGTCTGCCAATCCGTGATGATCTGCTTGAGCGTGCGGTTGATCCGCTCGAACCCTTCGTAAGCCGAAACGAACGCCGCATCCTCCCGCAAATGGCCGAAGTGGCGGCGATAGCGCGCCGTCAGCGCCACGCCCGCCAGCGGCGTCAGCGCATAGGCGCCCTTTGCTTCCACCGCGCGCCCGGTCGCCACGGCCTCGTCGATCACGGCTTGCGCGCGCATTTCGGGCACGCCGGCCAGATGGGCGATGGCGGGAAGCGGGGCATGGCGCTTGATCGCCGTGGCATGGAGCACAAGATCGCGTTCGTTCATCGCCACCTCCATCACGCCTCCTCCGCAATCAGCCAGACGCGGGCCACGCGTTCGACTCCCTGCTGATAATCCTCGGTCGTCTTGGCCGCCGCCGATGCTTCGATGGCGATCCTGTCACCCTCGCGGATGCCCGCGACCTTGGCGTTCATCAGGCAGGGAATGTTGTATTCGCGAGTCAGGATGCCGAGATGCGAACGGACCGACCCACCGGCGCAGACCACGCCCGCGAACTGGTCGATGATCGGCGCGGTCAGGGTTCCGCCGGAATCGTCGATGATGGCGATGGCGCCTTGCGGCACGCCGTTGGCCAGCAGTTCCATCACGCGCTCGTTGGACCGCACGTAAAGCGCATGGCCCGTGACGTCGCCTTCGTGCCGCACGACGTTGTCGCCCACACCGCGCAGCGCCCGGCCATGCTCGTCCGGCGCGGCGGAAGGGGCATCGGGATGCGCGAATCCGGCGCCATCGTCAGTCGCGGTGCCATCGGACTTGTGCGCATCGGGCCGTTCCGTGACGGACACGCGCGCCGACCAGTCGAAGCGGTGGCCGCTGTCCAGTATCCGCGCCTCGACGGATTCGACATCCTCGCGCGTGACGAGCCGGTCCGAGCCGGAAAAGACGAATTCGTCCCAGCCCATTCCCGATTCGTGCAACCGCGCCCGGACCCGCTCGCGCACAAGGTCAAGAACAGCCTCAACCAGCGGCGTGGCGGGCGGCACGGCGTGCAGGACGTCATCAATCGGCAGTTTGTCGGAACTCACGATTCCCCCCGGCTTTCCTCTTCCCGCCTGAAATGACGCATGGCTTCCTCGCTGTCAAGATTATTGGATGAAATCGTTTGACGATCTTGACCAAGACATGGTCTTGGCCTACCCCTGTGTCATCAACGAAGGGGAGACGATGTCCATGCCGCAAGCTCAGCCTCGCGTGCTTCTGGTGAACGACGACGGGATCGACGGCCACGGCCTGGTCATGCTGGAAGAGATCGTGCGCCGCTTTACCGACGATGTGTGGGTCGTCGCCCCGGACGAGGAGCGTTCCGGCGCCGGGCACTCGTTCTCGACGACGCAGCCGGTTCGCGTGAAGCAACGGGACGAGCGCCACTTCGCGGTCAAGGGGACGCCCACCGATTGCGCGCTGCTGGCGATCTACGAACTGATCGAGGGAAGGAAGCCGGACATCCTGATTTCCGGGATCAATCGCGGGCCGAACCTCGCCGAGGACATCACCTATTCCGGCACGGCCTCCGCCGCGATGGAAGGCGCGCTGCTGGGCATTCCGGCCATCGCGCTGAGCCAGTGCTTCCGTCCGCCCAATCCGGTGCCGTGGGACGCGGCGGAACGGTTCGGAGGCGCCGTCATCGAGAAGCTCCTGGGCTTCGACTGGCGGCCGGGAATGTTCGTCAACGTCAATTTCCCCGAATGTTCCGCCGATCAGGTGCAAGGCATCCGCATCACCAGGCAGGGCCAGCGCCCGCCCGGCGCGTTCATTCCCGAACGCCGTGTCGACGTGCGGCATTTCCCTTACTACTGGGTGCGGATCGCGTTGCCTGACGGCGGCCATGCGCCAGGCAACGACATTCAGGCCATGCTCGACAAGGAAATCTCGATCACGCCGATGCAGCTCGACATGACATGCCATGCCGCGATGGCCGACATGCAATCGCTGTTCGATGCGTGAAGCACGGCGGACCGGCCGGGTGCCGGTCCCCTCTCCTGTCAATTCCGCGCCAGGATCGTGACAGCCGACATGCCGTCCTCGACGCCGTAGAACCCGCCCGAATTTTCCGCGGCCGCGATCTTCGCGCCTTCCACCTGCCTTGCGCCCGCGCGTCCGCGCAATTGCGTGACGAGTTCGTGGATCTGGCCGATTCCCGTTGCCGCCAGCGGGTGCCCCTTGGACACGAGGCCGCCCGACACATTCACCGGAATCCGCCCGCCCAGCGCAGTTTCGCCGCGTTCGGCGGCAAGACCGGCCTCGCCGGGCGCGCAAAGCCCCAAAGCCTCGGTCTGGATCATCTCTCCGATGGAACTGGCGTCATGCACTTCGGCCAGATGAATATCCCCCGGCCCGACACCGGCCCGCTCATAGGCCAGAGCCGCGACCTTGCGCGTGACGTGGTTCGCGTAGTCGTCCGGCGCCCGGTCGCTGCCCGTGCGGCTTTCCGCCGCGATCACCCGGATGGCCTCACCGGAAAAACGGGCCGCCCTGTCCGCCGAACAGACGATCGCGGCGGATGCGCCATCGCTGATCGGCGCGCACATCGGGTTGGTCAGCGGCCACGCCACCTGCGGCGCGGAAAGGATTTCCTCCACCGTCATCGGATCGCGATATTGCGACAGCGGATTGTGCACCGAATGGCCGTGATCCTTGGCCGCGACGGCCGCGATCTGCGCCTGTGTCGAACCGTATGTCGCCATGTGCAGCCGCGCCTGCGCCGCATAGGCTTCCATCAGCACGTTGGGGCTGGCGGCCTCCCTGCCCTCCGGCACGGGTTCGAGCAGTCCGTCAGTGGCCGCTAGATAGCGCCGCGCTTCCTCTATATCGCGAGGTTGCTGGAACACCGCGAAACGCTTGGCACGGTCATCGCTGTAGAGTTTCTCCACGCCCACCACGAGCGCCATTTCGGCCAGCCCCGCGCGGACATGATCTATCGCGAGGTGCAGCCCCATGGTCGAACTGGCGCAGGCCGCCTCGACATGAAACCCCTTCACGCCGGATATGCCGAGCGGCCGCAGCGCATATTCGCCGGGGATCGACATTTCGCCCGCGAAGAAGCCCTGAATGACATTGGCGTATACCGCCATGTCCACATCGCCGCCCGCTATTCCGGCGTCATCGAGCGCAAGCCGCACGGCGGCCTGCGCAAGCTGTTCGTGCGTCTTGTCGAGGTGGCGGCCGAACGGCGTCATGCCGATGCCCAGGATCACGGCATCGCGCATCAGATCGTCCTCCCCGCCGCTTCCCAGCGCGCCTTGCGCAACTCGCCCCGCAACACCTTCCCCGCATTGGAACGGGGCAGGCTTTCCATGACTTCCACGGCCTTGGGCGTCTTGACCGGCCCCAGCCTGTCGCGCACGCCGGCAAGCAGCGCATCGACATCGACCGTGCCGCCCGCGCGCGGCTCCACCACGGCAACCACCGCCTCGCCCCATTTCTCGTCGGGCACGCCGATCACGGCGCAGTCCTGCACCTGCGGATCGGCCATCAGCGCCTGCTCGACTTCCGCGGGATAGACATTGAAGCCGCCGGAGATAATCATGTCCTTCTTGCGATCGACAACATAGAACCAGCCTGCCTCGTCCCGCATGCCGATGTCGCCGGTGTGATGCCAGCCGAAAGCGGAGACTTCCGCCGTCGCTTCCGGGTTCCTGTAATAGCCCTGCATCACCAGCGGCCCGCGCACCACGATTTCGCCGCGTTCCCCAGGGCCGAGGACATTGCCGTCGTCGTCCATGATCTCGACGATGGACAGCAGGTTGGCACGCCCGCAACTGCCGGGATGGGCCAGTTCGCCGCTTGCATCGAGATGCTCGTGCGGCGGCATGGCCGTGACGCACATCGGTGCTTCGGTCTGCCCGAAACTGGCGTTCATCACCGGGCCGAGCACGTCGATGGCTTCCTTCAGCCGGTCGAGCGACATCGGCGCACCGGCATAGGATATGTATTCGAGGCTCGACAGATCGGCCTCGCGCACGCCGGGTTCGGCCAGCAGCATGTAGACGGCGGTCGGCGGCAGGAACATGTATGTGACGCGATGCCTTTCGATCGCGCGGATCACCTCGGCGGCGTCGAATTTTGGCAGGACCACCACCGTGCCGCCCAGCGCCATGCTGGCCAGCGCCAGCGGCCCTGCGGCGTGAGTCATCGGCGCGGCGACGAGGTTCACCGGCGGGCGTTTCATCGGCATCGAGGCGACGAGGCTGGAAACCAGCGCCTGCCAGTTGCCGTTGGAGAGCATCACGCCCTTGGAGCGCCCCGTCGTGCCGCCGGTATTGGCCAGGAACGCCAGTTCCCCCGACGCGCCCGAACGGCGCTGCGGCACGGGTGCATCGCCTTCCAGCAGCATGTCGCCGAGGAACAGGTCGGCTTCCGGCAACGGCCGGTCCAGCGCGACGTAGCGGCGGATATTCGGACATTCGGCGCGAAAAGCCGCGATACGGTCCGCGGCATCGGAATGGACGAACAGCGTATCGACATCGAGCAGGTCGAGCAGATAGGCGTTCTCTCCCACCGATGCGCGATTGTTGGCCGTGACCCACACGCCATCTGCGCGCAGGATGCCCAGGATCGCCTCGAAGGCACGGGCGCTGTTGCCGCTGAGCACCGCCGCGTGCCCGCCCGCCGGAAATCCATCCGCGATCAGCCCGCGCGCGATGGCGTCGCCATGGGAGCGCACGTCGCCATATGTGCTGATCGTATCGCCCTCGATCATGCAGGGCCGATCCGCTCCCATGCGCGCGCCCCGGTCGAAGAAGTCGATCATGCGCATGATGCGCGCCCTCCCCGCATCAGCGCCGCATCGACAGTTCGAGTTCGGCGGAGCGGACTTGCACCACGGGCAGTTCGGCGATCTTCATCAGCCGCGCCACCTGATCCAGTTCGGGCGACGAAAGCGTGGGGAAATCCCGCCGCACCGGGCCCGCCTGCCGCATGCGTTCGATATCGGCGCTGGGGACAAGCGCGCGCAGCAGCAGTTCGTCATCGTCGCCGCCCGTGCCGTGACGGCGGTGAAGTTCCTCGCGATCCGGCTGTTCGGGGGGATTGGCGACGATCTCCTTCGCGCGCGGCTTGGCCATGATCCGATCCATCACGTCGGCGTCGATCGGCGCCACCGGTTCGCCGTAGAACCCGGCGGCATACTGGATCACTTCGTCGGGAACGACCGAGTAGCGCTCTCCGGTGACGATGTTCAGCACCGCCAGCGTGCCGACAAGCTGCGCGAACGGCGTCGCCATGCCGGGATAGCCCAGCTCGCGGCGCACCGTGCCGACTTCCGCCAGCACATCGGGCAGGCGGTCCAGCATGTTCTGCTGCACGAGCTGCGCGCGCAGCGTGCCCATCATGCCGCCGGGGATCTGGTGCTTGAGCGACGTCACGTCATATTCGAAATGCTGGTTCACCAGGAACCCGGCGGCCTTGCCGACCCGCTCGAAATGATCCGCGACCGGCTGGAACCTGCTGGTGTCGAGGTTGTGCGTATGGCCCAGCATCTCGACATTCTTGGCCATGATCTCCACCGATGGGATGGACGGCCCGTTCGCCATGGGCCGCACGGCGGTGTGGATCGTCGTCACGCCGAACTCGATGGCGTCGATATACGACCTGGCCGACTGGCCGAGCATGTTGTTCGCATGCATCTCGATCGGCTTGCCGCGCGCCTTGGCCTTGATCGCGGGCACCAGCGTGGCGATGCGTTCGCGGTCCAGCACGCCGCCGGTGTCGTAGAGCAGCAGGCTGTCCACTTCGTCGAGCGCCGAGAGCTTGTCCGCCTTGTCGGCGTAATAGGCATCGTCGTGCACCGGCGAGAGCGTGAACAGCATCGTGCCCGCCACCTGGCAGTCGTGGCGCTTCGCGATCCGGGCAAGACGGTGCATCTTCTCGATGTTGAACAGCACATCATAGAGCCAGAAGCTGCGGATGCCGTGGGCGCAGAGGCGATCCACCCAGATATCCATCAACGCATCCGGCGTGAAGCCGAACGTCACTGAGCCGTTGGACCGGCAGCCCGCGCGCAGCGGCGTTTCGGGCATGGACCGGACCAGCAGGTCCAATCCCGCCCACGGGTCTTCCTGGCAATGGCGGATCAGCACCTCGAACAGCGACGAGCCGGCCAGACTGATGATCTGATAGCCGGTCTTGTCGATGATCGGCGTGACGGGCAGCGCCATGCCCGCCTGCATCCGCATGCCCCAGAGGCTCTGCTGGCCGTCGCGCAGGGTTTCGTCGAGAAAGTTGATATGCGCCAAGGGAGCTACTCCGCTGCCATGCGCTGCGCCGCGAACAGATCCTGTTCGAGCCAGCGGGTATGGATCCGGTTGGTTCGGAAATGCTCGTCGCGAAGAACCTCGCGGTGGAGCGGGATGGTGGTCGGCACGCCTTCGACCTCGAAACGATCGAGCGCGCCGATCAATCGGTCGATGGCCGCGTCGCGCGTCTCGGCATGGACGATCAGCTTGCCGATCATGCTGTCGTAGAACGGCGGGATCGAAGCGCCTTCGCGGATATGGGAATCGAGCCTGATGCCCTCGCCCTCCGGGGGGCGCCAGCGCGTAACCGTGCCCGGCACCGGCACGAAATCGCGATTCGGGTCTTCCGCGTTGATCCGGCATTCGATGGCATGGCCGGTCAGCACGACATCGTCCTGGGTGACGGACAGGCCCTCGCCGCCCGCGACGCGCAACTGTTCCTGCACCAGATCCCGGCCCGTCACCATTTCGCTGACGGGATGTTCCACCTGGATGCGTGCGTTGACTTCGATGAAATAGATTTCGCCGCGCATGACGTCATAGAGGAACTCGGCCGTCCCGGCATTGCGATAGTGCACGCTCTTCGCGAGGTTCACCGCCGCTTCGTGCAGCTTCGCGCGCAAGGTGCCGGGCATGGCGACGCAAGGCGCCTCCTCGATCACTTTCTGGTAGCGGCGCTGCACCGAACAGTCGCGCTCGCCGAAGTGGACAACCTGCCCCTTGCCGTCCCCGACAAGCTGCACTTCGACATGCCGCGCTTCGGGCACAAAGCGTTCCATGAATAGGGTTCCGTCGTTGAACGCGGCCAGCGCTTCGGCGCTGGCGCGATGGAAACCTGCCTCTATCTCGTCCGGGGCGTTGACGATCACCATGCCGCGCCCGCCGCCGCCCGCCGCTGCCTTGAGCAGCACGGGATAGCCGATGTCGTCGGCGATCCGGCGCGCGTCGGCGGCGGAAGCGATCTCCCCGCTTCCCGGCACCAGCGGCACGCCCGCCGCCGCCGCCATTTCCCGCGCGCGCAGCTTGTCGCCCAGCGCTTCGATCATGTCAGCTTCCGGCCCGACGAACGTGATGCCGTGCTCGGCGCAAAGCCGGGCCAGTTCCGCACGCTCCGACAGGAAACCGTAACCGGGATGCAGCGCGTCGCAGCCGCTCGCCCTGGCGGCCTGAACCACGAGGCGGGCGTCGAGATAGCTTTTCGCGGCCGGGCCGGGGCCAAGCACCAGCCGCCGGTCGGCGAGACGCGCGGCCATGCTGTCGCGGTCCGCGTCGGAAACGCCGATGACGGTTTCCAGATTCAGCGCCTGCGCGGCCCGCAGGACGCGCAACGCGATCTCTCCGCGATTGGCGATGAAGAGGCGGGAAAGAGCCACGGCGCTATTCCGGCAGAATCACGAACAGGGGCTGTCCGGCCGAAACCAGCTCGCCGTCGCTGGCCAGCACTTCAGCCACCCTCCCCTCCGTTCCCGCGCGCACCGCCGTGAACAGTTTCATCACTTCGACGAGGCATACTTCGGTATCGGCGGACACGCTGGCGCCGATCTCGACATAAGGCGGCGATCCGGGCTTGGGCGCGCGATAGAAAGTGCCGAGATAGGGAGCGCGGACGAGGCTCGCGTTTTCGGGCCAGTCACGCTCGGGAGCCGCGGCAGGCGGCGCATCGGATGGTGAGGCAGGAGCGACGGGAGCAGCCCCGGCCACAGCCCCGGAAGCCGGAGCGCTTACTGACACGCGCGGCGCGTCCAGCCCGGAAGCCCCGCTTTCCTGCGATAGATAGACTTCCAGATCGCCGCAGCGCGCATGCAGTTCGCGCAACCCCGAATGTTTGAATTCCTCGATCAGGCGTTCAAGGTCCGCCAGGGGATCGTTGCCGCTCATGCCCGTGCACTCCGAATGGATTCGACGTCACCTCGCGCCAGTCCCGCTCCCTTGCCTGCCAGCGGCGAACCCGCTTGCTCCAGCCGGTAGAGAGCCTGCACCACGGGATCGTCCGGCGCGTATTTGGCGGTGGTGTCGCAGATGAAACGATATTCGTCCGACATTTGAGCAGGGCGGAAAGCAGCCGCCCGGGCGTTGTAATCGGCAAGAGTGAGACGCCCGGCCGTCGTGGTATAGACATCCTGCTTCGGCCCGAAATGCGTCACGCCGGGGCCGATCGGCGCCAACCGGGGCGCATCCCCCGCGCGGTTCAGGGTCGAATAGGGAATCTGCGAAATATACCGCACCGGATTGTTGTTATGCTGCATCATCGCATAACGGTGAAGCTGCTGGCTCGGCAGGGAAACGAGGCCGACCATCTCGCCCAGGAAATCGCGGCCGAACTCGTCGTTGAAGAGACTGCGGAACCGGTCGGCGCGCGCGTCGATCGTCATCCAGTCGTTTACTTCGTAGACCCCGGCCAGATGCGCGAAATCCTTGGCCATCGAGAAGTAGACAAGCGCGCCCGCGTCCATCATCTCGTCGCGCGTCCAGCCCGCCATCCGCTTCCAGAGTTCCACTGTCGCCTTGCGGATGCGCTCGGTCAGATCCTCGAACGTGTCGGCCAGTTCGTCCGCCGATCCCATGCCGACCGGAACATAGCCTTCCGACAGCGCGTCGGACGTATACAGCCCCACGCCGGTCAGCTTGTCGGCCGTGAATTCCGGCTTCGATTCAAAGCTGCCCCAGTCGTCCATCAGGTAGAAATGGCAGCCCGTGGCCTCCATCGTCACCGTGAGGTTGCTGAAGGGGATGTCCCCGGCAACGCCATCGAGCCACGGGTAATCCCCTTCGGCAAGATCGGAGAAATCGCGCACGATCATCTCGCGATCATCGGCCAGGCGATAAGGCCCGGAATTGTTGAGCGCGCAGCGGCTCTCGCATGAAACGAGAAAGCCATACTGCGAAATCGTCGCGAGGAAGGATTGCGCGGCGTTGTTCAGGCGATCGCCGGCGCGGCACGGCAGCAGTTCCGAATGGAACCGCTGGATGCGCCGTTCGGGCAGGGATTGCACGCGCTGGCCGAACTCGCGCGCGTTGAGGTGGCCATCCTCGCGCTGCTGCGCCAGCTTGAAGCGGCGCCAGAAGTCCATGACGTAGGCCACGTCCTCCGCCGCGTCCTCGGGGCCGAGCATGCCGAAATTGATGAGCACCTCGCGCCCGAGCAGATAGAAGGTCGGCATCGACCAGCCCGGCAGATTACCCAGCTTTCCGCCCATGGATCGGGCACGGTCGCCGATCTCCTCGGCCCGCATCCGGCTTTCCACTTTCCGCAGCAGCTCGGGATACCTGTAGAAACAGCACAGATAGGAGAGCAGCATGTAGGAGGGCACGGGAAACAGTTTCGATTCCTGCACCGTGCGCGTGACGCACAGCCAATAGGTATCGTCCCCGATCGTCTGGATCGCGTTATTGGCTTCCAGAAGGCGAACGTAGTCGGTCATCAATCCCCTACCCTTGCTTTATGGCGAACCTTGTGGACTATCACGTTCTAGTCTGTCAATATCGTCCTACGATTTCGGCCAAAGAATCTTACACTGCAATCAGCGGCACTCAACGGGAGAATAACGGGGATGCATGGGAAACCTACGACTTTTGCGTGCCATGAACCGAACGACCAGAGCACGGGGTCATTGACCGGCGCGGCGCGATTCGCACCCGAATCCGGCTTGCTTCCTGTTGCTTCCCCTGCCCGCACGGACTGGACGCGTTCTGAGATCGCTGCGCTGTTCGCCTTGCCGTTCACGGATTTGG
>CAZUOV010000041.1:0-23502 GCA_964621355.1 uncultured Novosphingobium sp. | reverse complement strand
CCGCTTCGGCCGGACAGGAACCGCCCGCATGGCTTACGTTCATGCCGCTGGTGGCCATGGTGTTCATTTTCTGGTTCCTGATCCTGCGGCCGCAGATGCGCCAGCAGAAGCAGCGCCAGACGAAACTGGGCGCGATGAAGAAAGGCGATCAGGTGGTGACGGGCGGCGGCCTGGTCGGCAAGGTCGTGCGCGTCGATGAGCATTACGCGGACATCGAGCTGGCGCCCAACGTCAAGGTGAAGGCCCTGAAGGCGACGATTTCCGATGTCCTTTCGCCGACAGCCGGTTCGCCCGCGAATGACTGATCCGCGCGCCGCCGCCGCAATGTTCAACCCGTCCCGCCAAGGCTGACCCGATGCTGGATTTTCCGCGCTGGAAGAAACTCTGGTATTGGGGCCTGGCGCTGATAGCCATGGCCGCCGCGATTCCCACGTTGATGTCGCTTGCCGGTGCGCCCTATCCGTCGTTTCTGCCCCGTCCGGTCGTCAACCTGGGGCTGGACCTTGCGGGCGGCAGCCATATCCTGCTGGAAGGCGATGCGGCCCAGGTGCGCGCGCAGCGGCTTGAGAACATGGAGGAAAGCGTCCGCGCCCGTCTCCGTCAGGCCAGCCCGGCCATCCGCATCGGCGATATTTCGAGCCGCGATGACCGCCTGACCTTCATGCTGGAAGATCCGGCGCAAGTGGATGCCGCGCGCGAGGCGATCCTGCCGCTGACCAACGGCGCCGGGCTGACGGGCCAGCGCGACTGGGACATCGCGGTGCGCGACGGCAGCCGCTTCGTCCTCACGCCGACCCAGGCGGGAATCGCCGAAGCCGTCAGCAACGCCATGGAGACGGCGACGGACGTGGTCCGCAAGCGCATCGACGCATTGGGTACGCGCGAGCCGACGATCATCCGGCAAGGTTCCAACCGCATCGTGGTGCAGGTGCCCGGGCTCGACGATCCCGAAGCGCTCAAGGAATTGCTGGGGCAGACGGCGAAGCTGGAATTCAAGCTGGTCGATACCACCGCGTCGCCCAGCGATGTGGCGCAGGGCATCGCGCCGCCCGGCAGCGAGATCGTGCCTTATGCCGACGCGCGCAGCGAAGGCGTGGCGGCGATCGCGGTCAAGCGCCTTGGCGGCATCAAGGGCGACCAGCTCACGGACGCGCGGCAAAGCTTCGAGCAGCGGACCAACCAGCCTGTCGTCTCGATCACGTTCGACCAGCAGGGCGGCGAGAAGTTCGCCAAGCTGACGTCTGAGAACGTCAACCGGCCCTTTGCCATCATCCTTGACGGCAAGGTGCTCTCCGCGCCGAACATCAACGAACCGATCCTCGGCGGCAGCGCGCAGATTTCCGGCAACTTCACGGTCGACACCGCCAACCAGCTCGCCATTGCGCTGCGTTCCGGCGCATTGCCCGTCGATCTCAAGGTGGTGGAGGAACGCACGGTCGGCCCCGATCTCGGCGCGGACTCTATCCGCAAGGGCATAATCGCCTTCGTGATCGGCACTGTCGCGCTGATGTCATTCTTCATCGCGACTTATGGCCGCTTCGGCATCTATGCCTGCGTCGGGCTGGTCATTAACGTTCTGATGATCCTCGGGGTCATGGCCGTCGCTAATGCGACGCTGACCTTGCCCGGCATCGCGGGTTTCGTGCTGACGATCGGTGCGGCGGTCGACGCGAACGTACTCATCAATGAACGTATCCGCGAGGAACGGCGGCGAGGGCGCCGCGTGGTGCAGGCCGTCGAACTCGGCTACAAGGAAGCTAGCCGCGCGATCTTCGACGCCAATATCACCAACGTGATCGCCGCCGTGCTCATGTTCCTGTTCGGCTCCGGTCCGATCAAGGGTTTCGCGGTGGTGCTGGTGATCGGCATCGTCACGTCCGTGTTCACCGCCGTGACTCTCACGCGCTTGTGGGTGGCGGGCTGGCTGCGCAAGGCGCGGCCCGCGGACATCAATCTTTGAGGAACCTGCGATGAAACTGCTCAAGCTCGTTCCAGACAACACCAACATCGATTTCCTGAAATGGAGCACGCCGTTCTACGTTGTCAGCTTTATCCTGATGGCGGCATCGCTCGCGCTGGTGTTCACGAAGGGCATGAACCTCGGTGTCGATTTCGTCGGCGGACAGATGATTCGCGTGACCTATGAACGGTCCGCGGCGGCGCCGGTCGAACAACTGCGCGAAAGTGTCGACAAGCTCGGCTATGGTGAGCCTATCATCCAGCAATTCGGCAAGCCGAACGAAGTCTCCATTCGCATGAAGCTGCCGGAGGGCTCGGAATCCGATCCCAGCCTGGCAGACGCCATGGCGAAGCGGATCATCGCCACGGTGCAGGCGGATCATTCCGACGCGCGGATCGACGGCGTGGATTCGGTGTCCGGCAAGGTTTCGGGAGAACTGTTCCAGACCGGCATGATTGCGCTCGGCCTCGCCATGCTGGGTATCTCGATCTATATCTGGGTCCGGTTCGAGTGGCAGTTCGGTGTGGGCGCGCTGTTCGCGCTTGCCCATGACGTGACGTTGACGCTCGGTTTCCTCGCGCTGACGCAGATGGAGTTCGATCTCAACATCGTGGCGGCGCTGCTGACGCTCATCGGCTATTCGCTCAACGACAACATCGTGGTCTATGACCGTATCCGCGAGAACCTCAAGAAGTTCCGCCGGATGCCGGTGCCCGAAGTGCTGAACCTGTCCGTCAATGAAACCCTGTCGCGCACCGTGGTCACTTCGGTGTCGCTGCTCATCACGCTGGTGTCGCTGCTGGTGTTCGGGCCGGATGTGATCTTTGGATTCACGGCGGCTATCACGCTGGGCATCTTCGTTGGCACTTACAGCTCGATCTACATGGCCGCTCCGATCCTGATCTGGCTCAAGGTTGATTCCTCGAGCTTCGTGCCGGTCGAAAGCCCGATGGAACGGCAGGAGCGTCTGGCGCGCGAACAGGCCTCCGGCAAGGTCTGAGCGTCAGCTTGCGGCGGCCTCGTGCCAGAACGCGGCGAGTTCTTCCGCGTTGCGGCTCCAACTGAATCGCGCGGCATTGGCGGCGACTTCGGACTGATTTGGCGGATCGTCGAGGATTTCGGCCACGGCGGCGGCGATCGCTTCCGGGGTGCGCTCCACGATGCGTCCGGCGGATGGCGACCGCACCACTTCGCGCGCGCCGCCGATGTCGGGAATGACCAGGGGCGTGCCGCAGGCCAGCGCCTCGATCCAGGCATTGGCCAGCCCCTCGCGTTCAGAGGGCAGGACCATGGCATCGGCCGCGCTCAGCAGGTGGGGCAGATGTTCGTGGCTGACCTGGCCGAGGAAATGCACGCGGTCCGCGACTCCGGTGGACCGGCGGATATCCCGCAAGCGTGCTTCATCGCTTCCCGTGCCTGCAAGCGCCAGACGAGCGGCGGGCAGGCGGGCGAGCGCCTGGATGGCCAGTGCCTGCCCCTTGACGGGGATCAGCGCTCCGGGCGCCACCAGCAACGGTTCGTCCGCCAGCGCGCCGAGGTGGGGGAGGGCGGACATGAGCCCCCGCGCCGCCGTGCGTTCCATGGGACGGAAACGGTCATGGTCCAGCCCGGTGTAATGAACCGCGATCCGCTCCTCCGGCATGCCGATGATCGCCATGTCGTGCCGCAATGCGCCGGAGACCGCCAGCAATCCGGCGGCCTGCGATGCGGCGCTAAGCATCTGCGCGCGTGCGCCATCCACTGTGCCCCAGTGGTGAATGTCGGACCCACGCGCCTTGATCGTCAACGGGCGGTCGAGCGCCTGCGCGATGATCGCTGCCGCAGGACCGTCGGGGAAAAAGAACTGTGCGTCGACCAGATCGAACGGTTGGATATCGTGCAACGCGCGCGCCATGGGCAGAAGCGCACGGGCGATCCGGCGCGGATTGCGCTCCACGCCCCATCTGGGGACCAGTGTGAAGCGGGGGTGGCGGACGGCCAGGCCGTGGAACGCGCTGCTTTCCGGCGTCGCTGCCTGTGCGCGGTAGGGCGCGGCGCGCGACAGGGGCCATGGTGGCAGCCCCACGGGGTTGAGCACAGTCAGCGCAATATCGCCGCGCGCCGCCACCGCGCGCATCTGCTCGGCCACGAACTTGCCGAACGCGGGGCGCGCGGGCGACGGGAACAGCGTACTGATCGAAAGAACGCGCAACCGTTTCACAGGGGTCTCATCGGGCAATCCGTCATGCCGCTCAATTCCACGCAAAACACGGCCAAGGCAATGCCCGTGACCCGTCGGCGACGCTTCAGTGACAACGCCGTGCGTTCCGTCGAAGCCCTTTTGACATTGTGGGCCGCACTGCTTAGCAGCCCTTCAAGCGTTGGAGTAACGGGTATTCGACGCGCCAGAGGGATATAGATGTCAAGCCTGCCATATATTGTCGGTAACTGGAAAATGAACGGAACGCGCGCGATGCTGGCGGAAGCGCGTGCTATCGACCGGTCGGCCAGCCGCCTGCCGGGGGTGCAGGTGGCACTGGCGCCGCCGGCCACATTGATCCACGCCATGCGCGAAGCCGTGCAGGAAATCGGTGTCGGCGGGCAAGACTGCCATGTCGAGGCCAGCGGCGCCTTCACGGGCGACGTGTCGGCCCCCATGCTGGCGGATGCCGGCGCGGATTTCACGATCGTCGGCCATAGCGAACGGCGCTCGCTCCACGGCGAGACGGACGCCGTGGTCAAAAGCAAGGCCGAAGCCGCGCAGGCGGCGGGGCTGACGGTTATTCTCTGTGTCGGCGAAACCGAGGCGCAGCGCGATTCGGATCAGGCGGAAGACGTGGTGACGGCGCAGCTCGATCAGTCGCTGCCGCGCGGCGAGGACGTGGCCGCCCGCCTGTCCGTCGCCTATGAGCCGGTCTGGGCGATCGGCACCGGCCGGGTGCCTTCCGTCGATGACGTAAGCGCGATGCATCGTGCGATCCGCGCGAAGCTGGTTTCGATCTATGGCGAGGCGGGCGCGGCTGTCCGCATCCTCTATGGCGGATCGGTCAACGCGGGCAACGCGGCGGATCTGTTGGGCGCGGACGATGTGGGCGGCGCGCTGGTCGGCGGAGCCAGTCTGGTCGCCGAAAGCTTCACCGCGATCATGGGCGCCGCCGCCGCGCTTTCGCAGGGAGACGCCTGAACCGGTTCGCGCCGCGTCATGACGCGGTGTGGAGCGGGTTGCGCTGGTCATCGCGAAAGCCTAGATGGCCGTTCGAACAGCCGAGAGAACCGAAAACACCATGTCGCTCTTCATCTTCCTTACCGTGGTTCAGGCCCTGGTCGCCGCCGCGCTGGTCGGCCTTATCCTGATGCAGCGGTCCGAAGGCGGTGGTCTTGGGGTCGGCAGCAGCCCTTCCGGGCTGATGTCGGCGCGCGGCGCGGCTGATTTCCTGACGCGGACGACTGCCGTTCTGGCCACGATGTTCGTCGTTCTCAGCATCGTCCTGGCCGTTCTCGCGGTCGGCACGACATCGGGGCGCGCCATTGACACGTCGCTGGATCGGTCGGTTCCCACGGCACCCGCCGCACCCACGGGCAGCGATCCCTTCGCGGCGCCGGGCGGAGCTGCTCCGGCAGCCCCTTCGGGCGCGGCTCCCGCGCCTGTCGACCCGCTGGGCGGAAGCGCCGCCCAGTAAAATCCCACATGCACGGGATCATCCTCGCATCCGTTCAACGGGTGCGAGGACAGGTTCTGTGGATGGATCGCCCGCAAGCGCGTCATGCCGCTTGCCCTTTCGACACGATACGCACTAAGGCTCGAATCCCATGGCGCGGTATATCTTTATCACCGGCGGCGTGGTTTCCTCGCTGGGCAAGGGCCTCATGGCGGCAAGCCTCGCGGCGCTGCTTCAGGCCCGGGGTTTCAAAGTCCGCATCCGCAAGTTTGACCCCTATCTCAACGTCGATCCGGGCACGATGAGCCCTTATCAGCACGGCGAGGTCTTCGTGACCGACGACGGCGCGGAAACCGATCTCGACCTTGGCCACTATGAGCGTTTCACCGGCGTTTCCGCGCATCAGGGCGATAACATCACTTCGGGCCGCGTCTATCGCGACATCATCGCCAAGGAACGCCGCGGGGACTATCTGGGCGCGACAGTGCAGGTGATCCCGCATGTCACGGACGCGATCAAGGATTTCGCCCGCGCCGATACCGACGATCTCGATTTCGTCCTCTGCGAGATCGGCGGCACGGTGGGCGACATCGAAAGCCTGCCGTTCATCGAGGCGATCCGCCAGCTTCGCAACGAACTGGGGCGGGACCGGACCTGCTCGGTCCATGTCACGCTGGTGCCTTATATCGCGGCGGCGGGCGAGTTGAAGACCAAGCCGACCCAGCACTCGGTGCGGGAACTGACGGCGCTGGGTGTTCAGCCGGACATCCTGCTGTGCCGTTGCGAAAAGCCGCTGCCGCAAGGCGAGCGCGCCAAGATCGCGCAATTCTGCAACGTGCGTCGCGAAGCGGTCATCCAGGCGCTCGACGCGCCGAGCATCTACGCGGTGCCGCTGCAATATCACGCCGAGGGGCTGGACGCCGAAGTGCTCCATCATTTCGGCCTGACGTCGCCCGCGCCCGATCTTTCGCGCTGGTCCGACATCGTGGACCGCCACTTGCATCCCGAAGGCGAAGTGACCATCGGCGTCGTCGGCAAGTATGTGGGTCTGCCCGATGCCTACAAGTCCCTGAACGAAGCGCTGGTCCACGGTGGTATGGCGAACCGGGTCAAGGTGCGCATACAGTGGATCGACGCCGAAATCTTCGAGGCGGACGACGATTCCGAAATCGCCGCCCAGCTCGAACCCATGCACGGCATTCTCGTGCCCGGCGGTTTCGGCGAGCGCGGCACCGAAGGCAAGATCGCCAGCGTCCGCTTCGCGCGGGAGCGCAAGGTGCCGTTCTTCGGCATCTGCCTCGGCATGCAGATGGCCTGCATCGAAGGCGCGCGCAACACGGCCGGGATCGCCGATGCCTCGTCGACCGAGTTCGGCGCGACGACCGAACCGGTGGTCGGCATCATCACTGAATGGATGAGCGCGGAAGGCTTGCAGGTCCGGGCAGAAGGCGGAGACCTTGGCGGCACGATGCGGCTGGGCGCCTATGAAGCGGCTCTTGTCGGAAACAGCCACGTCGCGGCGATCTATGGCACGGACCGTATTTTTGAGCGGCACCGCCATCGTTACGAAGTGAACGTCGCCTATCGCGATGCGCTGGAGCAGGGCGGGCTGGTGTTCGCCGGCATGTCGCCCGACGGCCTGCTGCCGGAGATCGTCGAACGGCCGGATCACCCGTGGTTCGTGGGCGTGCAGTTCCACCCGGAATTGAAGAGCCGCCCGTTCGATCCGCACCCCTTGTTCAAGGGCTTCATCGAAGCGGCGGTGCGCCAGTCGCGGCTGGTCTAGGGCGAAAGGTTCCGATCGTAAGTGGATCAATTCGCGCTTGCGGTAAGTCCACTTCCGAACTTAAGGGCGCGCCTCATAATGAAAATAATCGGGAAGCTGCGACGGCTGCTCGCTGACTGCGGGCGCTGTGCCAGTTTCAAGCTGCCTGGCCTTGATCGTCCACAGCGACCCGGACGATCAGGGCGAAAGCGGAACGGCGTTCACGCGTCGTTGGGGGTGGATCGTCCCGGATCCACCCCCGAATCGTTTTTGCGATCAGTCTGCCGGGGTTTTCACCCGGTGCCATCGTTTCAGGCGGCGGCGGTGGCGTCGCCTTCCGCGTCCACGACCGCCAGCGGTTTGCGTCCACCGACAGGGATCTTCTTGGGCTTCATCGCTTCGGGCACTTCGCGTACGAGGTCGATCACCAGAAGCCCGTCCTCAAGGTTTGCGGCTTCGACCCGGACATAGTCCGCAAGTTCGAAGCGGCGCTCGAACCCGCGCTGCGCGATGCCGACATGCAGCAGCTTGCCTTCCTGCGCTTCGTCGGCCTTGCGGCCGTGCACCACGAGCAGGTTCTGCTGCGCGGTGATATCGAGATCCTGCGGCTTGAACCCGGCCACGGCGAGCGTGATGCGATAGGCGTCGTCACCCAGTTTTTCGATATTGAAGGGGGGGTAATTGTCGCCGGAACCGGCGCGGCCCTGATTTTCCAGCATGTCGAACAGGCGGTCGAACCCGACCATCGAGCGGCGATAGGGCGTGAAATCCATACGGTTCATGTCAAAAATCCTCCATTGAGCAATTTTCGGTTCTGCCGGAACCCGCGAATGCGGCGCTCCGGCGTGTGCCATTCCCGAGGCCATGCCTTGCGGGCCATGACACACGACAGGAGATATGTTAGCGCGAGCCCGATTCAAGACCCGCTTTCGGAAGGTGTGCGAACGTGGCTACGCCCAAGGTTGAAATCTATACGAAATGGGGTTGCCCCTATTGCGTCGCGGCCAAGGCGTTGCTGGCCAGGAAGGGCGTGGATTTCGAGGAATACGATATCACCATGGGCGGACCGAAGCGGGACGAGATGCGCGAACGTGTGCCGGGCGCCGTTACTGTTCCGCAGATCCTGATCGACGGGCGGCCCGTGGGCGGAAGCGACGATATTCACGCGCTCGACCGCGAAGGGAAGCTGGATCCACTGCTGGGTCTCGGCTGACCGAATGTCGCGCATCGCCGTCCTTCAGATGACATCGGGCATCGATCCGGCGGAAAACGCGCGCGCTATCGTGGAGGCCATCGGCAGTGCGGCTGCCGGCGGTGCGGCGATGCTGTTCACGCCGGAAATGTCCGGCCTCCTCGACCGCGACCGGAAACGGGCGGCGCGGCACATTGTGCCGGAAGCGGGGGACCGGGTGCTTGCCGCCACGCGGGATGCCGCCGCAAAGGCGGGAATCTGGATCGAACTCGGCTCCCTGGCCATCGCGCGGGGGGATGGACGCTGGGTAAACCGGTCGTTCGTCATCGACGCGAAGGGCGAAATCGCCGCCCGCTATGACAAGATCCATATGTTCGACGTCGACCTCGCAACGGGCGAATCCTGGCGGGAGTCCAGCGCCTACGAGGCGGGAAATGCTGTGGTCACGATTGAAACGCCTGTGGGGAAACTGGGGCTTTCGATCTGTTACGATATCCGCTTTCCGGCGCTTTACGAGGCACTGGGGCGCAGCTCATGCGACGCGATCGCCATCCCGGCGGCGTTTACGGCGCCCACAGGCGCGGCGCACTGGCATTTGCTGCAACGCGCCCGCGCGGTGGAGGCGACGGCTTTCGTGGTCGCCGCCGCGCAAGTCGGCGAACATGCCGACGGGCGGCGGACCTATGGCCACAGCCTCGTCGTCGACCCTTGGGGGGACGTGCTGCTCGACATGGGCGGGGAAGGGCCGGGGCTTGGCTTCGCCGACCTCGATCCCGCGCGGATCGCGGCGGTGCGGGGGCAATTGCCCAGTCTTGCCAACCGGCGTAAAATCGCCATGTGACGGTTGTCATGATTGTGTTTGATCTCGAATGCCGCCTGGGCGGCCACCGTTTCGAAGGCTGGTTCGGATCGTCCTCCGATTTCGAGGATCAGCAGGCGCGCGGCCTGCTTGCCTGCCCGCAGTGTGCGTCCGCCGATGTCGTCAAGGCTCCCATGGCGCCAAGCATAGGCCGCAAGGGCAACCAGTTGCCGCAAACCGCCGAAAAGTCCTCACCTGCCTCCGTCAAGAGCGGCCCCATGCCGCCGGAAGCAGAAAAACTCATGCGGGCGCTGGCCGTGATGCAGGCGGAAGCGCTCAAGTCTTCGCGGTGGGTGGGGGAAAACTTCGCCGAGGACGCGCGGGCCATGCATTATGGCGAGCGCGAGCACGAAAGTATCCACGGTCAGGCCACGGCGAACGAAGCGCGGGAACTTCTTGAGGAAGGCATCGAGATCGCGCCGCTGCCGTTCCCTGTCGCTCCGCCCGGCAAGGCCAATTGACTGCGGTGCCCCCGCTGCCAGCGTTCCATGAACGGGTCGGAGACCGGCAGGATCCGGTTTCGCTCGATGGAACTTTCCGGTCTTTCGCGCCGAAAGCCCGCATTGCAACGTCACTGATCTCTCCGTAAGAGCGATCCCCGGGCGCCCGTAGCTCAGCAGGATAGAGCACAAGATTCCTAATCTTGGGGCCAGAGGTTCGAATCCTCTCGGGCGCACCATTTCCGAACAAAAGAGAGAACTGCGGGCGTGGTTTTGGAGCCGCTGATGCGGATTTCCCTGTCGTTCACGCGCACCTCACCTGCTATTTCGGGGAGCGCAAGGCGCCATCCCTTTGGCGGCACTGGCAACCTGATGGGGGAGATGGCCGGGAAGGGGGTTGACTTCCGTGGACCGTTCTCGCGCATAAAGATCGAACGGAAAAACCGCCCGGCTCGGCAGCCAGGGGCGTTTCGGAGGCAGCAAGCAGGAAGGCATGTTCATTCCCGCCAGCGGAAGGCGTCTGCAATGACGATCGCCGCGAATCACATCGTGGCGCTCTCGCCGACGCCGGAAGAAACCGATGCTGCGGTCAGATACGCGATCAAGAGCGCCGTGCCTTATACTTATGATCGCATGGAAAAGGACGCCTGGCGGCGGGTGGCGCGGGTCGCTCGCGGCAAGGTCAATGAGGCGATGATGCGGCGTTTCGCGGCCGGGATCGGCATCAAGACCAGTGAGCAGGAGAAAAGCCACCAGCAGCATGACTCCTTCGACTTCGCCTTCACTGCGAAGCGCGGCGTCTTGCAGGCCGATATCAAGACATTCCATGTCCTGACCCAGTTCCTGGGACAGAGCCGGGAACCGTTCAATATCAGCGATCTTTTATGTGGTGAGAACCATTCGTCAGGCGCATGGCATCGCTTCTTCCCCATGCTGGTTCCACAGGACTATCCGCGCGCGACCGGGCGTCTTCCGGGCGAGGCGCAGGTTGTTGTCCGGGAGCTTCCGAACATTCTTGAGGCAACGGTTCAATGCAATGATTTCGAGGTGCTGCGCCGGGTCACGCTCACAACCGATACCATCTGGCTGACTGCCCGGGAAACGGTCCAGAGCGACATCGCCGACGGCCTGCTCACCGAAATCGCCCCCTTGCCGGCAGTCGATCAACCAAAGGCGGAGATCGTGCTGGTGACACTGCGCGGACGCAGCATCAGCCCGGCCACCCGCAATATCGTCAGCGCCATCGCAGGCTGATGGAATGCCTTCCCGGAGCCGCCCGGCATAATCTTTCGGTCGAATGCGCCGGTTCGCTTCGACAGCAAGGGAATCCGGCATTTCGTCTCTCCAGCCGGGTAGCGTGAAAACAACCCGCGTCGCTTATTTACTGTCAGACAGTAAGTTTGTATGCAGGGCGCGGAACGCAGGGATATGCGGGGAGGGATTTGGTGGTGCGTCGGGCCGTGGCAGTATCGCGCAGGCAGGAGGAGCGGACGGAGGAAGCCAAGGCGCGCCTTCGGGAAGCGGCGCTCGAGCTGTTCGCGGCGGACGGATACGAGGCGGCGACTCTGGCCGCGATCAGCCTCAGGGCCGGGTTCAGCCGCACGCTGGCGCAGTATCATTATCCCGACAAATCCGCGCTGGCGCTCGAACTGATCGAGGACCGGCTGCGGCGGGACAATCAGGTCGAACTGCTGGCCTGTCCCGACGACGCTTCGGCGCGGGAGGCCTGGGCCGCGCTGATGGCGCACCTCGATTCCGTGACGCGGCACTATGGCTCCTTGCACGGGGACACCGGGCAGAGCGCCGCCCGGAACACTGCGGTGCGGGGCGAAATGGCGATCCACGCCGCCGCGCTGATGGGCAGCGATGAGCGGATCACCCGGCGGGTCGACGTGCTGACACGCGACCTTATCGCCAGAGTGGAGCGATTGCTGGAAATCTGCCGTCGGCAGGGAATGATCCCCGCCGATACCGATGTTCATGCGATGGCCGTGCTCCATGTCCACTCGATCTGGGGGCTGGCGCTGGCGCTGTTCGCGAACCCATGGGGAGCGCGACGCATCAATGCCGCGCTGGACCAGATCCGGGTACTGCTGGAAGCGCTGCGAGTGAAGGGCTGAGGGAAGGAGAAGCGGCATGGCGGTCATCAGAATGGTCGCGGATTATGAGCGTGAGCCATGCATCGGCTGCAAGCTCTGCGACATCGTCTGTCCGAGCGGCGCCATTCGCATGGAAGCGCGCAGGCCGGTGATTGATGCGCGGCTCTGCATCGGTTGCGGCCGCTGTGTCGACCGCTGCCCCGAGGACATTATGTGGATGGAGGAGCGCGAGCAGCGCCTGACAGTGACGGTCGCGGCCGATGAAGCGCCTGCGGAGGAAGTCGACGCCTTGCTGCTCAAGGCGGGCATTGATCCGGCGATATCGGTCTGCGTCTGCACGCTGACTCCGGCGGCGGAGATCGCGCGGGCCGTGGTCAAGGGTGCCCGGAACCTGGAGGAAGTCTGCGCGATGACCGGGATGCGTTCCGGTTGCGGGATCTATTGCGTGGCTCCGGCCTTGCGCCTGCTCGAAGCGGCGGGGCGCGACATGACGCCGCCGGGGCAGCATCGCTGGTATCCATCCTCGCTTTCGCTCTACGACCTGTCGGACGAGGTGCGGGCGAAATATCCCGATGCCTTCATCGACGAGGATCGCGCGGTGTTCGATCCCGGGCACAAGTATGGCCCGCTCGCGAAGGAGACTGTGTGATGAATGCCCAGGCTGCTCTCCTTCCGCCGCGGTTCATGCCATCGGTCTATGCCGCGCCGCCGCAACCGCATGTCGCGGAGCAACTCGGCTCCATGCTGTCGGTTCCGCTGACCGAGTTCTTCCCCGGCTTCGCCCCGGCCATCGCCACGGGGGAGCCGGATCGGCTCGAAGCGGATCTCGAACGGGTCCGTGCCGAGACTCGCGCGGCGCTGGCCAAGGTCGACATGTCGTCGATCTCCGCGAATGACAGCGTCAACATCCTCGCTTCGGAACATGGTTTCGGCCTGATGGGCGGCTGGCCTTACGCCGAGATGATAAAGACTATCCGCGAGGTGGTGATCGCGCGCACCGGCTGCCGCAAGGTCAATCTGCGGCTGGCGATCTATCGCGGTTTCCACGAAGCGGATGAAGTGGCCGAACACTTCGGGTTCGAGGAGGCGTTCGAGGGCCGGGTCAAGGGCCTTGGTCCGTTCGATCAGGGCGTCGAGGTGGAGACTGCCATCGGGCCCATGTATCTCGTCAAGCGCGCGTTCGACGGCACGAAGTTCATTCACGCCTATTACGACGATCCGCGCGAGATGTATTTCAACCGGCTGCTCTACAAATCGTTCAAGTCGTTCTGCATGTCCTATGCGCGCTATGAGACGCGCTCGGTCTATCATTCGATGTTCGGCAACCGTTCGGGCAGCATCATCCCGCGCGCGCTGTTCGACTGCGATTTCATCCAGAGCCGCTACACGTTCAGCTCGGTGCTGTGCACGACGCCGATGGGCGTGACGGGCGTGGACGCGACGACTGACCTCTATGCCATCGACCGGCGGATCACGAAGAGCCATCTGGCAACCTATGGCCGGATGCAGCGCCTGTTCGCTGAGATCAAGGATTGCGTGGCGATCTGGGACGGGGGGCGCTGGGGCTATTACCTGCACGGCGGCGGGTTGATCTTCGGCACGCTGCTGACCAACCATTCCGATTCCTTCGATCTCGATCAGCCCGTGGTCGCCGGATTCATGCAGTCGCCCACCGCGCCCGTGAACTTCTCCCGCAACAAGTCGTTGCGCGGCGTCGTGGTCAATCAGGCGTGGGTCGGGGCGGGCATCCCCTATGTCACGATGCCCTTCACCACGCCGATGTATATCGTAGGCGACGAGCAGGCGACGCTGTGGCGGGAGGATCCGACCAACCCGCTGCTGATGGACCGCGCCACGGTGGTCGACACGCTGGAACAGGGGATCGCCATGGCGTGCGAGAAAGGCCAGACCGACAAGCTGCTCGTGTTCGACGGCTCTTATGGCCATCTCACTTGCAGCCGGTCGCTGGCGGACATGCTGAAGGAGCGCGCTCCGGCCGTGGACAGGACGGTCGGCGAGGAACTGATGCCGAAATGGCTGGCCCAGCGCGGGCTGGCGTGAGGAGCCGCGATGCCTGACCTCGACCTTCTCTCGAAAAGCGAACTGTGGGTCGTCGGCGTGCGCCTCGCGGATGTCGATCTCACGGCGCTGGCCGGAGCGGCGGCGCGCGTGCTCGGCCTTGCATCCGAGGACGTCTTCGTCACGGACGTGCGAGGCGATCACGTGGTCTTCGACATCGTCGCGCCATCCGTGAACCTCGAAGCCGTGGCGGGACGCGAAAATGCCCTGATCGAAGCGCTGCGCGTGTTTCCGGGCGTGACTCTGTCGCCCGGCGTCGCGGTGCACAGCCACGGCGTGCTGGGTGTGATCGGGGCACCCGCGGGGCAGGCTGGTGATATCGTCACGGCGGCGGCATCGCTAGAAGCGAACCTCAGGGTTTATGTGTCCCGTTCGGTCGCGGTGCTTTCCACCGGCGGCGAAGTCGCGCGCGGGGAGATCGAGGACACCAACCTGGCGGCGGCGCGGGAAATCCTCGGCGCGGCCGGGTATCGGGTGACCGGGGGCGGCGTGGCGGACGATGACGAAGCGGTGATCGCGGGCCGGGTCGCTCACCTGCTGGAAGACGGGCATGGCCTGATCGTCACTACGGGAGGTGTGGGAGCGGAGGACAAGGACCGCACGATAGAGGCGCTTCAGCGGCTGGCGCCGGATATCGCGACGGCGATCCTCGCGACGTATCCCGTCGGGCATGGCCGCCATGTCAAGCCGCATGTCCGCGTCGCTTGCGGGCGTGTCAGCGAAACCGTGCTGGTCGCGCTGCCGGGGCCAACGCGCGAAGTGCGCGCCGCGCTCCCCGCATTGATCGAAGCGCTGCGCGAGGGCCTGGCTCCCACAGCCATCGCGGAGGCCGTCGCCGAACCGATCCGCGCGTTGTGGCGGGCGCATCGCGGGCCGGCGGGGCACCATCATGGGGTTCCGGCATGACCCCGGACCTGCTGGTTTCCGTCCTGCTCGTCGGATTTACACTCGGGCTGCTTCACGCGCTCGATCCCGACCACCTGATAACCGTCGCCTCGCTTTCGGCGCGGCCCGACGCCAATGACGCCACGCTGCGCTATGCCGCGCTGTGGGCGCTGGGCCATGGCGGGCTGCTGGTGGCCATCGCGGCGGCCGTGATGCTGCTCGGCTGGACGCTTCCCGAAGCGCTGCCCGCGGGCGCGGAATGGACGGTCGGGCTGATCCTGATCGGCGTCGGGGCATCCGCGCTCTGGCTGCGTCATCCCCCGCACGGCAAGCGCTCGAATCTGCGCGAAAAGGCGCCGTTCGCGATCGGCCTGATCCATGGCCTTGCGGGCAGCGCGGCGATGCTGGCGTTGATTCCCGTCACGCTCTATCGCCCGGCGGCGGGATTGGCCTATGCCATCGTCTTTTCGTTCGGCGTGCTTGTGGGGATGATGGGTTTCGCGCTGGTGCTGGACCGGGTGCAGCACGGTCTGGCGGCAAGGGTTCCGGCCCTCCAGCGCGCCGTCCGCCTCACTCTGGGCATTGGCGCGATCGGGATGGGGGCATACTGGCTTTCGGCATGAGCACGCGGATCGGCCTGTTCGGAGGATGCTTCAATCCGGTGCATCGCGGCCACATCGCCGTGGCGCGGGCCGCGCGGGCGCACCTTGGGCTGGACAAGGTCCTGTTCATTCCTTCCGGGCATCCGCCGCTCAAGGGCGATGAGGGCCTGCTTGCGGGAGAAGAGCGCCTCGCCATGCTGCGCCTCGCTCTCGCGGAGGAAGCGGGCATGGATGCCTGCGATATCGAGATCGGGCGCGCGGGCCCCAGTTATACTGTCGATACCGTGCGGGCGTTTTGGCGTGAGTTGCCCGACGATGCGGAGATGTTTTTCCTGCTCGGCAGCGATTGCCTGGGGCGCTTGCCGCGCTGGAAGGGGATCGACGAATTGCATCGGATGTTGCGCTTTGCCGTGGTTCAGCGCGCGGGGGAGGAACGTCCGCTGGTGGACCCGCGATTGCTGGCGCTGCCATGCGATGCGGGGCCGGTGTCCTCCACGCTGATCCGTGAACGGCTGGCGCGGGGCGAGAGTGTCGACGATCTGGTTCACCGCGCCGTCGCTGCCCGTCTGGCGGCGCGGCGGCACTATGCCGCGCCGGACAGGGTGGGCGCATGAGCGTGCTTGCCGCCCGGATCGAGAGCGTGCTTGCCGAAATCGGCGCGGCGGTCGTCGCGTGCAGCGGCGGCATCGATTCCACTCTGCTGGCCTTCGTCGCGCATCGGCGTGCGCCCGGGCAAGTCATCGTCGCGCATGCCGTCAGTCCGGCGGTTCCGGCGGAAGGGACCGGACGGGTCCGCGCGCTGGCCGAGGTGGAAGGTTGGAACCTGCGCATCGTGCGCTCCGGCGAGTTCGCGGATGAGAGCTATCTCGCGAACCCGGTCAACCGCTGTTATTTCTGCAAGTCCAACCTCTATGCCAGCCTTGATGCCGTAAGCGGCGAACTGGACGGTGAGGGCACGATCCTGTCCGGTGCGAATGTGGACGACCTTGGCGAGTACCGCCCCGGCCTGATCGCCGCGGGGGAAAAAGGCGTGCGCCATCCCTGGGTGGAAGCCGGGTTCGGCAAGGCGGAGATCCGTGCTCTGGCCCGTGAGCTTGGTCTGCCCTTCGCCGAACTCCCGGCCTCGCCCTGCCTTGCCAGCAGGCTCTATACCGGAACCCGTGTCACGGCCGAACGCCTCCGCGCCGTCCACGAATGCGAAGCGCTGGTCAAGGCGCGGACCGGGCTGGAAGTGGTCCGTTGCCGCGTCCGCGAGGATGCGATGCTGCTGGAAGTGCCGGATACCGGCCGGGAGCGCATCGGCCACGCGTTGCTGGCCGAACTGGCCGCGCTGGCCCGCGCGATCGAGCCCGGTATCCGCACTGTCGCGCTCGACGCCGGTGCCTATCGTCCTGGACGCGCGTTCGTGGGCGCGAAATGAGCGGCTTCGTTCACGACGAGGATCGCCCCGCCCGGCTCGGCATGCCCGAGGCGATCTTCTGCGAAGGCAAGGATGCGCCCGCGCTCAATGCCATCCTCGGCCATCTGGCTGCGGAAGCCCGGCCCGCGCTGTTCACCCGGCTTTCGCCGGAACGCCACGGCATGCTCGATACGGCGCTGCTCACGGCCATGGACTACGATCCGCGATCCGCCACGGGCATCCTCCACGGATGCCTGCCGCCCCGCTCGGGATCGGTCGCGGTGGTCTGCGCGGGCACGTCCGACCTGCCCGTCGCGAGCGAGGCGCGGCGCACGCTGCATTTTTCGGGCTTTGCCGCCGAACTGATCGCCGATGTGGGCGTGGCGGGCATTCACCGGCTGTTCGCCCGGCTGGACGACATTCGCGCGCATGACGTAGTGATCGTCGTTGCGGGGTGGGATGCGGCGCTGGCTTCGGTCGTGGGCGGGCTGGTCGCCCAGCCGGTGATCGCGGTGCCGACCTCGACCGGCTATGGTGTGGCGGCGAGGGGAACGTCCGCGCTCCATTCCATGCTCGCCAGTTGCGGGCAGGGCGTGCTCGTCACGAACATCGACAATGGCTTCGGCGCCGCTTGCGGCGCGGTCCGCTTTCTCAACCGGATGGAAATTGCCCGCACATGAGTGAAACCGCGATCGTCCTGCGCACGCCTTCGGGCATCAGCGGCGACATGCTGCTGACCGGCCTTGCCCGGCTTGCCGGAGTCAGTAACGCGGAACTGTCCGCGCTGGTGGACCGGATCGGCGTGGATGCCCTGCGCGATTGCGTGACCATCGAGGATACGCATGTCGACTGGATCACCGGCGCGCGGGCAAGGATTGACCTGCCGCGCGAACACCATCACCGGACGCTCAGGACGATCCTCGATATCATCGAGGCAAGCACGCTGACGCCGGAAGCCAGGGCACTGGCGGCCAAAGCCTTCACGATCCTCGCCGAGGCCGAGGCGAAAGTCCACGCCTGCACGGTCGAGGAAGTCCACTTCCACGAAGTCGGCGCGCTCGATTCGATCCTCGATACCTGCATTGCCGCCGCGCTGTTCACGCAGATCGCTCCCGCCGCGTTCCATTGCAGCCCGCTGCCCCTGTGCGACGGCACGATCCGGTGCGAGCATGGCCTGCTCGCCAGTCCGCCGCCCGCGGTGCAGGAAATGCTGGCCGGAGTGCCGGTCTATGGCGTCGATGCCGAAGGCGAGACCGTGACGCCGACCGCGCTAGCCTTCCTCAAGGCGGCGGGCGTGAAGTTTGGCAAGTGGCCGCAGTGCGAAGTGGCGCGTGCCGAGCGGGTCTATGGCGGCAAGGTGTTCGCCGGCCTGCCTAACGGGGCGATGTTCTTTCTGGTCCGCGCATGACCAGCGCGCTCCAGCCCGCCGCGCATGATATCGCCACGCTGCTCTATCGCGGAGTCGTGGGGCGGCGCGAAGCCGTCGTGGAAGCGACCGAGCCGGGGACGCTTGCCGGGACGGGGTTCCTCGATGCGGCGCGGGCTCCGGCCCCGGCGGGCGATTGGGCGCTGCTGGTGGAGGAAGGCTCGGCGGTGAAGGCCGGGCAGCCGTTGGTCCGGGTGACAGGGACCGCCGCCGAACTGGGAGTGGCGGAAGACTATATCCTGGGCGCTCTAGGCTTCGCTTCGGGCATCGCCGCGCGGGCCGGGGCGATCCGCGCCGCCGCGCCTTCCGGGCTGTCCATTGCCTGCGGCGGATGGAAGAAACTGCCGCCCGCGTTGAAGCCCCTGTTGCGGGCCGGATTGGCCGTCGCGGGCGTGCTGCCCCGGCTGGTCGAGGGGGACTTCGTTTATCTCGGCAAGAATGCAGTGACTCTGCTCGGCGGGGTTGATCGTGCGATCGCGGCGGGGCTGGCGGTCGGTCACGGTCCGGTGGCGATCCAGGTGCGCGACGTGGCCGAAGCGTTGCAGGCAGTGGAATGGGGCGCGGGCGTCATCATGGTCGATACCGGCGACATGGCGGATTTGCGGGATGTGGATGCGGCGCTGAAGGCGCGGGGGCTGCGCCGGTCGATCCGCCTTGCCTTCGCGGGCGGCGTGCGAGTGGAAGACCTTGCCGCCGTTCACGCCTGCGGGGCGGATACAGTCGACATGGGGCGGGCGATCCTCGATGCGCCCTTGCTCGATCTCAGGATACGAGTGCTGCCTGTGTGAACCTGTGAAAAAGGAGGTTGAGATGGAAATGGAAGGCGGATGCTATTGCGGGAAAGTGCGCTATCGGACGAGCGGCCCCGTTCTCGGCTCGGGGCTTTGCTTTTGCCGGGAATGCCAGCATGTCTCCGGCGGTGGCGGGACAGTTGCGATGATCGTGCCGGAAAGCGGCTTTGCCTATACATCCGGCCAGCCCGCGACGTTTGCCCGCCCGGACCTTGACGTGCCCGCCGCGCGGGAGTTCTGCCCGACATGCGGCACGCAACTGGCGACACGCTCGCCGCGCGCGGCCGGCAATGTCATCATCAAGGCCGGAACCCTGGATGATCCGGCGGTGCTGGGCCAGGTTCAGGCGGCGAGCTATGTCAGCGAGATGCAGGTCTACCACGCCGTTCCCGGCGGCGTGCCCACGTTCGAGAAGTTTCCCCGGCGGCCCTAGCTTCATTGCCCTTGGCCGCCGCCGATCTCAACGGTCCGGCGGGCCGCGCGGTCTGCCTTCGCAGTAAATTTCAGGAGAGTTGCAGCATGGTCGCCGGATTGAAACTCTATGCTTTCAACTGCGGCTGGTTTCAGTGCCGGCCGGGCTTTTTCATCGAGGGCGAGCAGGGCGATTATCTTCGCGGGCCGGTGCCGGCCTATTTCATCGACCATCCCAAAGGGCGCGCGATCTTCGACACCGGCCTGGGAGTGCGATACCGGCGCGATCTGGCCGATGCCCTGCCGCCCGACAAGTTCGGGCTGCAATGGTTCGAGGGCATGGATATCGCTTCGCGCCTGAAGGCGATCGACGTCGATCCGGCGTCGATCGACTGGATCGTCAATTCGCACCTTCATATCGACCATTGCGGCGGAAACAGCCATCTTCCAAACGCCACTGTCATCTGTCAACGCCGCGAGCGTGACGCGGCGGGCACGGACCAGGCCGAGGGCGTCTACAACGGAACGGACTTCGAGACCGGCCAGCCGTTCCGCCTGATAGACGGCGAGCATGACCTGTTCGGTGACGGCAGCGTCCGCATCGTTCCCACCTTCGGCCATACGCACGGCCACCAGAGCATGATCGTGAAGCTGGAGAAAGGCGAGGTTCTGCTGGCCAGCGACTGCTGTTATACCGAACGCAATCTCGATCTCATGGCACTGCCGGCGATGACGGCGGACCCCGATCTGGGCCTTGAAACACTGGGAAGGCTGTCAAGGCTCCGGTCCGGCGGAACCCTGATCCTGTTCGGACATGACGGGCAGCAGTGGCAGGCGGTCAAGGAAGGGCGGCCCTTCGTCATCTCCTGATTTCAACAATACAGTCCGTCGAACAGGGCATCATCCCTTATGTCGCGGGGAAAGGAACAAAATGTCAGTCGCCATTCTGGAAGACCAGCGGGACACCGCGCTGAACGCGCTGTTCGGATCGATGAAAATTCGCGGTCTTGTTCTCCGCAATCGTCTGGTGGTTTCCCCGATGGCGACCTATTCCGCCGTTGAAGGCCATGTAACGGACTGGCACGTCCAGCACGTCGGCAAACTGGCGGCGGGCGGCGCGGGGCTGGTTTTCGTCGAGCAAAGTTCGGTCAACCTTCAAGGCCGGATCACGCACGGCTGCCTTGGCATCTGGGACGATGCCCATGTCCCGGGCCTCGCCCGGCTGACCGGGATCATCCGGGAATTGGGCGCCGCATCGGCGATCCAGATCGCCCATTCGGGCCGCAAGGGTTCCTCGCAGCGGCCCTGGGAAGGAGGCGGCCCGCTCGGCAGGCAGGATGTCGAGGCTCGTGGCGAAGGCCCGTGGGAAGCCTGCGCGCCCAGCGCGATCCCGTTCGACGATGACTGGCCCGTGCCCGCCGAAATGAGCCGGGAAGCCATCGAGCAGGTGGTCGAGGATTACGCCGGGGCTTTTCGCCGCGCGCGCGATGCCGGTTTCGATGTGTGCGAACTGCACTGCGCCCATGGCTACCTCATGCATTCGTTCCTGTCCCCGCTCGGCAACCGGCGGACCGACGAGTATGGCGGCAGCCGCGAGAACCGGATGCGCCTGCCGTTGCGGATCGCGCGGATCATGCGCGAGATCTGGCCCGATCACTTGCCCTGCTTCGTCCGCATTTCATCGGTCGACGGTGTCGATATCGGCTGGGGAATAGAAGATTCGGTTGCCTATGCGGCCGCGCTCAAGGACATCGGCATCGACGTGGTGGACTGTTCCTCCGGCGGGTTCAAGCTGCCGAAGGCGAACAGCCTTGTCGCCCGCACACCGGGATTCCAGCTTCCGTTTTCGGAGCGGATCCGGAAGGAGACCGGCATCCTCACCATGGGAGTAGGGCTGATCCGCACCGGCGAGCAGGCCGCGGCCGCGCTGGCGGAGGGCAAGTGCGATCTTGTCGCGCTTGGCCGGGAGCTTTTGTGGAACCCGAACTGGGTGGCGCAAGCGGCGGTCGAACTGCGCGGGAAGGAAGGCTGGGAACTCTGGCCCGAACAGTATGGCTGGTGGCTCAGCCGGCGGCATGTGCAGCAGGGCGGGTGAACCTTCCTGTTTCCCGCCGCATGCGGCGGGCCCTCGGATCAGCCGGTGAGATCGACCACCAGGCGCAGCACGCTGCCTTCCCGAAGGCGGTCGAACCCGGAATTGATCTCGTCGAGCCGGATCGTATCGCTCTTCAGCTTGTCCACCGGCAGCCGTCCGGCACGATAGAGCGCGATGTAGCGCGGCACGTCGCGTATGGGCACGCACGTACCGATATAGCTGCCCTTGAGGCTGCGTTCCTCGGCCACGAGGTTGACGATGTTGACCGGCAGCGTCGCCTCCGGTGGAGGCAGTCCCGCAGTGACAGTGGTGCCGCCGCGCCGCGTCATGGCATAGGCCTGCTCCAGCGCCCTGGCCGCGCCCGCGAACTCGAAGACGAAATCCGCGCCGCCGCCGGTGAGGGCGCGGACCTGTTCGATCGCGTCGGCATCGGTGGCGTTCACCGTGGCGGTCGCGCCCATGCCGCGCGCCAAAGCCAGCTTGTCCGGGAAGATATCGACCGCGATGACCTGGCTTGCGCCCGAAGCGATCGCGCCCAGCATGGCGGCGAAGCCGACCGCGCCCATGCCGATGACCACCGCCGTCTGCCCCGCCTGGAGTTTCGCGGTGTTGATGACGGCGCCCGCTCCCGTCAGCACCGCGCAGCCGAACAGGGCCGCGATGTCGAGGGGCAAATCCTTGTCGATCCTGACCAGCGAATGGCGCGAAACTACGGCATGGCTGGCGAAAGCCGAGCAGCCCAGGTGATGGTGGATCGCCGACCCGTCCGCTCCGCCGCGCAGGCGGATGCCGCCCGACAGCAACACGCCCGCGCCATTGGCTTTCGCACCGGGTTCGCACAGGGCGGGGCGCCCTTCGGCGCAAGGCAAACAGTGGCCGCAGCTCGGCATGAAAACCATGACCACATGATCGCCGACGGCAAGGTCGTCGACGTTGTCTCCCAGCGCCTCGACGACGCCCGCCGCCTCGTGTCCGATGGCCATCGGCATGGGACGAGGGCGGTTGCCGTCGATCACCGAAAGGTCGGAATGGCACAGCCCGGCGGCATGGATACGGACCAGAACCTCGCCGGGGCCGGGCGGATCGAGCGTGACTTCCTCGATCCGCAGCGGTTGCGATTCGGCGTAAGGGTGGGCAGCGCCCATTTTGCGCAAGACCGCCGCCTTGGTTTTCATCCTGGCATGTTCCCTGAGTCAGTTGAGGTTAGGCATGGGGAGGTTGCGTTACAGGCGCAACCGGGCAAATTGAAAGAGGACGTATGATGCCGTCATTAACCGGGCAAGCAGGAACTCCCGCCAAAGCAGTCCGCCCTGCATTGGGCCATCGCCGGGACTATCGGCTGCTGCGCCTGATTCCGACGCGATGGATGGACAATGACGTCTATGGTCACGTGAACAACGTGGTCTACTACAGCTTTTTCGATACGGTCGTGAACGCCACGCTGATCGAACGCGGCCTGCTGGACCCGGTTTCGAGCGAAGTCATCGGTCTGGTCGTGGAAACCGGGTGCCGTTACGCTGAATCCCTCAGTTTTCCCGAAACGGTGGAAGCGGGCATGCGTGTGGCCAAATTGGGCACATCGAGCGTGCGTTACGAAATCGGGCTGTTCAGCCAGGGGCGGGAGGAAGCCGTGGCCGAAGGGTTTTTCGTCCATGTCTATGTCGACAGCAAGACGCGGCGGCCGACCGCGCTTCCGGCCGGATTGCGCGGTTTCCTGGAAACCTTGACGGGTGAAGCTGGCGGCCATGATTGAATGGAACATGTGACCGGCCCGGCGTCCATCCTCGATAATCATCGAAATATTATATATTAATTGCGGGAGGAGCGAATTGCCGTCTAGGTTCGCCGGATAACGGTTCGG
>CAZUOV010000040.1:0-23547 GCA_964621355.1 uncultured Novosphingobium sp. | reverse complement strand
CCTGGTTGTCGGCGGTGAAGCTCTTGTTGTGCATGCGCCGGTTCAGGCGCGGAAAGTCGGTGAGGTATCCCAGAAACCGGAATTTGCGGATGATGAACGGGTTGAACAGCCGGATCTCGATGTTTGGATGGGCATCGAGTGCCGCCAGCATGGGGTCAAGGCCGGCCGTGACATTGTCATCGAGCAGCAGCCGGACCCGCACGCCGCGATCCGCCGCGGCCCGAAGTTCATCGAAGAGAAGCGTTCCAGACAGGTCGCGCTTCCAGATATAGTACTGCAGGTCGAGGCTGCGGGTGGCGCTCCGCGCCAGCGCCACGCGCGCGGCGAAAGCATCTTCGCCTGACGTCACGGCACGAATGCCGGATCGCCCCGGGTGTGTTGCGGCGTCCGCCGCGACCGCCTGACCGAGCGGTGTACTCGCGGTATCGGCGACCGTGGCCGAGATGGTCCGTCCATCGAGCGAAGGCAGCGGAAAGAGTATCCGGACGGCGATTACCGATAGCGCCAGGATAGCCATGCAGCTCAACACGAACCTGAACAGGCGCCGCGTCCGTCCCCGGGGGCGGGTCGTTCTTCTGGATTGCTCCCTCATGACGCCGGGATACCACAAGGAGCTGATCCGGGAGTGATCGAATCGGCCTCTCTCGAAGGCGTCCGATGATGATCGCCGGTTGACCGAAGGACGCGGGTTGCATCTAAGGGGCATGATCCGGCTTGCGACGAGCCGCCGACCGATCGTGCCGAACAGGGAGATTCACCCATGAACCAATCTGGACGCATGCCGGCCCTTTTCATCGGCCATGGTAGCCCCATGAACACTCTGGCAACGAACGGATTCACCGAAGCGTGGCGGGCGCTTGGCCGGGAGCTTCCGCGCCCGCGGGCCATCCTCGTGATTTCAGCCCATTGGTTCTTCGGCGCGACGGCGGTGACGGCCATGCCCCGGCCGCGGACGATCCACGACTTCTATGGCTTTCCCGACGAGCTGTTTGCGTTCGACTATCCCGCGCCGGGCGCCCCCGATGTGGCCGCCGAAGTAGCGGAAATCGCCAAACCCTTGTGGGTCGGCCTTGATCGCGACCAGTGGGGTCTCGATCACGGAACGTGGAGCGTGCTCGCCCACCTCTATCCAGAGGCCGATGTGCCGGTCGTGCAGCTGTCGATCAACGCGCTCAAGCCGCTCGACTACCATCTCGAGCTGGGCGCGCGTCTGGCCGCCTTGCGCGATCGCGGCGTCCTGATCCTCGGTAGCGGCAACGTCGTTCACAACCTCCGAAGGGTGCAGTGGAACAAGCCCGACGCCGCGTTCGACTGGGCCGAGCGGTTCGACGATGCCGCGCTCGCGCAGCTTGCCGACGATCCGGCCGCGGCCTTGAAGCTCGCTGAACATCCCGACTATGCGCTGGCCGTGCCCACGCCCGACCACTTCATCCCGCTCCTCTATATCGCGGGGGTGGCTGCGGGCAGCGAATCCGCGATGGAACCCTTCGTGCGTGGCTACGCCATGGGGTCGCTGTCGATGACGTGCTATCGTACCGGGGCGGTCGCATCGCCCGCGCGGCGGGCGGTCGGCGCGGCCGGCTTGCCGAGTGACGTGCCGCCGGAACAGACCAATGTTTGAAGCCGCGTCGGTGCGGGACGGCGATCGCCGCGCATGCTGACCGCCATCTATCTCGTTGCCATCACCGCCGAAGCGATGTCCGGAGCGCTGGCGGCAGGGCGCCGGAACATGGACATCTTCGGCGTCGCGGTGATCGCCTTCGTCACCGCGCTGGGCGGCGGCACGATCCGGGACATGGTGCTCGGTCGTTTTCCGATCGGTTGGACGCAGCACCCCGAATTCATCTATCTGGTGATCACGGCGGGCCTCGCGACCACTCTGATCGCGCGGCACATGCATCACCTCAAGCGCCTGTTCCTGGTGCTCGACGCCATGGGCCTGATCGCCTTCTCGCTGATCGGCAGCACCATAGCCCTGGATATGGGCTACCCCGTGATCGTGGTTATCATGGCCGGGATGATGACGGGCATCTTTGGTGGCATCCTCCGCGACGTTCTGTGCAACCAGGTTCCGGTTGTCTTCCGGCGAGAGCTTTACGCCAGCATATCGCTGGTCGTTTGCGTGCTGTTCCTTTGCCTGCGCGCGATCGGCGTGGAGACCGACGCGAACACCGCGATCAGCTTCACCGCCGGTCTGTCACTCCGATTGCTGGCGATATGGCGCGGCTGGCGCCTGCCGATATTCTCCTATCAGGATAAGTGGGAGTGACGGAAAACTTGCCGTGGTATCTCTGTTCCGGCGGCAGGGAGGCCATGCGATGACGACGAACCGCCATGATGTTCCCTCAGTAGATGCTTCGGGCGCTGGCCGGCGGGAACGGACCGATCCTATACTGGAATGCCGTTCGCGCCACACACCCCCCACCGGACGGTTCTGGCGGACATGACGCGCCGGCACTCGCTGCCGCTGAGGTCGGCATCGCCATGGGATCGGGAACCGATGTCGCGATCGAGGGCGCCGGGATCACCCTGCTCAAGGGCGACCTCATGGGCATCGCCCGGGCACGTCGTCTGTCCAAGGCGGCCATGGCGTTGTCATCGGTGAGCGTCATAGCCAATGCCCTGCGCTTGCGCCGTCTGCGGTTCCGAGCATCGCTTCAGGGCGCGTCGTCGGAGCCGATAGCGCCGCCTTCGCCTTCCAGCCGGGCGATCTGGCGGGTGTCGGTGCGGGTGAACTTCAGCCGGACGCCGGCTCCCATGCCGTCTCCCTCTTCGACGATGATCACGCCGAAATGATCGAGCGCGCGTTGGGCCGCGCAACTGCACGCAGAGACGATAGAAGGGACAATTCGTGCAGAACCGCAGACGCCGGCGTCGGTGATCCGCACATCGGATCGGATGTGTCGCCCGGCCTCAGTTTCGATCGTGGGTCCTTTCACCAATTGCATAACCTGCGAGAATTATGCTGAACGGTCGGAACGAAGAAGTGGCAACGCCTGGCAAGCCAAAGGGCGACGATCCCGCCCTACAGATCAAAGCAGGGAGCAACCGGCATGATGGCAATCGAGCAATGGTTGGAAGCAACGCCGGTGATCGTCATCGGGGCGTTGACGTTTCTCCTGATGATCGCCGCGGCGTTCTCGGGATCGCTGGCGCGGGGGCGCCTCAAGAAGGTGAAATCCGGCGATAGCCAGGACGGTGGGGATAGCCGCGACGCTTATGTCGTATCCGCCGTCCTCGGTTTGCTGGCCCTTCTGCTTGGCTTCACCTTCTCGCTCGCGATCGACCGGTTCGAAGCGCGGCGCACGCTGGTCCTTCAGGAAGCGAACGCCATCGGCACCAGCTATTTATACGCGCAATTGCTCGATGAACCGCACCGTTCGCGCATGTCCGGGATTCTGCGCGTCTATGCCGAGAACCGTGTTGACCTCGGCAAGGCCAGCTCGAAAGCGGCGGGTCCTTTGCTCGTCAAGAACGATCGGTTGCTGGTCGAACTCTGGTCGGCGACCGCAGCCGCATTCGACGGCGTAAAGGCTACGCCTTTTGCGGCCGCGGTCCCTCAAGTCGTCAGCGAAGTGATCGACCTCGATACCAAACGTAAGGCGGCCCGCCACGCTCGGGTGCCCAACGTCGTATTCGTCATGCTGATGATCTACGTGATCGTGACCGCGGGTATGCTGGGCTATGTGCGGGCAGTGTCCCACCGCGTGGTTGCCGTAGGATTTCTCTTTGTCCTGAAGGTCATGTCATTGATGTTGATCCTGGATATTGATCGCCCGGACGGCGGCGGCATACGGGAATCGCAAGAGCCGCTGGTGACATTGCGCGATACCCTCCGGCAGCAACCTCCCGATTCGTTTGACCGTTGGCGATAAGCGCGACCTGGCCGCGAGGTCGCTTGGCGATTATCCGCCCAATACCCCCGAACTGATCGAACGGGAATACGACAACAGCTTCGCGAACATGGGCCGCAAGGGTTCGTTCGTTTCCGCCGGCGGTGCGTGGGCGGAAGTGTCCGACACGCCTTTCTCCTACTTCAAGACGACTGGGTACGAGGGAGGCACGCAGGTTCCGCTGATCGTGGCTGGTCCGGGAATCGTGAAGCGCGGGGTGGACGTGACCCAGAAGCTGCACGTCACCGATGTCCTGCCCACGATTCTCGATTTCGCGGGTGCAACCCGGCCGGACGAGCGGGGCGGCGTTCCGCTGGCGCCGGTTTACGGGCGGTCGTGGAAGCCATACCTGACCGGCGCCACCATTGCCCCGGTCCGCGGCGAATTCGACGTGATCGGGTTCGAGATGCTGGAATGCCGATCCATCTTCAAGGGTGACTGGAAGGCGCTGTTCATGGCGCCGCCCTATGGCGAGAATGAGTGGAGCCTGTTCAATCTGCGCGACGACCCGCGCGAACTGAAAGACCTGAAGGACCGCGAGCCGGAGAAAATGGCCGAATTGCTGGCCGAGTGGGAGGCTTACGCGGCCTCTGTCGGCTATATCAAGGCGGGCGCGACCAGCCAGCTTGAAGGCATGACGCCCGAAGAGTTTTTCCGCTTCACGGGAATCGAGACGGCGCTTGGCAATGATTGAAGGCGTGGGTCGACATGGCTGAAGCGCAAATCCCGGACGTCGAGGCGCTCGACGATGGCCCCGAAACCAACCAGCCGGGACTCGCCGCCGTTCGCGCCGCGGTCCAGAACCGCGTATCTGCCTTCTGCCCCGCTCTGGACCAGCCAGGCACGGCTTTCCGCGACCGCTCGCAGCGTGGATTCGCCGCGGGCCGGCGTTGCTTCGAAAATCGTGACGGGACCGCTGAGGTCCAGACGGTTGGTGCGATCGATCTGGGCGCGCACCTCGGGCCGTACGCCGGCGAGATAAAGCCGCCCCCCACGCTCCGACAGTTGATCGGCATAGCTGGCAGCCACAAATGGCTGTCACTTCACCGCCGGCGCGCTACGGCACGTCCTGCGCAACCGGCTCTACGTCGGGGAGATCAGTCACCGCGACCAGATCTATCCCGGCGAGCACAAGGCCATCGTGGATCGCAATGTCTGGGAGCGATCACAAGCGCTGCTCGACCGCGCCATGCCCCGGCCACGAACCGGGCACATCAGTCCATTGGCAGGGCACATCCATGACGCGGACGGCAGGAGGCTTCTCACCGCACACACCAATCGCAGCAACAAACGGTATCGTTATTATGTCTCCGCAACGAGGGAATCAGCCGGGTGCTGGCGTCTGCCGGCAGGCGATATCGAGGCGATGGTGGCCGGCGCAATCGGCAGGCTGTTCGACGATCCGCTTCGGCTGGTCGGGGAAACCGGAATAGAACCATCGACGGCTCGCATTGCCGATTGCGCTGCACGAATCGCGACCGCCGGAGCGAACGCACACCGCTTGCAAGAATTCCTCGACGAACTCGATGCCTCGATCACGGTAAGGGAGACAAATCTCTCTGTCTCGATCGACAGGGAGAGGCTCGCGGCCATGCTCGATATCGACCTGCCCGTGGGTTGTCCGATCGAGCCAGTCGCGATCGATGTACCTGTCAGCCTCAAGCGGCGAGGCCACGAGTTACGTCTCGTCTATGCGCGGCCGGATAGCAACAGCAGGAAACCCGACGAAAAGCTCGTCGAGCTTCTCGCCAAGGGCTGGGCTGCCTGGGAACAACTGTCGAAGGGCCCGTGGATTACCGATCCTGTGCGCCGGAGCCATCTGACCCGGCTGGCACGGCTGCGGTTCCTCGCGCCCGATATCGTCACCGCCATTGTCGAGGGCCGACAGCCGATCGAGCTTACTAGCCGGTCGCTCCTGCGCATCAGCGATTTGCCGCTTGGCTGGAACGAGCAGCGCCGGGCGCTTGGGTTCGGCTGAGCGCCGACGCCGCAGCGCCATTCTCCATCTCAGGGCACCGAAACCGCCTTCTGAGACTCTCGGCGAGAATTGCGCCGAACCGCACCCCCACGCCTCAGTCTCTGTCCTCAGGCAAAACTGGCTACGGCAGAAATGCCGCGGAACTGCGCCGTTTGCGGCACGCCGTCGAGCACGGCCCCGGAATATCCGGGGAACCGCGACTGAATGGTGCTGCTGGCGAGGATTGAACTCGCGGCCTCTCCCTTACCAAGGGAGTGCTCTACCACTGAGCTACAGCAGCACATGGCCCCGATCGTCTTGCGAACGGCGCGCGGGCCGGGACAGGCGCGCGCTATTGTCCGCGCGTTTCGCAATGTCAAGCCGGGCCTTGAGCTTTCGCGCGGCACGCCGCATGGAAGCGGTCATGGACAAGCCCGCCGACGCTCCTGCCCCCCTGTCCGCCAGTGCCACGCGCGAGGAGCGGCTGGCCGCGCGCCTGCGCGACAACCTGCGCCGCCGCAAGGCGCAGGCCAGAGCCATGGCCGTCGAGACGCCGGAAGAATCGGGCACGAACGCCGCTCTTTCCAAAAGCCCGCCGAAAAGCTAGGGCGTGGCGCTCCCGTTCGGGGGAAACCAAGGGGAGCAACCGATTTGCCGCGCCTGATTCTCGTCCGCCATGGCCAGAGCCAGTGGAACCTCGAAAACCGCTTCACCGGCTGGTGGGACGTCGACCTGACGCCGCAGGGCGAGGCGGAGGCCCGCGCGGCGGGCGCGCTGCTGGCGGAAAAGGGCATGCTGCCCGACGTGGCGTTCACGTCCGTGCAAACCCGCGCCATCCGCACCCTGCACCTGGCCTTGCGGGCGGCGGGCCGGTTGTGGATTCCCGAAGTGAAGGACTGGCGCCTGAACGAGCGGCACTATGGCGGCCTCACGGGCCTTAACAAGGCGGAAACCGCCGCGAAGCATGGCGAGGATCAGGTGAAGGTCTGGCGGCGCAGCTTCGATACGCCGCCGCCGCCGCTCAATCGCGGATCGGAGTTCGACCTGTCGGCCGATGCACGTTATGCGGGCGTCGCCGTGCCGCAGACGGAAAGCCTGAAGGACACCATTGCGCGCGTCCTGCCCTATTACGAAGGTTCCATCGTGCCGCACCTGAAAGCAGGCGCGACGGTGCTGGTTTCCGCGCACGGCAATTCGCTGCGCGCGCTCGTCAAGCACTTGTCCGGCATTTCGGACGCCGAGATCACCGGGCTGGAAATCCCCACGGGGCAGCCCATCGTCTATGAACTGGGCGGCGATCTGGCGGCGGCGGACCGCTATTACCTGTCGGAGCGGTGACGATGCCGGATAAACCGCCTGTTGTCGCTATCGTCATGGGCAGCCAGTCGGACTGGCCGACGATGCAGCGCGCGGCGGAAATGCTCGACAGGCTGGGTGTGGCCCATGACGCGCGGATCGTGTCCGCGCATCGCACGCCGGAGCGGCTGGTCGCGTTCGCCAGGGGCGCGCACGCCGCAGGCTTCAAGGTGGTGATCGCGGGCGCGGGCGGCGCGGCGCACCTGCCGGGCATGGTCGCTTCGATGACTCACTTGCCGGTGCTGGGCGTGCCGGTGCAGTCGAAGGCGCTGTCCGGGCAGGACAGCCTGCTGTCCATCGTGCAGATGCCCGCCGGGATACCCGTGGGCACGCTGGCGATCGGGGAAGCGGGCGCGGCCAACGCCGGGTTGCTCGCCGCCGCCATCCTCGCCACCAGCGATCCGGCGCTGGCCGAACGGTTGCAGGCGTTCCGGGCGGAACAGACGGCGAGCGTGGCGGAACGGCCTGCGTGATTCGATGCGCTGGCAATGACGAAGCCCGGTAAGATGATCCCTCCCGGCGAAACCATCGGCATTCTGGGCGGCGGGCAACTGGGCCGGATGCTGGCCATGGCCGCCGCGCAACTGGGCTATCGCTGCCATGTCTACGCGCCGGAAGCAGACAGTATCGCCGCCGAAGTCAGCGCCGCGTTCACCTGTGCCGCATGGGACGATGCCGATGCCATGGCGCGTTTCGCCACCGGTTGCGCGGTCGTGACCTATGAGTTCGAGAACGTGCCCGTCGCGCCCCTCGCGGCGCTGGGCACGGTGCCGCTGCTGCCCGGCTCGCGCGCGCTGGAAATCGCGCAGGACCGGCTCAATGAAAAGGAGTTCGTGACGGCCCTGGGCGGCGTGACGGCGCCGTTCTTACCCGTCTCCACGCAGGCCGATCTTGCCCGCGCCGTGGGGGAGATCGGCGCGCCCGGCATCCTCAAGACCCGGCGTGACGGTTACGACGGCAAGGGCCAGTGGCGGATCATGGCGGAAGCGGACGCCGATGCCGTGCCGCCTATCGCCAGCCCGCTGGTCTATGAAGGCTTCGTGCGCTTCGCCGCCGAGTTCTCGGTCATCCTCTGCCGCGCGCCTGACGGGGAAGTCCGCTTCTGGGATTCGGCGCGCAACGTGCATGAGAGCGGCATCCTTGCGACGTCGACCGTGCCCGCCGGTCCGCCTGTCACGGAGCAAGTGGAAGCGGCACGCGCGCTGGCCCGCAAGGTGGCCGACGCGCTCGATTACACGGGCGTGCTGACGCTGGAATTCTTCGCGACGGATGACGGCCCGGTGTTCAACGAAATGGCGCCGCGTGTCCACAATTCGGGGCACTGGACCATCGAGGGCGCGCTCACCAGCCAGTTCGAGAACCATATCCGCGCGATCTGCGGCTTGCCGCTGGGCGATCCGGCGCTGGCCGCGCGCGGCGTGGAGATGCGCAACCTGATCGGCGACGATGCGCACGGCTGGGCGGCGATCCTCTCCGATCCGGCCAATCACTTGCACCTCTACGGCAAGGCCGCCGCCCGTCCGGGGCGCAAGATGGGCCACGTCACGCGGCTGGCGCTGTGACGATTTCCACAGCTTTTGCACACTGATTCACTAGGATGTGAGACTCGCTCTGCCGCTATTCTGATTCAGCCTAACAGATAATCCTTGCTCAGTTTGGCTAACTCTGATTCTAAGAAATTCGGCTATCTGAGGGGAAAGATGCACCAAAACCTGACATCGATTGTCGCGATCGACAGGCATGGTGCCATTGGCTGCCAAAATCGCCTACCTTGGTCGATAAAAAGCGATATGGCATTCTTTCGGCGAACAACCATGGGGCACACCGTCATCATGGGACGGAAAACTCACGACTCCATTGGTGGCTGTCTGAAGGGTCGCACAAATCTGGTCCTGTCACATAATGCCGTGCTGTTTCCTTCAACGGAGGCATGTCGGCTGGTTAATTCTGTGGCGGAGACTTTGGCAGTTGCAGATGCAGTTAATTGCACAGAGACCTTTGTGATAGGTGGAGCTGCCACCTACGCTGAGTTCGCGCCATTCGTTGACAGATACCTCGTGACAATGGTGAGCCATGATGCTCCCGACGCGGATGCTTTTCTCTCACAGCAGATCAGAGCTGAGTATTCTCAGTGGACTGCTAGCCAGATTGCGGAGTTTCCTGCGAAGCCGGGTCAAGATGAATTCGCATTTCGCATTATGTCTTTTGTCGCACCTGACGCGGATGAAAGGCGAGAAATGAGGAAAGCGATTGCAAATCAGTTTCTTGCCAAGCGGCCAAATCAGGCGAACAAAACCCCAAAGCGTCGGGGTTCATTCGATACTTCCAGCCAAATTGCCTTCTCGTTCTGATTGCTAACGCTGTATTGTGTGGATACGAGCCGCACAATGTATCGCCTCGATCATCGCAACCCGGTTCCCGAAGCCCTGCGCGGCGCGATTGTCGCGCTGGGCAACTTCGACGGGTTCCATCGCGGCCACCAGGCCGTGGTCGGCGAAGCGGCCGCCTGGGCCAAAGGCGAAGGCCGGCCCTGCATCGTCGCCACGTTCGATCCGCACCCCATGCGTTTCTTCCGGCCCGACGCCGAGCCGTTTCGCCTGACGACGCTCGACCAGCGACAGGAACTGTTCGCCGCCGCGGGGGCCGACGCCATGCTGGTGTTCCATTTCGACGCCGATTTCGCGGCGCTTTCCGCCGAAGCGTTCGTGACGGACATGCTCGCCGCGCGGATCGGCGCGAAAGGCGTGGTGACGGGCGGGGACTTCACGTTCGGCAAAGGGCGCGGCGGCAATCCCGCCACGATCGGCTCGATCGGCGGACCGCTGGGTCTGTCCGCGCGCACAGTCGAGGCCGTGCATGACGAAGGCGGCCCCATATCGTCCAGCCGCATCCGCGCCGCGCTCAAGGCCGGGGATTGCGAGGCCGCCGCCGCCATGCTCACCCGGCCCTTCGCCCTGCGCGGGCAGGTGCAGCACGGCGACAAGCTGGGCCGCACCATCGGCTTTCCCACCGCCAACCTGCCGCTCGGCGCCTATCTGCGCCCGCGCTATGGCATCTATGCCGTGACGGGCCGCGTGCTGACCGGCCCGCTGGCCGACGGGCGGACCCTGCGCGGCGCGGCCAATCTGGGCGTGCGGCCCACCTTCCATCCGCCCAAGGAACTGCTGGAGCCGTTCTTCTTCGATTTTTCGGGCGACCTCTACGGCGCGGAAATCGAAGTGGCGTTCCACCATTACCTGCGGCCCGAGGCCCGCTTCGACGGGCTGGAGGCGCTGACCGAACAGATGCGGCGGGATTGCGAGGAGGCGAGGAAACTCCTAAGCGCGCCTCTTGCCTGAAAGTGTGAGCATGAGCGAACAGCGCGATTACCGATCAACCGTCTTCCTACCGAAGACCGATTTTCCCATGAAGGCCGGCCTGCCGCAGAAGGAGCCGGGCATCCTGGTGAAGTGGCAGGAACAGGATATCTACGCGCGGACACGCGCGGCGCGTGCGGGCCGCGAGAAGTTCATCCTGCACGACGGCCCGCCTTACGCCAACGGCGACATCCATGTCGGCCACGCGCTGAACCATATCCTCAAGGACATGGTGGTGCGCACGCAGACCCTGCTGGGCAGGGACGCACCCTACGTTCCGGGGTGGGACTGCCACGGGCTGCCCATCGAATGGAAAGTGGAGGAGCAATACCGCAAGAAGAAGCGCGACAAGGATCAGGTGCCGGTCGAGGAATTCCGCGCCGAATGCCGCGTCTATGCTCGGCAGTGGGTGGACGTGCAGCGCGAGCAGTTGAAGCGGCTGGGCGTCAATGCGGACTGGGACAATCCCTACCTGACGATGGACTTCGATGCCGAGGCCACCATCGTGTCCGAACTGTTGAAGTTCGCCGCGACGGGCATGCTCTATCGCGGGGCAAAGCCAGTGATGTGGTCGCCGGTGGAAAAGACCGCGCTGGCCGAAGCGGAAGTGGAATACGAGGACATCACGTCCACCCAGATCGACGTGGCATTCGAGATCGTCGAATCGCCGATCCCCGAACTGGTCGGCGCGCACGCGGTGATCTGGACGACGACGCCGTGGACGATTCCGGTCAATCAGGCGATCGCCTATGGGCCAGAGGTGGAGTATGTTGTGGTTCGCGTGTCATGGGCGATGCGCGATGATGCCGTAACACGAACGGTGCCGCAGAAAATTCTTCTTTCGTGTGCTCTTTTTGAAGCATTTTCAAAGCGATGTGGCGTTGGTGGCTATGATGAACTATGGCGCGGCAAAGGCTCCGACCTTGCGGGAACCGTCGCGCGGCATCCGATGGCGAACCTCATCTCTCCCCTCCCCTTCAGGGGAGGGGCCGGGGGTGGGGAATCTCCGGCGGGCGCGGCGTCAGACGACAGTCCCCCCTCCTCGATTCCCTCCGCTGAAGGGGAGGGGAGGACAAGCATCCATCCCGATTCCCCGCTCGCCGAATTCTTCCTGCGCCCGCGCCCGTTCCTGCCGGGCCACTTCGTCACCACCGACAGCGGCACCGGCCTTGTCCACATGGCGCCCGACCATGGCGAGGACGACTTCGACTTGTGCAAGGCGCACGGCATCAACCCCGTCTTCGCGGTCGAGGCGGACGGGAAATACCGCGCCGACTGGGCCTGGCTCGGCGGGATGGGATCGGTCATCAACCCGAAGTTCAACGCACCGGACGGCCCGATCTGTTCGGACCTGCGCAACGCAGACGGGCTGCTCGCCGCGTCCGCCGATTACAGGCACTCCTACCCCCATTCGTGGCGGTCGAAGGCCAAGGTGATCTATCGCTGCACGCCGCAATGGTTCGTGCCGATGGACAGGGTGATGACGCACATCTCGCCCAAGAGCCCGTCCGAGCGGCGCTGGGAGAACGAAGGCGGGGCGATCAACCCGCACGAGGAAGGGCTTTGCGATGCGCCGACGCTGCGGCAGGCGGCGACGCGCGCCATTGCCGAAACGCGCTTCGTGCCGGACAAGGGGCGCAACCGCATCGGCGCGATGGTGGAAGGCCGCCCGGACTGGGTGCTGTCCCGCCAGCGCGCGTGGGGCGTGCCGATCACGCTGTTCGTCGATCGCAAGACCGGCGAATACCTCGTCGACCCGGCGGTGAACGACCGCATCATCGCCGCGATCCGCGTACGGGGTGTCGATGCGTGGTCGGACGAAAACGCGCAGGTGCTGCTGGGCGACGCCTACCGCGCCGAAGATTACGAGCGCGTCACCGATATCCTCGACGTCTGGTTCGATTCCGGTTCCACCCATGCTTTCGTGCTGGAAAGCGGCAAGTGGCCCGATCTGCTCCGCCCCGACGGCTGGGCGGGGCCGCGCGCCGATCTTTATCTGGAAGGCTCCGACCAGCATCGCGGCTGGTTCCAGTCCTCGCTGCTGGAAGCCTGCGCCACGCGCGGCCATGCGCCTTACAAGGCGGTGCTGACCCACGGCTTCACGATGGACGCCAAGGGCATGAAAATGTCCAAGTCGCAGGGCAACACCGTCGATCCCATCAAGGTCATGGAAACCTACGGCGCGGACATCATCCGCCTGTGGGCGCTGGCGGTGGACTATACCGAGGATCACCGCATCGGCGACGAGATCCTCAAAGGCGTGGCGGACCAGTATCGCAAGCTGCGCAATACGTTCCGTTACCTGCTGGGCGCGCTCGACGGGTTCGGCGAGGCCGAGCGCGTGGCGGACACCGCCGCGATGCCGGAACTGGAACGCTATGTGCTGGCGCTGCTCGCCCGGCTCGACGCGACGCTGCGGCAGGCGGTGCAGGACTATGACTTCAACACTTATGTCCGCGCGCTGACCGATTTCTGCAACGAGGATCTGAGCGCGTTCTTCTTCGATATCCGCAAGGACTGCCTCTATTGCGACGCGCCGTCCGACCCCAGGCGCATGGCCTATCGCACCGTGCTCGACACGCTGTTCCACGCGCTGGTGCGCTATGCCGCGCCTTGCCTGGTGTTCACGGCGGAGGAAGTGTGGAGCGCGCGCTATCCCGACGCGGGCAGCGTGCACTTGCTGGAATGGCCGGAACTGCCTGCCGTCACCGGCGTGGACTTCGGTCGGTGGGAGGCGCTGCGCGGCTTGCGCCAGACCGTCAACGAAGCGATTGAGCCGCTACGCCGGGAGAAAATCATCGGTTCCAGCCTCGCCGCCGAAGTCACCGTGCCGGATGGCGCGCCGGAAGCGGACCTCGCCGAACTGTTTATCACGGCTGCCGTGACGCGAGGCGACGGGGTAAGCGTAATGCCCACCGCCCACCACAAATGCGGCCGCTGCTGGCGCCACTTGCCGGAAGTGGCGGAGGATGGCGCCTTGTGTTCACGCTGCGATCATGTCGTCGCGGCCATGGACGCGCCTGCATGATGAAATCGTTCCCGTCCGGTCTCCCTCTATCCGGTCTGGCCCTGCCCGGTCTGGCTATCGCGGCCGCGATCTATCTGGCCGACCAGCTTTTCAAGGGCTGGGTGCTGGGCGGGCTGGACCTGCCGCGCACCGGGCCGATCGAAGTGCTGCCTTTCTTCGACTTGCGCTATGTCGAGAACCCCGGCGTCTCGCTCGGCATGTTGACGGCGGAGACGGACACGGCCCGCTGGCTGCTCGTCGCCATGACGGCGGCGATCGCGCTGGGCGTTCTCGTCTGGCTGCTGCGCGAAAAGGCATGGCCGGAAATCGTGGGGCTGGGCATGGTGCTGGGCGGCGCGCTCGGCAATATCCATGACCGGGTGCAACTCGGCTATGTCGTCGACTACGCCGATCTCCATTTCGGCGCGTTCCGCCCCTTCTTCATCTTCAACATCGCCGATGCCGCCATCAGCATCGGTGTCGTGATAATCCTTGCCCGGTCCCTGTTTTCGCGCGAAAAGCCGCAAGCGGCGGCCCACGCGGGCGGGACCGCAGCGGAGAGCTGATACCATGAACAAGACCCACGCAATCCTTCTTGCCACTGGCGGAGCCATGCTGCTTTCGGCCTGCGGCGGCGGCGGTCTGTTCAATCGCGGACGGCCCGACGAGTTCGCGGTGCAGCGCCAGGCGCCTCTGGTCGTGCCGCCCGATTTCGCGCTCACGCCGCCGCGCCCCGGCGCGCCGCGCCCCGCCGATGCCGGGCTTCAGCAGCAGACGCTGGACGCGCTGTTCGGCGGCCCCGCACCGCGCAGCGAAGTGGAAACGAACGCGATCAGCCGCGCCGGCAATGCCGCGCCCGGCATCCGGTCCAGCGTCGGCGATCCGCAGACCAACACCGTGGCCAAGGGAGCGATCACGCGCGAAATCCTGGCGGCGCCGGAAGGCGACGGGCGCGAGGCGCAGACCAGCACGGGAGCCTAGACTTCTTGTCCTGATGAGGTTGATCCACCCTGCGCTCGACATGAACGGGGGCAAGGTGGTTCAATCTGAACAGGACAGACTCCAGGCTGACGGCGTCGTCCCGGACCTGATCCGGGACCGCTGGCCAGCTTTCGGGATGACCCTATCCGGCCGGCGATCCCGGCTTTCGCCGTGATGACGGTGATCCCCACTTACCCTTCGGCAGGCGTTTCCTCGCCGCCTTCGGGCCGGTCCGGCGCGACAAGCAGCTTGTCGATCTTGAGCCCGTCCATGTCGACCACTTCAAAGCGCCAGCCCTGTTCGGTGAAATTCTCGCCCTCGCGCGGCAGGCGTTTCAGCACTGACAGGACATAGCCTGCCGCCGTCGCGTATTCGCGGCTGTCGGGCAGTGCCATGCCCAGCCGCGCGGCCATGGCGTCGGCGGGCAGCGCGCCGGAGATGAGCAGCGAGGCGTCCTCGCGCTCCACGACCATCGGCTCGTCGCCTTCGTCCTGGTGGCTGGCGAAATTGCCGACGATGGCGGCCAGCAGGTCGGCGGGCGTCACGATGCCCTCGAAGTGGCCGTATTCGTCATGCACCAGCGCCATCGAGACATCGGATTGCTGGAGGATGCGCAGCGCGTCCATGGCGTCGAGCTGGTCGGGGATGATCTCCGCCTTCTTCATCATCCGCGAAATGTTCGGCTTGCGGCCCGCGAGCAGGTGGGCCAGCACTTCGCGCACCTTGACGACGCCGATCACGCGGTCCGGGCTGCCGTCCGCCACCGGCAGCAGCGAGTGGGGCGATTCCTTGATGCGGGCGCGCACATCGGCTTCGCTGGCGCGCTGCTCGATCCAGTCCAATTCGGTGCGCGGCGTCATCAGTTCGCGCACCGGCCGGTCCGCCAGCCGCATGATGCCCGTCATGATCGCGCGCTCGTCTTCCTCGATGGCGCCCGATCGCGTCGCTTCGGCGAAGATCATGTGCAGTTCTTCCGCCGTCACGCCGTCCTCGCCCGCCTGGCGCACGCCGATGAGGCGCAGCAGCAGCGCCGACGACTTGTCCAGCAGCCACACGAAAGGCGCCATGGCTTTCGCCAGCATGGCCATGGGCCGCGCCGCGATGATCGCGATGGCTTCGGCCGAGCGCAGGGCAAGCTGCTTGGGCACCAGTTCGCCCACCACGAGGCTGAAATAGGTCGTCGCGATGATCACCAGCGCGAAGCCGGCTTCGTCCGCCGCCCGCTCCGGCACGCCGAGCGCGGCCAGCCGTTCCCCCATCGGACCGCCCAGGCTCGAGCCCGAATAGGCGCCCGCGACGATGCCGACGAGCGTGATGCCGATCTGCACGGTGGACAGGAAGCGCCCCGGATCGGCGGCCAGCGCCAGCGCCGCGCGCGCGCCGCCGCTGCCTTTCTGGGCGGCGACGTTGAGCCGGGCGGGGCGGGCGGAGACGATGGCGAGTTCGGACATCGCGAACAGACCATTGAGCACAATCAGGCCCGCGATGACGAGCACGTCGATCCAGGGAAACGGTTCCACGCCCGTTGCGCTAGCAGAACTGGCGAGGGCTGCGAAGATACCATCGCCGGTTCCGCCGGTGGAACATCCGGCGGGCCGGATCGTTCCTTGCTGCGATTCAGCTTGCGCTCATGTTCACAAGTGGACAGGCTCAGGCGCATTAACCATAAGGATTCCAGGCGAGGCCGTCCTCGCGGTCCAAGTTTCACAGTCCAGGCCTCGCAGTTCAGGAAAGGAACCTGCCGATGAAAAAGTCCCGCCTCCTCGTAGCGAGCGTTGCCTGTGTTTCGCTGGTCTCCGTCTCCGCCTGCGTGACCGATCCGAACACGGGTGAGCAGAAAGTGTCGCGCACCGCCATCGGCGCTGGCGGCGGCGCGCTCGCGGGCCTGTTGCTGGGCGGCCTGATCGGCGGCGGCACCGGCCGCATCGTGGGCGCGGGCATCGGCGGCGTCGCGGGCGCCGCCGTCGGCTACACGATGGACAAGCAGATCAAGGAACTGAAGGAGCAGACCGCCGGGTCCGGCGTGGACGTCACGCCGACGGACAACGGCCAGGCGATCCTCGTCAACTTGCCCGAAGGCGTGACCTTCGATGTCGGCAGCTATACGCTCAAGCCGCATTTCCGCGCCACGCTGGACACGGTCGCGCAGAGCCTCCAGCAGTATCCCGACAGCCTGATCGACGTCTACGGCCATACCGATTCGACCGGGTCGGACGCTTTCAACCAGACGCTTTCCGAAAACCGCGCCCGCACCGTGGCGAATTACCTCATCAGCCAGGGTGTTTCCTCGGCGCGTATCCGCAGCCAGGGCTTCGGCGAGACGATGCCGGTCGCGGAGAACACGACCGAGGAAGGCCGCCGCCGCAATCGCCGCGTGGAAATCAAGATCGTTCCGATCACGCAGGAACAGGTCCAGGCCGCGCGTTCCGGCCAATAAGCCGCAAGCTGCGGGAGCCTTACCCCTCCGGTAAGGCTCCGCTCAGCCTGCGCGCGCGTTCGGCGATGCGCTCAATGGCCGCGTCGTGGATCGCGGGCGCGCTCGCCAGCACGCCGAAGGCGCGGGGATCGCGCTTGTTGTAGTTGAGCGGATGGCCGAAGGCGTCCGTCACGGCGGCGCCCGCTTCCCGCGCGATCAGCGCCGCCGCCCCGATATCCCATTCGAAGCCCCAGCGCACGGTGGCGACGAGATCCGCTTCGCCCGCCGCCACCATCGCGATGCGCAGCGCGATGCTGTTGGGCTGATAGACAGCGACGAGGTCCGCATCCTCTTCCGGCATGTGGACCGTGGGCACGCGGGCGCCCGCCAGTTCGGTCCGCGTGCTGGCGGCCAGCCGCTCGCCGTTGCGCCAGCTTCCCTTGCCCGCTTCGCCCAGCCAGAACTCGCCGCCCGACTCGGGCGCGCGGGCCGGCGCGCACAGCAGGCCCAGCAGCGGCCGTCCGGCGCTGACCAGCGCGACGGAAACCGCCCAGCCCGGCCTGCCCCGGATATAGTCGCGGGTTCCGTCGATGGGATCGACCAGCCAGATCAACCCGCCCGCCAGCCGTTCCGGCGCATCCGCCGTTTCTTCCGACAGCCATCCGGCGGCGGGCAGCAGCGCGCGCAGTTCCCGCTTCAGGAAGGCGTCGACGGCGAGATCGGCGCTGCATACCGGGTTCCCGGGCGCTTTTTCCCACACTTCGGGGGCATGGCCCGCGCCGGGAAAGCTGGCCATGGCGAGGCCGCCTGCTTCCCGCACGATCCGTTCGAGGCGGTCGCGGTCGATCATGCGCGGCCCCCAATCGATGACCTGATCAGCCGGCTGCGGGTCGGGGTCGGGGACGGCGAGGTTTCGGGGGGCATGGTTTCCATGGATAGCGAGCCTTGCCGCCATGCTCCCGCAATGGGGACTTTTCAAGCGGGAGACGATGTGCTTATGCGGCAGCGCACAAAGGAGCCGGTCCGGGGCCGGATCGGCCCCGCCTGTCCGTTTTCATCCATTTTGCCGGGAAATGCCATGAACGTTCACGAATATCAGGCCAAGGAACTGCTTGCGAAGTATGGCATCGGCATTCCCGCCGGCCATGCCGCCCTTACCGTCGAGGAAGCCGTCGCGGGCGCGAAGAAGCTCCCCGGGCCGCTCTATGTCGTGAAGGCGCAGATCCATGCGGGCGGGCGCGGCAAGGGCAAGTTCAAGGAACTGGGCGCGGACGCCAAGGGCGGCGTCCGCCTCGCCAAGTCGGTCGAGGAAGTGGAAGCCAACGCGAAAGAAATGCTCGGCAACACGCTCGTCACCATCCAGACGGGCGACGCGGGCAAGCAAGTGAACCGCCTCTATGTGACGGACGGCGTCGATATCGCCAAGGAATACTACCTTTCCATGCTGGTGGACCGCAAGACGGGCCGCGTCGCGATCATCGCCTCGACCGAAGGCGGCATGGATATCGAGGAAGTCGCGCACTCCACGCCGGAAAAGATCGTCACTATCACCGTCGACCCGGCCGAAGGCTTCCAGCCGCACCATGGGCGCGCGGTGGCGTTCGGCCTCAAGCTGACGGGCGACCTCAACAAGCAGGCGCAGAAGCTGACGCAGCAGCTCTACAAGGCGTTCACCGAACTGGATTGCGCCATGCTGGAAATCAATCCGCTGGTGGAATCGGAAGACGGCAAGCTGCTGGTGCTCGACACCAAGATGAGCTTCGATTCCAATGCGCTCTATCGCCACCCTGACGTGATGGAACTGCGCGACGAGACCGAGGAAGACCCCGCCGAAGTCGAAGCCAGCAAGTATGACCTCGCCTACATCAAGCTCGACGGCAACATCGGCTGCATGGTGAACGGCGCAGGGCTGGCCATGGCGACGATGGACATCATCAAGCTCAACGGCGCCTTCCCCGCCAACTTCCTCGATGTGGGCGGCGGCGCCAACCGCGAGAAAGTGACCGAGGCGTTCAAGATCATCCTGTCCGACCCGGCGGTGGAAGGCATTCTCGTCAACATCTTCGGCGGCATCATGAAGTGCGACGTCATCGCCGACGGCATCGTCGCGGCGGCGAAGGACGTGAATCTCTCGGTGCCGCTGGTCGTCCGGCTGGAAGGCACGAACGTGGAGCAGGGCAAGGCCATCCTCGACAATTCCGGCCTGCCCATCGTCTCGGCCAACGATCTGGGCGACGCCGCCCGCAAGATCGTCGCCGAAGTGAAACAGGCGGCCTGACGAGCCTGTCCCGCGTCAGGCCCCGGGGTCAGCCGGGGGCTTGACGTAAGGCGCGCGGGCGGCAATGGCGGCCCGTATGCGCCGGGTTCTCCGGCCCGCTGTTTCGCCGTCCGGCACACGAAAAGGCCGACACACGAAAAGGAACGCAAGCGATGAAAATCCTCGTGCCCGTGAAGCGGGTCATCGACTATAATGTGAAGCCGCGCGTCAAGGCGGACGGCACGGGTGTCGATCTCGCCAACGTCAAGATGAGCATGAACCCGTTCGACGAAATCGCCGTTGAGGAAGCCATCCGCCTGAAGGAAAAGGGCGTGGCGACCGAGATCGTCGCGGTTTCGATCGGCCCGGCCAAGGCGCAGGAAACGCTGCGCACGGCGCTTGCCATGGGCGCGGACCGCGCCGTCCTGGTGCAGACCGACGATGAAGTGGAGCCGCTGGCCGTCGCCAAGATCCTCAAGGGCGTGGCGGACGAGGAACAGCCCGGCCTGGTGATCCTCGGCAAGCAGGCGATCGACGACGATTCGAACCAGACCGGCCAGATGCTCGCCGCGCTGACCGGCCGCCCGCAAGGCACGTTCGCCAGCGAAGTGACGGTGGAAAGCGATTCGGTCACAGTGAAGCGCGAAGTCGACGGCGGCCTCGAAACGGTCAAGCTGTCGCTGCCCGCCATCGTGACGACAGATCTGCGCCTGAACGAGCCGCGCTATGCTTCGCTGCCCAACATCATGAAGGCGAAGTCCAAGCCGCTCGCCACCAAGGCGCCCGCCGATTACGGCGTGGACACCGCGCCGCGCCTCAAGACGCTGAAAGTCAGCGAGCCGCCGGTGCGCAGCGCGGGCGTGAAGGTCGCCGATGTCGATGCGCTGGTCGCCAAGCTCAAGGAACTGGGCGTAGCCTGAAGGCGAAGCCCGTCTTTCATAAGGATAAAGACGATGTCCAAGACACTCGTTTGGGTCGAACACGACAACGCCGCCGTCAAGGATGCCACGCTTGCCGCCGTTACCGCCGCGTCGCAGCTTGGCGAAGTGCACCTGCTGGTCGCCGGTTCGGGCTGCGCCGCCGTCGCGGATGCCGCCGCGAAGATCGCGGGCGTGGGCAAGGTGCATCTGGCCGATGACGCTGCCTATGCCAACGCGCTGCCGGAAAACGTCGCGCCGCTGGTCGTGAGCCTGATGGACAGCCATGACGCGTTCGTCGCGCCCGCCACGTCGAACGGCAAGAACATCGCGCCGCGCGTCGCCGCGCTGCTCGACGTGATGCAGGTGTCCGACATTCTCTCGGTCGAAGGCCCCAAGACCTTCACCCGGCCGACTTACGCTGGCAACGCCATCGCCACGGTCGAATCGAGCGATCCCAAGCTGGTCGTCACGGTTCGCGGCACGGCCTTCGCCAAGGCCGCGCCGGAAGGCGGCTCGGGCACGGTCGAAGCCGTGTCCGGTGCGGGCGATACCGGGCTGTCCAGTTTCCTCGGCTCCGAAATCGCCAAGAACGAGCGCCCCGAACTGACCAGCGCCAAGATCATCGTTTCCGGCGGCCGCGCGCTCAAGGATTCGGACACGTTCCAGCAGGTCATCTTCCCGCTGGCCGACAAGCTCGGCGCGGCGGTCGGCGCCAGCCGCGCGGCGGTGGACGCGGGCTATGTGCCGAACGACTATCAGGTCGGCCAGACCGGCAAGATCGTCGCCCCCGAAATCTACATCGCGGTCGGCATCTCCGGCGCGATCCAGCACCTTGCGGGCATGAAGGATTCCAAGACCATCATCGCCATCAACAAGGACGAGGACGCGCCGATCTTCCAGGTCGCCGACGTCGGTCTGGTGGCGGACCTGTTCAACGCCGTGCCGGAGCTTGTCGGCAAGCTTTGACGCCGCACGGAACTGACATCGAAGCCCCCGGAGCCCGCAAGGTTTCCGGGGGTTTTGCTATGCGGGACGCTTGTCAGTTCCGCTCATAGAGAATGAGCGGCGCCTCGCCTTCCGCTTCGTGGCGGCCATAGGGGCGGAAGCCTAGCTTGCGCGCCAGCCGGTCGGACGCGGCGTTACCTTCCTCGATCATGCAGGCGATCCGGCGCTGGCCGTGCGCCGCGTCGAACCAGGCCAGCGCGGCGCCCATCGCTTCCCCGGCAACGCCCTGGCCCCAGTGGTCGGCATGGACGATCCAGCCCGCTTCGGGCGTGTCGTCCATGCCCTGGCCGAAGCCGCGCCAGTTATGGAACACGCCGCAGGAACCGATCACTTCGGCCCGGCCCGGCAGGCGCACGATGAAGCCGCCATAGCCATAGAGCGCCCAGCTTCCCGCGTTGCGGAGCAGGCGGTGCCCCTCGCTCATGGCCTCGACCGGGCGCCGGCCCAGATAGCGCCGGGTTTCCTCCGATTCGATCAGTGCCATCAGGCCGGAAAGATCGTCCGCGCGCGGCCGCCACAGTTCGAGCCTGCCGGTCGTCAGGACAGGCCTGTCGTTCACAGCAGCATGTCCACCGCGTGGATCGCCACGCCCATCAGCCCGCCGACCAGCGTGCCGTTGATGCGGATGAACTGCAAGTCGCGCCCCACCGCGCCTTCCACCCGGTCCGTGACAGTGCGCGAATCCCATCGCTTCACGGTTTCGGATACGATGCGCACGATCTCGTCGCCATAGCGGCTGACCACGCCGACCAGCGTGCGCCGCGTGAAGCGGTTGACCAGCAGTTGCAGCGTCCGGTCCTGCTCCAGCGCCGTGCCCACCGCGCCGATGGTCTCGCCCAGTTCGCCCGCCAGCAGCTTTTTCGGATCGCGCGCGGCGCGCAGCAGGAAGGCGCGCAGCCGCTCCCACATCCCATCGAGCCACTGGCCCATTGCCGGGTTGGCCAGCACTTCCGCCTTCATGCGCGCGACTTTGGCCTGCATGGCGGGATCGTGCTGCAAGCGATGGGCCAGCTCTTGCAGGCCCTCGTTCACTTTGCGGCGCAGGGGGTGGTCAGGATCGGTCAGCGCCTCGGCCAGCAGCTTGTAGAGGCCCCGCAGCACGGCATTGGCCACTGTCTCGTCAAGGCCGGTCCAGCGCACCAACGCGTTCGCGCGCTCATGGACGATCTGGCGGATCAGCTCCTCGTTGTCCTCTATGGTGAAGCCGGCCCAGCGGATCAGGCTTTCCAGCAAGGGCATGTGCCGGTTGCCCGCGATCGCGGCGTCGAGGAACTGGCCGAGCATCGGCGCGGCGTCCAGCCGTTCGAGCTGGCGGCGCAGGCCGGACTTGACCAGCCCGCCCAGTTGCTCCTGATCGAGCGATTCGAGCATGTCGACGAACAGGCCCGCCGCCCCGTCGCGCAGGCGCGAGTGCTCGTCCACGCGGATGTCGCGCAAGTATGCTCCGGCCGCGGCGGCGAGGTTGAAGCCGCGCAGGCGGCGCGCGACGACGGCGGGCGTCAGGAAGTTCTGCCGCAGGAACACCGCCATGGTGTCCGCGATGCGGTCCTTGTTGCGCGGGATGATCGCCGTGTGCGGGATGGGGATGCCCAGCGGATGGCGGAACAGGGCCGTCACCGCGAACCAGTCGGCCAGCCCACCCACCATCGCCGCTTCGGTGAACGCGATGGCGAAGCCCCAGGCCGGATGTGTGCCAGCGAACCGCCGCAGGACGAGGAACAGCATTGCCATGGCGACGAGCAGCCCGGTCGCCACGCGCCGCATATGGCGGGAACGGTCGGTCAGCAGGGGGGACTCAACGAACACGGAGAGCGATATCCATCGCGCGGCTCACTCGGCGGGAAGGCCGCCTCCGGCCGCCGGATGCCCTCCATCGTGCCGGCTGTGTTCCGGATCGTAAGTGAGCAGCGAGCGGCGCAGCTTCGGCCCCAGGCGCTTTTCCATCCCGTCGGCAAGGCTGAAGGCCGCGGGCACGATCAGCAGCGTGAGCAGCGTGGAGAGAGTGAGGCCGCCGATGACGACCGTGCCCATCGGCGCGCGCCAGGCCGCGTCGCCGGAAAGCGATACGGCGGTCGGCACCATGCCCGCCACCATGGCCACGGTGGTCATGACGATGGGCTGGGCGCGCTTGTGCCCCGCATCGACGATGGCGTCGAATTTTGGAACGCCCTGCGCCATTTCCTCGATCGCGAAATCTATCAGCAGGATGGAGTTCTTGGCCACGATCCCGAACAGCATGAGCATGCCGATGAACACCGACATCGACAACGGTTGCCCGGTGATGACCAGCGCCAGCAACCCGCCCAGTGGCGCCAGGAACAGCGAGCCCATGTTGACCAGCGGCGAAATGATCCGGTGATAGAGCAGCACCAGCACCGAAAAGACCAGCAGGATGCCCG
>CAZUOV010000039.1:0-23858 GCA_964621355.1 uncultured Novosphingobium sp. | reverse complement strand
TCGCGCCGGGGGTGCTCGCCGTCGGCTACAAGAAGGTCCCGGCGTTCGCGGACCGCGTGATCGCCCGGGCCGATGAAAGCCGTTTGCAGAAATGCGGGTTGTAGAGGATCACCGGGCGGCCGTTGTCAAACAGGGGCGGGCGCGACGGCGCCAGCCGCAGCATGGTGGACACCTTGATCGGCCCCGCGACGGCACAGCGCTCGGGCGGGACGATGCGTTCGGCAAGCAGCCGTTCCCGGTCCTTCCGCCCCGCGACGATCACCTTGTCGAACAGGGCGAAGCGTTTCTCGAAACCGACCGCCCTGTCGCCGGCGCCATGGGGGATATGGATCAGGGGCGGGCAGCGACCGGGCAGGCGCTTCAGAATGGTGCTGGTGCGTTCGGCGCAGAGCACGGCGGAGCCTGCCCTGATGCGGTGGGACCACGCCAGCAGCCGCGCCAGCTTCCGGGCCTTGGGCGGCACGCAGGCTTCCAGTGCGGGCGGCAGGTCCATGGTTGCGATTTCCGGGAGCGGCGCACCAAGCTCCCCGGCGAGAACGGCGATTTGCGCGGCATCGGCGGGTTCGGGCACGAACACCGCCACATGGCAATGGCCGCGCCGGTGCAGTTCGAAGGCCACCGGCAGGAAATGCGCGAACTGATGCGGGCCGCCGATCGCCACGACGTTGAGGACCGGCTTCATTCGCGGCGCTCCCGCGCGCCGGGAGCGCCGGGAACAGGGGCAGAGGCGAAGGCTGCGGTCATGCGCGCGGGCATGGCGGGCAAGGTTCAGCCGCCGATGGAGGCTTCATGTAGATTTGCCCATGTTCGTTCACGGGCCCGATGGGGCGCCGGACCTTTGGGCCGAGTTGTCAACGGCCCGGTCTTTGGCGTAAGGTCCGGGCGGCATGCATATCCTTCTGGTGGAAGACGATGAGGCACTCGCCGCGCATGTCGCGGGCGGATTGCGCCAATCGGGCCACATCGTCGATCACCGGGCGGACGGCCGCGAAGGGCTGGTCCAGGCCACTTGCGAGCGATACGATGTCATCATTCTCGATCGGATGCTGCCGAACCTGGACGGCCTCAGGATACTGGCGGCCCTGCGTGCCAGCGATGACGACACGCCCGTGCTGGTGCTCAGCGCGCTTGCCGAGGTGGACGAGCGGGTCAGGGGCCTGAACGCGGGCGGCGACGACTATCTGGCCAAGCCGTTCGCGTTTTCGGAACTGCTGGCGCGAGTCGAGGCGCTGGGCCGCCGCCGGTCGGCCGCGCCGGAGCAGGCGACCAGCCTGCGGCTCGCCGATCTGGAGATCGACCTGCCCGGTCACACCGTGAAGCGGGGCGGCAAGCGCATCGACCTGACGGCGCGGGAGTTCCGTATCCTGGCCTGCCTTGCCCGCAATGCCGGGCGCGTTGTCACGCGCGCGATGCTTCTGGAGCAGGTCTGGGATTACAACTTCGATCCCCAGACCAACATCATCGACCAGCACATCAGCAACCTGCGCCAGAAGATCGACCGCGATCACGATGTCCCGCTGGTTCAGACCGTGCGAGGGGCGGGCTACGTCCTGCGGGCCGAAGGGTGAGCCGCCTGTGGCGGAGCCTGTCGTTCCGGCTGGCCGTGGCCTACGCGGGTTTGCTGTGCCTTTCGACGGCGGTGCTGTTCGGCGTCTATTACTGGCTATCCGTCGAGCGGCCGTTGGACGAAATCCGCGTGCGGGTTTCGCGCGAGGCGCAGGTTCTGGCGCAAGTCTATATCGCGGACGGCGAAGCGGCGCTGGTCACCGCGCTCAATCGCCGCGCGCACGACACGACAGGGCGGCGGGCGTTCCACGCTTTCCTGGCGCCGGACGGCAAGCTGGTGACAGGCAACCTGCCGAGCTGGCCCGAGCAGCCGTCGAGCGGCTGGCTTTCCCTTGAGGCAGACGTCTATCGTGACGGCGATGAACTGGATTTCAGCGCCCTGGCGCGGGACCGGGTGTTCCCCGACGGCGCGCGGCTGATCGTCGGGCGCGATGCCGAAGATGTGGAAGACGTGCAGGAGATCGTCCAGGTGGCGCTGCCCTGGGTGACGGGGCTGACGCTGCTGTTCGGGTGCCTCGGCGGCTTTTTCATGAGCCGGGCCATCGGGCGGCGGCTCGATGCCATTTCCGCCACCGCGCGGCAGGTCATCGGCGGCGATCTGGGCGGCCGGATCGCGACCGAGGGCAGGGGCGACGATTTCGACCGGCTGGTCGAGACGCTAAACCTGATGCTCTCGCGCAATCAGGAACTGTTCGAGGCCGTGCGGCGCGTGTCCGATTCCGTGGCCCATGAATTGCGCACGCCCCTGGCGCGGTTGCTGGCGCAACTCGAACGGCTTGGCGAGAACGACGGCGACGGGGAGGCTCGCCGGTCCGCGCGTGAGGCGGCGCTGGCCGAGGCGCAGCGGCTGAACGGCATCTTCGACGCCTTGCTGCGGATTTCTCGCATAGAGGGCGGACGGCACAACGCCGCGATGCGTCCCGTCGATCTTGCGGTGCTGGCTCGCGACGCCTGCGAACTCTATGCGCCGGCGGCGCAGGCGCGGGGCATCGAACTGGCCCTCGATATCGCGTCCGGCGCGATGGCGCGGGCCGATCCCGATCTGCTGTTTCAGGCCCTGACCAACCTTGTCGACAATGCGCTGAAATACACGCCCGAAGGCGGCCGGATCACGATTGCCGTCGATCGCGAAGCAGGAAAGGCCGTCGTGAGCGTGTCCGACGATGGCGTCGGCTTGCAGCCCGGCGAAGCGGAACGGATCGCCGAACGCTTCTTCCGGGGCGCGGATACGCGCGGCGCGCCGGGCGAAGGGCTGGGGCTGAGCCTCGTGTCCGCCATCGTCGCCCTGCACAACGGGCGCTTGCGTTTCATTGACAACCGTCCCGGCCTGCGCGCCGGGATCGCGCTGGATATCGCCCGGCCCTAATCCTGGGGCACGTCCTTGCGTCCTTCGCGGCGGTCACGATAGAGCGCCGCGCGCGCCAGCAGCATCAGCGTAACGGGTGTCGTCAGGGTGACGAATATGCCGATCAGGATTTCGTGGAGGACGGGGCGCGATTGCAGCACGGAAAAGCAGGTGACCGATGCGATCAGGATGCATGTCGTGCCCATGGTCGAGCCCAGCGTGGGCGGATGGACGCGTTTGTAGAAGCGCTTGAGACGCAGCAGGCCGATCGTGCCGATCAGCGTGATCGTCGCGCCGAGAAGCACGAACAGGCCGACGACGATCGCGGCCCAGAGCGGAAGGTCGGGAGCCTGAATCACCTGCTTGCCCTCATCGGATCGTCCTCATTCGATCACCTCGCCGCGCATGAGGAACTTAGCGAGCGCGACGGTGCCCGCGAAGCCGAGCAGCGCGATGGCCAGCGCCGCCTCGAAGAACAGGGTGCGGCCCGTCTGGATGCCGTATGTCAGCAGCAGCAGCATGCCCGCCAGGTAGAGTGCGTCCAGCCCCAGCACCCGGTCCTGCGCGCGCGGCCCGAACATGACGCGCCAGGCTGCGCAGACCATCGCGAGGCCGAGGATGATCTGCGCCGCCGTGATGGCGAGGGCGAGGACGAGCGTGCTCATTGGAAGATTTCCATCAGCAGTTTTTCATAGCGGTTCTTGATGAGGTCGATCCATTCTTCCTCGTCCACCAGATCGAGGACGTGGATCAGGATGCTGCGGCGTCCGGCATCGTGCTGCAGCCACAAGGTTCCCGGAGTTGCGGTGATGATGATCGCCAGCGCGCCCATCGCATAGGGGCTGTGCAGTTCGATAGGTATCTCGATGAAGCCGGACCTGATCTTGCGCGCGGGCGACAGGATGATCCGCGCGACCGCGATGTTGGAGCGCATGATGTCCTTCAGCACGATGCCGATGAGCTTCGTCATGGCCATGCCGAAGCGGATGCGGGGCGGTTCCGGCGCCAGAGTCAGCATCACGCGTGAAACGATTACCGCGATCAGCGCGCCCAGCAGCACATGCCCCGGCGAGAAACCCGTGAGCAGGATCCACATGCCGAACAGGGCGACGGAAAACAGCGGGAAAGGCAGCAGGCGCTTCCTCATGGCGCTTCCCCCGCGCGGGGCGCGAAACGCACGGCCTCGATATAGGCGACGCGGTTCGCCAGGGTCTCGGCCGTCGCTTCCATATAGCGGAATAGCGGGCCCGCGCCGACCATCAGCGCGAGGCAGGCGGCGAGAAGGATGCCGATGGGCGCGACTTCGACCACGCTCAGCCTTGCGGGCGCGTCGTCGGCCGGGGTCCACAACAGGTCTATCCCCGCGCGGGTCAGCGAGATCATCGTGGCGAGGCCCGACAGGATGATGAGGCCGATCATTACCCATGCCGTGGGAGAGATGGCGTCGCCGCCGAACAGCGCGTCGATGATGGCGAACTTGGCGATGAAGCCCGAAAGCGGCGGCAGTCCCGCCAGGAGCAGCGTGCAGAAGATGAAGCCGCCGCCCAGGATCGCGATGGTGCCGGGGATGACCACGCCGATCTCATTCTCTTCTTCTTCGACGGCGCCTGTGTATTCGTCGTCGAACACCGGCTCGGCGATGCCCGCGATCATGTCCTCCTCGTCGGCGTTGCGCTCCACCGGCTCGATGATGAGGTAAAGCGCGCCGACCGCCAGCGTCGAACTGACCATATAGAACAGCAGGGCGGCCATGAGCGCCTCGCCGCCCATGCCGATCGCGGCCAGCAGCGTGCCCGACGACACGAGCACGTAGTGCCCGGCGACGCCGCTCAGCGTCCTGACCGAGAGGATGCCCAGCGTGCCGAACAGCATCGTCGCGAAGCCTGCCCCGATCAGCCAGTCGTCGGCGAAACCCGCCGCGCCGCTCGCGCTGTCGCCGAACAGCAGGGACGACAGGCGCAGGATGATGTAGATGCCCACCTTGGTCATGATCGCGAACACCGCGGCGACCGGCGGCGCGGCGGCGGCGTAGGTCCGGGGCAGCCAGAAGCTGAGCGGCCAGATGCCCGACTTGACGAGGAAGGCGATGCCCAGGATCGCCGCCCCCGCTTCCAGCAGCATCAGGTCGCTGTCCGGCACGAGCGGGATGCGCGTGGCGATGTCCGCCATATTGAGTGTGCCGGTGATGGCGTAGATCATCGCGACGCCGACCAGGAACAGCAGCGAGGTGGCGATGTTGATCGTGACGTAGTGCAGGCTGGCCTTGGTCCGTTCCGCCCCCGCGCCATGCAGCAGGAGGCCGTAGGACGCCGCCAGCAGAACCTCGAAGAACACGAAGAGGTTGAAGATGTCGCCGGTCAGGAACGCGCCGTTCACGCCCGTCAGCAGCAGCAGGAACAGCACATGGAAGCGCGGCCCCGAACGGTCCCAGCGGGCCTGTGCATAGAACAGCGCGGTAAAGCCCAGCACGCTGGCGAGCAGCAGCATCAGCGCGGAAACGCGGTCTGCGACCAGCACGATGCCGAACGGCGCGGGCCAGTTGCCCAGCAGATAGGCGCGCGGGCCGTCGCCGGCGTCGCTGCCCAGGCGGCCGTCGGCCTGGACGAAGAGCAGGGCGGCGATGGCGACGAGCGCCACCGTGGTGCCGAGGCTGAGGATCCGTTTCAGCGTCCGCCTGCGCTCGTCGAACCCCAGCATCAGCGCGCTGACGACGAGCGGCAGCGCGATGGGCGCGATGATAAGGTGGTGCAGCCAGCCGCCGGTCATGCCTCGTCGTCCTCGCCGTCGACATGGTCGGTCCCGGTCAGGCCGCGCGCCGCGATCAGGACGACCAGCAGCAGCGCCGTGGTCGCGAACGAGATGACGATGGCGGTCAGCACCAGCGCCTGCGGCACCGGATCGACATAGAGCGCCGGATCGACGGCATCGTCCCCCACGATCGGCGGCGCGTCCATGCGCAGCCGCCCGGCCGAGAGGATGAACAGGTTCACCGCATAGGACAGCAGCGCCAGCCCCAGGACGACCTGATAGGTGCGCGGGCGGAACAGCAGCCACAGGCCGGATGCCGTCAGGATACCGATGGCGAGAGCGAGAACGGCTTCCATCAGGCGTTCCTTCCCAGGCCGGCATCGGAAGAGTTGCCGCCGGAGGGAGCGTTTTTTTGCGACTGCTTCTTGCGCGCGCGGGGCGTGCGGATCGACTGGTGCGCGAGCGCAATGAGGATGAGCACGGTGGTGCCCACCACCACGGCGAATACGCCGATGTCGAACAGCAGCGCGCTCGCCATGGGAACGTCGCCGATCACGGGCAGGCCGAGATAGCGGAAGTAGCTCGTCAGGAACGGATAGCCGAACAGCCATGCGGCCAGGCCGGTAAAGCTGGCGAGCAGCAGGCCCGCGCTGATCCAGCGGATTGGCTGGACGTTGAGCCGTGCCTCCACGGCCCGCGTGCCGCTCGCCATATAGAGCAGGATGATCGCGATCGAGGCAGTCACTCCTCCCGCGAAGCCGCCGCCCGGCAGGTCGTGCCCGCGCACCAGCAGGTAGAGCGCGCAAGTCAGGATCACGGGAAACAGCCATTCCATGATGACGCGCGGCACCAGCAGGTAATGCCGGGCGGTGTCGCCGCGCTCCCGGTCTTCCCGCGCGTCGTCATAGGCATTCTGTACTTTCTGCTGGTCGGGCGGTTCAATGCTTTCGGCGGCGGGGCGGAAGCGGCGGAGCAGCGAGAACACGGTCAGCGCCACGATCGCCAGCACCGTGATTTCGCCCAATGTGTCGAAGCCGCGGAAATCCACCAGGATGACGTTGACCACGTTCTTGCCGCCGCCGCCGGGATAGGCCTGCTCCATGAAATAGCGCGAGATGCCTTCGGGCGCGGCGCGGGTCATGTTGGCGAAGGCCATCAGGGCGACCCCGCCGCCGCAGAGCACCGCCAGCACGAGGTCGCCGGCGCGCCGCAGGCGGACTTGCAGCGAAACACGCGCCTCGCCCGCGCCGTCCTCGACTCGCTTGGGCAGCCAGCGCAGGCCCAGCAGCAGCAGGACCAGCGTGACGATCTCCACCAGCATCTGCGTCAGTCCCAGGTCGGGCGCGGACAGCCAGATGAAGCTGATGCAAGTGGCAAGCCCCGCGATGCCGACCATGATGAGCGCGGCCAGGCGGTGGAACTTGGCCTGCGATGCCGCGCCGATGGCGGCCGCGCCGCCCAGCAGCCAGAGCACGGCGAACACCGGATCAAGCATGGTGCGGGGCATTGTGCCGGCGCTGTAGCCCAGCGCCGCGAACGGCAGCGCGCCCGCGACGAAGGCCGTCAGGATCAGCAGGCGCAACTGGAATTGCAGCCGCCCGGTGGCGGTCGCGCGATGGAGGACGCGCGCGCCGTCGATGATGGCGGCAAGCACTGCCTCGAACGACCGCCTGCCCTTCAGGCGCCCGATGAAGGGCGAACTGGCCATGGCGTTCAGTTGCCCGCCGAACAGCTTGTAGAGCGATACGCCTCCGACCAGCGCGATGGTGCTCATCAGCAGCGGCAGGTTGAAGCCGTGCCAGATCGACAGGCTGTAGGAAGGCGTGCGCTCGCCCAGGATGGATTGCACGGCCGTATCGAGGAAGGGGCCGATGGTCAGCGCCGGAATCACGCCGACCAGCAGGCACAGCAGCACGAGGATCTCGATGGGCAGACGCATCCAGTGCGGCGCTTCGTGCGGGGTGCGCGGCAGCGCCACCGGCGGCGGGCCGAAGAAGGTCTGGTGAATGAAGCGCAGCGAATAGAGCACGCTGAACGTGCTGGCCAGCGTTGCCAGAACCGGCAGCATGCGGTCGATCACGGTGCCCGTATGGGCATCCAGCGCTTCGGCCAGGAACATTTCCTTGGAAAGAAAGCCGTTGAGCAGCGGCACGCCCGCCATGGCCGCGGCGGCGACCATCGCCAGCGTCGCGGTGATCGGCATGAAGCGGGCAAGGCCGCTCAGCTTGCGCAAGTCGCGCGTACCGGTTTCATGGTCGATGATCCCGGCGGCCATGAACAGCGACGCCTTGAACGTCGCGTGGTTGACGGTGTGGAAGATGGCCGCGACCGCCGCCAGCGGGCTGCCGAGGCCCAGCAGCAGCGTTATCAGCCCCAGATGGCTGATCGTCGAATAGGCGAGCAGCCCCTTGAGATCATGCTGAAAGATCGCGGCCCAGGCGCCGACCAGCAGAGTCGCCAGCCCGGTCGTGGTGACGATCAGATACCAGCCCTCGGTCCCCGCCAGCACGGGCCAGAGCAGGATCAGGACGAAGATGCCCGCCTTCACCATCGTGGCGGAATGGAGATAGGCCGAAACCGGCGTCGGCGCGGCCATCGCGTGCGGCAGCCAGAAATGAAAAGGGAACTGCGCGCTCTTGGTGAAGGCGCCGATCAGGATCAGGACCAGCATCGGCAGATAGAGCGCGTGGTTCTGGATCGCGTCGCGCGCCGTCAGCACTGCGTCGACGTCGTAGCTGCCCGCGATCCGTCCCAGCAGCATGAACCCGACGAGCAGGCACACGCCGCCCGTCGCCGTGACGATCAGCGCCATGCGCGCGCCGTCCCGCGCGCTCTGGTTGTGATGCCAGTAGCCGATCAGCAGGAAGGAGAAGAGGCTGGTCAGTTCCCAGAAGAATACGATCTGGAGCAGGTTGCCCGACAGGACGATGCCCAGCATCGAGCCCATGAAGGCCAGCAGGAAGCTGAAGAAGCGCGGCACGGGATCGTCCGGCGACATGTAGTAGCGGGCATAGAGCACGACCAGCGCGCCGATGCCGAGGATGAGAAGCGCGAAAAGCCAGGAAAATCCGTTGAGCCGGAACGTCAGGTCGAGACCCAGCGACGGCAGCCAGGGTTGCGTGTGGCGCACCACCGCGCCGCCCGACACCGCGGGATAGAACCGGAATAAAAGCGCCGTGGCGGCAAGCGTGACGGCACCGGCCAGCGTCGATGCCCAGTTGCGCGCCTTGGAAGGAACGAAAGCGGCCGCGAGACTGCCCAGGAAGGGGAGCGCGAGAATCAGCAGCAGAAATCTCGCATCGGGCATGCGGCGTGCGGGGTCCTTCGGGTTGTGCGGGTGCTCACCTCTCGAGCAATTTCAACCTTTATGGTAGAAAAAGGGCCGGGAGAGCAAGATTCGATATGAAATTATTGTCTTGAAATGCCCGGCGCCGCCGTTCCGGCGCGCAACTCGGCGATCGTGTTTTCGACGAACGGCGGAATCGTTTCGACCCATTCGAGGCTGTCATAGATGCGGGCCAGGAAAATCGCGCCGGTCGCGAAACTGGCCAGCGCCCGCGCGTGATATCGCGCGACGGCCGCCCCGCCGGGCGTGATCCGGTTCATGATATCGACGAGGAAAGCCATGTGCTCGTCGTTCGTTCCCCGGATTTTCGCGGCGATCGCGGGATGGTCCTCCACCATGGTGATGCCCGCCGACATATGGAAAAGTCCGGGAACGAAGCCCTGCTCGCGTTTCCCGGCGATCTGTGCGTCGCATAGCCACGCCATATGCCGGCGCAGCGTTTCCTCGGGAGAAGCCTGTGTATCGTATATGCGCGCCAGTTGCCGCCGCTGCATCGTCCAGAGATGGTCGAACATCGCGAGCAGCAGATCGAGCTTGGACGGAAAGAAGTGGTAGAAGCTGCCGTTGAGGACACCGGCTTCCTCAATGATCCGGTTGACGCTGATCGCCGCGTAGCCGTGGCGCCACATCAGCCGCAGCGCGCAATTGAGAATACGCGCGCGCGTCGCGCTTCCGCGCGAAGTTTTCGCTGATCCTTCCATGGTCGCCTTATTGCCGAGACGGCGGCGGCCTTCCAGCGATTTCACAAGAGCGGGCGCATGGCCTTGCGTTGACGGAACCGGATTTCCGGCTGGATTCCGGGGTACGAACCGGGATACATCGCGCGCATGATGAGCTTTCTTGCCTATGCCCTTGCGGCGCTTGCTGAAATCGGGGGCTGCTTTGCCTTCTGGGCATGGCTCAGGCTGGACAAACCTATATGGTGGCTCGTTCCCGGCATGGCCTCGCTGGCCGCGTTCGGCTGGCTGCTGGCGCAAGTCGAGGCGGATCACGCCGGGCGGGCCTATGCGGCCTATGGCGGGATATATATCGTTTCGGCCATTGTCTGGGGCTGGCTGGTGGAAAAACAGATGCCCGACCGCTGGGATCTGCTCGGCGGCGCCATCTGCCTGCTGGGGGCGGCGCTCATCTTCGCCGGGCCGCGTCCGGCGCTCGGATAGCATTCTTCCACAGCGGGCAATTGCGCCGGAGACGGTCTTGCAGTAGGAGCCGCGCCCAACGCAGCCGCGCCGGTTTGGTTCGACTCGGCCCGGCTCGAATCGGTCCGGTGTGACCGGACAGTTTGCTCGATTTCAATTCGCCGTCCCGAAGCAGGCAGCGGCAAGGAGTTCATATGGCGGATTTGGAACGTCAGGCGAAGGATGAATCCGGCGCGGACGCCGACGTCAGCTTCGAGGCGATCTTCGGCGCGGATGCCGCCGAAAGGGAGAGCGAGGACATATTCCTGAGCGCGACGGATGAAACCATCGCCATGCTCAATTCGGTTTTCGGGGGCGATCAGTTCGCCTGGGAAAATTCCTTCGTCTGGAACATGCTGTCCTTCGGGTGACGGCCATCGCCCGTTGCCGGCCCACTGCTCGCCGCGCATGATGCGCGTGACGGCATAGGGGGCACGGGGCGCGCGGGTGGCCAGTTTCTATCTCACATTCGTCGCGGTGCTGATCGCCGGGCTGGGCGCGCGCGACCAGTCGTTGATCGCCGGGCTGACGCTGGCGCAGGGGCAGCGCAAGGCCCTGCTTGCCGTTGGCCTGTTCGCGGCCTGCGCGACGGCGGCCTTTGCGGCCTGGGCGGGCACGGAGATCGCGCCGATGCTTTCCCCGCGCGCGCGCGCTTTCTTCGCGGCCATGGCGCTGTGCTTCGCGGGAATCGAATCGATGGTGCTGGTGCCCCGCGCCACCCCGCGCGAGCCGACGCACTCGCTGGGCGCGGCGCTGCTCGCGCTGGTCGCGTTGCAGGCGGTCGATGCCGCGCGCTTCCTCGTCTTTGCCATCGCCATTGCCCGGCATGCGCCGTTTCCGGCGGGCCTGGCCGGCGCGATCGGCGGTTGCGCGCTGGTCTATGCGGCGTGGAGCCTGCCGCACTGGGTGCGCGGCATCTGGCTGCGCCGGGCGCGGCGCGGCGTAGGCGCGGTCCTGCTGCTGACCGGGTTCGTCATCGGCGTGCGGACTCTTGAATTGGTGTGATCGGTTTTTCCGGTGCAACGGAAACGCGTTATGGCGCATTGTCAATTGGCGATCCGGGCCATATCGGCCACGGACCGATCAACTCACCGCTGGAGGGATCATCATGACTTCGAAGAACAATGCGATGGGCGCGCTGGTGGACAATCTCAATGGCCTGCTGGCGGATTGCTTCGCGCTTTATCTCAAGACCAAGAATTTCCACTGGCATGTGAAAGGCCCACATTTCCATGACCTGCACTTGCTGTTCGACACGCAGGCGGCGGAAATCTTCGCGCTGACCGATCTGATCGCCGAGCGTGTCCGCAAGAACGGCGGCGAAACGCTCACCTCGATCGGCTCGATCGCGAAAAAGACGTCCGTGAAGGATCAGGACAAGACGAGCCTTGACGCCATGGCCATGGTGCGGGAACTTCAGGCCGATAACGAAGCGCTGGTGGCGACCTTGCGCAAGACCAAGGAATCGGCGGGCGAGGCCGGAGACAACGCCACGGACGGCATCATCGACGACTGGACCGACCAGGCCCAGCAGCGCGTGTGGTTCCTGCGCGAAATCGCGAGTTGAATCCGCCGTCGATGATACGGCCGGAAATCGTCTCAGGTGCGGATGACGCCGCCATCGCGGGCTGGATCGCGGTGCGGCTCGGCGCGGCGCTTGCCGCATCGGATTCGCCCGTCGCCATCTCGGTGCCGGGCGGTTCCACGCCGTTCCCGATCATGGAGCGGCTCGTGCGGCTTCCCCTCGAATGGGCGCGCGTGCAAGTCTGGCCGGGTGACGACCGGATCGTGCCGGAAAGCCACGCGGCCAGCAACACGGGCCGCATCCGCGCGCTGTTCGAGCCTGCCGGCGCGCAAGTCATGGCGCTGACGCAAGGCGCGATTCCGCCGCGTTTCGCGCTGGTCTGGCTGGGCATGGGGGAAGACGGGCACATCGCCTCGCTGTTTCCCAACACCGATCCCCGCGCGGACGATCCCGCGCGGGTGCGGCGCATCACGCCCGATCCCCTGCCACCCGAAGCGCCGTTCGACCGGCTGAGCCTGACTATCCCCGCGCTGCTGGATAGCGATGCGCTGATGTTCGTGATCCGCGGAGGCCAAAAGCGCGCGCTGTTCGAGCAGGCCGCGGCAGGCGGGCACGACCTGCCGGTGGCGCGGCTGTTGCGCGCGGCGCGCCAGCCGGTCGTGTGCTTCGCCTGAGGGCACGGTCAGAACAGCGGCAGTTGCCCGCCGGGCGGCGCTTCCTGCGCTGATGTCTCCTGTCGCCTTTCTTCGCCTTCCAGCGCGGAGAGCGTCAGGCCCATCAGCCGGACGGGCTGGGGAAGAGGCAGCGCTTCGTCGAGCAGGGTGTGGCTCAGGCGGGCGAACTCGTCCCTGCCGTCCACGGCGCGCGGCAACGAGCGGGCGCGCGTGAGCGCGGTGAAGTCGCTGTGCTTCAGTTTCAGGGTGACGGTGCGGCCGCGCGCCTGGGCGCGTTCGATGCGGTCCCACACGATGGCGATGATCGTGTCGAGCGCTTCGCGCAGCGCCGCGCCGGATGACAGATCGCGGTCGAACGTTCGTTCGCCGCCCAGGGACTTGCGCGGACGGTTCGCGTTGACCCGGCGCAAGTCGATGCCGCGCGCGGCCCGGTAGAGATAATCGCCCATCGCGCCGAACTGGTCGCGCAGGAAGGCGAGATCGCGGGCGCGGAGGTCAGCGCCGGTTTCTATGCCGAGCCTTGCCATCTTTTCCGCGCCGCGCGGCCCGATGCCGTGGAAGCGCCGCACCGGCAGCGCGGCGACGAAGCCCGCGCCTTCGCCCGGCCGGATGACGCAAAGGCCGTCCGGCTTGTTCTGATCGCTGGCCAGTTTGGCGAGGAACTTGTTGTAGGACACACCCGCGCTGGCCGTCAGCCCCGTTTCCGCGCGGATGCGCTGGCGGATCAGCTCGGCGATGCGCGTGGCCGAGCCGATGCCCTTGCTGTCCTGCGTCACGTCGAGATAGGCTTCGTCGAGGGCCAGCGGCTCCACGTCGGGCGTGTATTCCAGGAAAATCGCGCGGATCTGTTGCGACACCCGGCGATAGACGTCGAAGCGCGGCTTGCGGAACACGAGGTGGGGACACAACCGCGCCGCTCGCGAGGAAGGCATGGCGGAGCGCACCCCGAAGGCGCGCGCCTCATAGCTGGCGGCCGCCACCACGCCGCGTTCGGACGAACCGCCCACGGCCACGGGCAGGCCGCGCAGCGACGGATCGTCACGCTGTTCCACGCTGGCATAGAAGGCATCCATGTCGATATGGATGATCTTGCGCAGTCCGGGGGCGGTTTCGCTGTCTTCGTGATCGGCGGCGGACATGCCGCAAGGCCATATCTCAAAAGCGAAAGAATTGCGCGAGGGCTGGTCAACCGGCCATCCAGCAGGCAAGGGCGGCGCAATGACCGCTTCCCCCCAAGTCCCGCCATCGTTCCTCGGCGATCGCGAATTCGTGACGATGATGGCGCTGGTCGCCGCGCTTCAGGCGCTGGCGATCGATTCGATGCTGCCCGCGCTGGGAGTGATCGCCAATGATCTCAGGATCAGCGATCCCAACGATCGGCAACTGGTCATCGCCGTTTTCCTGTTCGGCATCGGGTTGGGGTCGATCTTTCCGGGCGCGATATCCGATCGCTTCGGCCGCAAGCCGGTTTTGCTGGCCTGCCTTGCGGGGTATATCCTGCCTTCCTTCGCCTGCGCCTTTGCGACGGACATCAACATCCTTCTGATCCTGCGCGCGGTCCAGGCCGTGTGCAGCGGGGGCCTTGCCGTGATGCCCGCCGCGATCATCCGCGACCGGGTGAGCGGAGACCGCATGGCCCGGCTGCAATCGCTGATCTCCATGATCTTCATGGCCGTGCCGATGATCGCGCCGACGCTCGGGCAGGGCGTTCTCATGCTGCTGGGCTGGCGCTGGATCTTCGCGGTGATGGGCGTGCTGGGAATGGCCATCGCCCTGTGGGTCATGGCGCGCCTGCCGGAAACGCTCAACCCGGCATACCGCCAGCCGATCGCGCTGGGCCGGGTGTTCGGCAACATGGGCACGGTGCTCACCCGGCGGGAATCGATCGGCTATATTCTCGCCTCCGCCCTGACGATGGCGGGAACCTGGGGCTTCATCAATTCCTCGCAGCAGCTCATCGCGGAGCACTTCGGCGCGGGCGATGCCTTTCCGCTGATCTTTGGCATGATGGCGCTGGGCATGGCGCTGGCCAGCTTCACCAATTCGCGCATCGTCGAACGGTTCGGCGCGCGGCGCGTGTCGCACACCGCGCTGTTTGTCTATATCGCGGCGGCGGCGGGTCAGGTCTGGCTCGCCCTGTCGGGCCACATCACGCTCTGGCAGTTCGTGCCGCTGATGGCGCTCAACATGGGACTGCTCGGGTTCCTCGGCGCGAATTTCCAGTCGATCGCCTTGCAGCCGTTCGGAGAGATCGCCGGGGCGGCCGCCTCGGTGCAGACGTTCGTGCGCACGCTGACGGCCGGTGTGCTGGGCGCGATGGTCGGGCAGGCCTATGACGGCACGTCGCGCCCGCTGGCGGCGGCGCTGCTCATGGCCGGGGTGTTTTCGCTTGCGCTGATCCTGTTCAGCGAGCGGGGCGTCCTGTTCCGCCGCCTCTATCCGCGCGGCATGCCCCGGCCGGAACCATGACATCCGGCGGGAACGGGGCCTTCGACGTCGCGATCATCGGCGGCGGCATCAACGGCGCGGGGATCGCGCGCGATGCCGCCGGGCGCGGCGCGCGCGTCCTGTTGCTGGAAGCGGGCGACCTGGCCTGCGGCACGTCCTCGAAATCGACCAAGCTGATCCACGGCGGGCTGCGCTATCTCGAACACGGCGAGTTCGCGCTGGTCCACGAGGCACTGGCCGAGCGCGAGGCGCTGATGGCCATCGCGCCGCACCTGATCCGGCCGATGCGCTTCGTCCTGCCCCATGCCAGCGGGTTGCGGCCCGCGTGGCTGCTGCGCGCGGGGCTGTTCGTCTATGACCATATGGGTGGGCGCAAGCGGCTTCCCGCGACGGACACGGTCCTGCTCAACCGGCACCCGGCGGGCGGTCCGCTCAAGCCGGGATACCGCATCGGCTTCGAATATTCGGACGGCTGGGTGGACGATGCCCGGCTCGTCGTGGCGAATGCCGTGGACGCGCGCGAACGGGGCGCGGATATCCGCCCGCGCACCCCGCTCGCTTCGGCGCGGCGCGTGGCCGGAGGGTGGGAACTGGCGACTCCCGCCGGGCCGTTCCGCGCTGCTGCTCTCGTCAACGCCGCCGGGCCGCATGTGCTCGATGTGCAGGCGCGGGCGGGGGAAGCGCCCGCCATGGCGATGCGGCTGGTGCGCGGTTCGCACATCGTGGTCCGGCGGCTGTTCGATCACGCCTACGCCTATTTCTTCCAGTTGCCGGACGGCCGCATCTTCTTCGCCATTCCCTATGAGCGGGATTTCACGCTGATCGGCACGACCGATGCCGACCATCATGGTTCGCTGGACCGGATCGAGCCGAGCGAAGCGGAAGTGGCCTATCTGTGCGAAGGCGTGAACCGCTATTTCGCGAAGGGCATATCGCCCGCCGATGTGGTGTGGCGTTTTGCCGGAGTCCGCCCGCTGATCGAGGACAATTCGGGCAGGCCGGAGGCCGCGACGCGCGGCTATCGCCTGCATCTGTCGGAAGCGGACGAGGGCGCGCCGCTGCTCACGGTCTACGGCGGCAAGATCACGACCTATCGCCATCTGGCGGAGGAAGCGACCAGCCTGCTCGCCCGGCGCGTGCCCGCGCTGACCGGCAAGCCGTGGACGAAAGATCGCGCCCTGCCGGGCGGCGATTTCCCGGTGGATGGGCTGGACGACCTGAAGGCGCGGATCGCGGGACGGTTCGGCTGGCTCGATGCGGCCAATGTGGATCGCATAGCCCGCGCTTACGGCACGCGGGTGTTTGGCTGGCTGAGCGACGATTGCGGGCGCGATCTGGGCGGCGGGCTGACGGAAGCGGAAGTCGGCTATCTCGTGCGCGAGGAGTGGGCGCGGACCGCCGACGATGTGCTCTGGCGCCGCACCAAGGCGGGCCTGCACATGACTGCCGATCAGTGCGCCGCGGTTGCTGCCCTGCTCGGCACGTAGCCGGTCACAAGTCGCCCGCGTTCATCGAAAGGATGGCCTGGACCGGCTCGTGCGCGGCCATGCGCGCCAGTAGTGGGCCGAGTTCGCTTTCCGTCATGATGATCGCCTGATGCGCGGGCCGGACGAAGCCCGTTTCCGCCATATGCCGGGCAAAGGCGAGCAGGTGGTCGAAAAAGCCGAAGGCGTTGAGCAGGCCGACTGGCTTGGCGTGATAGCCGAGTTGCGCCCAGCCTGTCGCTTCCCACAATTCGTCCATGGTGCCGACGCCGCCGGGCAGCGTCAGGAATCCGTCGGAAAGTTCCGTGAACAGGCGTTTCCTTTCGTGCATGCCGGGCACGATCCGCAGTTCCGTGCAGTCCCGGTTGGCGACTTCGGCCGTCACCAGCCCTTCGGGGATCACGCCGATCACTTCGCCGCCCGCCTCCAGCGCGGCATAGGCCAGCGCGCCCATCAGGCCCAGCCTGCCGCCGCCATAGACGATGCCGATGCCGCGCCGGGCAAGGTCGCGCCCGACGACGCGGGCCAGTTCCACGTAACGGGTGTCGGCGGGAGTCGCCGATCCGCAAAAGACGGCAACGCGTTTCATGCGAGATCGTCGAGCATCAGCTTCGCCGTCACTTTCGCGCCGGCCACCACGCCGGGAAGGCCCGCGCCGGGATGCGTTCCCGCGCCGACGAGATAGAAATTGCCGATCCTGCCGTCGCGGTTGTGCGGGCGCAGCCAAGCGCTTTGCCTCAACAGCGGTTCGAGGCCGAAGGCGCTGCCCTGAAAGGCGTTGAGATCGCGCGCTGCATCGGCGGGCGTGGTATGGAAGCTGGTGACGATCCGGTCGTGGATGTCGGGGATCAGGCGCAGGCCCACTTCGTCCAGCACCCGGCGTTCCAGCAAGGGGCCTGTTTCCGCCCAGTCGATCGGCAGTTTGCCCATGTTGGCGACGGGAACGAGCGCGCGGAACACGCTCTTTCCCGGCGGGGCCAGCGACGGGTCGGTGACACTGGGGTGGCTCAGGCAGATCAGGGAATCGGCGGGCAGCACGCCGTGGTCGTGGATATCCTTGAGCAGCCCCGCATAGCGCGGACCGAACAGGATCATGGTGTGCGGAATACCGGGCCAGGTGCCTTCCACCGCGAAATGCACCGCGAACAGGCCGGGGGAGAAGCGCTTGCGCGCCAGCTTCCCCGCCATCTGCCCGCCGCGCGCCGCGCCCGACAGCAAGTCGCGATAGGTGTGCATGACGTCGGCGTTGCTGGCCACGGCATCGAAGCGTTCGCGCCAGCCCCGTGCCGTTTCCACTTCGCTTGCCCGGTCGCCGATGGTGTGGACCCGGACCGCCGGATCGCCCGCCCGCATCGTCCCGCCGAGCCGCTCGAAGTGGCGAGCCATGGCGCCGGCGAGGCGATGCATGCCGCCTTTCGGCCACCACACGCCGCCGTCCCGTTCCAGCTTGTGGGCCAGCGCATGGATCGCGCTTGTCGTCATCGGATTGCCGCCGACGAGCAGCGTGCGGAAGGAAAACGCCTCGCGCAGCCGCTCGTTCTTCATGAAGCCGGAAACCATCGAATGGAGGGATCGCCACGCCTGATGCCGGACGAGAGCGGGAACCGCGCGTGCCATGCCCGCGAAATCGAGGAACGGCATATGGCCCAGCCGGACATGGACTTCCGCGTGAACGGCGGCGGCATAGCGTGTGAAGTCGTCGTATCCTTCGAGGTCCGTGGGGGAAAACCGCGCGATTTCCCCGCGCAGGGCGGCATCGTCGCCGGAATAGTCGAAATTGACGCCGTCGGGCCAGTTCAGGCGATAGATGGGCGAGACCGGCAGCAATGCGATGTCGTCCGCCATGTCGTGCCCGGAAAGCTGCCACAACTCGCGCAAGGATGCCGGGTCAGTGACGGCGGCCGGTCCGGCATCGAACGTGAAGCCGTCGCGGGTCCGGGCATGGGCCTGTCCGCCCGCTGCTTCGCGCGCTTCCACCACCACGGTTTCCACGCCGGACGATTGCAGCCGGATGGCCAGCGCCAGCCCGCCGAACCCCGCGCCGATCACGCAGGCCCGCTTCATGCCGCCGCGCTCCGTTCGACCGGCGCGCGCCTGCCGGCCAGCGGCCTGCCGCACAGCACGCGCAGCCGGTCAAGCCGCGTGGAGCGGCCCGCGTGGAACCGTTCGATCAGCGGTTCGGGCAGGCGGTGGAACCGCTCGAAAACACGGCAGTCGCCGGCGTCGAACAGCATGCGGGCCATGCGGCGATAGAACCGCGCGGCCTGCCAGTGGCGCCGCGCGCGCGCATCCATGAGGGCGGCGAGCTGGCTTCCCGGCAGGTCCGCGTCTTCGGCGATGGCCAGCGCGGTTTCCACCGCCATGGGCAGGCTGTTACCGGTGAGCGGGTGGAAGAAACCGCCGCGCATGCCCGCCACGGCCACTCCGTCGACCCGGTGCGCGGCCTGGAACGCGGCGAGATCGCCGCCGGTCACGACTGGCAGCGCGCCGGTCTCATGACCGAGGATCTCGCCATCCCAGCCCTGTTCGCGGCAATAGGCGTCGATCCGCCGGGACAGCGCGGGACGGTCCGGTGACGGGCTGTTCGTGTAACAGGTGTCCTTGATGAAAAGGCCGTGCGCGCCCAGCGGCAGGACAGTGACGAAGCCGCTGGCCTCCGGCTCCCCGCCGCGGACGTCCATGATGACGGGATGTTCCACGCCATGCGGCGCGGGCGTCCGTATGCGGCGGCCCATGAAGACCTGCCATCCGCCGGTCAGCCCCGCCGGATGCGCGATGCCCCGGCAGTCGATCACCGCGCGCGCGCCGATCGTCTCGCCGCTTTCCAGCGTGACCGACCGCGCATCGAGCATGGCGGCCGCCGCGCGCGGGCGTATCGCGCCTTCGGGCAATTCGCGCGCGAGAGCGGCGGCGAAATCGGCGGACGACAGCGAGCGGCAGGGCGTGGCGAGGTGCCGCGACAGGCCGGGGAAGCGCACGTCGTAGCCCGCGTCCCATTCCGCTTTGCGGAACGGCGCGAGCAATGCCGCGCCTTGGGATGAAAGATCGCTGGCGAACCAGTTCCATCTGCGATTGCCGCCGGGGCTGCCGCTGCCTTCGAGAAGCTGCACGGCAAGGTCCGGGCGGGCGCGGTGCAGGGCCAGCGCGATAAGCCCGCCCGCCAGGCCGCCGCCGACGATCGCGATGTCCAGTTTGCGCCCCTTCATTGCGGGCAACGGTGTAGCGGCTTTGACGTGTCGTGCAATCGGCTCCATGCAGGTGCCGCCGTGCCATAGAACAGGAAGCCGGGGATCGACCGGCGACGGGCCAACCGGGGAGTCCGCATGAATAGTCTTTTGCCGCATCGCCGGGCCTTGATCGTCACGCTGGTGGTCTGGCTCTACGGCCTTGTCATCCTGTTCGCCATGCACCGTCCGCCGATCTGCCCTTGCGGCACGGTCGAGCTGTGGTGGGGCACGGTGCAATCCTCGCAGAACAGCCAGCACATCGCGGACTGGTATACCTTCAGCCATGTGATCCACGGCTTCCTGTTCTATGGCGCGGCGCATCTGCTGTGGCGCAAGTGGGGCCTGTTCGACGGCGGCCCGGCGCGCTGGGCCTTGCCGATCGCGGTGGCCATCGAGGCAAGCTGGGAACTGCTCGAAAACTCGCCGATGATTATCGACCGCTATCGCGAAGTGACGGTCAGCTTCGGCTATTCGGGCGACAGCATCGTCAATTCCATGGCGGATATCGGCTGGATGGTGTTGGGCTTCTGGCTGGCGGCGCGGCTGCCGGTTTGGCTGACGGTCGCGCTGGCCATCGGCTTCGAGCTGATGACGCTCGTGCTCATCCGCGACAACCTGACGCTCAACGTGCTGATGCTGGTCTGGCCGGTGGACGCGATCCGCGTGTGGCAGGCGGGTGGCTAGGGCCGGGCAACTGCGGGGCGTCCCAGACGTTACGATGGCCGGATGTTACGATAGAAAGTCATACGGGAATTTTCATGCGATCCACGATACTTGCCGCAGCGGGCGCTGCGCTTCTGCCGGCCGCCGCCATGGCACAGTCCGACGAACCGAGCGTCTTCGACGGCGACTACCTGACAGTCGGCGCGGGCGTGATCTATGGCCCCAGCTACGAAGGCTCGGACGATATTGTGGCGACGCCGGTGCCGGTGATGCAGGGCAGGCTCGCCGGGGTGGACATCACGCCGCGTCAGGGCGGCATCGCGCTGGATTTCATCCCCGACGGCAAGGGCGCGAAGGTCGGCTTTTCGCTTGGCCCGGTCGTGACCTATTCGCGCAACCGCAACAGCCAGATAGAGGATCGCGTGGTCAGGGCGGCGGGCAAGCTGGACGATGCGATCGACCTGGGCGTCAACGGCGGCGTCACGGTCTATCGGCTGCTGCACGACTATGACAGCCTGACGATTTCGGCCGATGCGAAATGGAACGTTAACGGCGCCTACAAGGGCCGGATCGTTTCGCCGGGCGTGACCTATTTCACGCCGCTCAGCCGCGCGGCGCTGGTAACTCTGGGCATCAGCGCAAAGCATGTCGACGGTGATTATGCGCGCTACTACCATTCGGTCAGCCCCGCGCAGGCGGCGGCGAGCGGCTTGCCGGCCTATGCGGCGAAAGGCGGCTGGGCCAGCGCCAGCGTCAATATGCTGGCGGGTTACGACCTTGATGGCAACTTGCTCAACGGCGGGTTCGCGGTGTTTGCGCTGGGCAGCTACAGCCGCCTGTTCAACGACGCGAAGCGCAACCCCTGGACGGCGATCCGGGGCGATGCCGATCAATGGGTGCTGGGCGCGGGGCTGGGCTATACGTTCTGAGCGAGCGCTTTTGCCACCCGCCGCCGCAGTTCGGGCAGAACATCCGCCTCGAACCATGGATGGCGCGCCATCCACAAGCGGCTGCGCCAGGCCGGATGGGGCAGGGGGAACAGGCCCTCCGGCGCATCGGCGAAGCGGCGCACCGCCTCGGTCAGGTTCGGAGCGAAGCCTTTCGGCAGATAGCGCTTCTGCGCATATTGGCCGACCAGCAGCGTCAGGCGCACCTTCGGCAACAACGCCATGAACGGCGCGTGCCAGCGCGGCGCGCACTCCGGGCGGGGCGGCAGGTCTCCGCCGGAACCCTTGCCCGGATAGCAGAACCCGCTGGGCATCAGCGCGACGCGGGCGGGATCGTAGAACGTCGCCTCGTCCATCGCCAGCCAGCCGCGCAGCCGGTCGCCGCTGTCGTCGTTCCAGCAGATGCCGCTGGCGTGGACCTTGCTGCCCGGCGCCTGCCCGATGATGAGCACGCGCGCGGCGGGCGCCGCCGCGACGAAAGGGCGCGGATCGTGCGGCAGTTCGCCTTCGCACAGGCGGCAGGCACGGATATCGCGCAGCAGGGTGTCGAGGCTCGGTTCCGCCATGGCGCCGAAATGGGGCGCTTGCGGAAGGGAACAAGGCGCGGCAATTGATCCAGCGCATTTTCCGTGCGAGCGATCCGCGCCAAGCTTATGCAAAACATCATGTGCGAACAAAGGGGGATGCGATGCAAGGAGTTGTCGATTTCACGGGCTGGACCGCCCTGACGCTGGGGCTTGCGGCGCTGTTCGCCGGGATCGGCGCGCTGCGCCAGCCGGGCATCTGGCGCACCATGGTGGACGAGATCATCGGTTCGCCGACCTTGCAGTTCCTCAGCGGGATGATGGAACTGGTGATCGCCGCGCTGGTCTACCTCTCCAACCCCTGGATCGTCACTGATCCGCTGTCCTGCTTCATGAAGGCGATGGGCGGGCTGATGCTGATCGAGGCGCTGGCCATCCTCGGCTTCTGCGACATCTATTCGCAGCTCTGGGTCAAGAGCCTTGCCGCCATGAACCGGGGCTGGGCGGCCTTTACCGCGCTGTTCGGGCTGGCGCTGACCGTGGCGGGTGGGCTTCACCTCGCCGGGCGGGCCTTGTAGCGCGCGCCTCTCGACACCCTCTCGACAAGGCGGGCGGCCCCGCCTATCTTCGTGGCCATCCCCGGGGAGCCAGTGCAGGCTGAGAGGGGCGCGTCATGGCGCCCGACCCGTCGAACCTGAACCCGTTAACACGGGCGGAGGGAAGGGCAGGCCCGGAAATTCGTGAAAGGGCAGCGCTCCCATAATCCGCCGGAATGGAGAAGAGCGCGCAATGGCCGATATCAATTCCCGCCTGGAAATAGGCGTCACCACCGGACCGATCCGGGGCAGCCGCAAGATCCACGTCGGCCCGCTGAAAGTCGCCATGCGCGAGATTTCGCTGGAACCTTCCAGTGGAGAGCCGCCGGTGCGCGTCTATGACACCTCCGGCCCCTACACCGATCCCGAAGCCGCCATAGACATCGCGGCGGGCCTGCCCGCGCTGCGGCGCGACTGGATCGTGGGTCGCGGCGATGTGGAGGCCTATGACGCGCGCAGCGTGAAACCGGAGGACAACGGCCAACTGGGGCCGGACCGTTCGGGCGGCGTCCCTGCTTTCCCTAACGTGGTGAGGCGGCCCCTGCGCGCGAAAGCGGGCCAGAACGTCAGCCAGATGCACTATGCCCGCCGGGGCATCATCACGCCGGAAATGGAATACGTCGCCACGCGCGAGAACCTCGGGCGGGAGATGCTCAAGGAATACATCCGCGACGGGCAGGACTGGGGCGCGGCCATCCCCGATTACGTGACGCCGGAATTCGTGCGCGAGGAAGTGGCGCGCGGCCGCGCCATCATCCCCAGCAACATCAACCACCCGGAAAGCGAGCCGATGGCGATCGGCCGCAACTTTCTGGTGAAGATCAACGCCAATATCGGCAATAGCGCCGTCGCCTCCGATGTCGCGAGCGAAGTGGACAAGATGGTCTGGTCGATCCGCTGGGGCGCGGACACGGTGATGGACCTGTCCACCGGCCGCAACATCCACGACACGCGCGAATGGATCATCCGCAACAGCCCCGTCCCCATCGGCACCGTGCCGATCTATCAGGCGCTGGAAAAGGTCGGCGGCGTGGCCGAAGACCTGACGTGGGAGATTTTCCGCGACACCCTGATCGAACAGGCCGAACAGGGCGTGGACTATTTCACCATCCATGCGGGCGTGCGCCTGCCCTATATCCCGCTGACGGCGAAGCGCGTGACGGGCATCGTCTCGCGCGGCGGCTCGATCATGGCGAAGTGGTGCCTGGCTCATCACAGGGAATCGTTCCTTTACGAACACTTCGACGACATCACCGAGATCATGAAGGCCTATGACATCGCCTATTCGCTGGGCGATGGCCTGCGCCCCGGCTCCATCGCCGATGCCAACGACGAGGCCCAGTTCGCCGAGCTTTACACGCTGGGCGAACTGACGAAGCGCGCGTGGGCCCAGGACGTGCAGGTGATGATCGAAGGACCGGGCCATGTGCCGATGCACAAGGTCAAGGAGAACATGGACAAGCAGCTTGCGGCGTGCGGCGAAGCGCCGTTCTACACCCTCGGGCCGCTGGTGACGGACATCGCGCCGGGATACGATCACATCACCAGCGGCATCGGCGCGGCGATGATCGGCTGGTATGGCACGGC
>CAZUOV010000038.1:0-26487 GCA_964621355.1 uncultured Novosphingobium sp. | reverse complement strand
CCTCCTTAAATCACAACCTCAAATCTGTGCCATTGGTGCTGACGGCGGACACCCCCCGGCTCGATGCGGGTGATGAGGTTAGAGGTCATATCGATCCCCCCAAGGTTCCAGCGCGCTGACCGGGTAAATCTGCACACTGCCACGCTCGTGCACGCTTTCGACCGCGTAGCCTTCGCGTGTCAGAGCGGTGCGATAGAAGCCCACGACGCGCCCATGCCACGACGATCCTGATTTCTTGCGGACCAGATCGCCCATCTTGTAGGTCCATCCTTCCGGCGGCAGGAGGCCATAGTCGAGGCTCATCACACCCGCCTCCACGTAAACCCGCCGCCCGTCAGCACGTCGGGGACGGTCTGGACCGGAGCAACCGGCACTCCGCCCATCAGCGCCATGCCTTGCTCCCACCGCCCGACGCGGAAATGCGCGGATGCGAGGGCAGCGCGGCGCTTGGCAGGCTCGACGGCACCCGCATTCGCCACCAGCTTCGCTAGGAAGATCAGCTCTGGCTGATCGTGGCCATCCTCTTCGTAGATCAGGTCAGCACTTTCGGGCGTCCGGTCCCGCCGGGAATATGGCATCTCTTCCCAGTTGATGAGTTCTTGCGCCACGATCCAGTCATCGGCCGCCGGCTCACCGCTGATCGGCCGAAAGCCTGCCTCAAGGATCGGCGCGGCGGCTTGCAGCATCCATGTCGTGATCGCCGTGCTCTGCATGACGATGGGGCGGTTCGGCCATATGGCCTTCCACCAGTTGGTGTAGATGATCTGGGCTTGGGTAGGGGTCATTGGTTGAGTTCCTTATCCAAAGAGATACGCGAGGCTGGCCACGAAGGCGCAGACTCCACTCGCGACGAAGAGTCGAGGTGTGTTGGGCGAATAATCAGCGCCGCTAATAATGGCTGCCATGAGCAGAAAGACCGCCCAGAGACACATGAGGAAGGTCAGCTTGTCGAGGAAGTCCATCAGCGTGCCTCCCGCTCAAGCTGGGCGCGGACGGCGAGGCCGAGATCATCCGTATTGAAATACAGGTCGCCAAACGGCGACCCGTGCGAATAGGTGCCAACGCCGAGACGCTCGAGCGAACGGGCTGTTCGGTATTCGGCGCCGCATATTTGCACGCCGATGGCGCAATCATCCCTGCCGAACCCACCCGGCTCGCTGGCCAACACCAGACGCCGCTGCGCAGGCGAAAGCTCCGCCGCGATCCGGGAGGGGTCAGGCGGGGGAAGGTTCGGGACTATTTCGGGACTTTCGTTGCCGGTTCCCGCCTTGTTCCGCCGCTCAATGCCGCGAATGGCACTTTCTGCTTGCCCCTCAACCGCCGAAAACCTACGGGGTTCGGCCAGTCGGGGAGTAGCGCAGCCTGGTAGCGCATCTGCTTTGGGAGCAGAGGGTCGCAGGTTCGAATCCTGTCTCCCCGACCATATTTTCAAGCATTTAGACACTACCTCCCAGGTTCGTTTTACAGGGGTTTTACACGGAAACCTTGGCGAGCCGCTCCGCGATGGCCACGACAACCCTCGCCCGTTCGACATATTTTGCCCGGATCGCAGCCACGTCTTTCGTATCCCATCCAAGGATGTTGGCGATCTCCTGATCCGTCCGACCGGCAATCACACATCGCGTGGCGAACCTGCCACGGAGGTCATGCAGGGTGGTGGCCGGCCCGGGCCGGAAGAAGCGGTCGAGAAACCGCCGGAACGGCAAGCGGATCGCGGGCGGCAACCGCCTCGCCGATCAGCAGCAGGGTCGGATCGTCATCGCTGATCGTGGCCACCAGAAAGGCCAGGGCCGCAAGCTTGCCCCGGATCAGCCTTTCGTTGGGAAGCGACACATTGACCGCGACCAGTATGGGCGTTTCGGGATCGCGGCCCACGGCGATCAGCGAGCGGCTGATCTCGCTCGCCGCTGCCCGTCCCATATAGATGCCGAGCGTCGCGCCGGGATGCGCCAGCCCTTCCCAGTCCAGCGCGAGCGGCTCGCCCTCTCTCACATGCGCCGTCACCAGCGTCAGGCTGCGCGCAATGCCGCGTAGGGTAAGCGAGGCCGATCCGCTGGCCGCCGCCGCGCTCGCCGCGGTTATTCCGGGGCAGACGCGGACACGAACGCCCGCCTTCTCCAGATGCGCCATCTCTTCGGCCGACCGTCCGAAGACCGAAGGGTCGCCGCCCTTCAGGCGGACCACTCGCCTGCCGCCGAGAGCAGCCGCGAGCAGCAGGTCGTTGATGCCCTCCTGAGGCTTGCTGTGACGGCCGGAGCGTTTGCCGACGCTGACCAGTTCCACTCCGGCGGGAACCAGCCCGAGTATCTCCGGCCCGACCAGCGCATCGTGGAAAACGATGTCCGCCTGCGCGATCAGCCTTTCCGCCTTGCGCGTAAGCAGTTCAGGGTCGCCCGGCCCGGCGCCCACCAGCCAGACCTCGCCGGGATTGAAGGATTTGCGCGCATCCATCGGCAAACTCCGCATCAGGCCGCGCGCGCCGCGGGCTTGCCGGGGATGACGCCTTCGTCCACGAGTTGCTTCGCGGCGATTGCGTAGAGGTCCGGCCGATAAACCGATTTCGCGGTATCGAAATACCACTGGTCGGGATGGTCCTCGGCGATCTGGCCCCAGCGGCGCATCTGCGTGAGATACCAGACGGCATCGGAATAGAAGGGATAGCCCGCGTGCTTCTCGAAGAAGATGTTGAACCCGGGTGCGTCGCGCGTGTCGCCCGGCTCGAAAGTGAACTTGCCGGTCATCGAGGCGGCGAGAACGCTTTCGTCGGCGCCCACATAGTTGGGCCGGGAAAGGATGCTGACCGCCTCGGCGCGGTTCATGCCGCCTTCGGCATCGAGCCACTGCTGCGCCTTGATGATCGCTCGCAGCAGCGCGGTGACGGTCCTAGGATACTTCTCCGCGAAATCCTTGCGCAGGCCGAGCACTTTCTCGGGGTTGTCGCGCCAGACCTGATCGTCGGTGACGACAGGAACGCCGATTTTCTTCCTGACCGCCGCCTGGTTCCAGGGTTCGCCCACCGAATAGCCGTCGATCGTCCCGGCCTCCAGCGTGGCGGGCATCTGCGGCGGCGGGGTGACCGAGATCTGGATGTCGGCCGCGACGTTGCCGCCGACATCGCCGGGCAGGTAATAGCCGGGATTGAGGTCGCCGGCGGCCAGCCAATAACGCAGTTCGTAGTTGTGCGTGCTGACCGGAAAGACCATGCCCATCCTGAACGGCTTGCCCTGCGCCCGGTAACTCGCGACAACCGGCTTGAGCACGGAGGCGGAGATGGGGTGAATGGGCTTGCCGTCGGGCCCTTTCGGCAACGACGGTGCGATCTGCTGCCAGACCTTGCTGGAAACCGTGACGGCGTTACCGTTGAGGTCGAGGCTGAGCGGTGCGATCAGTTCGGCCCTGGTCCCCATTCCCAGAGTCGCCGCGAGTGGCTGGCCCGCCAGCATATGCGCGCCGTCAAGCTGCCCGCCGACGACGCCGTCGAGCAGAACCTTCCAGTTCGCCTGCGGCTCAAGCGCGACGTTCAGCCCTTCCTCGGCAAAAAAGCCTTTCTCCCGGGCGATCGCCAGCGGAGCCATATCGGTCAGCTTGATGAAGCCGAGCTTGAGGTTGGGCCGCTCGATGCCCTTTGCGGCGGCGATCGTGGACATCTCGCCGCCGTCCGCCGGTTTCCCGCCGCCGCAACCGGCCAGCGCCACGCCCATGAGCAGCGCCGCCATGAAACCCCGCCTGTCGAAACCTGAACCCCGAACCTTGTTCATCATGCTGCCCTCGTCGAACGGCAACGCGAAAAAGCCGCCTCGATACGATCCCTTGGGGACCAGATCGGGCGGCGCCGTTGCCACGCAATGTCACTGAAGAGCAGGTGGAAAAAGCCGCCCTTCCTTGGGTGGCACCTGTCTCTGCTCTGGCTTTCAACTAAGCGATTCGCGCGTCACCCGTAAAGGGATTTTTTGCATTGCAGCAAAATTTTTGCTCAATCGCACTTTGCAAGATAGCCCTGCAGGTCCGCCGGATCGAACACCATTCCGTCGAAGAAACTGTTTCCTTCCAGAATGATGCGTCCCTGCTGCGAACCTACCGCCGTTTTCTGCCGCAGGCTCCCTTCGACTTTCGAACTGGCCCCCGGCAGCGGCTCATCGGTGCCGATCAGTGCGGCGCGGTAGACGTCAGGCCGGAACACCCGTGCCGCCTTCGCGGCATCGGCGGAGTCGAAGCCGCCGCCTTCCCAACGCACCATCTGGGTGTAGAGCCATTCGGCCTGGCTGACCCAGGGAAAATTCGCCGCCTCGCGATACTGGAACATGAAATCGGGATAGTGGACGATCTGCCCCTCCTGTCCGTCCCCGGCACGGGCGAGCAGCAGCCGGTCCGAAATCGCCCGCTTGATTAGCGCCGCGTCCCCATCGAGATATTCGGCCCGCGCAAGGATCGCCGCGTTGGCATCCCAGTTGGCGGGATCAACGAAATGCCGCCCGGCGCGGCACATGGCGCGAATGAGACGTTCCACTTCGTCCCGCTTTTCATCGAGCATCGGCTCTCGCAGTGCCAGCACCTTTTCGACGCCGCGCCGCCAGATCTGCGCCGTCGCCAGCACGATCCGGCCGACGCCGCGTTCCACCGCCACACTGTTCCACGGCTCCCCGACGCAGATCGCATCGACTTCCCCAGCTTCCAGCGCGTCCGCGCAGAACGGCGGCGGAATCGTCGCGATCTCCACGTCGCGGCCGGGACGGATACCGCAGGCGGCCAGCCAGTAGCGCAGCATGTAGTTGTGGCTGGAATAGCGATGCACGACGCCGAAGCGCAGGGGGCGCCCCGCGCCCAGCCGTGCGGCGGCCACATCCCGCAGCGCCGCTCCGATCTCCGCCGGATCACCGAGCCGTCCGATGGGCGCGACGCGGTCGGCGAGTTCCGGGCGCATGGTCACGGCATTGCCGTTAAGCCCCAGCACGAAGGGAACCGAGAGAGGCTGCGCGGGACGGCCCCGCCCCAGAGTCGCCGCGATAGCCAGCGGCGCGATCATATGCGCGGCGTCGCTGTGGCCATAGAGCAGCCGGTCGAGCACCGTCGCCCAGCTCATATCCCTGACGAGCCGAAGCGAAAGCCCTTCCTCTTCCGCGAAACCATGTTCATGCGCCAGAATCGGCAAGCACGCGTCAACGAGCGGCAGGAAGCCGATAGTCAGTTCCAGACCCATCACTTTCCTCCCATGAGCTGGTGCGCCGTCACGATGGCGTCCGCGATGTCGGCGATGCGCTTGCCCTGGCTCATCGCGGTGCGGCGCATTTCGGCATAGACCTCGGGCTCCGGCAGGCCGCGCGTGCGCATCAGGATGCGCTTAGCCTTGTCGATAGTTTCCCGTTCGGCAAGGCGGCCATGCGCCGCCGCAAGATCGGCTTGCAGGCGTGCGAAGGCGTTGAACCGCCGCACCGCGAGGTCCATCACCGAATGGACGCGGTGTGCAGCAAGGCCGTCCACGACATAGGCGGAAACGCCCGCGTCGATCGAGGCCGCGATCGATTCGCCGTCGCTCTGATCGACGAACATGGCGATGGGACGGGCGAGTGCGCGGCTGACCGCGAAGTATTCCTCCAGCACGTCGCGCGACGGATTGCCGAGGTCCATCAGGACCACGTCCGGGTCGATCCGGCCAATTTCCGCCACCAGCCCGTGGCGCTCCGTCAGCACGAAAATCTCGCAGTTCTCCAGCGCCGCGAGGCCATCGCGGATCACTGCCGCGCGCGAGGCGCTTTCATCGACAATGGCGATGCGCATGGCCATCATGCCTACCGCGATACGGGCGAAAGGCAATGGGCCTATGCTGCAATGCAATAAACTCTTGCCTGTCCTGCCCCTGATTCGTTAGTATTCCGGCAAACGCATCCAGCCCGCAACGGCGCGGGCAGCGACCCCGCAGGCCGCGAAGGCCGGCAACCACATCAACAATCGCAAGGCAACGGCGCCATCGTCCACCCCATTCGGGGGCGGGATCGGTGGCGCTTTTTTGTTCGGAAAGGCACCCGGTGTCGAACAAGACGGTCAAAAGCGTCTGTCCCTATTGCGGCGTAGGCTGCGGCATCGTCATGGAAGTCGCAAGCAACCGGATCGTCAAGGTGACGGGGGACAAGAGCCACCCCACCAACTTCGGCCGCCTCTGCACGAAGGGAAGCAGTTGCAACATACCCGTGGCCGCCGAAGGCCGGGCAGACAAGGCTTACGCGCGGATCGGCGGCGGTGGCGATCAGGGCGCGATACCCATGGCCGAGGCGATCACTCGCACGGCGCAGGGCCTGCGCGCGATCATCGACCGGGATGGGCCGGACGCGGTATCCCTTTACGTTTCCGGCCAGATGTCCCTGGAAGCGCAATATCTCGCCAACAAGCTGTGCAAAGGCTTCATCGGCACCAACAATATCGAGAGCAATTCGCGCCTGTGCATGGCGAGCGCGGGCAGCGGCTACAAGCTGTCTATCGGCGCGGACGGCCCGCCCGGCTCCTATCAGGATTTCGATCACGCCGACCTGTTCCTCGTCATCGGCGCGAACATGGCGGACTGCCACCCCATCCTGTTCCTGCGGATGATGGACAGGGTAAAAGCAGGCGCGAAACTGATCGTCGTCGACCCCCGCCGCAACGCCACCGCCGACAAGGCGGACCTGTTCCTGCAAGTAAAACCGGGCACCGACCTCGCGCTGATGAACGGCTTGCTTCACCTGCTGGTCGAGACAGGCAAGACGGATGATGCCTTCATCGCGGAGTTCACCGAAGGCTGGGAAGCGATGCCGGATTTGCTCGCCGATTATCCCCCCGCGAAAGTGGCGCAGATGACAGGTATCTCGGAGGCCGACTTGCGCAAGGCGGCGGAGTGGATCGGCGATGCGGGCGAGTGGATGACGTGCTGGACCATGGGCCTCAACCAGAGCACGCACGGCACCTGGAACACCAACGCCATTTGCAACCTCCACCTTGCCACCGGCGCGATCTGCCACCCCGGCAGCGGTCCCTTCTCGCTCACCGGCCAGCCCAATGCCATGGGCGGGCGCGAGATGGGCTATATGGGGCCGGGCCTGCCGGGCCAGCGCGCCACGCCAAGCGAGGCCGAGCGCCATTTCGTCGAGGACGTCTGGGGCGTGCCGCGCGGCAGCCTGCGAGTCGAAGCCGGATCGGGCACAATCGCCATGTTCGAGGATATGGCGGCGGGCAGGATCAAGGCCTGCTGGATCATCTGCACCAACCCGGTCGCCAGCGTCGCCAACCGCAAGGCCGTGATCGCGGCACTGGAGGCGGCGGAACTGGTCGTGACGCAAGACGCCTATCTCGATACGGAAACCAATCGCTATGCCCACATCATCCTCCCCGGCGCGCTCTGGGCCGAGGCGGAAGGCGTGATGATAAACTCCGAGCGCAACCTGACGCTGATGCAGAAGGCCGTCGACCCGCCGGGCGATGCGATGGCGGACTGGGAGATCATTGCCCGCGTCGCTTGCGAGATGGGCTACGCGGACGCCTTCACCTACTCTTCCGCCTCTGCCGTATTCGAGGAGATCAAGCGGTTCTGGAACCCCGGAACCGGCTATGACATTCGCGGCGCGAGCCACGAGCGCCTGCGCCGGACGCCGCTGCAATGGCCCTGCCCGCCGGACGGCGATGAGGACCGGCATCCGATCCGCTATCTCAACGACGGCGTGAGCCAGACCGAACGGCTGAACGATGACGGCAGCCGTCCCCGGATCACGTTCCCCACCGAACGAGGCAAGGCCCGATTCCTGCCCCGCCCCCATATGGACCCGGCGGACATGCCGGACGAGGACTTCCCGCTGATCCTCAACACGGGCCGGCTGCAACACCAGTGGCATACTCTTACCAAGACCGGAAAAGTGCCGGCGCTCAACAAGCTCAACCCCGGCCCCTTCGTGGAAATCCATCCCGATGACGCAGAAGCGTTCGGCATCGGCGACAAGGACCGGGTCGAGGTCAGGTCGCGGCGAGGCCGCGCGGTCCTTCCCGCCGTGGTCACGGACCGGGTCCGGCCCGGCAACTGCTTCGCGCCCTTTCACTGGAACGACGTGTTCGGCGAGGATCTCGCCATCAACGCCGTGACCAGCGACGCCATCGACCCGATCTCGATGCAGCCCGAATTCAAGTTCTCCGCCGTCGCGCTGACTCGTGTGTCCGGCCCCGCCGACGCGGCGCTTTCCCGGCAAGATCAGGAGGACGCCATGGCACCGTCTCCCTCATCCGTTCCCGTATCCGCGATCGAGGCCTTCGCCCGCACGATGGGGCTGGAAACAGGGCAGCCGCCCACGATTTCCGACGAAGAACGTGTCTGGCTTGCCGGGTTCACGACCGCATTGCTCTCGCCGGAAGGACAACGGACCGGCGGAGTTCCGTTCATTCCGCAGGAGAGTCCCTTCGATCCGGCGCGGCGCCATTATGTAAACGGCCTTCTCGCCGGGCTCTTCGCCCGCGCGCCACTGCCGGATGCGGATGCCCCGCCGCCGCCCGCGTCATCCGCCACCGCCAGCAACGTGCTTCTCCTCTGGGCATCGCAGACGGGCAATGCCGAAGGTTTCGCGGAACAATGCGCCAGGGAACTGGAAGGGCCGTCGATCGCCGTCAGGCTGCTCGCCATGGATGCCGCGAAACCCGCCGATCTCGTCGAAGCCGACCACGCGCTGCTCATCACCAGCACGTTCGGCGACGGCGATCCTCCCGACAACGCAGGAGGCTTGTGGTCCGCCCTGTCGGCCAGGACCGCGCCACGTCTCGAAAACCTGCGCTATTCAGTGCTTGCTTTCGGCGATTCCAGCTACGGCCAGTTCTGCGGCTTCGGGCGCAGGCTCGATGCGCGGCTGGAAGAACTCGGCGCCGTTCGCCTCGCGCCGCGAGCCGATTGCGAGCCCGACTATGAGAAAACCGCGGCATCCTGGCTGGGTCAGATCATCACCGCGCTTCACACTCCCGATGACGGCGGTTCTCCGGCCCGGTCCGTTCCCGCGCAAGTCGCGGCCGACCGCCCCGGCCCGGCACAGGCCCCGCCGGTCCATACCCGCAAGGAGCCGTTGCGCGCCGCGCTCGCGCGCAATGTGCTGCTGAGCGGCATCGGGGCACAAAAGGAAGTCCGGCAATTCGGGTTCGACGTCGCCAGCAGCGGCCTGACTTATCGGGCCGGAGACTCTCTGGGCGTCTGGCCGGTCAACTGCCCCGCCCTCGCCGACGAGATACTGGCGCTTCTCGACCTTTCGCCGGATGCACCCGTCGCGGTGAAGGATATCGGCGAAGTGGCATTGTCGGAGGCGCTGGTGCGTCATTGGGACATCACGCGCCTCAATCGCAGCATCCTCGAACTCATCGCCGAGCGTCAGCCCGACGCAGCCTTCGCGCCCTTGCTCGATCCCGATCGCAAGGCCGAATTCGATCAATGGCTCTGGGGGCGGCAGATCGCCGATGTCCTCCATGACACGAAAGTCCGGCTGAGCCCGAAAGACCTTTCCAGAGTCATGCGGGCATTGCAGCCGCGCTTCTACTCGATCGCATCGAGCCCGCATGCGCAAACCGGAGAAGTGCAACTCACTGTCTCGGTGGTGCGCTACAACTGCCGGGGACGCAGGCGCATGGGAGTATGTTCGGCTTTCCTCGCGGACCGGAGCGAACGGCAGGACGTGGCCATCTTCCCGCAGCCCTCGCACCATTTCCATCCGCCCGCCGATCCGGCGCGCGCCCTGATAATGGTGGGGCCGGGCACGGGCATCGCGCCGTTTCGCGGCTTTTTGCATGACCGGCAGGCGACCGGAGCGAGCGGGACCAACTGGCTGTTCTTCGGCGAACAGCATGAATCGACCGGCTTCTACTATCGCGACGAGATCGACGCCTGGCGGCGCGGCGGCCATCTCGACCGCCTGAGCCTCGCCTTCTCCCGCGACCAGGCCGGAAAGCTCTATGTCCAGCACCGCATGATCGAGGAAGGGGCGGAGTTGTGGCGATGGATAGACGGCGGCGCGCATTTCTATGTCTGCGGCGACGCAAGCCGCATGGCAAAGGACGTGGATGCCGCTCTCATGCAGGTCGTGGCGAAGCACGGCGGGATGAAGCCTGACGCCGCCGCTGACTATATCGCGCAGATGCGGCAGGACCGGCGCTATGTCCGTGACGTCTATTGAGCTTCAATGGATGACTTGCGGCGATCCGGCGCGGGTGCGATTCCATTCACACGATGGCCCGCCTGGCGCACGGCGGACCATCACACGTTCGCGTGCTCAAGGTCGCCAGCACCGGCGGCGGAGCCGACAATGCGGCCGATGCCGTAGTCTCCCAGGATAGTCGTGCGCTGCATGATTCGCGTTTCGGTGGTCGGAACGCCGCAGGCGCGGTGAATGGTGCGCCAGTTGTCCCACAGCACCATGTCCTCCGCCTCCCAGCGATGGAAATAGGCGTACCGGTGGTCAGTGGTGCGGGCGACGATCTCGTCGAGCAAGGCCAATCCCTCGGGCGTGTCCATACCCTCGATGGACAGGGCGAACCAGGGAGACACGTTCAGCACTTTTCGCCCCGTCTCCGCCTGCACATAGACCATCGGGTGCGACACGCGCGGAAACTGGTCGCGCTTGGCGATGATGCGGTCGGCATTGGCGCTACGGCTGAGGACACGCTCGACTTCGGTATAGCGGCCCTTCTCCAGCCGGAAATCGCCCCAATAGATCACCCGGAGATTCTCGATCCGGTCTTTCAGCGCGCGCGGGAGGCGGTCATAGGCGGCGATCTGGTCGATGAAGCCGGTCAGACCTCCGGTCTTCGCCGGAGTGATGGCGCGCAATATGCCGCCGCGATTGATCTCCGCAAAGTAGACCAGATCCGAATGCCAAGGGTTGAAGGCACCGACGGGCCGCCCGTTCACTTCGGCTATGTTGGCATCGTCGGGCGTGAAGTTGATATCGCTGAGTTCGGGATATTCGGCATTGCAGGCAACGCCGCTGGGATGCGTGGTCAACGTGCCGAACAGGCGACTGAGCGTCATGTGGCTTTCGCGGCCGGACAATCCGCGAAAGACGATGATGCCCTTGTCGATCCAGATATCGCGAAGCCGCCGCGCGACTTCGGCGTCATCCAGATCGGCCCGCGTCAGGCCGGTGATCCGAACGCCCGGCACATGCGGGTCGCCGAGTGGCTCGATATCGAAATTCGCCATGCCCGCCTTACCTCTCTCCATTCCGGACTCTGCCGGTCCCACGATTTCAGCCGAGCGCCTGTTTCAGACAGTGGAGGCCCACGCTTCCACCTTGCCGGTGTTGTGCGAGGACACCCTGCCCTCGCTGTAATCGCCCTTCACGCCGGCGCGATACAGATGGCGGGCATGTCCGGTCGGGCACCCGCCCGCCATGTGCACGAACCGCCAATTGTCCCAGAGGACAATGTCCTCCACCTGCCATTCCTGGAAGAACTTACCGGGGGCATTGACGATATAGTTTACGACTTCTTCCAGCAGGGCCGTGCCTTCGGCCTCGTCCATGTTCTCGAAGCCTGTCGAATGGACCGGAGAAATCGCCAGGCTGTCAACGCCTGTAACCGGATGGCGCATGACGGCCGGATGCGAGACGACGGGCATGTCGGTCGCCCGGCGCTCTTCCAGACGGGCCAGCCTGTCCGGCTTGTTCACCATGCGCACGTGCCAGGGCAGGAAGCGCGCCTTATCGAAACACGGTTCGATCTGGTACATGACCCGCTTTCCCTCGACCCGTTTGCGCAGAGAAGCGGGCATGTCCGCAAGGAGCGCCACCCGGTCGATGAAGCCGGTCCTGCCGCCGTAAGGCGGCACCACTTTCGCTTGCAGCAGGCCGCCCCGATCCATCCTGGTGGTGTAGATCATGTCGATATGCCAGGGCTGCCAGTTGGCGAGTTCCTCTCCGTCCACCTCGTATATCGCGGTGCCGGCCCGGTCGGCCGGATCGTATTCCATGGTGAGAAGGTTGGGATAACCTTCCGCATGGTTCTCTTTCGCGGGATGGACCTCCAACTCGCCAAAGACGCTGGACAGTGCCAGAAAACCGGGTGCGTCGAGCGCCGTGCCGCGAAAGCGGAGCAGGCCGCGCTCGTTCCACAGCTCACGCAGTTCGCATCCCACCGCCGGATGAATCGACTCGCTGATGTCGAGGCCGATTATGTCGGCGCCAAAGGTGGGCGCCAACGGTTCCCACGTAAAGCCGGTCATGGCGGCGTTCATTCCGCCGCCTCCCGCATCGCGCGATAGCCCTCGCCCCGCACCAGTCGGCCCGGCAGCGCGCCGGTCGGCTCTCCCTCGCGATATGTGATTTCGCCCGCGACGATGGTCGCCACATAGCCTGACGCCTTCTGCTGGATGCGGCGTCCACCGGCTGGCAGGTCATGCACGGTGCGCGGCGCGAACAGAGTCAGCCGGTCCATGTCGATGACATTGATGTCTGCGCGAAGACCCACGGCGATCCGGCCGCGATCACTCAACCGCACTGCCTGCGCGGGTTTTCTCGACAACTCGGAAACCGCCCATTCCAGCGGGAACGCCCGATCGGGCGACGCATCGCGCACCCAGTGGGTCAGCACGAAAGTTGGCCAGCTCGCATCGCAGATGAAACCGTAATGCGCGCCGCCGTCGCCAAGGCCGATCACCGTATCCGGGTGCGCCATCATCTCGCGCGTCGCATCCAGCGAGCAATCCACAAAATTCGCGCCCGGCAGATAGATGATGTTCCTGCCGTCATGTTTGAGCAACAGGTCATAGAGGTAGGAATCGAGCGACTGCCCCGCCCGTTCGGCCCGCGCCGCGATCAGGTCGTCGGCCGAAGGCGCATAATTCACCGGATCGGTAAGCTCGAACATGCGGTCGGTGGATCCGGCCAGCATATTGAACATCGGCTGCGGATCGGGGACCGGCGCTTCCGCCAAGACTTTCGCCTTGAATTGGGGGTCGCGCATGATCGCCACGCGTTCCGCCAGCGGCAAGTGGCCGATACCCTTGCAGGACGGCCGCATCGCGAAGGGATGGAAGGACAGGTCCATCCCCATCAGCACGCCGACCGGGCGCGGGAATACCTGCCCGCGCACTTCCAGTCCTTCGGCGTTGGCTGCCTCGACCTGCGCCACCATGTCGCGCCACTTGGCCGGCAAATGCTGCACTTCCAGCAGCGTGAAAGAGGTCGGCCGGCCCGCCGCGCGCGCGATATTGCGGACCACGGCCATGTCCTTGTCGGCTGGCGCCTCTGCCTGGGTGATGAGCTGGAACACGCCGCAGCCTGTGTTCCTCAATCCCTTGGCCAGCGCCAGAAGCTCGGCTTCCTCAGTGAGGACACTCGGCGCAAGCTCGCCGTTCTTGAGGCGATGGCCCGATGACCGGGAGGTCGTGACACCGACAGCGCCCGCACGCACCGCTTCTTCCACCAGCCGGGTCATTTCCGCTCTGTCGGCTTCAGTCGATGCTTCATGCTTCGCGCCGCGCTCGCCCATCACATAGACGCGCACCGGCGAATGCGGCAGTTGCACTGCCACGTCTATGTCGAACGACCGCTCGGCGAGCGCATCCATATATTGCGGGAACGTCTCCCAGTTCCATGGAATGCCTTCGGCCATCACCAGTTCGGGAATGTCCTCCACACCCTCCATGACCTTGATGAGCATCTGATGATCGGCCGGACGAACGGGAGCGAAGCCAACCCCGCAGTTGCCGGTGACGACGGTGGTGACGCCGTGGTCGCTGGACGGCGCCAGCCGGTTCTCCCAGGTGACCTGGCCGTCATAATGCGTATGGATATCGACGAAGCCAGGCGTGACGATGAGGCCATCGGCATTGATCTCCTCCCGGCCGCGCCCCTTCACTTCGCCGACGGCGACAATGATGCCTTCGTCCACGGCGATGTCGCCGACAAAGGCACCATCGCCCGACCCATCGACTATGGTGCCGCCCCGCACCACCAGATCATGATCTGGTCCCATGCCGCCTCTCCATCGTTTATCGTTGCGGCCGATCTCTTGCGGCCGTTCCCGTCACCCGCCACACTGCGCCCCATCGCCGAACCAGGGCAACATCGGCGCGCGAGTCTGGACGATATGCACAGAATTTGCGACGGCGCGGCCTGGGTCGAGATGAAATCCGGGAGGATGTTGATGGCATGACAGTCGAACTGTCCGATCTTCTCTTTACGCTCCAGCCCGCAGACGTGGATATCGCCGTGCTGGACATCGGCGACGGATCCGGCGCGGCGCTGCGGTCGACGCGCCGTGTGCATATGCATTACCTCCTGCAAGGAAACGTCACGCTGGGCATGGCGGACGAGACGATCGAGCTAGGAACCGGCGACTGCGCATTAATCGCGCGCGGGATCGAATACCGGCTTTGGCGCGGCGGCGGCGGTTCGCCGCAGAAGATGGAACGGGTCAGGATCGATTCGCGCGCGGACCGGGTTCCGCGCATCGTCACTCACGCACGCGATACCGCCGCCAGCGGACTGATACTGAGCGCGCAGCTCGGGCTGGAAAGAGAGGATGCGCGAACGATCGACGCCGGAATGCCGGATATCGTCACCATGCGGGGCGCGCAAATCGGCCTTCCCACCTTTGAAAACGCGGACAAGGATATCCGTTCCCTGCCGCAAAACCTGGAGACCGCCGGCGGGCGGGCGCTTGCCTTTGGCATCATCCACCTGATCTATATCTGCATCTTCAAGGGCTTCTTTCACACCTATCATGCACCGGAGACGATCGAGCATCGCCTCAAAAATCGGCACATCGGCGTGGAGGCGGCGCTGAGGCTGATCCAACGCAAGCCGGGAAGGGACTGGACGGTGGGATCTCTCGCGGCGGAGGTGGGCATGTCACGGTCCACTTTTGCGATGGATTTTCGTGAGATGATGGGGACAACGCCGATGGCCTATGTGTCGGCCATACGGCTGGATCGCGCCCGCAGGTTGCTGCAAACGCCACCGTCGTTGGCGGTGAGCGAAGTGGCGAACCTGATGGGATACCGGTCGCATTCGGCGTTCACACGGGCCTATCGCCAGCGTTTCGGAAAGCCGCCGAAACAGTCAGCGGAAGAAGCCGGCTGATCGCCGGGCAGCGGCGCCCCCGCTGTTCTCGTCATGCCCGCACTCCGAAAACCTCGCGGCGCATCGCCGCATAATGGCGCAGCGCAATTATGCTGAGCACCAGCGCCAGCGTGGATGCAGGCAGCCCCACGGTGACGATCGACTGGCGGATCATCGTCTCATCGCGATAGAGATAATCCGTCGCCAGGGCGACAAGCGTCGGCGTCAGCCCCAGGCCGGCGAGATTTCCCACCAGCATGTATACCGCAACGGCCTGCCCTCTCATCTCATTGGGCGCAAGGTCGGTCAGCATCGGATAACTCGCGGTCGTATAGGCGCCGCTGAAAAGAGTAATCCAGGTAATCGCGGCAAATGTCAGGGCCGTATCCGCCGGAACGACAAACAGCGCATATCCGATAATGATCGGGGGATAAGCAAACCACGCCAGGCGCAGCCTGCCGTCCAGGGGACGGCGCCGCGCCAGGATGTCGGAGATGACCCCGGAAGCAGCCGATCCGCCTACGCCCGCGATCAGCAACATCATTCCGAACATCGCCCCGACTTCGCCGGGCGGAACCTTGTTGACTCGCATCAACAGCACCGCACCCCACGAAACGATCGCGTATCCCGAAATGAACTGGCAGGCCAGCGCCGCATAAACCGGTATGAATACGCTCTTGTGCGCCATGGCGTATTTCGGAAACGAGGCATGCTGCACGCCCAGATCCGCGGCGGCCTCCTGCCGTTTCGGCTCGCGGATGGTCAGGACCAGCAGCGACACGACGAGGCCAGGCAGACCAAACGCGATAAAGACGAACTGCCATGCCGCGAGGTTGCCCACCAGCGGAACGTCGATACCCCCCGCACCGAACCGTTCGATCAGCCATCCGCTGAGGACACTCGACAACGCATTGCCCAATGGGCCTCCCGCGCCCACGATGCCGGCGGCACGCCCCCGGTTGGCGCCGGTGAAATAATCCGCCAGCAGCGAGTATCCGGCCGGGGCAAGGCAGGCTTCGCCCACCCCGACACCCATGCGGGCGACGAACAGTTCGGCGAAGTTCTCGGCAAACCCGCATGCGATCGTCGCCAGGGACCAGACCAGAGTGCCGATGGCGATGATCGTCCGCCGGTTTGCCCGATCGACCAGACGCCCGATCGGCAGCCCCGCCAGCGCAAAGAACAGGGCGAAGGCCAGCCCCTGCACAAGACTGACCTGAGTGTCCGAAAGATGCAGGTCCGCTTTCAGCGAGGGGATCAGCAGAGTGATCGCCTGTCGATCGAGATAGGCGAGCGTCCACGCTATCAGCAACGTGCCGACAACATACCAGGCATAGCCGCCGACAGGTGCTTCCCGCTTCATTCTTCTTTCCCCAGCGCTTCGATGATCCTGCATTCGGCGGCGGTGCCGCGACCGCACTGCGACAGCAGGTTGCCAGGTTCATGTTGCGGGGCTTCGATGTCGGCGATCTCGCGGGTTCCATCAGCCAAATGCAATGACAGAGCCCCCTATCGGTGGACCGGCAAGCCACGGCCCCTCCACTAACCGATCGCTTCGCAGCGTGATGACGTTAGGCCATGGCGCTGACAGGCGTCAATGATGGGCGATTCCGGCGCGCATCGGCCCAGTTGAACAACCCGGAAACTCAGGCAGCATGGGCGGGTCAACCCGGCAAGGTTGCGGTCTGGCGAAGAGCTTCGCCAAGCGCGAGCGCCGCCGATGTGGCAAGGTTCATCGAGCGCACCTGCGGCCGCATGGGAATCCGCACCCGTCCATCGCAGGCGTCGGCTATCGCGGCGGGCACGCCCGCGCTTTCCTTTCCGAAGAGCAGGACATCGTCGGCCCTGAAACCAAAATCGTAGGCCGACTGGCGGCTCTTCGTAGTGAACAGCACCAGCCTTCGCGAACCGATCGCGGCCCTGAACGCGTCGAAGCCCGCATGACGCGCAACTGTGACATGATCGATATAGTCCATGGCGGCCCGCCGCACCCTTCGATCATCCCACTCGAACCCCATGGGCTCGATAAGGTCCACGGCCGCCCCCAGACAGGCGCCCAGACGCAGAACGGCGCCGACGTTTCCGGCGATTTCCGGCTCGAAGAGAGCGATACGCATCCCATGCTCATTGGCCTTGGCAAACGGACCATGCAAGGCTCGCGGAAGTCCCGCGCACAACCCCTTCAGTAGATGACGACCGAACGCACGGCCTCGCCGGAAACCATCATGTCGAAGCCATGATTGATCTGGTCCAGCGTCAGCGTGTGGCTGACGATATGGTCGAGCGAATAGTCGCCCCGGACGAACATTTCCACGAAACGGGCGACGTCCTGCCGCTTCGCGCCGCCCATCAGCGAGCCTTTCATGGTGCGCCCCGTGGAGATGTTGCCGGTCGGAATCGAAAAGTCGGATCTGTCGGGCATGAGGCCGACGCACACGGCAACGCCCCATGCGGGATTGGTGGCGGCCACCACATCGGCCATCAGGTCCGGGATGCCGACGCATTCGAAACCATAGTCCACGCCCGGAGGCGCAAGGCGCCGGATTTGCCTGACCGGCGCTTCCTCACCGCCCGCGACGATGAAATGAGTGCCTCCCGACAGGCGCGCCACCTCTTCCTTCGCGGGGTTGCGGTCAACCACGATGATCTTGTCCGCGCCCGCCAGCCGGGCGCCCTGGACCACGCTCAGCCCCACGCCGCCCGCACCGAACACCGCGACCGAGCTGCCGGGACCAACGCCGGCTGTAATCGTCGCCGCGCCGATCCCGGTCGTGACGCCACAGGCGATGCAGCATGCCTGATCGGGGCGCGCCTCTGGCGACACGCGGGTTATCATGTCCGCATGGATCACGCTGAGTTCGGCAAAGCTGCCGATCCCCATGAAAGGATGGACTGGCTGGCCATCAAGCGAGAACGGCGTTTCGTCCGACATGCGCCGCTCGGCAAAGCGGGCGCAGAAATTGGTCTTGCCCGAACGGCAGAAGTCGCACTCGCCGCAGTCGGGAACAAGGTAAGGCATGACGCGGTCGCCCGGCGCGAAATCGGTGACACCGGGACCGACCTCGACGATCTCGCCAATGCCTTCGTGACCGAGGATCGCCGGAAACTTCTGCGCGAAGGTTCCGTGCAACACATGCAGGTCGCTATGGCACAGCCCTGTCGCGATGAAGCGGACCAGAACCTGCCCCGGCCCCGGATCGGCAACCGAGACCTCGCATAGCCGCATCGGCTCATGGGGAGAGAACGCGACCGCCGCTCGCGTGATATGTGGCATCGCTCTCGTTCCTTCCCGCGCGCAGGCCGCGCGTCAACCGAGCGCGACGTTTATGACATGCGGCTGCGTATAGGCGGCAAGGCCCTCCTCCCCGCCCTCGCGGCCGACGCCCGATTGCTTCGAGCCCCCGAACGGAATATCGAAAGGCAAGTCGAGGTGCTTGTTCACCCACACCGTGCCGGAATCGATCTTCATCGCCACTTCGATTCCCCGGTCGCTGTCCTTGCTCCAGATCGTGCCGCCAAGGCCATATTCGTTGTCGTTGGCGCGCGCGATGGCATCGTCGATATCGTCATAGCGCAGCACGGGCAGGATCGGGCCGAACTGTTCCTCGCGGACGAGGCGCGCATCGTCGGGGATATCGCGCACAATGGTCGGCGCGATGAAATAGCCCTCGCGATCGAGCGGTTTGCCGCCCGCGACGATCGTGCCGTTCGCCTCGGCGTCCGCCAGAAAGCCGAGCAGTTTTTCATATTGCATACGGTTCTGCACCGGGCCGATCTCGGCACCCTGGTTGGCGCCATCGTCGACAGTGGCTTCCTCCGCCAGGCGCGCCAGTTCGGCGCAAAGATCGTCATAGATCGCCGACGGCGCATAGACTCGCTTGATGGCAAGGCAGACCTGCCCCGCGTTGACCATCGCCCCGGCGAACAGTTTCGGGGCGATTTCCTTGGCGTCCACGTCGTCAAGCACGATCGCCGCATCGTTGCCGCCCAGTTCCAGCGTGATCCGTTTCAGCGAATCGGCTCCCGCGGCGAGCACTTTCCGGCCAGTGGCAGTCGAGCCCGTGAAACTCACCTTGGCGACATCGGGGTGATTGGTCAGCGCGCCACCCAGATCGTTTGCGTCGATAATCACGTTCAACACGCCGGCGGGGAAGATATCGGCGGCAAGTTCGGCGATCTTAAGCGCGCACATGGGTGTAGTCGGCGCCGGCTTGGCCACCACGGTATTTCCGGTGATCAACGCGGGTCCGATCTTCTGCGTCACCATCAAGAACGGATAGTTCCACGGCGTAATCGCCGCGACCACGCCCAGCGGCGTGCGATGTTCGAGGATGCGGAACTTTTCGGTTTCCTGGAGCAGCCTGGCCCCGCCCCGCTGCGCCGCGTAATACCGCAACTGATAGATACCGCCGATCACTTCGCCCATCGCCTGTTTCATCGGCTTGCCCTGTTCCGTGATGAGGAGGTGGGCGATTTCCTCCTTTTGCGCCTCGATCGCGTCGGCGAGTTTCGCGATCAACGCCCCGCGCGCCTCATAATCCAGCGCGGCCCAGGCGGGACCGGCGGCCTTGGCCGCGGCGATCGCTTCTTCCAGTTGGGCGTCATCGGCGCGGGCGATAGTGGCGAAAGGCCGCCCCGTGGCGGGGTTGATGACTTCAAGCCGCGCCGCGCCATCCACCAGCACGCCATTGATAAGCATCTTGTCGTTCATGACCTACTGACCTCTCGTTCGCCACGGCGCGATTGAACATACAAATCCGCCGGTGCGGATATCCGCATTCTTCAAACACCGGCGTTTCGTTGCATCCCTTGGCGGGAAAGGCAATGGCCAGCCGATCCGCCGGATTCCCTCCCGCCAACGAACGGCGCCGCATCATCGCGCTGCTTGACGGCGCTATAGTCCCGGAATCTCCGGGAGCACGATCCCATTACGATCCGCATATTGCCGCCACGTCCCGATCAGCCGCAGGAGCACGGCAGGTTCGCGATCCGCCAGATCGGTCTGCTCGGACGGATCGGCCTCCATATCGAACAGGCGCCAGGCGCCGTTTCCGTCCCGATCTCATATCTCTGGGCGGCGGCGCTGGCGGGATTGGCCTGCGCGATGAGAACAACCGCGGCGCTGACGCAGAGCGCTGCCCGATGTGATTTGAACGGCATCTTTCCCTCCCATGGAACCCCCGACATATGCATGGGATGCATGGGCCTTCCGGTTCCGCCATGGGCAGGTCACTTTTATCGAAGGAAATTCGACATCATCAAAGGTTCGGTTTGCTCCCTTGCGATCCTGGCCGGTCTAATAGGCCGGGCACACCCCGCCATCCACATTCAGGACCGTTCCCGTCACGTATGACGAAGCGTCCGACGCCAGAAAACACACCACGTCGGCGAGTTCGTCGGTTTCGCCAACGCGGCCAAGCGGAATTCCGAATTTTTGCGCCATCGCGGCCGTGAATTCCTCATAGCTGCTGCCGTCACCGGCGGAGGCATGGGCGCGGCGCAACTGGTCGCTATGGATCACCCCGACGGCGATAGCGTTCACCAGCACATTGTGCGGACCGCCTTCTCCGGCCAGCACCTTGGTAAGCGCCATCTGGGCGGCGCGGCTGACCGACGTTGGCGCTGTCAGGGCGCGCGGTGCTTTGGCCAGCGTGTTTACGATGTTGATGATCCGTCCCCAGCGGCGCTCGATCATCCCGGGCATGACCGCGCGCGCGAAGCGAACGTTCGACATCAGCTTGAGCTCGATATCCGCTTCCCAGGCATCGTCGCTCAGGTTCAGGAAACTGTCGTGCGCGTGGCTGCCGGCATTGTTGAAGAGAATGTCGACATTTCCGACTTCCCTCACGATATCGGCGTATACAGCGGCTATCTGCGCGCTGTTGGTCACGTCGCAGACGAACGCCGCGATATCCATGCCGGAGCGTCGAGCGATTTCCCGCCGCGCAGCTTCCAGCCCCGCCTTGTCGCGCGCGACGATCACTACCCTGGCGTTGGCTTCCGCGAATTTGAGGGCAGTGGCGAAGCCCAGGCCCTTGCTGCCGCCCGTTACCAGAGCCACTCGATTTTTGAGATTCCAGTTCATGATAGCCCTCTCCCCGGTTGCACCGAAATCACCACGCGATCTCTTCCGCCGCGACGCGATGCAACTGCTTTGCGATTTTGCATGGCCGATAGCCACAATCGACGCGCGAAAATATCACATCATTGACAATTTGAGATCGGACCAATGCCGGAAACGCGCTGCCCAACTCGGCTGCAAGGGTCGGCGCATACCGATAGACAAGCTTGATGGCATCGTGACCGGCTCCGCCGGATGCGCCAGGACCATAAGGAAGCGGAAGCAGGCATCGCCAACCCGAAGCACCGCAGGGGGCATGGCCAGGACCACGCCCGCGGTTCTCTGCTTGTGTTCGAGAATGGCGCGCCAGACGTTACCCAGGAGATTGTCGAGGTCGTCAAACCACAGTGGGTGGGACTGGATCGCGATCAATGGGGCCTGGATCATGGCGCCTGGTCAGTGCTGGCACCTCTGCACGACAAGGGTGTCTACGCTTCACCAATCGACAGCCAGTTCGCGCAGCCGACGCGACAGGAAGTCGATCCAGGCTCTTGTCTTGGCGGCCGGTTTGCGCGTCGCGTGGGTGATGGCGTGGATCGCGCCCATTTCCATCAGGGGCACGTCGAACTCGACCTCCACCAGTCGGCCGTCCGCGACTTCCCGAGATGTGAGAAAGCGTGGGCCATAGACGAGCCCTTGCCCCGCCAAGGCAGCCTGGACCAGCACTTCGCCATTGTTGGCGTGGAGCGAGCCCCGGACAGGCTGACGGATGCCGCCGTCAGCGCCGAAGCCCCAGTGCGAGATGCCCGTGAGCGACGAAAGCGTATAGCCCAGGCAATCATGGGATTTGAGATCGGCCGGGGTGCGCGGTGTGCCGCGAGCGGCAAGATAGGCCGGTGAAGCGCAGATGTTCAGCCGGACATCCGCTAACTTTCGCGCCACCAAACTGCTGTCCGGGAGCTTTCCGATCCGCATCGCCATATCCCAGCGCTCCTCAAGCAGATCGACGTAGCGATCATTGAGACCCAACTCGACTGTCACTTCTGGGTGCAGATGGTGAAACTCGCCGATGAGTTCGCCAAGATGCAACGCTCCGAACGCCGCCGGCGCACTGACACGGAGCAGACCCTCCACGGCCAAGGTGCGGGCGGAGACTTCGGCTTCCGCCTCGCGAAGGTCCGCCAGGATCGGCTCGGCCTTTTCCAGATACGTCACGCCGGCTTCGGTGAGCGAAAGTCGGCGCGTGCTGCGATTGACCAAGGTCACGCCGAGACGCGCTTCAAGAGCGTTCAGATGTTTCGCTGCCATCGCCGACGACATGCTCATGTCCCTGGCGGCGGCAGACAGGCTTCCAAGCCCAATCGCCTTTGCGAATACTTCAATCCCCATTAGCCGGTCTGCCATGATTTCCTACTCTTGGTTGAAAGTCATACTCGCGATTGCCTGATTATCATATATGGGTGTCAAGCGCATATAGGTCTTCGAAAGGAGATGCTGATGACCCGCCAACCGACATTCTTCATCCCTCATGGGGGCGGCCCGTGTTTCTTCATGGACGATCCACGCGGCGTTTGGAGCGGCATGGAAGATTTCCTGCGCTCTTTCGCCAAGCGGCTGCTGGAGACTCCGACTGCCATCCTGGTCGTGTCGGGCCACTGGGAAACAGAGGGCTTCGCCCTGACCGGCGCGGAAAAGCCCAGCTTGATCTACGACTATTACGGCTTCCCGGAACACACCTACCAACTGCGGTTCGATGCGCCCGGCGCACCGTGGCTCGCGCAGGAGGCGGCGGCGCTCCTTGAGGAAGCTGGTCTGAAGGCGCGCGTGGACCCCGATCGTGGCCTCGACCACGGCGTCTTCGTGCCACTCAAGGTCGCTTTTCCGGACGCCGACGTGCCGGTCGTGGAGATGTCGGTGGAGCGCAACCTCGATCCCGCGGTTCATCTGGCCGCCGGCCGCGCGCTCGCGTCGCTGCGCGACAAGGGCGTGCTGATCGTGGCTTCGGGCATTAGCTTTCACAACATGCGCGCCTACGGCGACCCGCGGTTTACCGAGCCCTCGGTCGCGTTCGACCAATGGCTGACCGACGCAGTGAAATCACCCGAGACGCAGCGGGCCGTCGCTCTTGAGCGGTGGGAGGAGGCTCCCGCCGGTCGGCTGTCTCATCCGCAAGAGGAGCATCTGCTGCCGTTGATGGTAGCGGCAGGCGCGGCCGAAGGACCGGGCGAACGCATCTACAGCGAGAAGGTGATGGAAACCGCCATCTCCGGCTTCCAGTTCAACTAATCAAAACTCGAATAGGAGTATTATCAATGAGACCATCGCCGTCACTGGCGTGACCGGGCAACTCGGTCGTCTCATCGTCAAAAGGCTGGTGCCGAAGGTTCCGACCGACGCCGTCGTCGCGCTCGTGCGCTCACCTGAGAAAGCGGGCGATATCGGTGTAGCTGTCAGGCCGTTCGACTGGCGGCGCGATCCTCTGCGCCAAGGCTGACGACCAGTTCTCGCGCCCGGCTGAGTTCGTCGTCGGTCTGGCGTTCCACCTGGATGACAAGGGAAAGGTGGTCGCGAACCATCCAGCCACCGCCGACCGCCTTGAACTCCGCAAGCCACCGGACGGGGTTGAAGCCCGCAGGAGACTCGCTGAGCGCGTTCACGGGTTCAAGGCTGTCAGCAGCGAAGAACGATGGGTTAGCCCTGAGCGAGTCTCAGGCGGGGGAATATCGGTGTCCAGCCTATAGCCAGGAGGGGGTGGAGGCACGTCGAGCTTCGCGCCGGGTGGAAGCGGTGGGACAGCTTGGTCCGTCGTGTCCCGAAAATCGGACCACTCATCCTTTACCGCCATGATCTTTCCATCTTTCACGACAGAAGCGCACACTGCACGCTGGCCCCGCGGCAAGTCGCCAGTTTAGCGGTAGGGCACGCGCGGTGGTCATTTCGGCATCATGCGCCCGGCGGGTCGATCCGTCCAGCAACCGGATCGACCGAATGGCCCGGATCGGTCCACCGTTTTTGGCAATAGGCAAGGTATCGTCGGTTGTAACACTCAGCAGCGTCAAGGAACCGTTTTTGCGATTCCGCCTCGACCTTTGCGATATGATAATGCAAAGTCCCAAGCCATAACGGCTTTACAAGCTTTTCGGCATCTCCAACAAATATCCACTGATAAAGCTCTTCCAACACCCACATCCGATAGGCATTGAATTTATGTAGAGCTTCATTTTTGGGATTCCCATGCAGATAAAGCTGGAATTTCATTGCGAGCATTTCGCGCAGCATCGCGTTAATTCGGACTTCCGCAGCAGCCTTCTTCGCTTCGCTGTATTGCCAGAAAGCCCATCCTATTGTCAGGATTGCCGTGACCACGCCCGCGATGGAGCAGATTTCAGAGACCGTTAAACCCCACCATCGCCCGTCATTTTGGGCAAATGTTAAAGACCATTGCATGCCGTTCTCCTGCCCCCGATCCGCAGGGTCGCTTGCTAGAGACGGGGCAATACCCTGCGCAACATTTCAGTTCATTTTGTTTCAATTATCGGAGCGGGCGATCCAGCTTGTTCCCATTGGCTGAACCGGGATCGCGATGGAGCGGTTTGCGAATAGCGCAGCCCCGATGATGCTGCTTCTAGGGGCGTATGTCAGCAGGTTCCAGCACCACCACCGGGATTTCCCGGTCGGTCTTGTGCTGATAGTTGTCGTAGAGCGGCCATGCGGTCAGGGCGATTGGCCAGAGCCGTTCGCGCTCCGGCGATTGCGCGGTGCGCGCCGTGGCCGCGAACACCTTGTCCTTCACCTGCACCGTTACTTCGGGATCGGCCTGGAGATTGAGATACCAGGCAGGATGCGTTGGCGCACCACCCTTTGATGCGACGATGACGAGGTTGTCGCCATCGCGCGCGAAGCACAGGGGAATCGTCCTTTCCTCGCCCGACTTGCGGCCGGTGGTGGTCAGGAGCAGGATTTCAGACCCGTTCCAGTCATAGCCGCGCGCACCGCCGGTTTCGCGATAGACCCGCACATGGTCGTTGCCGAAAAGCTTGACGTCCACCTGATCCGGGCTGGTCGGGAGATTGGTCATGTGGGTTTCCATTCGTTGATTCGCGCAAAGCATATTGGCATCGGGGTCCGCTCCGTCAAAGGGTGACGATCCCATCAGTGCCGAGCTTCGGGAGATCGCGGAGAATCTCCAGCCCGCCGAGCTAGAATTACGCGATCTCTGGATCGGCGCGCACGATCCCTGTCTCGACAACCGCGCGGCTGGCCTTGTTATCCTTTTGCCGCTAACCGCTGGGACTGACGACAACAGGGAGAAGAGCAGTCTCTAGGATTCCGATTACCGCCGCCTTTGTGAGCATGTTGGCTTTCAGTGTCGCAGCCTGCGTTGACGCTTCTGATAAAGATGGCGCTACCGAAACCGAACAAGGCAAGGATGCGATTGTAAATGCCGGTGCGACCATCCGTAATGGCGTCGTGGCCACGTCAAGCGGCCGCTACGCCTTCACAGCCACAACGTGCGTTGCCAGCACAGTAGACGGAGCAGTCGATGCGGAAATATCTGGACCCGGAACCGGCCCGGATGGAGAGCCCATCTTTGTTGATTTCACTGCAGTCGGCCAGGAACTCACCATTGGCCTTGGTGTCGACAAGCCGTTTAGCTCACCCGAGCGCATGTTGCGCGGCGGCCAATATGTTACACGTCCGTTTACCGTCGCTCTAACGGGCCGGACCGTAAGAGCGACAAATATAAATCTGGTAACAGACGAGGGCAGTTCGATCGACGACCAGGCGAGCTTCGAAGTCGATTGTGGCTAGCTCGCCAGGCCGGCAGGAGATGGAGTGAATATGCGTAGTTCGATTTTTATAGCGGCGACGTTAGCCCTGGCGGGGTGTGGGAATGGTTCCCGAGCCAACGAGGGAGATCATCAATCGGCTGGGGACAGTATCCAAGCGGTGGCGGACGCTACAGAAATCAAAATTGCAGATATCGATTTTTTGAACATGAGCGAGACTCATGACATCGCCAAGAAGCTGGCCCCGGCTGATGCGGCTTTATTTCTGGAGTATGCCATCAACTGGAAAGCAGCCAAGGTTAGCGGCGATCAGTCGAAAATTCTGCTGCCGGATGGGACCGCACCTGTGACCATCGCAGATGCAACCGCACTGACCAAAGCGCAGAATGCGACCAGTCGATAGGGTTTCGCCCCTAGAGGCTGTTATGGACTTGTGAGTCTGAATGGATGCAAAGGCTTGAATGGAGCGTTGTCGCAAGCCTTATCCGTCTGACGTAACCGTGCATGACGGCGCTTCCCTGCGTGGTGACGGCAAGTGTCCGTCGTCAGAACATTTGGCACAACTCGCGGCGTAAATTAGCGGAGTGCG
>CAZUOV010000037.1:0-28567 GCA_964621355.1 uncultured Novosphingobium sp. | reverse complement strand
ACGATCACATCACCAGCGGCATCGGCGCGGCGATGATCGGCTGGTATGGCACGGCCATGCTCTGCTACGTCACGCCCAAGGAGCACCTCGGCCTGCCGGATCGCGACGACGTGAAAGTTGGCGTCGTCACCTACAAGCTGGCCGCCCACGCGGCGGACCTCGCCAAAGGCCACCCGGCGGCCAAGGTGCGCGACGACGCGCTGAGCCGCGCAAGGTTTGAATTCCGCTGGCGCGACCAGTTCAACCTCTCGCTGGACCCGGACACGGCGGAGCAATACCACGACCAGACCCTGCCCGCCGAAGGCGCGAAATCGGCGCATTTCTGCTCGATGTGCGGGCCGAAGTTCTGCTCGATGAAAATCACGCAGGAAGTGCGCGAGTTCGCCCGGCTGCAAAACCAGCCATCGGACGCCTTCGTCGCGGCGGATACGGCTGAAAAGGGCATGGCGGAAATGAGCAAGGTCTATGAGGAAACGGGGCGGGAGCTTTATATGGGCGCGGGGGACCGGGAGCGGGATTGAGGCTATTGTGCGTTCAGGGTCGGCGCTTCTGCCGACCCTGAACAAGATTCCTACGCGTGTTGGATAAGGGTCCAGATAGTTGCCGCGCCATTGTAGGGTGGCATTCGATTGCCCTTTGCAATGGGCGCAGTGGTGTTACCGTTAGCGGGCTTCCATATGCCTGACTCAGGACAAACCTCGCCAGTGTGCGCCACCGTGCCAATAGGCTTTTTCATTTCATTTTTCCTTCAGTCCATAGACAACGCCAGCCACACGCGTTGACTTCTGAAGGAGGGTGTCTCATGACTCGCCTCGCGTGAAACGCACGAGGTGGGTGACTGCCTCCACATGGGAGGTGCCGTTGCTGCGGCATCTCCCATGTGGACCTAGTTAGCATTGAAAATAGCTGTTGTCATCCCCATATCATTCCCAATAAGAATTAGGTGTGGCATGAATGTAAAATAAAGGTTACCCGTAAATTATCAGCGCCGTAACGGGAATGATATGTTGCGGTTGGTCCGCGATTTCTGAACAGGAGTGAGCCGTCAATCGGGCGGCTCACTTCACCACCACCAGCCCCGAAACCCAATAGTGGCAAGTTCTGTCACGCCGCCCGGATAAAGGAGCGCGGCCATGCTGGTTGCCGGTGGAAGGTTCATCCCGACAAGGAAGAGCATCCGCCATGCGTGGCGGCGTGGCACGGAGCTGATTTGCGAGAAATTCGGCTCGTTCGGCTCGCGGCTGCATTGGGATGCGGACAACGCGCGCTTCTTCGGCGTCGCTGAATGGCCTGATCGCGCGACGTGTTCAGCGGCTTCGACGCGACGAGCCTGCCACCCGCAAGGCTTTTGTAGATGCGATCGCCGGTGCGTCGGAAAGACCACTGTTCCTGCGGGAAGTCACGGACGACTTGCTGAAAAGGCCGGCGACGGCCTGACCGGAAACCCCCGTCACGCCATTGCATGGCCTCCGCTATTGCGTTATAATCTTCGTATGAACACCACGCTCAAGATCACGAAGATCGGCAATTCCGCCGGAGTCGTCCTGCCGAAGGACGTGCTTGCCCGGCTGCGCGTGGGGCCGGGGGATACGCTGCACCTCACCGAGGCCCCGGACGGCGTGCGGCTGACAGCGCACGACCCGGACTTTGCGGCGGACATGGAAATGGCCGAGGAGATCATGCGCGAGGACCGCAAAATCCTCCGCGCGCTCGCCAGGTAGATGCCGGAACGGCAAGAACCGCGCTGGGTGAGCGAACATGTCGCGCTCGCCCTGCATGATCGGCAACTGGCCGAGCACGGCGGGCCATCGGGCCTGCGCGACGCGGGCGCGCTTGCTTCGGCGCTGGCGCGGCCGGTCAATCGCTGGGCTTACGGCGAGGACGATCCTTGTGCGCTCGCCGCAGCCTACGCTTTCGGGATCGCACGCAATCATCCGTTCACTGACGGTAACAAGCGCACGGCATGGGTGATCGCGCGCCTGTTCCTGCGGAAGAACGGGATCGGCATTGTGTTCACCGAGCGCGAAGCGATCGCTACCGTCCTCGCCCTCGCGGCAGGCGAGCTGACTGAGGACGAACTGACCGGCTGGTTCCGGCAGCATATGGCTGAGGCTTGAGCGGTCGCAGAGGAACCTTCCGCCGCTCCATCCGTAGAATACGGGTCCGCCGCAATCACTCGAAAGGCCCGTCATGTTCATCGCCGCCTATTGGTGGAAGGTCCACCCCGGCAAGGAAGAGCAGTTCCGCGCGGCGTGGCGGCGGGGGACGGAGCTGATCCGGGAGAAATACGGCTCGCTCGGCTCGCGCCTGCACTGGGATGCGGACAACGCGCGCTTCGTCGGCATGGCGGAATGGCCCGATCGTGCGGCGTGGCAGGCGGCGTTCGACGCGAAGATGGTCTATGACGAGCCTGCCACCCGCGCCGCTTTCGTGGACGCCATCAGCGACGCGGGGGAAGAGCCGCTGCTGCTGATGGAACTGACCGACGATTTGCTTGATCGGCATTGAGGGGATACGCCGTGAAGTTTCGCACAAGGTGTCAACTGTCGCTTTCACCAAGAAACAGTGTAAATCCAGTAATTTACACCCTGTTTCAAAGTTTACACCCTGTCGTCGTTGTCAACTTCGCCTCTACCGCTTCCGCACGAACTCCGCGCGCAGCACCAGCCCCTTGATGCCGTCGAACTTGCAGTCGATCTCCTGCGGGTCGCCGGTGAGGCGGATCGACTTGATGAGCGTGCCCTGTTTCAGCGTGCGGCCCGCGCCTTTCACGTCGAGATCCTTGATGAGAGTCACCTGATCGCCGTCCGCCAGCAGGTTGCCCACCGCGTCGCGCACTTCCACTGTGCTTTCCGCCGCGCGTTTGGCGGCCAGCTCGGCGGCGGGCATCCATTCGCCGCTGTCCTCGTCGTAAACGTAGTCTTCGTCGTTTCCGGTCATGCCGCTGCTCCTTTGCGGCGGCTCTGGCGAAGCCGGTCGCGGAAGTCCACCGTTGCGTAACCGAGCATGTAAAGCCGAATTGCCCTGAATTGTCTTGCCACCCCGCGAGGGCGGGGTAGTCTCCGCCCCGGAAATGGCCCGGAAATAGCAAAGTGGAGGGGAATATGACGAGAAGGCTTGCGGCCGAATTCTTCGGCACATTCTGGCTGGTGTTCGGCGGCTGCGGGTCCGCCGTTCTGGCGGCCGCGTTCCCGGAACTCGGCATCGGCTTTGCCGGCGTCGCGCTGGCGTTCGGCCTGACGGTGCTGACCATGGCCTATGCGGTGGGCGGCATATCGGGCGGGCACTTCAATCCGGCAGTGACGTTCGGCCTGGCCATCGGGGGGCGCACCCCGTGGAAAGACCTCTTGCCCTACTGGATCGCACAAGTCGTGGGCGCCATCGTGGCGGGCGCGGCGATCTTCGCCATCGCCAGCGGCAAGGCGGATTTCGCGGCGGGCGGCTTTGCCTCCAACGGCTTCGGCGAACTGTCGCCCGGCGGCTATTCGATGCATGCCGCGCTGTTGATCGAAGTGATCCTGACGGCGGGCTTCCTGATCGTGATCCTCGGTTCCACCGCAAAGGCGGTTCCGGCGGGCTTTGCGCCGATTTCTATCGGCCTTGCCCTGACGCTGATCCACCTGATCTCGATTCCGGTGACGAACACCTCGGTCAACCCGGCGCGCTCCACGGGCGTCGCGCTGTTCGCGGAAACGGCGGCGATGGGCCAGTTGTGGCTGTTCTGGGTGGCGCCGCTCGTCGGCGGCGCACTGGGCGGCGTGATCTGGCGCTATCTGCTCATGCCGGGCGAAGGCATGGAGCATCTGGGCGGAGACGACGTCGCGGGTTAAACCCCGAGCCAGTCGCGAATTGAGCGTTGATCGGGATTGAGGGCGCTTTTGGTTGGCGTCCGAGTTGATGGTGATTGGCGAGGCGGCGTTTCGCGCTGCCCCGCCAGCCGCCGCAGCTTTTCGCGCACCATGGCAGGTGTATCGCCGCTGACGACTTCGAAATAGCCGATACCGGCGCGGCGTAGCGCTTCCTTCTTGATCGCGTCGCGCGCCGCCGTTGTGTTGCTCAGGTGATGGCCCGTTCCCTGAAACTCGATCGCGTGGAGCGGACGGCTGTCCTCATCCACGATCAGGAGATCAACCCGCTTGGAATTGATTGCGAAATAAGCGTCCTTGTCGTCGCTTGCCAGCACCTCGCCCAGCGAAACCTGCCCCATGGCCCGCCAGCCGGGGCATTCCGCCGCGAGAGCCTGATCCACTATGGATAGAAGGCGGCGTTCCGACCTGTTGAGCAGCGGACGCGGCTTGAAGTCCGCTTCCATGACGCGGCGCAACTGTTCGGCCGCGTCGACCGTTCCCCGGCTTTCCACGGCTTTTGGAGCTGTGGGCGCGCGCTGCTTGCGAAAGCCGAAGCGTGTTTGTCGCCTGCCGTTGCCCCCGCCTTGCCGGGCCTGCCATCTGGCCTGCCGCTCCGCCTTGTTCATGCGTTCCGCGATACGCTCGACCGCCATGCCGGACAGAGCGCCGACCGCGAGCACGAGTGCCAGTAGCAAGGGTTTGTCGATCAGTGCGATGATTTCAGGCGGCATGAACCGCATTCAAGGCCGAACGAGTGAATATAGCGTAAACCGGGAGTCCGCTCGCTGGTCAGATCCGCATCTTCTTGAACACGCCTTCGGGAATGGCGCGGATCACGGCCATGACCAGCCGCCAGACGGGGCGGACGTAGATCACGTCCTTGCCCTTTTCGACGGCTTTCACGATGGCGCGGCCCACTTCCTCGGGCTGCGCCGTCAGTTTCGGGGGCAGGTCCATGCCGTCCGTCATCTGCGTGGCGACAAAGCCGGGCAGGACGGTGACGACATGGACGCCCTGTTTCGCCAGCCGGTTACGCAGGCCTGACAGGAAGGCCGTGAACCCGGCCTTGGCCGCGCCGTAGACGTAGTTGGCCGCGCGGCCGCGCTCGCCCGCGACCGAGCTGATGCCCACCAGCGTTCCGCTGCCGCGCGCGGCGAAGCGGTTGGCCAGGTCCGCGAAGATCAGGGCAGGGCCTTCGAAGTTGGAGCGCAGCACTTGCACGGCGCTGGCGGTGTCCTGCTCGTTCTGCGCCTGATCGCTCATCAGGCCGACTGCGATCACGGCCACGCCGGGCAGTTCGGGCAGGCTGTCGATGAACAGCGCGAAGCCCGCCACGTCCAGCGCGTCGAACTCGTGCAGGCTGACAGGCACTGAATGGCGCAGGGCGATGTCGGTGCGGTCGGCTTCCAGCGCGCCGGCGTTCCGTGCCGCCAGTTGCACCGGATGCCCGGCGGCGGCGAAGGCATGGGCAGTGGCCTTGCCGATATCGGACCGGGCACCGAGGATCAGGACAGGCGGTTTGGAATGGGCGGTCACAGGCCGAGCCTTTCGGATTGGGCGGAACGGAAAACGGGGGAGAGGCCATCGCGCTCGCGCATCGCGGCGAAGCTGGCCCAGCGCGGGTCGGAGGCATGGAGCGTGTCGCGCCGCATCCGTGCGTCCTTGGCGAGATAGAAGCGCCCGCCGTGGGCCAGTGTGATCGCGTCCAGCCGCTCCAGCAGGGCGAGGTTGGCGGGAGAGGCCGGGAAATCCAGCGCCAGGGTATAGCCTTCCATCGGGAAGGAGCAGCGGCTGTCCTGCGCGCCCATGCGCTTGAGCACGGCGAGGAACGATCCCGCGCCCGCCCCGGAAATGGCGCGCAGCAGCTCGGCCAGTCCCTCGCGCGCCGTAGCGGTGGGCAGCACGCACTGGAACTGTGCGAAGCCGCGCTTGCCATAGATGCGGTTCCATTCCAGCACGGCGTCGAGCGGATAGAAGTAGCTGTCCCAATCGACCAGCGATGCGCCTGCCCGCGCCTTGCCTCTGGCGTAGTAGAGGTCATTGAACACGGCGACGCTGAAGCCGTTGAGCGCGAAGGAGGGAAAGTCGATGGGCACGCGCCGGGCCTTGTGTCGCGGTGTTGCGAATGGGGCCCCCCGGCGGGCGGGATCAAGGTCGTCCAGCGCAGCATGCTCGCCCAGCATGACCAGCGAGCGGCCCAAAGCGGCGCCAGTGGCGAGGCAGTCTATCCACGCCACGGAATAGGTCGCGTCCAGCGATTGTTCGAGCGCGGCGATGGCGGCATCCAGGTTGGCGGCGGGCACCATGGTTTGCCTGATCCAGCCGCTTTTGACCCGGCGCAGGCGGATCGCAGCGCGCAGGATCACGCCGGTCAGCCCCATGCCGCCCACGGTCCAGCCGAACAGGTCCGCGTTTTCGGTGTGCGAGCAGCGCGTGACGGCGCCGTCCGCGCCCATCACCTCGATCCATTCGACGAAGGCGCCGAAGCTGCCTTCCTTGTGGTGGTTCTTGCCGTGGACGTCTGCCGCGATGGCGCCGCCCATCGAGACGAACTTGGTGCCCGGTGTGACGAAGGGGAACCAGCCGCGCGGCAGGAACGCGGCAATCACGTCGGCGAGCAGCACGCCGCTTTCGGCTACCAGCATGCCGGTGCTGTCGTCGAAGGACAGCATGCGGTTGAAATGCCGCGTGGAAAGCGTCGCGCCGGGCGAAACCGCGCTGTCGCCATAGGCGCGGCCGTTGCCCCTGGCGATGGCGCCGGACGCGGCGGAGAGCGCGGCACGGAACTGGTCATCGGAGCGGGGCGCGCAGGGTGTCGTCTCGACGCGCGGAAAGCGGCCCCAGCCGCTCAGTTCCTCGCGTTTTCCGGCAGGGGCGCCGTCCATCACGCGCTCCGCGCCGGACCAGTGAACACGAAACGCCGGTCGAGCCGATACTTCACGACATAACCCACCGCGAGGCCGAGCACCGCGCCGGCCTCCCGCGCCAGATCGCTGCGCCAGACGAGCCATGCGGCGGTTTCGCTGGCCCAGAAGATCGCGGTCGTGACAAGGCCCATGGCAGTGTAGAGCGTGAACTTGCGGCCGTGGGCGGCCACTCCGCTCGAACGGTCGAAGAATATCCACCGCTTGTCGAGCGCATATTTGAGCACCAGCCCGGCCAGAGTGCCCGCGACCACGGCGGCGGCGAACGCGACAGTCCCATAGCCCGCCATGAGCACCAGCCGCTGCACGGCAAGGTTGGCCAGCGTCGCCAGCGCCGCGAACAGGGCATAGCGCGTGACCAGTGCGTGCGGTGTCACGCCACCGTGCCCAGCAGCGCGCAGGCGAGGATCGCCGCCCCGCAGGCAAGGCTGGTCCGGTCCTTCGCGGCATAGACCAAGGGGTCGTCGTGCATCTGGCCGCGATGGGCCAGCATCACCGTGCGGGTGATCCAGAACAGCAGGACGCAGCAGATGCCCCACAGGAACTCGGGCCGGGGATAGAGTTGCGTGACGTCCGGCGAATTGACGTAGAGCGCCATGACCAGCACCGAGACATAGCCCGCGCCGATCGCCATCATCGAGATGATCGGCAGGTCGTCCACATGATAGCCCCGGCCGCTGGGCGCCATTTCCTTGCGGGCGAGGTTGTCGACCAGTTCGGCCTGCCGCTTCACGGCGGCGAGCGAGAAGAAGAAGAACAGGCTGAAGGCCAGCAGCCAGACGGACAGCGGAATATCCGTCGCCACGCCGCCCGCGACGATCCGCATGGTATAGAGCAGCCCCAGGATGCAGATGTCGATGACCATGCGCCGTTTGAGATGCAGCGAATAGGCAGTGGTGAGGATGAAATAGGCCAGCATCGCGGCGAGGAACGGCGGTCCCATGGCGAGCGCCAGGCCAAGCCCCGCGCCGAACAGGGCGAGCGCCATCCATCCCCCATGCGCCAGGGGTATGGCGCCGCTGGCGAAGGGGCGGCGGCACTTGCGCGGATGGGCGCGGTCCGGCCCGAGATCGAGCAGGTCGTTGAGCACGTAGACGCCGGAGGCGATGGCGCTGAACGCCACGAAGGCCAGCACGGCCGCCACGATGGTCGCGGCATCGAGCCGGTGCGCCGCCGCCATCGGCACGAAGATCAGCGCGTTCTTGAGCCACTGGTGCGGGCGCAGCGCCTTGAGATAGTCCGCCGGACCGCCGCGCAAGGCCATCGTGCCCCGATCATCGGCAATGTTTTTACAGCCGCTTGCCTTTCGGATCCATTCGGCACGATCCGCCCCGTGCAGGTGCTTGCCGCCGGTGCAGAGCACCATGTCGAACTGTCCGCAATGGAGCGCGATGGCGAGCGCGGACTTCTCCTCGCATTCCGCGTAGAGTGCCGTCCGGCCGCCCTTGTTCCGCCACTGGGCCGCCCGTTCCATCGCCGCCGCGTCAAGCGCGAGCGTGGCGGGGTCCGGTGGCGCGGCGCGGCCGATACCGCCCAGCGCCTTGCGCCAATCCTGCGCCAGCAAGGACCAGAAATTCTCGCTTTCCAACGAATTGGGGAGAAGACCGTTCTCCAGCGCGATAACGAGCAGAGTGTCCTGCCTATTATCCGCCGGTCCTGTCGGCACCGGCATCTCGCGATGCGCGTTCATGCTCGGCGTGTGTCCCCTGGCTGCGCCGGATGACGCATCGCCAAGGATTTAATGGCGTATCGGTTAAAACTTCGTTCACCATGTCAGGCGGTATCACTGGTTCACAGCCTGGGCAAAAAGCCTCTCGCTCCTGGCCATCCTCGCCGGTATCACGTTGGCCTGACGGTATTTGCGGGAGCATATCATGGACAACATCTTGCTGGGTCTGGGCGCGAACAAGGAGCGCCAACAACTGCTTCTGGGGCGCGCCAATCGGCACGGGCTGGTCGCGGGCGCGACCGGCACCGGCAAGACAGTGACCTTGCAAACCATGGCGGAACAGTTTTCCGCCCACGGCGTGCCTGTGTTCCTCGCCGATGTGAAAGGCGATCTTTCGGGCATTTCCATGCCCGGCAGCCCGGCGTTCAAGAACGCCGACAAGCTGGAATCGCGCGCGGTGGAAATCGGCATCGTGGATTACGCCTATAGCGACAATCCGGCGGTGTTCTGGGATCTCTATGGCGAACTGGGCCATCCGATCCGCACCACGATTTCGGAAATGGGGCCGTTGCTGCTCTCGCGCCTCATGGGCCTTAACGAGACGCAGGAAGGCGTATTGACCATCGCTTTCCGCTATGCCGACGATAATGGGTTGCTCCTGCTCGATATGGACGACTTGCAGCAGGTGTTGATCGCCTGTGCGGCGCAAGCGGGCGAACTTGCCACGACTTACGGCAATATTTCCAAGGCCAGCGTCGGCACGATCCAGCGGCAGTTGCTGGCGTTCGAGACGCAGGGCGCGGACCGCTTTTTCGGGGAGCCCGCCTTCGAGATCGACGATTTCATCCAGTGCGACGAGCAGGGGCGCGGCGTTATCAATGTGCTGGCGGCGGAAAAGCTGATGCAGAGTCCCAAGCTCTATGCCACGTTCCTGCTCTGGCTGCTGTCCGAACTGTTCGAGGCGTTGCCCGAAGTGGGCGATCCCGAAAAACCGAAGCTGGTGTTCTTCTTCGACGAGGCACACTTGCTGTTCGACGATGCGCCCGCCGCCCTGTTCAGCAAGGTGGAGCAGGTTGTCCGCCTGATCCGGTCGAAAGGCGTGGGCGTTTATTTCGTGACGCAAAATCCCATCGACATCCCGGAAAAGATCGCGGGCCAGCTCGGCAACAGGGTGCAGCATGCGCTGCGCGCCTTCACTCCGCGCGACCAGAAGGCGATCAAGGCGGCGGCGGAGACGTTCCGCATCAACCCGGACCTGAACGTCGCGGCGGCCATCACGGAACTGAAAGTGGGCGAGGCGCTGGTGTCCACGCTGGACGAGGATGGCGCGCCCACCATCGTTCAGCGCACACTGATCGCGCCGCCGCGTTCGCGCCTTGGCCCGATCACGCCCAAGGAGCGCGCGATCATCCAGTCGATCAGCCCGTTCGGCGGCAAGTATGACACCACCGTGAACCGGGAATCCGCCGCGGAAATACTGATCCAGAAAGCGCAGGATGCCGCCGCGGCCGCCGAAGTGGTGAAACAGGAAGGCAAGGACGCGCAGCGCGCGCAGGCCCGCCGGTCCCCCAGCCTTCTGGAGAAGGCGGGCAAGGCCGCACTGGGCGCGGCGGCGGCTTCGACGGGAACGATGATCGCCCGGCAGATGTCGGGCAAGAAGAGTTCCGCCTCGCCCGTCGCATCGGCGGCCACGGCGGCGGCGGGAAGCATCGGTACGGCGCTGGGCGGCGCGGCGCTCGGCCGTTTCGCGCGCGGTCTGCTGGGCGGGCTCTTGCGTTGACGGGATGGGCGGTTAGCCGGAAGTTATCTACAAATATGAAAGTAACGTGATGCGCCCTGTTTCGCTGACGGCCATCGGCTTGTCCCTTGCGCTGGCTTTGGCCGTGCCTGCCACCGGGCAGACAGCTTCCGCATCCCAGCCTGTCGTCGAGCAGGCCCTCGCCGTGCCTCTGGGCGAACTGGCGGATGCCGTTGCGCCCGCCGCCTATCGTCTCGATTTCACGATTGATCCGGCGCAGGAGCAGTTCTCGGGCCGGACCGAAATCGACGTGACGCTCAAGGGGCAGCCGCTGGCGTCGTTTTATCTTCACGGGCGCAACCTTTCGGTCGGCAAGGTCATGGCGCGAGTCGATGGCCGCGAGGTGGCGGGCCGCTGGACCCAAGTGGATGATAGCGGGGTCGCACGGCTCGATTTTGAGAAGCCGCTGCCGGCAGGCAGGCTGGTGACGCTGGCATTCGACTATCGGGGCACGATGAACGATGGCCCCTTTGGCCTGTTCCGCGCCAACGTGGCGGGCCAATGGTATGGTTGGAGCCAGTTCCAGTCCATTGATGCCCGCGCGGCCTTTCCTTCGTTCGACCAGCCTTCGTTCAAGACGCCGTTCACGCTGACCGTCCGCACGCCGCCGGGCCTGACGGCTGTGGGCAACGCGCCCGAAACCGGCGTGACGCGAGAGGGTGGGCTGGACGTGCATCGCTTCGCCCCGACGTTGCCGCTCCCGACCTATCTCGTTGCGGTGATGGTCGGTCCGTTCGCGCATGTCGCCGATGCGGTTCCGCCCACGCCCCAAAGGGAAAAGCCGCTGCCGCTGCGGATCGTTTCCACGGCGCAGAACGCGGGCAAGCTGGACTTCGCGCTTGAAGGATCGAAGGACATCGTCAAGCTGCTGGAAAGCTATTTCGCCGATGCTTTTCCTTATCCCAAGCTGGACCAGATCACTTCGCCCCTGATGCCCGGAGCGATGGAGAACGCGGGCGCGGACCTTTATGGCGACGGCATTATCGTGATGGGTGCCGACGCCCCTGTCGTCGACCGGCGCCGGTTCGGCATGGTGGTGGCGCATGAACTGGCGCACCAATGGTTCGGCGATCTCGTTACGCCGCGCTGGTGGGACGATATCTGGCTGAACGAAAGCTTTGCCAACTGGATGGGCTATCGCATCGGCGGTGAATGGAAGCCGGACCTGAAGATCGGCACGGGCGGGCTGGCCGAAGGCTTCGCCGCGATGCGGATCGACGAACTCGCGGCGGGGCGTCCGATCCGCCAGAGGATCGAGACGAACAGCCAGATCGACGCGGCGTTCGATGCCATTACCTATGGCAAGGGCGGGCAGGTCGTGGCGATGATCGCGGCTTTCATGGGCGATGAGAAGTTCCGCGACGGCGTGCGGCGCTATATGGCGGCGCATCGCAATGGCAACGCCACCAGCACGGATTTCTTCGTGGCCATGGCCGAAGCCGCCAGCGATCCGCGCATCGTGCCTGCCATGCGGAGCTTCACCGACCAGCAGGGTGTGCCGCTAGTGACGTTTTCGCGGGACGGCACCGGCTGGCGATGGCGGGCGGCGCAAGGCCGATACGCACCGCTGGGGCAAACCGTTCCGCCGCAGCGCTGGGGCATCCCCCTGTGTGTGCGTAGCGGAGCCGAGCGGCAGTGCACGCTGCTGGCCGACGACACGACCGCTGTCGCGATTGCGGATGCCGGTGCACTGGTGCCCAACGCGGGCGGCACGGGATACTATCGTTTTGAACTGCCCGACGCGGAGTGGGATGCGCTCATAGCGCAGGCGCTCACGCTCGATGCGGGCGAGGCGCTGGCCACGGCGGACTCGCTGGGCGCGAGCGTGCGCGCGGGCCGGGCGTCGGTGACGCGGCTGGCGGCGCTGGCGCGTGTGCTGGTCCGGCACACGGACAGCCACGCGGCGGATGCCGCGACGGATGAACTCGTGGCGCTGGCTGGCATGGGAATGCTCGATTCGGCGGGCAGAAAAGGCTGGCGGCGGTTCCTGACGGCGACTTACCGCCCGTTGCTGGAACGACACGGCTTCGATCCGCGCGCGGGCGCCTATGTCGGCGAAGACCCGGACGTGACGCAGCGTCGCATTCAGATCGTGTCGCTGCTGGCCAGCCCGGCGGCGGACAAGGCCGTGAGGAAGCGGCTTGAACAGGCCGTTGCCGCGTGGCTCACCGGAGATGAACAGGCGCTCGATCCCATGTGGTTCAGCAAGGGCTTCGATGCCTGGATCGCCCGGCATGGGCTGAAGGGCGGCAAGGAACTGATGGACAGGGCGCTGGCCTCCAGCGATCCGGCATTCCGGCCGCGCGCGCTTGCCGCGATTTCCGGCAGCGGTTGGGCACCCATCGCGCGCTGGCTGCTCGCGGGTGTCGGCGATCCGCGCCTGCGTCCTGACGAGGAGCGTGGCTTCCTCAAGGGCGTGCTGTCCTCGCGCTCGACGGCGCGGATCGGCTATGACTGGATGAAGGGCAATCTGGACACGCTGCTGTCGGGCGCGGGCGGCATCTTCTACACCGCCAACATGCCGCAATGGCTGGGCCGGTTCTGCTCGGTCGATATGGCGAATGAATTCGCGCGCGATCTCGGCCCGCGCTTTGCGGGCAAGAGCGGCGAACTGGAACTGGCCCGCGTGATCGACCGGGTGCGCAATTGCGGCGTGCTCAAGGAACAACGCGGAACGCGGATTTCTGCGGACTTCGCCCGGTTGAAATAGGTGCCAGGGCTGAATGTCGATTGGTCCTAGGGCAACGGCAGGCTGATCGTCGCGGCCAGTCCTTCCACTTCACCGCCAGGCCCCCGCCGGTTTTCCAGCCGCAGCGAGCCGCCGTGCTGCTCGGCAATGGCGCGCGCCAGCGTCAAGCCGAGGCCCGCGCCGCCGGTTTCGGTATTGCGCGAAGGGTCGCCGCGCGTGAAAGGTTCCAGCATCCGCCCGATGTCGGCATCGGCGATGCCGGGGCCGTCGTCGTCGATGCGGATCACGGCACGGTTGCCTTCCCGGCCGACACCGACACGCGCCACCTTGCCATAGCGCAGCGCGTTGCCGATGACATTGCGCACCGCCCGCCGCAGCCATGTGGCGCGGAGGGGCAGGGCGACGCGCAGGGTCTCTTCCAGCGTGACAGGCTCTCCCATGTCCTCGTATTCCTCGACCACCGAGGCGACGAGCGCCGATAGTTCGGATTGTTCCAGCGGGTCGCTGGGACGGCCGACGCGGGCAAGTGAAAGGATATCGTCCAGCGTGCGCACGATGTCCTCTATCGTCGTGGCCATGCGCTCGCGCTCGGCATCGTCCTCCACGGATTCGATGCGGACGCGCAGCGCCGCCAGCGGTGTTTTGAGGTCGTGGCCAATGGCGCCCAGCATCACGTCCTTTTCATCGAGCAAGGCGGAAATGCGCGCCTCCATGGCATTGTGCGCTTCGATCAGGTGGCGCACGTCATCCGGCCCCTTGGGCTCCAGCTTGTCGGGCGAGCCGGGATCGTGCGAAAAAGCGTCCAACCTGTCGCGCAGCGTGGCCAGCGGACGCGTGATTCGCCGCAGGATCAATGCGATGGCGCCCATCAGCACGATGTAGATCAGCAGCGTCTGCGCCAGCAGCGAAGTCAGGAACTGCTTGCCGCCGCCCGGCACGAACACGCGGGCGACCATCCAGCGGCCGGATTGCGGATCATGCAATCCGGCGACCATCACGCGCACCGGCCTGGGGTTTTCTGCGTTGTCGGCGGGGGAAGGGCCGTGGCGCGGGAACCGGCGGGCCAGGCGATCGCGCGCGTAGGCGTCATCGGCGACCTTGCGTTGCAGGACCACGACTTCCGGCACGGGACCGCCATTTTCCTGCACCAGAAACTGCCGCAAGGCGGCTTCGGCGTCGGTGTCGCGCGTTTCCCCTGCCCGCAAGGGGGCAGCCGTGCTGTATTCCACGCGCATCCCGCGCACGTGGAACGGGCCTTGCGGCTGGCGGCGCATCACGGTGTTTTCGCCGCGCGTGGCGGCCAGCAGACGGAACGCGGCGGCGTGGATCATCGCTTCGTCACGGCGTTCGGCCTGCGCGCGATAGACGAGCGCGGTGCCGAGGCCCTGCGCCAGCAGCAGCGCCAGCGCCACGGCCAGCATCATCTGGCCGAGCATCGAGCGGGGCGGGCCTATGCGGAGCTTGCGGATGTTCATGCGTTCACGCGGCGTACGTCGGCGGCCAGCATGTATCCGCCGCCCCATACCGTCTGGATCAGTTGCGGGTTGCGGCTGTCCGATTCGATCTTGCGGCGCAGGCGGCTGACCTGATTGTCCACCGCGCGATCGAACAGGTGCGCTTCGCGCCCTTGCACCATGTCGAGCAGCCGGTCACGATCCAGTACCTGGCGAGGATGGTCGAGAAATGCGGTCAAAAGCCGGAATTCGACCGAGGATATGGCGACGACCGCGCCCTCGGGATCGGTCAGGCGGCGCTTCAACGGATCGAGCCGCCAGCCCTCGAACTCGTACAGTTCGTCTTCCGCCGCCAGTTGCGGCTCGCGCGTGGCGCGGCGCAGGACACTGCGGATGCGGGCGACAAGCTCGCGCGGCTCGAACGGTTTCACAACGTAATCGTCCGCGCCGATTTCCAGCCCGACGATGCGGTCCGTCGCTTCGCCTCTCGCGGTGAGGAAAATGGTGGGGATCGCGCGGGTTTCCACCAGATGGCGGCACAGGGAGAGCCCGTCCTCGCCGGGCATCATGATATCGAGCAGGACCAGATCGGGCGCGCGCTGATCGTCGCGCAAACGGCTGCGTGCTTCAGCGGCGCTGGCGGCCTCAGCCACCTCAAAGCCCTGCTTTGCCAGATAGCTGGCCAGCGGCTCACGCAGCGAGGCCTCGTCATCGACAAGCAGGATGCGGGGAGGGACAGCATCAGTCACGGTATGGTCCTGTTATCATGGCGTTACGATTGCACGCAAATTTCCCCTCCCTGTCGGGGGAGGGGAAAACTGGTGGGGATGCTCTTCCGAGAACGCTGCACGCGGAGCAAGCCCCCATCCCAACCCCTCCCCGGACGGGGAGGGGCTTAAGGAACCGGCCCTCAGGAGCCTGTCTTGGCGGCGGGCGCGGCGGCCCCACGTTTCTGACGCCATTCGTCGCGCATGGCCTTGCGCGCGGCCTGCCGTTCATCGGCTGTGACGGTGCCGTCCTTGTTCGTATCCAGACGGTCGAACCGGGCAGTGGCCGCCGTGAGGAACTCGGCTTGAGTGATCGCGCCGTCCTTGTTGGCATCGGCTGACATGCCGCCGCCCATCATGCCCCGGCCCATGCCGCCATGCCCGCGCCCGTGGCCCATCCGGCCCCAGCCGCGCCTGCCTTCGGATTTGCCTTCGGCCTTCGGCGCGCCTTCGGCACGCGCCGCTCTGTCACGCGGGCCATGCGCCGCCGCGAACTCGGTGCAGGAAATCTGGCCGTTCTTGTCCGTGTCGATCCGGTCGAACCGCTGGCCTACGCGCGCTTGCCGGTCGGCTGCGTCGATCTTGCCATCCTTGTTCACGTCCATGCGGGCGAACATTTCAGTGGCCTTGGCCTGATGCTCTGCGCGCGTAACCGGTGCCTTGGCATCGGGGCCGCGCGGCGCGGCCTGTTGGGCATAAGCTGTGGCGCCCATGGCCAGAGCGGCGAGAGAAAGGCCGCCGACCACAATTCCCTTACGATACTTTTTCATTGTCAATTCCTCCATCCTTCATGCCCCGTTTCGGGGAAAGGGTGAAAGCCGCGCGGTTGGGGGAAGGGAGGGGGAACAGTCACCCGCGCGGCTCTCTGTGTCCGCTTCTAGGAGGGGTTTGTCGCGTCACTATGCCGGATGGCGGATAATTTGTCGCGTTTTGTCACAAAGGGCGCGGGGTGTTCATGCAGGCGCAAGCGGTGCGCATTGCGCCTTGAGCCAGACGAGCGCCTCTCCATCAAGGCGCGGCCCGATCACCTCCAGCACACGGGCGTGATAGGCGTCGAGCCAGCGCGTTTCCTCCGCCGTCAGGAGTGCGGTGTCGATCAGCGCACGTTCGATGGGCACGAAGGTCAGCGTCTCGAACCCCATGAATTCGCCTTCCGCGCCGTCGATTGCCCGCGGCTCGACAAGGATCAGGTTCTCGATACGGATGCCGTATTCGCCAGCTTTGTAATAGCCTGGCTCGTTGGACAGGATCATGCCCGGCAGCAGTTCCTGCTCGGTGCCACCTTGGCCGCCCGCCGACTTGGCGATGCGTTGCGGCCCTTCGTGGACGGACAGGAAGCTGCCGACACCGTGTCCGGTGCCGTGCTGGTAGTCCAGCCCCACCGCCCAGAGGAACTGGCGCGCCAGCACATCGAGCTGGCTGCCCGCCGTGCCCTTGGGGAAAGTGATACGAGCCAGTGCGATGTGGCCTTTCAGCACACGGGTGAAACGATCCTTCACTTCGGCGGACGCGTCGCCGGGGCCGATCCACACCGTGCGGGTGATGTCGGTCGTCCCATCGGGATATTGCCCGCCCGAATCGACGAGGTAGACGGAGCCGGGTTCCAGCGCGCGGTTGGTTTCCTCGCTCACCCGGTAATGGACGATGGCGCCGTTGGGGCCGCTGCCGGAAATGGTGTCGAACGACAGGTCGCGCAGGTCGCCCGTATCGCGGCGGAACTGGTGGAGCCGTTCGGCGGCCTGCATTTCATCGACCGCGCCTTTCGGCCCTTCGATGGACAGCCAGTGCAGGAAGCGCGAAACCGCCGCGCCGTCGCGCGCCTGCGCCGCGCGATGGCCGGCCTGCTCGGCCGCGTTCTTGATCGCCTTGGGCAGCACCGTGGGATCGCGCAGTTCCCGCACCTCGGCATCCACTGTTTCCAGTTCGGCGAAAATCGCCTGCACCGCGCGTTCGGGATCGACGGCCACTTGCTTGCCGCCCAGCGCGCGCAAGGCGGGAATGAACGCCGCGCGATCATGCACGCGCACGGCATTGCCCAGATGCGCCGTGCCGTCCGCCGTCAGCTTTTCGGGCGCGATGAACAGGTCCGCCGTGCCGTCCGCATGGGCGATGACGAACGAGAGCGCGACGGGCGTGCGCTCCACGTCCGTTCCCCGGATGTTGAGCAGCCATGCAATCGAATCGAGCGCCGTTATCACTGTGGCGTCCAGCTTGTTGTCCACCAGCCATTGCGAAACGGCGGCGCGCTTGGCTTCGCTGGTTTCGCCCGCGTGAGCGATATCGTGGACCAGAACTGGAGCAGGCGAAGGCGCGGGCTGGTCCTGCCACACGGCATCCACCGGATTGCTCTCCACCGCCACCAGTTCGCCGCCGCTGTCGGCCAGCGCCTTTTCCACGTCGGCCGCCCAGCGCTTGCCGTGCAGCCACGGGTCGTAACCGATGCGCGCGCCTCCCGGCGCGTTGGCCGCCAGCCACTTCGCCACGCTGGTCTGCGGCACGCTTTCATAAGCATAGAAGCGCCCGTCCACCTGATCGCGCACCTGAAGCGTGTAGCGCCCATCGACGAACATCGCGGCGGCGGGCGAGAGGCTGGCGTCCGTCAGCACCACGGCGGTTCCCGCCGATCCGCCGAAGCCCGTCAGCCACGCGAGCCGCTGGGCATAGGCGCCGACATATTCGCTCATGTGCTCGTCGGAAATGGGGATGACGAAACCGTCCAGCCCACGCGTCGCCAGTTCCTTGCGCAGCGCATCGAGCCGGGCTTCGTGGGTGTTCATCAGCATGGTTGCGATCCTTCCTCTGGAACCATAGATGCGAGCGATGACCGATACCACAAGTCTTGCAGCACCCGTCGCCGCGAAAAAGCCGCACACCGTCAACCATCACGGCCGCAGTGTGACCGACGACTATGCCTGGCTGCGCGATCCCGGCTATCCGCAAGTGACGGACAAGGATGTCCTCGCTCATCTCGAAGCGGAGAACGCCTGGTTCGAAAGCCGCATGGCCCCGCGCAAGGGCCTGATCGACACGCTGTTCCGGGAAATGCGCGGGCGCATCAAGGAAGCCGACACATCCGTGCCGCAGAAGGACGGCGACTGGCTCTACTGGATCGAGTTCGAGGAAGGCGCCGAATACAAGAAATGGTGGCGCAGGCCCGTCGCTGCCAAAGACGACGGAAGCGCGGATGAGCTGATCCTCGATGAAGTGGCGCTGGCTGAAGGCAAGGATTATTTCCGGCTGGGCGCCATGTCGGTCAGCACCGACGGCACGATGCTGGCCTGGGCAGTGGACGACAACGGATCGGAACGCTTTACCGCGCGGATCAAGGTGCTGGCTACCGGGGAAATGCTGCCCGATGTCATCGAAGGCACGCTGTCGCCGCTGGTCTGGGTCGCGGGCGACAGGGGACTGGTCTACAGCCTCGCCAACGAACAGTGGCGGACCGACAATGCCCGCCTGCACTGGCTGGGCCAGCCTGTGACAAGCGACGTGGAACTCTATCACGAGGATGACGAGGGGTTTCGCGTCGGGTCTGGGCTTTCGGCCAACGAGCAATGGCTGATCGTTTCGACGTCCGACCATGAAACCAGCGAAGTCCGCCTGATCCCCGCCGCCGATCCGCTGGCCGCGCCGATCCTCGTCCGCCCGCGCGAGAAAGGCGTGGAATACGATGTGGATGTGCGGGAAGAAACCCTGTTCATTCATGCGAACGACACGCACGAGAACTTCCGGCTCGCCACCGCGCCGCTTGCCGATCCGGCGAACTGGGCGACTCTGATCGAAGGCACGGACCATTTCTACCTGACCGGGTTCGACCTGTTCCGCGATTTCTATGTGATCGAAGGGCGGGAACGCGGTCTGGATCGCATCGAAGTGCGCTATTACGACGATCCTTCGCGGGTGGAGCCGATCGCGTTTCCCGAAGCGAGCTATAGCGCCGGACTGGGAAACAACCCCGAATGGGCGGTCGAAAAACTGCGTCTGTCCTATGAATCCATGGTCAGCCCCTCGACAGTCTATGACTATGACGTGGCGGCGCGCAGCCTTGAGACCCTGAAAGTGCAGGAAATCCCTTCGGGCTATGACGCTTCGCTCTATGCAACGGAGCGGCTGGAGATTCTGGCGCGGGACGGCACGTCGATCCCGGTGAGCCTAGTCTACCGCACGGACCGCCGGAGCGGAGGGCCGCTGCACCTCTATGGCTACGGCGCTTACGGCATCGCCATAGACCCCGGCTTTTCCACCGCGCGGCTGAGCCTGGTGGATCGCGGCTTCGCCTATGCCATTGCCCATATCCGGGGCGGCGACGATCTGGGCCGGGCGTGGTACAAGGCGGGCAAGCTGGAGCGGCGGGTCAACACGTTCAACGATTTTGTGGACGCGGCGAAGGGCCTGATCGAATGCGGTTACACGCAGGCGGGCAGGATCAGCATTTCGGGTGGATCGGCGGGCGGTGAACTGATGGGCGCGGTCGTCAATTCCGATCCCGGCCTGTGGGGCGCGGTCGTGGCGCATGTGCCGTTCGTGGACGTGCTCAACACCATGCTGGATGCGTCTCTGCCGCTGACGCCGGGCGAATGGCCTGAATGGGGCAACCCGATAGAGGACGCCGCGGCCTTCGATCTCATCCTGTCCTATAGCCCCTACGATCAGGTAAAGGCGCAAGCCTATCCGCCGATCATGGTGACGGCGGGGCTGAACGATCCGCGCGTGACCTATTGGGAGCCGGCGAAGTGGGTGGCGAAGCTGCGCGATCTCAAGACGGACGGGAATGAACTGATCCTCAAGACCAATATGGGCGCGGGTCACGGCGGCAAATCCGGCCGGTTCGAGTCCCTGCGCGAAACGGCGGAGGAGTTCGCTTTCATCCTGTGGCAGCTTGGCGTGGACGAGTAGACGCGCCGTGGCCAACCGTTTCACTCTGGCGTTCACGGCGGGTGCTGGCGACATCGACGTCATGGGCCATGTGAACAACGCCGTCTGGGTGCGGTGGATGGAAGCGGTCGCCACCGCGCACTGGGAAGCGGACGCCGCGCCTGAACATGTCGAACGTTATGTCTGGGTCGTGACGCGGCATGAGATCGACTATCGCGGCAACATTCGCGAAGGCGAAAGCGTGATGGCCGAAACTATTATCCCCGAAGGGCCACGCGGCGCGCGGTTCGATCGAGTGGTGCGTTTCCGCAATGGTGCAGGCAAGATCATCGTTTCCGCGCGGTCCACCTGGGCGATGATCGACTGCGCGAGCGGCCGAGTCATGCGCGTTCCGGCGGAAGTTGCGGCATCCTTCGGTCCTTTCGGCGATCAGGCCAGCACCTCCGCCACCGGCGTCCAGCCATAACCCAGTTCCCGCGCCACGGCTTCGTACGTTACGCGGCCAGCATGGAGGTTGAGGCCGTTGGCAAGGTGCGGATTGTCGCGCAGCGCCTGCCGCCAGTCGCCCTTGTCGGCGGCCTCCGCGATGCGCAGGGCATGCGGCAGCGTCACGTTGTTGAGCGCATAAGTGCTGGTGCGCGCCACCGCGCCCGGCATGTTGCCGACGCAGTAATGGACGATGCCGTCGACGACGAAGGTGGGATTGTCATGCGTGGTCGGTCGGCTGGTTTCAAAGCACCCGCCCTGGTCGATCGCGACATCGACCATGACCGCGCCCGGCATCATGCACCCCAGCATGTCGCGCTTGACGAGCCGGGGCGCGGCAGCGCCGGGCACCAGCACCGCGCCGATCACCAGTTCCGCCTGGCACAGCATTTCCTCGATATTGGCGCGGTTGGAAAAGCGGGTCTTGGCGCGGCTTTCGAAATGAATGCCGAGACGCTCCAGCGCCTCGGGATCGCGGTCGAGGATCGTCACGTCCGCGCCCATGCCGACCGCGACTTGCGCGGCATTGAAACCCACGACGCCGCCGCCGATCACCATGACGCGGGCGGGCTGCACGCCCGGCACGCCGCCCAGCAGCACGCCGCGCCCGCCATGCGCCTTTTCCAGCGCCGTCGCGCCTGCCTGGATGGCCATGCGCCCCGCCACCTGGCTCATCGGCTTGAGCAGAGGCAGGGAGTTGCCGCCGCCCGCGCCAGGTCCGGTCACGGTTTCGTAAGCGATGGCCGAAACCCCCGATTTCAGCAGATCGGCGGCCTGCTCAGGGTCGGGCGCGAGGTGAAGATAGGTGTAGAGAATCTGTCCCTCGCGCAGTTGGGCGCGCTCATCGGCTTGCGGCTCCTTCACTTTCACGATCATCTCGCACTGGCCGAATACGTCCGCCGCTGTCGCCGTGATGGTCCCGCCCGCCGCTTCATAGGCCGCGTCCGTCGCGCCGATGCCCAGCCCCGCGCCGCTTTCCACCCGGACTTCATGGCCATGGGCGGTCAATTCACGCACGCTCTCGGGCGTCAGGCCGACGCGATATTCGTGATTCTTGACTTCGCGGACTGTGCCGACACGCATGAAAGCCTCCTGTTTCCCGCGCCTATAGAACTGCACGGGAAACGCTGGAAAGCCTGATGTCGTTGCCGGGCCGTCGATTTTGCGCCGGAGGCTGCCTCTACAGCGGATTGCCGTCCTTGTCGCGATAGATGTCGCGGCGGCCGACGTGGTTCGCGGGGCCGACGAAGCCGTCCGCTTCCATGCGCTCCACCCATTTGGACGCGGTGTTGTAGCCGACGCCCATCTGCCGCTGAATCCAGCTTGCCGAGACTTTCTGGTTCTCGAACACGAGCTGGCAGACCTGGCGATACTTGCGCTCTTCCGGGCTGTCCGACGCCGTGTCGTCGTCGAAGCCGAACCCGAAGCCGCCGTCTTCCGGTTCCTCGGTGACGGAATCGACGTAATCGGGCTTGCCCTGCGCGCGCCAGGCGTCGGCGATGCGTTCCACTTCCTCGTCCGAGACGAACGGACCGTGGACGCGGCGGATGGGATCGGTGCTCGGCTTATAGAGCATGTCGCCCTTGCCCAGAAGTTGCTCCGCCCCCTGTTCGCCCAGGATAGTGCGCGAATCGATGCGGCTGGTGACGGCGAAGCTGATGCGGGTGGGCAGGTTCGCCTTGATGACGCCGGTGATGACGTCCACCGAGGGGCGCTGCGTGGCCATGATGAGGTGGATGCCCGCCGCGCGGCTCTTTTGCGAAAGCCGCTGGATCAGCACTTCGATTTCCTTGCCGACCGTCACCATCAGGTCGGCCAGTTCGTCGACGATCAGCACGATCTGCGGCAGCACTTCGTAATCGAGCTGCCGGTCCTCGTAGAGTTCCTCGCCCGTATCGGGATCGAAGCCGATCTGGATGCGGCGGCCCAGCGGTTTGCCCTTGGCGGCGGCATTGCGGACTTTCTCGTTGAACCCGGCGAGGTTGCGCACGCTGATCTCGCTCATCTGGCGATAGCGGCGCTCCATTTCCTCGACCGCCCACTTCAAGGCGCGCACGGCCTTGGCCGGTTCGGTGACGACCGGCGAGAGCAGGTGCGGGATTTCGTCGTAGCTCTTGAGTTCCAGCACCTTGGGGTCGATCAGGATCAGGCGGCACTGGGCGGGCGTGAGGCGATAGAGCAGCGACAGCAGGATGCAGTTCAGCCCCACGGACTTGCCCGATCCGGTAGTGCCCGCCACCAGCAGGTGCGGCATGGCGGCAAGGTCGGCCACGACAGGCTCGCCGGAAATGTCCTTGCCGAGGATGATCGGCAGCATGCCCTTGTGATGAGCGAACGCCTCGCAGGCGACCAGTTCCTTCAGCGCCACCATCTGCCGGTCGGCATTGGGCAGTTCGATGCCCATGACCGTGCGGCCTGGAATGGAGGAAACACGGGCGGAAACCGCGCTCATGTTACGGGCGATGTCGTCGGCCAGACCGATCACCCGGCTGGCCTTGATGCCGGGCGCGGGTTCCAGCTCATACATGGTGACGACCGGCCCGGTGCGCACGGCGGTGATTTCGCCCTTGACGTTGAAATCGTCGAGCACGGTTTCGAGCAGGCGGGCGTTGCGCTCAAGGCTCAGCTTGTCGATCTTCTGCTGCGAATGAACGGGCGGATCGTTGAGCAGTTCGATGTCCGGCAGTTCGTATTGCTCGAACAGGTCGCCCTGGCGGCTGACGGCGGATAGCTTCGCGGGCCGGGCCGGGCGGGTGGGGTCGGTGATTTCCGGCGGCTTGCGCGGGTTGTCGGCAATGGGCGCGCGAGGACGCGCCATTTCACGTTGTTTCGGCTCGGCGCGCGCGGGCGTGAAGGCCAGCGTATCCTCATTCATCGCCGCCTCGTCGCGGGTACGCGACCGGCGCAGGCGATAGGGCAGGGTCAGCAGCGCCGCCCAGTCGATCGCGAAGACACGGCCTGCGAGAAAGGCACCCAGCAGCAGGCAGGCGACGGTCGCCGCCAGGATCGCCCAGCCTTGTGCCGGTTCGGGCAGGAAATCGGCCGCGCCGCGCACGCCTTTCGCGCCGAGCAGCCCGGAGATGCCGCCCATGGAGGCGGGCAGCGATCCGCCGCGCTGTGTGAACACCAGCGACAGCACGGTGGAGAGCAGGGTCATGCCCATCAGCAGCACGAGAATGGGGCGCCACCAGCGATGGTCGGACGCTTCGACCAGCCCGTCCTCTTCCTCCACGAAGCGCCACAGCTTGCGCGCGAAGATGTAGAGCAGCGGCAGGAACAGCACGCAGACCGGCCCGAACAGCGTCAGCCCCGCATCCGCTGCCCACGCGCCGGGCGCGCCCATCCAGTTGCGTGCCTGACCGCCCGCTGCCGTGGAAGCCGATGGATCGGTCTGGTTGTAGCTCACCAGCGCGAGAGCGAACGCCACCATCGCCGCCAGCAGCAGAGCTGCGCCCGCGATCTCGCTCGATCGCCGCAAGGACCGGCGCAGGACGGCCCGCCAGTCCGGCCGGGCGAGCGGGCCGCCCGGTGGCGGTAGTGCGCGTGTAGCCATCGTATTCCCCCGAATGCAGCCGGGATAATGCGCCGGGGGGTGACTCCGCGTCAAGAGTCCCCCGGTTTGGCGAAAGCGTCGATGGCGGCCCAGCGCTCCCATTTCAGGCCCCGGGCGCGCCGTGCGTCCATGCCGCCGAGCGCAATGACGAGCACAGGCGAGTGGGCGGCGATTAGCCGGAACCGCGCCGGGCCGAGCGTTTTCGCGCTCGCGTGGGATCGTGTGGAGAACACGGGCGAGAGCAGCACGGCATCGGCCCGTGCGCGCCGCGCTTTGGACAGGTCGCGCAGGGAATGGGCCGTCATCAGGCGCAGCAGCGCGGGGCCGCGTGCCAGCAGGGCGGCAGGGCCGTAGCAGCCTTGCGCGCGCCATTGCCGGGCTTCTTTCGCCGTGCCGGAGAGAACCGCGACGGACGCCAGCCGGGCGAGCTGGCGGAACCGCCCGCGCCTTTCGTCCGGCGGCAAATGGTAATGACGAAAGATCAGTCCGCGCCCGCACAGCCGCAGCGCGCGTTCCAGCCCCGCGTCGTTGCGGGCGTCGCTGACGATCCAGATTGCCGGGATAGATGGCTGGCGCTTGTTCACGCGCGCGCTATAGAGTGTTTTCGAGTGAGGTGGCACACCGAACGGCTCGGAAAACACGGCAATCAAAAAATATTATAGCTTTGCACACTTCAATACGCAGTGGGCAAAGTCTAGCACCGCGTCCATGGAACCGACAGCATACGAACGCCTCGCGGAAATCGAGACCCGCATCGCCGCCGCCGCGAAACTGGCGCGGCGCGATCCGAAAGAAATCACGCTGGTCGCCGTGTCCAAGATGCATCCGGCGGAACGCATCGTGCCGCTGATCGCCGCCGGGCAGCGGGTGTTCGGGGAAAACCGCGTGCAGGAAGCGCAGGCGAAGTGGCCCGCGCTGCTTGAGGCGCATCCCGGCCTCGCGCTTCACCTCGTCGGCCAGTTGCAATCGAACAAGGCGGACGATGCCGTGCGCCTGTTCGACTGCATCCACTCGCTCGACCGGGCCTCGCTGGCGGCCGCGCTGGCGAAGGCCATGGACAAGGCGGGCCGGCCAGTGCCCTGCTTCGTGCAAGTGAACATCGGCGCGGAAGACCAGAAAGGCGGTTGCCTCATCGCGGACCTGCCCGTCCTGTTGGCGCAAACGCGCGCGGCGGACATTCCGCTGGCCGGGCTGATGTGCGTGCCGCCGGTAGGGATCGAAGCTGCGCCGTATTTCGCGTTATTGGCGAAGCTGGCGGATGATAACGGCCTGAGTTTTGAACATGCGCCCGGCCTGTCCATGGGCATGAGCGATGATTTCGAGACGGCGATCATGCTGGGCGCGACGCATGTCCGCGTCGGCAGCGCGCTGCTCGGGGATAGGGGTTAGGCGGTGACTTTTGGCACTCTGATTGGGGCTGGTCGCAATCGCCTGCGTTGCAGCGATTGCGATGCTTGGGGGCGTGCGTCTCAATGACAATAAGGAATCAGAATCCTAGATTATAAAGATAGCAGTCGTTTGGGTAGGAATAATATGTGGTCTTACATTTATCGTTGCACTTATTTTTTCGTTCTTTGATATTGATTTCCACCCAGTGCATTGTCATCGTTTCTGCTTCTCGCTGATTGATATGGATGAGAAGTGACGGCAGCATTATTTTGCTGGATTGCTTGGCTCCGCTCGTAATTGGCGGTTGCGATGACGATCTGGACAATGATGTTACCTTACACCGTCTTCTTCAACTCGTCCCCCGTCAGCGTCACGATATGCAGCAGGTTGGTCGATCCCGGCACGGCGAAAGGCACGCCCGCCAGCGCGATGAGCTTTGACCCTGCCTGTCCGAAGCCGTGGCGCAGGGCCATGCGCTTACCCTTGGCAATCATTTCCTCGAAGCTGCCGATATCGCGGGTATGGACCGGCCAGGCGCCCCATAGCAGGGCGAGGCGGCGCGCCGTTCTGGGCGAAGGCGTCAGCACCAGCATGGGCAGGTTGGGGCGTTCGCGCGCCACGCGCCGGGCGGTCGAACCGGAGCCGGTGAACACGATCACGCCCGACAGCGGCAGGGTCGAGGCGATCGCGGCGCAAGCCTGCGCCAGCGCGTCCGCCGTGGTCTGGTCCGGGTGGATTTCGGTGAAGTTGACCCGGCTCTGATAGCTGGGATCGTTTTCCACCTGCGCGGCGATGCGGTGCATGATCGTCACGGCCTCGACCGGCCATGCGCCCACGGCGGTTTCGGCGGAGAGCATCACGGCGTCCGCTCCGTCATAGACCGCGTTCGCCACGTCCGACACTTCGGCGCGAGTGGGGGCGGGGCTTTCGATCATCGATTCCAGCATCTGCGTCGCCACGACAACCGGCTTGCCCGAGCGGCGGGTGGCGGCGACGATGCGCTTTTGCAGGGGGGGGACTTCTTCCGGGTTCAATTCCACGCCCAGGTCGCCGCGTGCCACCATGATGCCGTCGGACAGTTCGATGATCTCGTCCAGCCGCTCGACGGCGGCGGGCTTCTCGATCTTGGCCATGAGCGCGGGGCCCGAACCGCTCGGCCCGCCCATCAGGCGGCGCGCCTCGGCCACGTCATCGGGGCGCTGCACGAAGGACAGCGCGATCCAGTCCGCCCCGTGCTCCACGGCGAAGGCCAGATCGCGCCGGTCCTTCTCGGTCAGCGCGGGCACCGGCACCACGGCGTCCGGCACGTTCACTCCCTTGCGGTCGGAAATCATGCCGCCCACCTCGGCGGAGCAGAGGATGGCATCCGCTCCGGCCTTCAGCACACGCAGCCGCAGCTTGCCGTCGTCGATCAGCAGGCGCTGACCCGGTTGCAGGATGCCGAACAGTTCGGGATGCGGCAGGCAGACGCGGTTTTCGTCGCCCGGCGCGGGATCGCGGTCCAGCGTGAAGTGGCTGCCGTGGCGGATCACCGTGCGTCCGTCCTGGAACGTGCCGACGCGCAGCTTCGGCCCCTGAAGGTCGCACAGGATCGCGACGGGGCGGCCATAGGTCTTTTCCGCCGCGCGGATGGCGGCGATCGTTTCGGCGTGCGTGGCGTGGTCGCCGTGGCTCATGTTGACGCGAAAGGCGTCCGCCCCGGCGGCCAGCAGGCGGGCGATCATGTCCGGCTCGCGGCTTGCCGGGCCGAGAGTCGCCATGATCTTGACCTTGCGCCCCCTCAGGCGGAAATTCGGCATGTCGTGCTTGGCCACGGAATATCCCTTCCAGAATCGAGCGCGCCTATGGCACAGCCATCCGCGATGCCCAAGCGGGCAAACCCCGACCCCATGCCCACGGAGCGAAAACAATGAGTTGCACCGAGGATACCGAAGCCCGCCCCGGCGACCCGCTGGACAGGCTGGACGATACGCAGGCGGCGGCGGCTTTCCGGCGGCTGGTGCGTCACTTGCGCCATCGGCACGACGCGCAGAACATCGACCTCATGGGGGTGGCGGGCTTCTGCCGCAACTGCCTCGCCGACTGGATCCGCGATGCGGGCTATCCCGGCGACAAGGCGGATGCGCGCGAAGTGATCCACGGGATGCCCGCCGACGAATGGAAGGCTCGCTTCCAGACCGAGGCGACGCCGGAACAGCTTGTCCGCATGGAGGAAAGCCTGCGGAAGAACGACGGCTCGCACTGAGTCTGCGCCCTCCGTCCCCGCAATCCACAGCTTCCGCTCTTTCCTACATGGTGTCGCCCCGGCTATCAGGGGCGGCGAACGATTCCCCATACTCCCAACAACCGGAGCACCCCATTCATGGCCGAAGCCGATGCCGCCACGCTGTCCCGCGATTCCGACGCCCACGCCAGTGATGATCGCCTGCGCCTGCTGATCGAGCGGGTGGAGCGGCTGGAAGAAGAGAAGAAGGGCATCGCCGACGATATTCGCGACGTCTATGCCGAAGCCAAGGCCGTGGGCTATGACGCCAAGATCATGCGCCAGATTGTCCGCTTGCGGAAAATGAAGCCGGACGACCGGCGCGAGATGGAACTGGTGCTGGATACCTATAAGACCGCGCTCGGCATCGGCTGACGCGCGCGAAACAGCGGGAAAACGCCATATGATCGTCACTACCACCGCCGTGATCGAAGGGCAGCCGGTGCAGCGCTACATCGGCATCGTGACGGGCGAAGTCATTGTCGGCGCGAATATCTTCCGCGATCTCTTCGCTTCGATAACCGACATTGTCGGCGGTCGCTCAGGCAAGTATGAGGACGTTCTGGCCCGCGCCCGCCGGGAAGCCATCGCCGAAATGGAGGCCGAGGCGAAGAAGCTGGGCGGCAATGCCGTGATCGGCGTCGATCTCGATTACGAGGTGCTGGGATCGAACGGCTCGATGCTGATGGTAAGCTGTTCCGGGACGGCCGTGGTCGTGTGACGGGGCGGTTGTCTGTATGTCGCATCTCCGCTAGTGGCTGCGCCACTTTTCCACATCGAAGGCTGACGGCGAAGCAATGGCAGGCCATTCCAAATTCAAGAACATCATGCATCGCAAGGGCGCGCAGGACA
>CAZUOV010000036.1:0-29084 GCA_964621355.1 uncultured Novosphingobium sp. | reverse complement strand
CGGCACCTTCGACAGTGCTTCCGACTGGCGGCGGGCGGTGACGATGCTGTCGTCTATCGAACCAGGGCTTTCCGTGCCCTGCGGCGCGTCCTGCGCAAAGGCGGGCGTAGCAAGATAGGCAGGCATGGTCAGAGCGCAAAACGCCGAGCCAGCAAACAGCAGAAGCTTCCGGTTGTTCATATCCACCCCCTTTTTTTGATGCGGCCCTGCCTGATGGCATTAGGCTGGATCGCTCTTTGGCCAAGCCGCGCACACGAACGGGCGCCTGCTCGTCGCGATTTTTAGTATCCTAGTTTAGAGCATGTCAATTCTTGCTATCGGCGATCAGTGGCAAAGTGAAGATTTTAGCGACAGTGATGCACCGCGGCCACACATTGCGCCCCGACTCGCTATGGAATGAATACATTCAAATGCCGCATGGCCCATCCGGCCTCTCTTCCGACGGCTATTTCAAGGTCATCAGGTAATCGACGACTTCCTTGCGGCGGGCGGGATCGGAAATACCGGCGAATGGCATGCGGGTGCCGGGAACGGCCCGTTGCGGCGAGGCGAGCCACCTGTCCAGGCTCACGGCATCCCATGCCAGCCCGGAATTTCTAAGCGCGCTGCTGTAGTTGAAACCGGGCAGGCTCGCGGCCTTCCGCCCGGAAACGGCGGCAAGACTGGGGCCGATGCCGTTTCTGCCGGGTTCGACCGAGTGGCACGCGGCGCATTGCGCAAAGGCGACGGGGCGCGGGCGAGCGGCGGGAGAGTTCGCCCCGGCCGGCGTGCCGATGGCAAGACCGGCGCCCGCCATCAGCACGGCACCGATAACCGCGCGCCCGGAAGCCCTCGACGATTTCCGCATCCCATGATCTCCGTGGCAGGTTCGGAGCGGCGGCGCAGGGAACCTCGCCGCCGCTCCACGTTCGACCGTAGCCGGTAGGGATATTAGCCGCGGTCGGCGTTCATGACCTTGGTCCAGGCCCGCACGAAGTCGTCCACGAACTTCTGCCTCGCGTCGTCGGAGGCATAGACTTCGGCCACCGCGCGCAGCTCCGAGTTCGAGCCGAACACGAGATCGACCGGCGTGGCCGTCCACTTCGCGGCGCCAGTGGCGCGATCCTTGCCTTCATACAGGCCCGGAGACTTCGCCGACTTCGACCAGACCGTGTCCATCGACAGCAGGTTGACGAAGAAGTCATTCGACAATGCGCCGGGACGAGCCGTGAAGACGCCATGGGGCGAGTTACCCGCATTTGCGCCCAATGCCCGCATCCCGCCGACCAGCACCGTCATTTCGGCGACTGTCAGGTTCAGGAGATCGGCCCGGTCCACCAGCGATTCCGCCGGGCCGAAATCGGCCTTCGCCGAATACCAGTTGCGGAAACCATCGGCCTTCGGCTCAAGGAAGGCGAAGGAGGCCACGTCGGTCTGTGCCTGCGTGGCATCGACGCGGCCCGGCGTGAACGGCACCGAGACGCGCTGCCCGGCGCGCTCCGCTGCCTGCTCGACGGCCGCGTTGCCGCCCAGCACGATCAGGTCGGCCAGCGAGACTTGCTTGCCGTCCTTCCGCCCCTTGTTGAAGCCGGTCTGGATGCGGGTGTAGGCCGCCAGCACTTTCTTCAGTTCCGCCGGATCGTTGACCGCCCAATTGCGCTGCGGGTCCAGCCCGACACGCGCGCCGTTGGCGCCGCCGCGCATGTCCGTGCCGCGATACGTCGAGGCCGAGGCCCAGGCCGCGCGCACCATCTCACCGGTGGAGAGGCCCGCGGCGAGGATGCCGGACTTGAGCTGCGCGGCATCGCTGTTGTCGATCGTCGCATGGCTGGCCTTGGGCAACGGATCCTGCCACACGAAGGTCTGCTCCGGCACGTCCTTGCCCAGATAGCGCGCCGTCGGGCCAAGATCGCGGTGAGTCAGCTTGAACCAGGCGCGGGCGAAGGCATCGGCGAACTCGTCCGGGTTTTCCCGCCAGCGCGTGGTGATCTTGCGGAAGCCGGGGTCTTCCCGCATTGCGATGTCCGTGGTGAACATCATTGGGGCATGGGTCTTGCCCGCGACATGCGCGTCGGGAACCAGGGCATCCGACGCCCGGTCCCTGGGCCGCCATTGCCAGGCGCCGGCGGGGCTCTTGTGCTTTTCCCACTCGAAACCGTAGAGGTTGTCGAGGAACTGGGTCGTGAAGGCGATCGGGTTGGCCGACCATGCGCCTTCGAGGCCGCTGGTGATCGTGTTTTCCGAATGGCCCTTGCCGCACTTGTTGGCCCAGCCCAGGCCCTGCTGCTCCATCGCCGCGACGCCGGGATCGCCGCTCAGGCAATCGTCGGGCTTGTGCGCGCCGTGCGCCTTGCCGAAGGTGTGGCCGCCCGCGATCAACGCGGCGGTTTCCTCGTCGTCCATCGCCATGGCGCCAAAGGCGCGGCGGATGTCAGCGGCGGCGGCAAGCGGATCGGGGTTGCCGTTGGGGCCTTCGGGGTTGACGTAGATCAGGCCCATCTGCGTGGCAGCCAGCGGCCCCTTGAGGTTGCCTTTCCCGTCACGCCTCTGATCCATCATCATCTTGGTTTCGGGGCCCCAGAAGACAAGGTCCGGCTGCCAGGTGTCGACGCGGCCGCCCGCAAAGCCGATGGTCGTGAAGCCCATGTCCTCCATCGCCACGTTCCCGGTCAGCACCATCAGGTCGCCCCAGGACAGCTTGCGGCCGTATTTCTGCTTGATCGGCCAGATCAGGCGGCGCGCCTTGTCGAGGCTGACGTTGTCGGGCCAGCTATTGAGCGGCTCGAAGCGCTGCTCGCCACCGCCCGCGCCGCCGCGGCCGTCCCAGACGCGATAGGTGCCCGCGCCATGCCAGGCCATGCGGATGAAGAACGGGCCATAATGGCCATAGTCGGCGGGCCACCACGGCTGTGAGGTGGTCAGAACCTTGCGGATGTCCGCCTTGACGGCATCGAGGTCGAGCGATGCGAATTCCTTCGCATAGTCATAGTCCGCGCCATAGGGGTTGGATTGCGCCTCATGATGGCGCAGCGACGTGAGGTCGAGGCTCTTCGGCCACCACTCCTGATCGCCGGTCGAAGTCGCCGTCGCCGGTTCGCCCGCAGGCTTGGCCATCGCCATCGGCGAGATCGCCATGGCCGCCAGCGCCAAGATGGATACAGTAGTTCGGTTACGCATTGTTGCCCTCCTCGCTTGGTAAAAAACTGCAATATCGGAGCCGTTCGGCGCCGCTCATCTGACCGGGTGTTTCAGGTAGGCGATCAGCGCGGCGCGATCCTCGGGCCTGGGCAGACCGTTAAAGGTCAGGCACATTCCGGGGTGCGCCGACTGCGGGGACTTCAGGAAAGCATCGAGCCTCTCCTCGTCCCAGACGAAATCCCGATCGCGCAAAGCGTCGGAATAAGTGAAATCCGGCAGCGAGGCCGCGCGACGGCCCACGATGCCTTCGAGATGAGGCCCCGTCATGGGCCGGGCCGCCGCGCTCATCGAATGGCACGCCACGCAGCGGATGAAATGCCTTTTGCCAGCCTGAGCCGCCGGCGCCGGATCAGCCGATGCGGCATTGGCGGCGGATAAGGCCGCCATCATGCCCGCCGCGGCTGCCAGCAGATATCCCTTCATGTCCTTGCTCTCTCCCCACCCGCCGGACAGGCGGCGCTGCTTTCGAGGATTGACTGTATGGGAACGCGACAAACCAGAATAATTGATAGTCATCAAAACAGTTATCGATATTATCTATCAGTCTCGCCGTTCGGAGCATAACCATGGGGCTGGCAGCCTGTCGGACCGGTCCGCCCCGCCATGCCGTTCTGCGGGCCGCCATGCTATTCTGCGGAAATGACTCGACCCGTTCCCTTTGCCAGCTTCGCGCCACCAATCGCGGAACAGACGCCCTTGCGCCGCGCGATCACCGCCGCGTGCCGCATACCGGAACCGGAAGCCATGGCGCCCCTGATCGAGGCCGCCGTCCTGCCCCGGCCGGTGCGCGACGCCGCACGCCGGACCGCGCGCGCGCTGATCGTCGCCCTGCGCGCAAAGCACCGGGGCACCGGCGTGGAAGCATTGGTGCGGGAATATTCGCTGTCCAGCCAGGAAGGCGTCGCCCTCATGTGCCTGGCCGAAGCGCTGCTGCGGATTCCCGACAACGCGACGCGCGACGCGCTGATCCGCGACAAGATCGCGGAAGGCGACTGGAAAAGCCACGCGAGCGGCGAGCGGTCACTGTTCGTCAACGCCGCGACATGGGGGCTGGTGGTGACCGGCAAGCTGGTCGAGAGCGCCGACGACCGGGGGCTGGCCGCCGCATTGACGCGTCTCATCGCACGCGCGGGCGAACCGGTGATCCGGCGCGGCGTCGATCTGGCCATGCGCATGATGGGCGAACAGTTCGTGACGGGCGAAACCATCGCCGAAGCATTGAAACGCGCGCGCGGGATGGAAGCGAAAGGTTTTTCCCACAGCTTCGACATGCTGGGCGAGGCAGCCGCCACGGCGGCGGACGCGGCGCGCTATTACGCGGATTACGAACGCGCGGTCCATGCCATCGGCAGGCACGCGGCGGGGCGGGGCCCGATCGAAGGGCCGGGCATCTCGATCAAGCTCTCCGCGCTGCACCCCCGCTATTCCCGCGCGCAGGCGAAGCGAGTGATGGGCGAACTGCTGCCGCGCGTAAAGGCGCTGGCCGTTCTCGCCAGAAGCCATGACATCGGCCTCAACATCGACGCCGAGGAGGCAGACCGGCTGGAACTGTCGCTCGACCTGCTCGAAGCGCTGGCGCTCGACCCCGATCTTTCCGGGTGGAACGGGCTGGGCTTCGTCGTCCAGGCCTATGGCAAGCGCTGCCCCTTCGTCATCGACTGGATCGTGGACCTCGCCCGGCGGGCAAAGCGCCGGATCATGGTGCGGCTGGTCAAGGGCGCCTACTGGGATGCCGAGATCAAGCGGGCGCAAGTCGACGGCATGGCCGACTACCCGGTCTACACCCGCAAGGTCCACACCGATATCGCCTATATCGTCTGCGCCCGGAAACTGCTGGCCGCACGCGCCGAAGTGTTCCCGCAGTTCGCGACGCACAACGCGCAGACACTGGCGACGATATACGAGATGGCGGGCCCGGATTTCTCTCCGGGCGACTGGGAGTTCCAGTGCCTGCACGGCATGGGCGAGCCGCTTTACGAGGAAGTCGTCGGGCCGGACAAGCTGGACCGCCCCTGCCGCATCTATGCGCCTGTCGGCACGCATGAGACGCTGCTGGCCTATCTCGTGCGCAGGCTGCTCGAAAACGGCGCCAACTCCTCGTTCGTCCATCGCCTGGGCGATCCGGGAGTGCCGGTGGACGACCTGATCGCCGACCCGGTGGACCTTGCCCGCGCCATGCCCGAACCGGGCGCGAGGCACGACCTGATCACGTTGCCCGGCGAAATCCTTGGCGCGCGCCGCAATTCCGCCGGCATCGACCTCGCCGATGAGCAGGCGCTGGCCGCGCTTTCCGTGGCGCTGCGGCAAAGCGCGGCGATGAAGTGGACGGCGGGAACGGGTCCGGTGGCGCAAGTCGTGCGCAATCCGGCGGATCATCGCGACGTGGTGGGCCGCGTGTTCGAGACGGACGAGGGCGAAGCGCGCAAGGCGGTTGCCCACGCCGCCGCGTCGGACTGGGCCCGCCGCCCCGTCGCCGAACGCGCCGCCGTGCTGGAACGCGCGGCGGACGCCATGCAGGCGCGGATGCCGATCCTGATCGGCCTGATCGTCCGCGAAGCGGGCAAGTCCGTCCCCAACGCCGTCGCCGAAGTGCGCGAAGCCGTGGATTTCCTGCGCTATTATGCCGCACAGGCGCGCGACACCCTCGGGCCGGACCATCGCCCGCTCGGCCCGGTGGCGTGCATCAGCCCCTGGAATTTTCCGCTGGCGATCTTCACCGGGCAAGTCGCCGCCGCGCTGGCGGCGGGCAATCCCGCGCTGGCCAAGCCCGCCGAGGAAACGCCGCTCATCGCCGCCGAGGCCGTGCGCATCCTGCACGGGGCAGGCGTGCCCGGCCATGCACTGCAATTCGTTCCCGGAGACGGGCGCATCGGCGCGGCGCTGACAGGCGCGCCCGGAACGGCAGGCGTGCTGTTCACCGGATCGACCGAAGTCGCACGGCTGATCCAGCGCCAGCTTGCGGAACGCCTTTCGCCCGATGGACAGCCGATCCCGCTCATCGCCGAAACCGGCGGGCAGAACGCCATGATCGTCGATTCCTCCGCGCTGGCCGAACAGGTCGTGGCGGATGTGATCGCGTCCGCGTTCGACAGCGCCGGGCAGCGCTGCTCCGCCCTGCGCGTGCTGTGTCTTCAGGAGGACATCGCCGACCGCACGCTGGCGATGCTCAAGGGCGCGATGGCCGAACTGCGCATCGGCCGGACCGACAAACTCGCGGTCGACATCGGCCCCGTCATCACCGCCGAGGCCAAAGCCAATATCGAACGGCATATCGAGGCGATGCGCGCGCGCGGCCGTGCCGTGGAACAACTCGCGCTGCCGGAGGAAGCGGCCCACGGCACGTTCGTCCCCCCGACGATCATCGGGATCGAGAGCATCGCCGATCTGACCCGCGAAGTGTTCGGCCCGGTGCTGCACATCGTGCGCTGGCGGCGCGACGGGCTGGACAATCTGATAGAGGACATCAACGCGACCGGTTATGGCCTGACCTTTGGCCTGCACACCCGGCTGGACGAGACCGTCGCCCATGTCGCGGCGCGCATCAGGGCAGGCAACATCTATGTGAACCGCAACGTGATCGGCGCGGTCGTGGGCGTCCAGCCGTTCGGCGGACGCGGCCTTTCCGGCACCGGGCCCAAGGCGGGCGGGCCGCTCTATCTATCCCGGCTGATCCGTGGCGCCCCGGCGCCCCGCGCCGGTGGCGCGGCGGACACGGCGCTGGGAGAACTTGTCCAATGGCTCGAACAGCGTGGCGAAGGCACGGCCGCGCAAGTCGCCCGCCGGTTGGGCGAAACCTCGCCACTGGGCCTTGCATGCGAACTGGCGGGGCCGGTCGGAGAGCGCAATCTCTATGCGCTCCACCGGCGCGGGGCCATTCTGCTGCGCCCCGCCACTCCCGCCGGGCTTTACCATCAGCTCGCGGCGGCGCTCGCGACGGGCAACGACGCCGTGCTTGAAGCCGATGCGGCGCTCCTGGCGCTGACCGTGGCAATGCCGGATGCCGTTCGCAAGCGGCTTCGTCCGCCGGGAAGCGCAATCGACGGCGCGCTGGTCGAAGGCGACCCGGACGACGTAAGGCAGGCACTGCGCGATCTTGCGGCCCGGCCCGGTCCCGTGCTCATCGTTCAGGCGGCCGCAAGCGGCGGCATGTCCGATCCCGCCGCCTACCGGACGGCGTGGCTGGTCGAGGAAGGTTCGACTTCGATCAACACCACCGCCGCCGGCGGCAACGCCAGCCTGATGACATTGAACTGAGGCAGCGCGGATACCGCCATTGTATTGCGATTGCGCAGCCCCTATGTGGCCGCACCTTGGGGCACGCGAACCGTGTCGGCAGGCGGCCGCCCATCACAAGCAAGAGCAATGACCCTCAACATTTCTTCTCCGCTTCTATCGGAAGCGCTCGTCACGCGCGGCTATAGCGCCCTGACGCCGGTGCAGGTGGCGGTTCTCGAACCGGAAGCCGCCGGCCAGGATCTGATCGTTTCCGCGCAGACCGGATCGGGCAAGACCGTCGCCTTCGGCCTCGCCATGGCGCCGCAACTGCTCGACGGGGCGGACAGCCCCTTGACGGCGGACGCGCCGCTGGCGCTGATCGTCGCGCCGACGCGCGAACTGGCCTTGCAGGTCAGCCGCGAACTGGCCTGGCTCTACGGGACAAGCGGCGTGCGCGTGGCGACCTGCGTGGGCGGCATGAACCCGTCCGTCGAACGGCGCGCGCTTGCCCAGAGGCCGCAGATCGTGGTCGGCACGCCGGGGCGCCTGCGCGATCATCTCGAACGCGGCGCGCTGGAACTGCATGGCCTGTCGGTGGTCGTGCTCGACGAAGCCGACGAGATGCTCGACATGGGCTTTCGCGAAGACCTTGAGGAACTGCTCGACGCCACGCCCGCGCAACGCCGCACCCTGCTGTTTTCCGCGACGATGCCCAGGCCCATCGTCGCCCTCGCCCGCCGCTATCAGCGCGACGCGCTGCGGATTTCCACTGTCGGCGAGGATCGCGGCCATGGCGATATCCAGTATCAGGCCGTCGCGGTGGCCCCGGCGGATATCGAACGCGCGGTGGTCAACCTGCTGCGCTGCCACGAGGCCGACACGGCCATGCTGTTCTGCGCGACGCGCGACAATGTGCGCCACCTTCACGCCAGCCTGATCGAGCGCGGCTTTTCCGCCGTCGCGCTGTCGGGCGAGCACAGCCAGAACGAGCGCAACCAGGCGTTGCAGGCGCTGCGCGACCGGCGGGCGCGGGTTTGCGTGGCGACCGACGTGGCGGCGCGCGGCATCGACCTGCCCAGCCTGTCGCTGGTCATCCATGTCGAAATCCCGCGCGACGCCGAAACGCTCCAGCACCGTTCGGGGCGGACAGGCCGCGCGGGCAAGAAAGGCACCGCGATCCTCGTCGTGCCCTATCCGCGCCGCCGCCGCGTGGAGGGAATGCTGCGCGGCGCGCGCATCGAGGCGGAATGGATCGCCCCGCCTTCCGCCGCCGATATTCGCGAGGCGGACGACAAGCGGCTGCTCGACACGCTTCTGACCGCCCCGGCCGAAGCGGACGATGCCGACCGCGCTCTGGCCGCGCGCCTGCTCGCCGAACGCGGCCCGGAGGATATCGCCGCCGCGCTGGTCCAGGCCCACCGCTCCCGCCTGCCCCGGCCGGAAGACCTGCTGGCCAGCGAAGCGCCGCCGCCGCGCGGGCCGCGCGAAGGTTTTGAAGGCAGCGCCTGGTTCCGCCTCAATGTCGGCCGCCGCCAGAACGCCGATCCGCGCTGGATATTGCCGCTGCTGTGCCGTCGCGGCCATGTGAACCGCGGCGATATCGGAGCGATTCGCCTCGCCGCGAACGAGACTTTGTTCGAAGTCGCCGGTCCGGCGGCGGCCCGCTTCCTCGACGCCGTGCGCCGGACGGCGGCGACGGAGGACGACGGCGTCGAGATCATACCCGTCGACGGCGCACCGCGCGACGATGCCCGGCGGGCGCGGCGCGAACACCCGCGATCCAGACCGGGGCCGAAAGCAGGGCCCAAACCGGGATCCAAACCCAAGCCTTACCACAACCCACGCCGGAACGATGGCCCGCAACCCGGACAAGTCCGCAAGAAAGCCCCCTGGAAGAAGAAGCCGGGCCCGGCGCGATGATCCGCATACTGGTCGATGCCGATGCCTGTCCGGTGAAGGAGGAAATCTACAAGGTCGCCTTCCGTCATGCCGTTCCGGTGACCATCGTCAGCAACAGCCCGATCCGCGTGCCCGCGCACGATCTCGTCAGCCGGGTCGTCGTGGGCGACGGGTTCGACGCGGCGGACGACTGGATCACCGGACAGGCGGCGCGCGGCGCGATATGCATCACCGCCGACATCCTGCTCGCCGACCGATGCCTGAAAGCAGGCGCCGCCGTCATCGCGCCCAACGGCAAGCCGTTCACCGCCAGTTCCATCGGCGGCGCCATCGCCACGCGCGCGATCATGGCGGACCTGCGTGCGGGCGGCGACACGATCGGCGGCCCGCCGCCTTTCGCCAAAGCCGACCGATCCCGTTTCCTCTCCGCGCTCGACGAGGCCGTCGTGCGCGCCGGACGGGGGCGATAATGCACTGCCTTCCGGCCTTTCCCCACTGCTGCTAGGCGCGCACGATGCTGAACTTGACGGGAATCACGGTTCGCCTCGGCGGGCGCACGATCATCGACGGCGCGACGGCGAAGCTGCCGCCCCGGGGCCGCGTCGGCCTGATCGGGCGCAACGGCGCGGGCAAGTCCACTCTCATCCGCGTGATCGCCGGCATGCTGGAGCCTGACTCCGGTTCGGCCGACATGCCGCGCGGCAGCCGGTTAGGCTACATCGCGCAGGAAGCGCCCGGCGGCGATGCGACTCCGTTCGAGACAGTGCTCGCCGCCGATGCCGAGCGGGCGGCGCTGATGGCGGAAAGCGAAAGTTGTTCCGATCCGCACCGGCTGGCCGAAGTCCATGAGCGCCTGATCGCCATCGACGCGCATTCGGCGCCGTCGCGCGCCGCGCGCATCCTGGCGGGGCTGGGCTTCGACGAAGAGGCGCAGCATCGCCCGCTGGAAAGCTTCTCCGGCGGCTGGCGCATGCGCGTGGCGCTCGCCGCGCTGCTGTTCTCCCGGCCCGACCTGCTGCTGCTCGACGAGCCGTCGAACCACCTCGACCTCGAAGCCGTTATGTGGCTGGAGAGTTTCCTCAAGAGCTATCCCGCGACCATTCTGCTCGTCAGCCACGAACGGGATTTCCTCAACAACGTCGCCGATCATATCCTGCACCTGTCCGGCGGCAAGCTGACGCTCTATCCCGGCGGTTACGACGCCTTCGAGCGCCAGCGCGCCGAACGGCAGGCCCAGATCGCTTCCGCGCGGGCGAAGCAGCAGGCCGAGCGCGAGCGGTTGCAGGACTATATCGCGCGCAATTCGGCGCGGGCGTCCACCGCCAAGCAGGCGCAGTCGCGCGCCAAGGCGCTGGCCCGGCTCCAGCCCATCGCCGAACTGATCGACGACCCCTCGCTGAGTTTCGCCTTCCCCAGCCCCGACGAGTTGCGTCCGCCACTGATAACGCTGGACCTCGCCTCGGTCGGTTACGGCGAGACTCCGGTGCTGAGCCGTCTCAACCTACGGCTCGATCCCGACGACCGGATCGCCCTGCTGGGCCGCAACGGCAACGGCAAGACCACGCTGGCGCGCCTGCTGGCGGCGCAGCTCAAGCCGATGGACGGCGCGATGAACGCCAGCGCGCGGATGCGGGTCGGCTATTTCACGCAGTATCAGGTGGAAGAGCTGGACCGGGCCGAAACGCCGCTCCAGCACATGACCCGGCTTATGACAGGCGCGACGCCTTCGGCCGTGCGCGCGCAGCTTGGCCGCTTCGGCTTTTCCGGCGACAAGGCGACGACCGAAGTCGGCAAGCTGTCCGGCGGTGAGCGGGCGCGGCTGGCGCTAGCGCTGATAACCCGCGACGCGCCGCATATGCTGATCCTCGACGAGCCGACCAACCACCTCGACGTCGATGCGCGCGAGGCGTTGATCCAGGCGCTCAACGGCTATTCCGGCGCGGTGGTGATCGTCAGCCACGACCGGCACATGCTGGAAATGACGGCGGACCGGCTGGTGCTCGTGGACAAGGGCACGGCACGGGAGTTCGACGGCTCCATCGGCGACTACATCGCCTTCGTGCTCGCGAAAGATCCGGCGTCCCCGGCGAACGCCGATGACAACCGCGAAAAAGGCATCAACAGGAAGGACCAGCGCAAGGCCGCCGCCGAAGCGCGCGAAAAGGGCAACGAACTGCGCAAGCGCGCACGCGCCATCGAGGCGGAGCTTGAGAAACTGACGGCGACGCGCAGCACGATAGACCGCGCCATGTTCGATCCGGCATCGGCGGACAAAAGCCTTGCCGGGATGACGATGACCGAACTGATGAAACGCCGCGCGCAAGTCCAGACGAGGATTGACACCGCCGAGGCCGAATGGCTCGATGCCAGCGAAGCGCTGGAAGCGATCACAGCCTAGGAGCACCCCATGAGCGTCGCATTTCGCCGCGAAAGCGACGATGAGCATCTGGAACCCAAATTCGAGATTCCGATCCCGCCCGGCCCCAATCTGGTGACGCCGCGCGGGCTGGCACTGATCGGCGAGCGCGTGGCCGGGCTTGAGGCGAAGCTTGCCGATGGCGGCGACGAGGCGGGTCTCGAAACCGTCAAGCGCGATTTGCGCTATTGGCAGACGCGGCAGATCACGGCCGAACTGGCGCCCGCGCCCAGTGGAGAGGCCGTCGAATTCGGCACGACCGTCACGTTCCGGCTCGACGGCAAGGAACGCGCTCTTTCGATTGTCGGCGACGATGAAGCCGACCCGGCCAGGGGCCTCGTCTCGTTCTCCGCGCCTCTCAGCCGTGCCCTGCTGGGCGCGGAGCCGGGCGATATCCTGCCGTTCGGCGGGCGGAACGAGGCAATCGAAGTGCTGTCGGTCGCGGTGCTGCCCGACCGCTAGGATCGCTCCTCGCCGCGCTCCATCAATTCCATGAAATCGCGCGCGGCATCGCGATCCGCTTCGTCCTTGAAGGCGATATCGAGATCGGGCGCCGCCCCCAGGATATGCAGCAGCGCCCACAAGGCAAAGCGCCGCCCGCGATCCTTTTCCATGCCGAGATCGACACGCATGCGCTCCACTCCGGCGGCCAGCGCCTCGGGCGGGATCGCCGCCGGATCGGTCGTGGCGAAATAGCGGCGTAGCTGATCGTCAAAATCCATCGTCAGATCTCGTCCTTGACCTTCCCACGATGGGAATCCCTATCTTAAGGTCAGTCCAGTCGGGAAACATGAGGTTACAGACCAATGGATGCCGCGAAAACCCGCGACGATGCAAGGGATACCGCCGATTCGGCAATCAGCCTGCCGATCGAGGGCATGACGTGCGCGTCCTGTGTCCGGCACGTCGAACAGGCGCTGGCCAAGGTTGCGGCCGTCCGGTCCGTCAGCGTCAACCTCGCGACCGAACGCGCCGAGATTCGCGCCGGCGCCGCCGTAGATCGCGCAGCCCTTGTCCGGGCCGTCGAAGCGACCGGATACCGGGTGACACCCGGCTCCGTCGAACTAACGGTGGAAGGCATGACCTGCGCCTCCTGCGTGGGCCGCGTGGAGCGGGCACTGAAAGCCGTCCCCGGCGTTGCCGAAACGTCCGTCAATCTGGCGACCGAGCGCGCGAGCGTGAGCGGCACCGCCGACGCGCGGGCCCTGATCGCGGCGATCGCGGATGCCGGATATACGGCGCGCCCGGCCCGAGCCGGTCCATCGGGCAATGAACAGGCGGACGAACGCAAGGATGCGGAGCGGCGCGCCTTGCGGCGCGACCTGATCCTCGCGCTGGCGCTGGCCTTCCCGGTGTTCCTGCTGGAAATGGGATCGCACCTCATCCCCGGCGTGCACCACCTGATCGCCCGCACCATCGGCACGCAGACGAGCTGGTACCTTCAGTTCGTGCTGACGACGCTGGTGCTGGCCGGGCCGGGTCTGCGCTTCTACCGGGCGGGCATCCCCGCGCTCCTTCGCCTTGCGCCGGACATGAACTCCCTGGTCGCGGTGGGCACGCTGGCGGCCTATGCCTATTCCCTCTTCGCGACGTTCGCGCCCGGCCTGCTGCCCGCGGGCACGGTCAACGTCTATTACGAAGCGGCGGCGGTGATCGTCGCGCTGATCCTGCTGGGCCGCTATCTGGAGGCGCGCGCCAAGGGCCGCACATCGGACGCGATCAGGCGGCTCGTCGGCCTGCAGGCCCGAACCGCCCGCGTGCGCCGCGACAGTGTGCTGGCCGAAATCCCGATCCATGACGTCGTGACCGGCGATACGATCGAAGTGCGTCCCGGCGAGCGCATCCCGGTGGACGGCGAAGTGATCGAGGGCGAAAGCTTCGTCGATGAATCCATGATCACCGGCGAGCCGATCCCCGTCGCCAAGGCGCCGGGCCACACACTGGTCGGCGGCACGGTCAACCAGCAGGGCGCGCTGGCTTTCCGCGCCACGGCGGTGGGCGAAGCGACCGTGCTCGCCCAGATCATCCGCATGGTCGAGCAGGCGCAAGGCTCGAAGCTGCCGATTCAGATGCTGGTAGACCGGGTGACGATGTGGTTCGTCCCCGCCGTCCTCGCGGTGGCCGCCCTGACATTCGCCGCGTGGCTATGGCTCGGCCCCGCCCCGGCACTTACTTTCGCGCTGGTCAACGCCGTTGCCGTGCTCATCGTCGCCTGTCCCTGCGCCATGGGGCTGGCGACACCCACCGCGATCATGGTCGGCACCGGCCGCGGCGCGGAACTGGGCATCCTGTTCCGCAAGGGCGAAGCCTTGCAGCTTCTCAAGGACGCGAAAGTCGTCGCGGTGGACAAAACCGGCACGCTGACCGAAGGACGGCCCGCGCTGACTGACCTCCAGGTGACGGAGGGCTTCGACCGTGCCCGCGTGCTGGGCCGGATCGCGGCGGTGGAGGACAAGTCGGAACATCCCGTCGCGCGCGCCATCGTCGAGGCCGCGAAAGCCGAAGGCATCGCCTTGCCGCGCATCGACGGCTTCGAATCGATCACCGGCCTGGGAGTGAAAGCCGATGTGGAAGGCGAGCCGGTCCGGGTCGGCGCGGACCGCTACATGCGGGAACTGGGTCTGAGCGTCGAGCCGTTCGCCGCCACGGCGGAACGTCTGGGCAGCGAAGGCAAGTCCCCACTCTATGCCGCCATCGGAGGCCGCCTCGCCGCCATCGTCGCCGTGGCCGATCCGATCAAGGAAACGACGCCCGCCGCCGTTGCCGCCCTGCATCGGCTCGGCCTCAAGGTCGCGATGCTCACCGGCGACAATCGCCGCACCGCGCAGGCCGTCGCGCACGAACTCGGCATCGACGAAGTGGCCGCCGAAGTGCTGCCCGAAGGCAAGGTGGAAGCGATCCGCCGCCTCAAGGCAGAACATGGCCGCGTCGCCTTCATCGGCGACGGCATCAACGACGCACCCGCGCTGGCCGAAGCGGACGTGGGCCTGGCCGTCGGCACCGGCACGGATATCGCCATCGAAGCGGCGGATGTGGTGCTGATGTCCGGCCATCTGAACGGTGTCGGCACGGCCATCGCGCTGTCCCGCGCGACGATCGGCAATGTCCGCCAGAACCTGTTCTGGGCCTTCGCCTATAATATCGCGCTCATCCCGGTGGCGGCGGGCGCGCTCTATCCCGCATGGGGCATTCTGCTGTCGCCGGTGTTCGCCGCGGGCGCCATGGCGATGTCCAGCGTGTTCGTGGTGGGCAATTCGCTGCGCCTGCGCGGTTTCCATCCTCCCGAGGGAGCGGCGTGATGAACATAGGGCAGGCAGCCAGGGCATCGGGCGTTTCGGCCAAGATGATCCGCTATTACGAGCAGACGGGCCTGATCCCCAAGGCGGATCGCACCGATTCAGGCTATCGCGACTATGCGCCGTCGGACGTGCACATGCTCCGCTTCATCCGGCGCGCGCGCGATCTTGGCTTCGCGGTTTCCGAGATCAACGAGTTGCTCAGCCTCTGGCGCGACAAATCCCGCCAGAGCGCCGACGTCAAGCGGATCGCGCAGGCACATATCGCCCGGCTGCACGAGCGGATAGACAACCTGCAGCAGATGGCCGGAACACTGGAAGCCCTGATCGATTGCTGCGCGGGCGACCACCGCCCCGATTGCCCCATCCTGGCCGATCTGGAAGAAACGGCGGATAAAGATCTTTCCGGCCCGCCCGTCGCGAACACGGGCACGGGCGCGGGCCGGTTGCGCCACCGGCCCTGATCCGGCCGGGGCGTTCTTCCGAAAGCCGGCCGCGTGCCGCAAAAAACGAAAAGGCAGCGCGCGGCATCCCCGCGCGCTGCCCGTTTCCTTGCGCCGGTCAGGCCGATACCGTCATGCCCAGCGCCGCCGCCACGCCCGCGCCATAGGCGGGATCGCAGCGCGTGCAGTTGCCGATGTGGCGCTGCTTGATGAAATCCGGCGCATCGCCCATCGCCCGCGCGGTGTTGTCGAACAGGGCCTGCTGCTGCTGCGGGCTCATCTGCTGGAACAGCTTGCGCGGCTGCGTGAAATAATCGTCGTCGTCCTCGCGGAAGTTCCAGTGCGCGCCGTCGCCCGAAATCCGCAGCGGCGGCTCGCGATACTGGGGCTGTTCCTGCCACTGGCTGAAGCTGTTCGGCTCATAGTGCGGGCGGCTGCCGTAATTGCCGTCCACCCGGCCGTAGCCGTCGCGATGATTGCTCATCACGGGACAACGCGCCGCATTGACCGGGATCTGGTGGAAGTTCACCCCGAGCCGGTAACGCTGGGCATCGGCATAGTTGAACAGCCGCGCCTGGAGCATCTTGTCGGGCGAGAAGCCGATGCCGGGCGGCACCGTGGACGGTGCGAACGCGCTCTGCTCCACATCGGCGAAGAAGTTTTCCGGGTTGCGGTTCAGTTCGAATTCGCCGACCTCGATCAGCGGATAGTCCGCCTTGTACCAGACCTTGGTGAGATCGAACGGGTGGAAGCGATAGCTCTCCGCCTCGGCCTCGGGCATGATCTGGACATACATCTTCCATTTCGGGAACTCGCCCCGCTCGATCGCCTCATAGAGATCGCGCTGGTGCGATTCCCGGTCGCCGCCGACGAGCGCCCCGGCCTCGGCGTCGGTCAGGTTCTCGATGCCCTGCTGGCTCTTGAAGTGGAACTTCACCCAGAAGCGTTCGCCCGCCTCGTTCCAGAAGCTGTAGGTATGGCTGCCGAAGCCGTGCATGTGGCGATAGCTTTTCGGGATGCCGCGATCGGACATCACGATCGTCACCTGGTGGAAGGCTTCGGGCAACAGCGTCCAGAAATCCCAGTTGTTGGTGGCGCTGCGCATGTTGGTACGTGGATCGCGCTTCACGGCCTTGTTGAGATCGGGGAACTTGCGCGGATCGCGCAGGAAGAAGACCGGCGTGTTGTTGCCGACCATGTCCCAGTTGCCCTCCTCGGTATAGAACTTCAGCGCGAAACCGCGAATGTCGCGTTCGGCATCGGCCGCGCCGCGCTCACCGGCGACGGTCGTGAAGCGCGCGAACATCTCGGTCTTCTTGCCGACCTCGGAAAATATCCCGGCACGGGTGTAACGAGTGATATCGTTGGTGACCGTGAAAGTGCCGAAAGCGCCGGAACCCTTGGCGTGCATCCGCCTTTCAGGGATCACTTCGCGCACGAAATTGGCGAGCTTTTCGTTCAGCCATACGTCCTGCGCCAGCAGCGGCCCGCGCGGACCGGCAGTCAGGCTGTCCTGATTGTCCGGCACGGGCGCGCCAAAGGCCGTCGTGAGACGGGAAACGGGGCACTGGCCCGCGTCGGGATGAGTCTTGGTCATGACAGTTCCTCCTCCTCAATGTGTGCGTCGATGATTACGCCAATGCCATTGATTTGCCTTACCCATTAAACCTGTCATTGTGATCGGATAAGCAGATCAGAGACCTTTCCGCCGGTCGCAGCAAACTTCGTTGAGAGCACGCTGAACACCCCATGGAAGATAGAGTGTAAACATCACACACGGAAAGCCTGAAATCATGACATGATTTCCTGTGCGGAAATTCGTGTCCGAACGCGAATATGGCGTGGTGGGCGGTAACGGGCTCGAACCGCTGACCCTCTCGGTGTAAACGAGATGCTCTACCAACTGAGCTAACCGCCCGGCGCCGTACAGGCACCGCAAGGATCGCGCTATTGCGTGGTTTACGCCTGAGGTCAATCGCCCGGAGACCAAACGCGACGCGATTCGCGCGAATGGGCGCGGCGAGCCGCACGATCCGAAAATGACCGGCACATCGGGTTACACCAGATGGGCCGCCTGACCGCGCAGTTCCACGAAATAGCGCGCCATGAGGTCCGCCGCCTTGTCGGTCAACGCGATGAAGGCCCGGCGCTTGTCCGTCTCGTCCTCGACCCGCTGGAACAGCCCGGCATCGGTCATCTGGCCGATCCAGCGCAACGCCGTGGTTGGCGGAACGCCCGAGGCGATGCACAGCGACGTCACCGAAACGCGCGTATGCTCCGCCCGCGCGGCGGTGAGATCGAGCAGCATGTCCCACGCCGGATCGGCGAAGAGATCGCCATCGAAGAACCGGGCGCGCAACTGGCGCTGCCGGATGATGCGCCGCACCAGTCGGGGATCGGGCAGCGGCGGACGCGTGGCCCGCACCAGACGGTCGCTGGCCCGGTCACTGGCCCGATCGCCGCCACCGCCATCCGCCCCGCGAAAACCGGGCCGTGGCGATTCAAGATTGGACGATTCGAAGCTGAAGGCACCCGCGGGCCGGCCGAAAGACCGCGACGGCGACAGCGCGCCAACTCCTCCCTCCAGATGATCGAGCCGCTGCGCGATCTCTCCCACCTGCTCGGTAAGGCGCAGCAGCATGAGCCGGTCCTCCTCCGACAGTTCGCGCACGCGCAGGTTGGGAATGCGCGCCAGCACCCGGCCCAGCGCGAGAACGCGTTCCGCCCGGCTCGGCTCGACAAGGATTTGCGGACCGGACTGGTCCATGCAGGCGAACACATCATCGAGCGCGGCCATGCTGGTGGAAACGACCAGATGCGCCCCGCACGTGCTGGCGCGCAGATCGAGACGCGCCAGCGCGGCCAGCATCGCCCCGTCGGCCACCGGGCAATCGACCAGCACCACTTCGCCCAGGGCCCGCGCCTCTCCTTCCAGCAGGACGGCGATGCCGCCCGTGTCCGCCACGCGAAAACCGGCGGCCTCGGCATCGTCGCGCATCATGGCGCGCACATGATCGCGATCCGCGAAGATGGAGAGCGAGAGCGGCATTCCAGCCGCATCGTTGGCCGGACTGGCATAAGCGAAGTTGGCCTGCGGCATCTGTTCCGACTCCGTGAATGTTCTGAACAGAAGTAGAACAAAACAAGTCTATGTCAAGATCAAATCCAGCCCGACAATTCCCGCCGCATCAGCGCTTCCAGCATGACCACGCCCGCCGCTCCGTCGTTCAGGCAGTCAAGGACGGCGAAAGCCTCTCCTCCGGCGGCAGAGAACTGTTCGCGTCCGCGCAGGGCCAGTTCCTCACGCGTTTCCACGCAATCGGCGGAAAAGCCGGGCGCGGCCACGGCAAGGCGGCGCGTACCCGCCGCCGCTTCGCGCGCGAGGACGGTTTCGGTGGCGGGCTCCAGCCACTTTGCCCGGCCGAAGCGGGACTGGAAGCTTGCTTCCACACGCAGGGCGGGAAACGCCGGAGCCAGCGCCTGCGCCAGCAGGCGCGCGGTTTCAAGGCATTGCGCATGATAGGGATCGCCCAGATCCCGCGTGCGCTCCGGCATTCCGTGGAACGACAGCAGCAGCACTTCCGACGCGAAGGGCAAGGCGGCAAGCTGGCGCGAAATATCGTCGCGCAGCGCCACGATGTGGATGGGGTCCGCATAATAAGGCGGCAGCGTGCGCAGCGCCGGTTGCCAGCGCATCGCGCGCAACGCTTCGCCCACGGCGTCCATCGCGCTGGCCGTCGTCGCAGCGCAATATTGGGGATAGAGCGGCGCGATTAGGATACGGCCGCAACCCTGCGCCTTCATGCGCGACAACACCGGCGCGATGGCCGGATTGCCGTAGCGCATCGCCCATTCGACGCGCACGCGCTCACCCAGCCGAGCCTGGAGCGCCGTGGCCTGCGCCGCCGTGATCGCCGCAAGGGGAGAGCCTTGCTCCATCCATATCTGGGCATAGGCATGGGCGGATTTTCGCGGGCGCGTCGTCAGCACGATGCCGCGCAGAATCGGCTGCCAGACGAGCGGCGGAATTTCCACCACGCGCGGGTCGGACAGGAACTCCTTGAGATAGCGGCGCACGGCGGCGGGCGTCGGCGCGTCCGGCGTGCCGAGATTGACGAGCAACACGCCAATATCCGGCCCGGTCATATCTCGTCGCCCAGAAGCGGCAGGCGGCGAAACCGCATGCCCGTGGCGGAATAGAGCGCGTTGGCGATGGCGGGTGGAGCGGCGGCCACGCCCAGCTCGCCCGGATCGGCCGGATCAGCGTCGCTGTCGATGAAATCGACGTCTATCCTGGGGCAGTCGGCCAGCAGAGGGAGGGCGAGCGCGCCCAGCCTGCCGGTCGAAGGGATGCCGTCGATCCAGGACGTGCTCGCCCCCAGCGCCGTGCCGATGCCGAACACCAGCCCCCCCTCGATCTGCTGGCGCGCGATATCCAGATTGACGATGCGTCCGATGTCGGCGACCGCCGCGATCCGATCCACCCGCACGCCGCCTTCGTCGCGCCGGGCCGTGGCGATCACCGCGATGCGCCCGCCGCCGATGACGTGGCAGGCCAGCCCCTGTCCGCTGGCGTCGGCGCCCGCGTCCCAGTTCGCCAGCGTGGCGCAGCGTTGCAGGCATTCCGCCAGCCGCAAGTCGCCCCCCAGCATGGCCATGCGATAGGACAGCGGCTCGCGCCCCGCCTTGCGCGCCACTTCGTCAAGGAAGCTCTCGGTGAAGAACGCGGAATAGAGATGCGCGTTGCCCCGCATCCGCCCGGCGGGCAGCCCTGTCTTTACCGGCACATGATCGACCGCGACCGCCGGAATGGCATAGACCGGCACGGCCCCTGCCAGCGCCATGGGATCGGCCTCGCCTTCGCTGGCGGTCATGGCCGCAAACGCGCTTTGCCCGCTGAACAGCCTGCGCCCGAACTCGCGCGTGGCGGGCGGCATGGCGATGCGGGCACGCCAGCCCGCAAGCTCTCCCGCCGGAGACAGGCGCGCCGACATCAGCGCCGAAGCGGGCGGATGCGGCAATCCAGCCAGATGCTCCTGCCAGCGCGACCATGTGAGCGACACCGGCTTTCCCACCTCGCGCGCGATCACGGCGGCCTCGACCGCGTGCTCATGCTCCAGCCGCCGGTCGAAGCTGCCGCCGGCGGGCATGGGATAGAGCACCACGTCGCGCTCCGCGATGCCGAGCCCGGCGCAAACCGCGCGGCGCGCCGCGTCGGGCGCCTGGCTGGCAAGCCACAGCTCCAGCCGCCCGGCAGACCAGCGCGCCGCCGCGCTCGCCGTTTCCAGCGTGGCGTGGAGCGAAGGCGCGATGTCATAGCGCATGGCGAGCGAGGGCCGAGCCGCGAACGCGCCCGCCACGTCGCCCGCTTCATGGATGCGCGTGGCCTCGCCCTTGCGGATCGCCGTGTCCAGCGCCTCCTCGATGCGGATGCTGTCCGGCCGTGCGCGCGCCCTGAAGCGCGGCTTCATCGCCGTGAGCGCACGCTCCGCCGCCCAGGTGTCCGTCGCCACCGCCGCCAGCCAGCGCTTGCCTTTCACGACGCTGACCAGGCCCGGCGTGCCTCTGGCGGCCTCTCTGTCGAAGCCGGACAACTCGCTGTCGCCGACGGGGCCGTGGCGGATCGCGGCAAAGACCATGCCGGGCAGGCGCACGTCGCCCGCGAAGCGCAAGCCGCCTTCCGCCTTGGACGGAAGGTCGAGGCGGGGGAAAGGCGCCGGGGCGTTTTCCGCCGCGCCCGGCGGTGCGGCGGAGGGCCGTTCCCGCGCTGGAGAAGCGCGCAGCGGCGGGTCGGACGGCGGATCGTATCCGGCGGCGGCCTGCGCCAGTTCGCCGAACGACAGCCGGCGATTGCGGTGCGAGACGAAGCCGCCTTGCACCTCGCACGCCCGCCAGTCCACGTCCCAGCGGTCCGCCGCCGCCATGGCCAGCAAGGCCCGCGCGCTCGCGGCGGCGGCGCGGCAGGGCGCTTCATAGGCGGCAAGGCTGGTGCCGTCCGCCGTTGCCATGAAAGCGCTGTCCTGCGCCCAGCGGCGAGGCAGCCAGCCATCGGGCGCGCTTGCCAGCCCCGGCAGCGCGGGCATCCACAGATCGGCCCAGCGCGCGGCCAGCACGGCGTTGGCGTAATGCGGGCTGAGCGGCGCGGCTTCCACCGCCACCTTGTTCCAATCCGCCCCCAGTTCCACCGCGATGACCTGCGGCAGGATGGTGGACACGCCCTGCCCCATTTCCAGTTGCGGGACGTTGACCGTCACTACCCCGTCGCGGGCGATCCTGATCCACGCATCGAACGCGGTTTCATCCTTGCCGGGCGTCAGTGGCAGGGGAAAATCGCGCGGCCGCAGCATATAGCCGACCGCCAGCCCGCCCGTCGCGAGCGCGCCGATCAGCACACCGCGCCGCGTTACCGCCACGGTCAGCGCGCCTCCCCGTCGAGCCATGCGGCAATGCGCCCGGCGATCGCCGCGAACGCTTCGGCCTGCGGGCCGTCGCCCGCCGCCGGAGGCCGCCCCGCGTCGCTGTCCCGCCGGATCGTCAGGTCGAGCGGCACCCGGCCCAGGAACGCCAGCCCCATGTCCGCCGCCGCCTTTTCCGCGCCGCCGCTGCCGAACGGATCGCTCACTTCGCCGCAATGCGGACAGGCATAGCCCGCCATGTTCTCCACCATGCCGATCACCGGCACGCCGCCCTGCCGGAACAGGCCGATGGCGCGCGATGCGTCCATCAGCGCAAGATCCTGCGGCGTGGAGACGATCACCGCGCCCGCGGGCTTGAAGCGTTGCAGCATCGTCAACTGCACGTCGCCGGTGCCGGGCGGCAGGTCCACCACCAGCACGTCCGCATCGCCCCATTCGGCATCGACGAGCTGCGCCAGCGCGTTGCCCGCCATCGGCCCGCGCCACGCGATGGCCTGACCGGGCTCCGCCAGATGGCCCATGGACAACAGCGGCACGCCCCAGGGCGAGGGAACGGGGATCATCTTCTTGTCGCGCGCTTCGGGGCGCTGGCCTTCGTTCGCCATGATGCGCGGCTGCGACGGCCCGTAGATGTCGGCATCGACCAGCCCGACCTTGCGGCCCATCCTGGCCAGCGCGACGGCGATGTTGGCGGCCAGCGTGGACTTGCCCACGCCGCCCTTGCCGGACCCCACCGCGACGATGCGCCGCTTGGGCCTGTCCGCCAGCAGGGCGACGCGCACGTCCGAAATATCCGGCCGACCCAGCAATGCATCGCGCACATCCGATTCCAGCCGGTCGCGCGCGGGCGCGTTCAGCCCGCCCGCGTCGAGCACCAGAGTGGCGACGCCATCCGCGACGCGCAGCGATTGCAGGCGCATCCGCGCTTCTTGCGGCAGCGATTCCTTCAGGGATTCATGCGGGTCGCTTGCCATCGTCACTCCTCGAACTCAGCGTCGATGCCCCGTAGCAGGGAATGCCGGAAGGTGAAATCGGCCTAAAAAACGCGTGTCGGCACTGTTTTTGTGCGAGTGGCGTTCCTATAGAGGGCGGATGAAAGCTTTCGGAGGTGCGATCTCGCGCGGCATCCTGGCGATGGCCGGACGCCGCAGCCCATGGGGTGGCGGAGACAATGGTGGAGACGGCGGGCGGGAAGGCCCGTCCGGCGGCGACACACCGGGCGGCGATGCGCCTTCCGGCCCGGAGGGCGCATCGCCGCCCCCGCCGCCCAAAGGTCCGCGCAATCCATGGGTGCCACCGGGCGAACAGCCGCCCCGGCGTTCCGCCAGCATCGAGGACATCTTCCGCCAGCGCGAACAGCGGCGGGGCGGCGGCGGCGGTTCTGGCGGCAACGGAGGCTTTCCCCGCCTCCCCCCGCGGCCGGACGGCAAGAGCTGGTTCCCTTTCGTCCTCGGCGGCATCGCGCTGGTGTGGATCGCGGCGACATCCACGCATATGGTCGGCCCCAAGGAAGAAGGCATCGTCACGACTTTCGGCAAGTATGACCGCACCATCGCGCCGGGCGTATCGATGACTCTGCCCTGGCCGATCCAGAGCGTATCGGTGACGGACGTGACCTCGATCAAGCGGGATTCGATTCCCGAAGGCGAGGCCGAAAAGCTGATGCTGACCAGCGACCAGAATCTCGTCGACCTCAGCTATCTCGTCCGCTGGAACATCAAGGATCTCAAGCTCTATACGTTCCAGCTTGCCGAACCGGGCCAGGCCGTGCGCGAAGTGGCCGAAGCGGCGATGCGGGCCTCCATTGCCGAAGTGAACCTCAACGACGCCATGGGCGGCGCGGGCCGCGCCCGCGTGGAACAGAACATGCGCACGCGGATGCAGGGCATTCTCGATGCCTACAAGTCGGGCGTGCGCATCCTCGGCGTCGAGATCAAGAAGGCCGATCCGCCCGCCAAGGTGATCGGCGCGTTCCAGCAAGTGACGGCGGCGCAGCAGGACGCGCAGCGCGACCTTTCCAACGCGCAGGCCTGGGCGCAGCAACTGCTCGCCCGCGCGCAGGGCGACGCGGCTTCGTTCGACAAGGTCTATGGAGAATACAGGCTGGCGCCGGACGTGACGAAACGGCGCATGTATTACGAAACGATGGAGCGTGTCCTGTCCAATAACGACAAGATCGTGGTCGAAGCCGACGGCGTCACGCCCTATCTGCCTCTGCCCGAATTGCGCAAGAAAGCCGCGGCGGCGGCAGCGACCGCCGCGCCGGCGCAGGGGGGCCAGTGATGCGGGACGGTATCGGAACCGGCTTCTGGCAGGATCACAAGGCGGCGCTGGTCGCACTGGGCGTCGCTGTCGTCGTCCTGCTCTCCAGCGTGGTGGAAGTGCCCGAAACGCAGCAGGCGGTCGTCGTCCGCTTCGGCGATCCGGTGCGGGTCATCAACCGCTTCAAGCCCAATGTGGCCTACGGGCAGACCGGGGCCGGGCTTTCGCTGCGCATCCCCTTCGCCGAACGGCTGGTGCGGATCGACAAGCGGCTGTTGAGCGTCGACATGGAATCGCAGCAGGTGCTGTCAACCGACCAGTTGCGCCTTGAAGTGGACGCCTACGCCCGTTTCCGCATCATCGACCCCGTGCGCATGGTCCGCACGGCGGGCACGCCGGATCAGGTGGCGCAGCAACTCCAGCCCATCCTCACTTCCGTTCTGCGGCAGGAACTGGGCAAGCGCACGTTCCAGTCTCTGCTGACCGCCGATCGCGGACAGGCGATGGAGCAGATCCGCCAGGGGCTTGACCGCGAGGCGCGCGCATACGGCGCGCAAGTGATCGACGTGCGGATCAAGCGGGCCGATCTGCCCGAAGGCGCGCTGGAAAGCGCCTTCACCCGGATGCAGGCCGCGCGCGAACAGGAAGCCACCACCATCCGCGCGCAGGGCGCCAAACGCGCGCAGATCGTCCGCGCCGACGCGGAAGCGCAAGCCTCGCGCACTTATGCCGAAAGCTTCGGCAAGGATGCGGCGTTCTACGATTTCTATCGCGCCATGCAGAGCTATGACTATACGTTCGGCCAGGGCGAGGGAGCGACCACGATCCTGCTTTCGCCCGACAACGAATACCTGCGCCAGTTTAAGGGACGATGAACCGGGAGGACGATGAACCGGGGGGACGATGAACCGGTCCGGCTCCATCGTTCAAATGCCGTTCAGCCGCGTGAAGGGTTGATGCGCTTAAGACAGGATCACGCCGCTTTCCAGACGGGCGGCGATGGCACAAAAGGAACACAAAGGACGTGAAGCCCGTGCGATACGCCTATGGAATCACTACCGCCCTGTTGCTGGGCGGCGCGACGCTCACTCTCGCGACGGGGCTGCCCGCCGGCGCGCAGGTGGCACAGAACGACGCGCAGGAGATGCAGAGCGTCACGCCCCGCACCGGGGCGCCCGCCAGCTTTGCGGACCTGACGCAACAACTCGCGCCCGCCGTGGTCAATATCTCCACGCGCCAGCGCGTTCGCGTGCAGACCATGAACCCGTTCGCGGGCACGCCATTCGCCGATCTGTTCGGTGGCAGCCCGCAGCAGGGCGGCCCGCAGACGCGTGAGGCGCAATCGCTCGGCTCGGGCTTCATCATTTCGGCGGACGGCTATGTCGTCACGAACAACCACGTCATCACGGCCGACGGGCAGGGACAGGTCGAATCGATCACTGTCACCATGCCGGACGGGACGGAATATCCCGCGAAGCTGATCGGCCGCGACGAGGCATCGGATCTCGCCGTGCTCAAGATCAGCGCGTCCAAGGCCCTGCCTTTCGTCAAGTTCGGCGATTCCCGCAACGCGCGCGTGGGCGACTGGGTGATCGCCATCGGCAACCCGTTCGGGCTGGGCGGCACCGTCACGTCCGGCATCATTTCGGCGGTCTACCGCAACACCGGTTCCGGTTCGGCCTATGACCGCTACCTCCAGACGGACGCATCCATCAACCGGGGCAATTCCGGCGGCCCGATGTTCGACATGCGCGGACAAGTGATCGGCATCAACAACGCCATCTTCTCGCCCACCGGCGGCAGCGTGGGCATCGGCTTCGCCATTCCGGCGGAAATCGCCGCGCCCATCGTCGAAAAGCTGAAGGCGGGGCAGAGCATCGAGCGCGGCTATCTCGGCGTGCGAATTCAGGGGTTGAACGAGGATCTGGCCGAATCGCTGGGCATTCCGCACAATCGCGGCGAATTCGTTCAGGCCGTCGAGCCGGGCCAGGCCGCGGCGAACGCCGGGCTGCGGCCGGGCGACGTGGTGATGAAAGTGGACGGCAAGGACGTGACGCGGGACCAGACGCTGTCCTACCTCGTCGCCAATACGGCGCCGGGCAAGCGCATTCCCATCGAGATCATCCGCGACGGCCGCCGCATGACGGTCAATGCCGTGGTCGGCCGCCGTCCCAGCGAGCGGGAACTCGCCCAGAGCTTCGAGGATACGCCCGACGGCGACGCGAATCCGTTCGGTCAGGCGCCCGGCCCGCAACTGCCGGATTCGGCTGGCGTGGTGGAACGCAACCTCGGCCTCTCGGTCCTGCCCCTCACGTCGCAGATCGCACGCCAGCTCGGCATGCCTGACACGACGAAAGGCGTCGTCGTCAACGCGGTCGATCCTTCGTCCGACGCGGGCACCAAGGGCCTGCGGCGCGGCGACGTGGTGATTTCAGCCAACAACCGCGACGTGACCACGCCCGCCCAGCTTGAGGAAACGGTGCGCGAGGCTCAGAAGTCGGGCCGCAACGCCCTCCTCCTGCGCGTCCAGCGGCGCGGCCAGCCGGCGACTTACGTGCCAATCAGGCTGCGGTAATCTCGCGAAAACGGCAAGGATAAGGACCGGGGGAGCGAAGGCGTCTCCGGTCTTTTTCTTGGCCCGGCCTTTTTCCTGGCGATCCCGCCTCCGCCGTCAGGCGAACCCGCTGCTACGGCACCGTTTCCAGCACCGGCTGGCGAGGACCGGAAGCACGTTCGTTGCGCGATCCTCCGCCACTAGCCTGACCGCCGCCCGATTGACCACTGGCCGACTGGCCGCTCCCTGACTGGCCGCTCGCTGACTGGCCGCTCTGGCCCGGACGCAGGCCGGGATCGCCCTGTCCGCGTCCGGTCGCCCGGTTGAGGAAATCGTCGCTGGCGGCGGGCGGCGCATCGCCCGATCCGTAGTCGCCCTGCGAGGGCCAGGGCCGTTCTTCGGTCGGCGGCTCGCCGGGTCCGCCCGGCGCCACGCCATCGGGGGCAATCAGGTTGCCCTGATCGTCGGTGTAGTAATAATCGTTCGGATTGCCGTAGAGTGCTTCGTCGTCGGGCTCGAGCTGCCAGTCCGGCAGCTTGAGGTCGGTTTCGAACTGCTCGATCGGACGGCGCGCAACCGCGGCTTTCATGAAACTGGCGAAGGCGCGCGCGGGCGCGGCGCCGCCTTGCAGGCCGGGCACGGCGCGCGCATCGTCGCGGCCCATCCACACGCCGGTAGTGACGCCGCTCGAAAAGCCGAGGAACCAGCCGTCCTTGTTGGAACTGGTCGTCCCCGTCTTGCCCGCGACGGGCCTGCCGATCTGCGCCGCGCGGCCCGTGCCGATGGCCACCGCCGATTGCAGCAGATCCGTAATTCCCGCCGCGACATAGTTCGGGACGAGCAACTCCCCGCGCTTTTGTTCATGCCGGTAAAGCACATCTCCGTCCGCCGTCGTCACCTTGACGATGCCGTATGGCTCGATGGACGTGCCCTTGGCGGAAACGGCGGCGAAGGCGCGCGTCATGTCGATCAGGCGAACGTCGGACGTGCCCAGCACCATCGAAGGAACGGTCGTGATCGGCGTCGTGATACCGAAACGGCGGGCCATGGACGCAACCGTGCCGAAACCCACTTCGTTGCCGAGCTGGGCCGCGACCGTGTTCTTGGAATAGGCGAAGGCCGTCCGCACGTCGATCTCGCCCGCGAAATTGCCGCCCGAGTTGTGCGGGCTCCATCCCTGGATGGTCACGGGCTCGTCCACCACTTTGGAATTGGGCCGGTAGCCCGCCTCCAGCGCGGCCAGATAGACGAACAGCTTCCACACCGATCCGGGCTGGCGCACCGCGTTCGTCGCCCGGTTGTAGTTCGACGTCACGTAATCCGTGCCGCCGATCATGGCGAGAACGGCGCCGTCGCGGTCCATGCTGACCAGCGCGCCTTGCGCGCCGCCCGGCACGTTACCGGCGATGGCGCTGGTCGCGGCTTTCTGCATGGCGGGGTCCAGCGTGGTCCAGACTTCCAGCGGCTCGGTCGTATCCGGGATCAGCAGGTCGAGCTGCGGCAGCGCCCAGTCCGTGAAATAGCGCACCGAGTTCTGGCCTTTTTCCGGCGCCATGCGCACGGCGTCGAGATCGGCGCCTTCCGCCTGAGAGGGGCTGATCGCGCCCGTTTCGATCATCGTGCCGAGCACGACTTTCGCGCGGCCCGCCGCGGCAACGGCATCGGCGGTGGGCGAATAGCGGGACGGCGCCTTCACCAGTCCGGCGATGATCGCCGCTTCGGACAGGCTCAGATCCGTGGCGGGATGGCTGAAGAACTTGCGGCTCGCCGCGTCGATGCCATAGGCGCCGCCGCCGAAATAGACCTTGTTGAGATAGAGTTCGAGAATCTGGTCCTTGGAAAAATGCCATTCCAGCGCCATCGCCAGGATCGCCTCGCGCAGCTTGCGGGCGAAGGTACGGTTGTTGTTGAGGAACACGTTGCGGGCGAGCTGCTGGGTAATGGTGGACGCGCCTTCGCGCCAGTGGCCGGATCGGACGCGGACATGCACCGAACGGGCGATACCGATGGGATCGACGCCGATGTGATGACGGAAACGCCTGTCCTCCACCGAGACCATGGCATCCTTCATCACTTGCGGAATCTGCCCGTAGGGTATCCACTTGCCGTAGCTGGGGCCGAGTGCGACGAGTTCGGAGCCATCGCGCGCGCGAACGACGATCATCTGGCCGTTCTGACTGCTTTTCAGTTCCGAGAAGCCGGGCAGCGATTGCGCGGCAATGGCCACCGCGACACCCACGGCCATCGCCCCCAGAAGCGCCAGCGCGAAGCCCCAGACGAACAGCCTGCCCAGCCAGCGCCGCCACCAGGGTCTGCGTCGCGAAGCAGAAGACGGCGAAGGAGAAGACGGCGGGCGCGAAGATGACGCCCCACGCCTGATGTCACGTCGCGCCATGTGGCCGGAAT
>CAZUOV010000035.1:0-29547 GCA_964621355.1 uncultured Novosphingobium sp. | reverse complement strand
ATCCAGATCACCAACCGCATCGCCGAAGCCGGGCGGCTGCTGGGCATCGTCGTCCATGATCACGTCATCATCGGGCGCGAAGGGCATGTCTCGCTGAAAGCGAAGGGCCTCATCTGATGTGTGTCGCCGCTCTCGCATGGAACGCGCATCCCGACTGGCAGCTCGTCGCCGTGGGCAACCGCGACGAATATCACGAACGTCCCGCCGCGCCCCTGGCCCGCTGGAACGACGGCAGCGGCGTGATCGCCGGGCGGGACTTGCGGTCCGGCGGCACATGGCTGGGCGTGAGCGGGCGGGGCTTCGTGCTTGTCACCAACTTGCGCGGCTATGGCGACCCAGATCCCGCGAAAGCATCGCGCGGGCAACTGGTCAGTGGCCTGCTGTCGGGCACCGGCCCCTACGCCGACCCGGACACGGCCCCTCTCGACGGCTTCAATCCGCTCAACCTCCTGCATTGCCGCGACGGAGAGGCGCGCTTTCTCACCAACCGCCCGGAACCGGCACGCGCGCATCTCCCGCACGGGATCTATGGCCTGTCCAACGGCGCGCTGGACGAACCGTGGCCCAAGACGCTGCGACTCAAGGCGGCGCTGACCGACTGGCTCGCGGCGGACAGCACGGATTTCGAGGCATTGTTCGTCGCTCTTGCGCGTGACACGCTGGATGACGTGGGCCTGCATCCGCGCCAGCCTTCCGATGTTCCCGCCGAAGCGGCCGAAACGCCAGTGTTCATCCGCAATGCGCTCTACGGCACGCGATGCAGCACCGTGGTCGCCGTGAACCGCGCGGGACAGGGAGTTATCACGGAACGAAGCTTCGCTGCCGACGGCAGCGTCGCGGGGCGTGACCGCAGCGAACGATTCGCGTGGGAGCCGGCGCCCCCCCTTGCCATCGGCGCGCCCGCCCCCTAGCGGCGCAGCGGATTGCAAGGAGTTACACATGGTCCCCCGTTACGCCCGTCCCGCCATGACCGCGATCTGGGAACCGGAAGCGCGTTTCCGCATCTGGTTCGAGATCGAGGCCCACGCCACCGAAAAGCTGGGCGAACTGGGCGTGGTTCCGGCCAGCGCGGGCAAGGCGCTGTGGGACTGGTGGGCGACCAGCCCGAAGATCGACGTCGCCGCCATCGACGCCAAGGAAGCCGTGCTCAAGCACGACGTCATCGCTTTCCTCGACTGGGTGGCCGAACAGGTCGGCCCCGAAGCGCGCTTCATGCATCAGGGCATGACCAGTTCCGATGTGCTCGACACCACGCTGGCCGTGCAGCTTGTCCGCGCGACGGATATCCTGCTCGATGACATGGACCAGTTGCTCGCCGCGATCCGCCGCCGGGCGGAAGAGCACAAGTATACCCCCACCATCGGGCGCAGCCACGGCATCCATGCCGAGCCGACCACCTTCGGCGTCAAGCTGGCGCAGGCCCATGCCGAGTTCGCCCGCTGCCGTCAGCGGCTGAAAGCGGCGCGCGCGGAAATCGCCACTTGCGCCATTTCCGGGGCGGTCGGCACATTCGCCAACGTCGACCCGGCGGTGGAGGAATACGTCGCGGATAAGCTGGGGCTGGCGGTGGAGCCGGTATCCACGCAAGTCATCCCGCGCGACCGGCACGCGATGTATTTCGCGACGCTGGCCGTCATCGCCAGCTCCATCGAGCGGCTGGCCGTGGAAATCCGCCACTTGCAGCGCACCGAGGTGCTGGAGGCGGAGGAATATTTCTCGCCGGGCCAGAAAGGCTCGTCCGCCATGCCGCACAAGCGCAATCCGGTGCTGACCGAAAACCTCACCGGACAGGCGCGCATGATCCGCGCCTATGCCATTCCCGCGCTGGAGAACGTCGCGCTGTGGCATGAGCGCGACATCTCGCACTCGTCCGTTGAACGCTTCATCGGCCCTGACGCCACGATCACGCTCGACTTCGCGCTGGCACGATTGACGGGCGTGGTGGACAAGTTGCTGGTCTACCCTGAGCGGATGCAGAAGAACCTCGACCGCATGGGCGGCCTCGTTCATTCGCAGCGCGTGCTGCTGGCGCTGACGCAGGCCGGATTGAGCCGCGACGATTCCTATCGGCTGGTGCAGCGCAACGCGATGAAGGTGTGGGAATCGGACGGGCAGCTCAGCCTGCTCGACCTGCTGAAAGCCGACCCGGAAGTCTCCGCCGCGCTGACCGATGCCGAACTGGAGGACAAGTTCAACCTCGACTACCACTTCAAGGAAGTGGACCGCATTTTCGCGCGCGTATTCGGCGCATAGGCGGCTCTTTTCATCGCCCGTGAATATGCCTAGCATCGTCCGGCGTTCGCGGGGAGCAGGAGGCAAGGCCAATGCAGATTATCCGAACGGTCGTGTGGATCGCGATCACGGCCCTTCTGGTCGCGTTCATCGCCATGAACTGGACACGGGCGCCAGTGAACTTCTGGCCCCTGGCGGATGGCTACCTTCATTTCGAATGGCCGGTCGGCGTGATCGCGCTGGTCTTCTTCCTGCTGGGCCTGCTGCCGATGTGGCTGCTCCACCGCGCCGGGCAATGGCGCCTGCAACGGCGGATCGCCATGCTGGAAAGCAACGCGCGCACCGCGGCGGCCGCGCTGGCGTCGCCCGCGCCCCCGCTGGCCACCAGCACACAGCTTGAAGCCGCCAAACCGGAAGAGCCCGCCGCCTGACATGACGAGCAACCCGATCTATCTCGCCCTCGATCTGCCGCGCCTCGATGCGGCGGAGACGCTTGCCCGCAAGGTGGCCGGCCATATCGGCGGCATCAAGCTGGGGCTGGAATTCTTCTGCGCCCACGGCCACCACGGCGTCCACGAGATCGCGCATATCGGGCTGCCGATCTTCCTCGACCTCAAGCTGCACGATATCCCCAATACCGTCGCCGCCGCGATGCAGTCGATCCACGTCCTCGAACCCGCGATCGTCACGGTCCATGCCTCGGGCGGCCGCGCCATGATGGAAGACGCCAAGGCGGCGGCGGGCGAACACTGCAAGGTCGTGGGCGTCACGGTCCTCACCAGCCTCGACGAGACGGACCTCGATCGCATCGGCGTGAACGGCGCCCCGCACGATCAGGCATTGCGGCTGGCGGAGCTTGCCCATTCCGCCGGATTGGACGGCATCGTCTGCTCCGGCCACGAAGTCGGCGCCATCCACAAGCAATGGAAGGACGGGTTCCTCGTCGTGCCCGGCCTGCGCCCCGCGAACGCAAGATCCGCCGATCAGAAGCGCATCGTCACCCCGCGTGAGGCGCGCGACGCGGGCGCCAGCGTGCTCGTCATCGGCCGCCCGATCAGCCGCGCGGAAGACCCGGTCGCCGCCGCGCGCGCCATCGAAGGGACGCTGTAGCGCAATGGCCGGCGGCAGGAACCTGCGCCGGAGCCTGCTGCCTCTCCTGCTGGTCTTGCCCGCCTGTTCGGCGGAAGGAACGGCAGAACCGCCCGCTGCACCGGCCGCGACAGACAGGACCGACGTCGGTTTTCGCCGGATCGCGCCCGGCGTGTGGCTGCATTCCACCTATCATGAGGTACCCGGCTTCGGCCGTGTCCTGAGCAACGGGCTTGTCGTGGAAAACGCGCAAGGTTCGGTGCTGGTCGATACGGCATGGGATGACGCGCAGACCCGCGCCATCCTCGATTGGGCACGCGGCACATTGCGCAAGCCGGTTACGGCGGCGATCGTCACTCATGCACACGCCGACAAGATGGGCGGAATGGCCGCCCTGCATGCGGCAGGCGTGACGACATTCGCCAACCGCCGGTCCAACGAGGATGCCCCCGCGCGAGGTCTTGTTCCGGCAAGGCTTCCGCTCGATTTCACCGCCGACGGCGAACTTGCTCCGGCGTCGGCCGAAGCAGTCGGGCGAGCGCTATCGCCTCTCCGCATCGCCTATCCGGGCGGCGGCCATACTCGTGACAACATCGTGGTCGGCATCCGCGGGTCGAACGTGGTATTCGGCGGATGCCTTATCCGCCCCGGCGATGCCGCCGATCTGGGCAACACGGGAGACGCCGACCTTGCGCATTGGGCCGATTCAGCCGAAGCCGTCGGCAAGGCGTTCCCTCAGGCCACGATCATCGTGCCGAGCCACGGCCCCCCGGCGGGCCGGGAGCTTCTCGCACTGACGGCCCGGCTCGCACGGCAAGCCGCTCAACCGTGATGACGAACACGATTCTTAACCTTTGGCGACACCGGGTTCAGCCCGGCGCAACTTTCTTTCCGCAAATGCGTTCAGCAACCAGTCTCTGGAGATGAACAAATGAAATCTTTCGCCGCATTTTCCGCTCTTGCCGCCGCCAGCCTGGGCGCAACTCCGGTCATGGCACAGGATGCCGGCCCGGCTCCGGGAATCGCGCGCGGGCACACGCTGCTCTCCGTCAACGCCGAAGGCAAATCGACGCGCACGCCCGATGTCGCGGTGTTCAGCGCCGGCGTGACCAGCACGGGCAAGACCGCGAGCGAGGCGCTGGCGGCCAACTCGGCGGACATGAACCGCGTGATGCAGGCATTGAAGCGCGCCGGAATCGCCGACCGCGACATCCAGACCAGCGATCTCAGCCTCTATCCCGTCTATGCGTCCAATCCGCCGCGCCAGAGCGATACGCTCGAAGAACAGGCGCCGCGCATCATCGGCTATCGCGCCAACAACACGGTCAGCGTCAAGCAGCGCAAGCTCGACCAGTATGGCAAGGTCATCGACACGCTGGTGACGGCGGGGGCCAATCAGGTCAACGGTCCCAGCTTCCAGATGGACGATCCCGAACCCGCGCTGGACGAGGCGCGCACCGCCGCCATCGGCACCGCGCGCAAGCGGGCCGATCTCTATGCGCGGGCGCTGGGGCTGAAAGTGGCGCGCGTCCTTTCCGTCAGCGAAAGCGGCGGCTGGTCGCCGCCCCGTCCGGTGGCGATGTATGCGCGTGCCGAAGCCCAGGGCGCGCCTCCCATCTCGGCCGGGCAGGTGGAAGCAAACGTCACGGTATCCGTCCAGTTCGAGCTGGCGCCCTGACAGCCTGATGCCCGCACCTTGACGCCCATACCTTGACGAAAGCTGGGCGCGCGCTAACCCGGCGCGCATGGCCGGACCCTCGATCAAGATCTGCGGCATAAGCGATCCACGCGCGCTCGATGCCGCCATCGCCGCGCGCGCGGACCATGCGGGCTTCGTGTTCTTCCCGCCCAGCCCGCGCCATGTCCCGGCATCGCAGGCGGCGGCGCTCGCCGCGCGGGCGGAAGGACGGATCGGGCGCGTGGGCCTGTTCGTCGATGCCGACGATTCCACGATCGGCGAGGCGCTGGCCGCCGCCCGGCTCGACGCGATCCAGCTTCACGGCCGCGAAACGCCCGAACGCGCGGCACAAGTGAAGGCACGCTTCGGCCTGCCGGTATGGAAAGCGGTGCCGGTCGCCAGCCGGGATGACGTGGCGAAAGCCGACACCTATCGCAATGCCGCCGACCTGATCCTGTTCGATGCAAAGACCCCCGAAGGCGCGCTGCCCGGCGGCATGGGGCTGAGCTTCGACTGGACGCTGCTCGCGCACTGGAAAGATGCGATGCCATGGGGGCTGGCGGGAGGCCTGACGCCGGATAACGTGGCGCAAGCCGTGGCTCTGGCAAAGCCGCCGCTGGTCGATACGTCGTCAGGCGTGGAAAGCGCGCCCGGCGTCAAGGACGTGAACAGGATCGCCGCGTTCGTCCGCGCGGCCCGGAACTGACAAAAAAAGGGCGGCCCGGTTTTCGAGCCGCCCTCTCCTGATCCGTGGATATACTGGCCGGATCAGAACTTTACGCCGAGACCGGCCAGCATCGTGTCCGCATCGGTCACGCCGTTGTCCAGGAACAGGTGGCGATATTCTACCTTGGCATAGACGTTGCCGGCCAGGGCATGCTGATAGCCCGCGCCCGCCGTCCAGAACTCGTCGCAGCCCTTGCAAGGCTTGGTCTGATAAGTGCCGATGCCATAGAGCCTGCCGTCCGTGCCCATCTTCACACCGGCGCGGATGCCGCCGCCCGCCGAGATGCGCGTGTTCGATTCCAGCAGCTTGTCGCCGGACACCTCGACACCGGCAAAGAGCCTGTCGCCGAGATCCCAGTCGTAACCCGCCGCGACACCCGCGATGGCTTCGCTGTTGCTCCGATTGAACACCACGCCACCGCGACCTTCCAGCCGGGCTTCGTTGGCGAGAGCAGGCGTCGCGACAGTGGCCGCGGCGACAAGCGAAAGGAGAAGTGCACGCATAATAATAAACTCCTGAAAACGCTGCCTCTTCTTGCTTTGGAGGCGAGACCGGGACTAGGGTTCGCCATGTTGCGCCGCCATGAACGCCTCGTTCAGAGACGCATATCAGCAACTCCATGTTGCACTTATGCAACACACCAGTCGCGTGGCTGGACTTCGCCGCGCCAGTCTGCCAATCGCGGCCACGATCATGACCGCGCCCAACCCCAACAGCTTCCTGAACCAGCCCGACGAGACCGGGCATTTCGGCCCGTTCGGCGGCCGCTATGTCGCCGAAACGCTGATGCCGCTGATCCTCGACCTGGAACGCGAGTATCGCGCCGCCAAGGCCGATCCGGCGTTCGGGGCGCAGTTCGACGATCTGCTGGAGCATTACGTGGGGCGGCCCAGCCCGCTCTATTTCGCGGAGCGGCTGACGGCGCATTTCCGCGCCCTCGCGCCCGCCGGGAAAGGCCCGAAGATCTACTTCAAGCGTGAAGAACTGAACCACACCGGCGCGCACAAGATCAACAACTGCATCGGCCAGATCCTGCTGGCGATCCGCATGGGCAAGACGCGGATCATCGCGGAAACCGGCGCGGGGCAGCACGGCGTTGCCACCGCCACGGTGGCCGCGCGCTTCGGCCTGCCCTGCACCATCTTCATGGGTGCCAAGGACGTCGAACGGCAGAAGCCCAACGTGTTCCGCATGAAGCTGCTCGGCGCGGAAGTGCAGCCCGTGACGAGCGGGGCACAGACGCTGAAGGACGCGATGAACGAAGCCCTGCGCGACTGGGTGGCGACCGTGGACAACACGTTCTACATCATCGGCACGGCGGCGGGGCCGCACCCCTATCCCGAGCTTGTCCGCGATTTCCAGTCCGTGATCGGCAAGGAAACGCGCGAACAGATCCTCAAGGCCGAAGGCCGCCTGCCCGACATGCTGGTAGCGGCGGTGGGTGGCGGATCGAACGCGATCGGCCTGTTCCATCCCTTCCTTGATGACGCGGACGTGGCCATGACCGGCGTGGAAGCGGCGGGCCACGGCATCGACAGCGGCGAGCACGCCGCCAGCCTGACCGGCGGACGGCCCGGCATCCTCCACGGCAACAAGACCTATCTGTTGCAGGATGAGGACGGCCAGATCACCGAGGCGCACTCGATCTCGGCCGGGCTGGACTATCCCGGCATCGGGCCGGAACATTCGTGGCTGCATGAAAGCGGGCGGGTCCGTTACGTGCCGATCACCGACAGGCAGGCGCTGGATGCGTTCCAGTTGTGCTGCAAGCTGGAAGGCATCATCCCGGCGCTGGAAAGTTCCCACGCATTGGCGGCCCTGCCCGGACTGACCACGGAAATGGACGAGGGCCAGTTACTGGTCGTCAATGTCTCCGGGCGCGGTGACAAGGATATCTTCACGGTGGCCGAAGCGCTGGGGGTGGAACTGTGAGTCAGCGTCTCACCAACGCCTTCGCCAAGGGCCGCCCTGCCCTCGTGACGTTCATCACTGGCGGCGATCCGTCGCCCGGCGCCATGCCCGCTATCCTCGACGCGCTGGTGGAAGGCGGCACGGACGTGATCGAACTGGGCATGCCGTTCACGGACCCGATGGCGGACGGCCCGGCGATCCAGGCCGCGAACCTGCGCGCGCTGGGGGCGGGCACGAAAACCGCGGACCTGCTGCGCATAGCGGCCGATTTCCGCCAACGCCACCCGGACGTGCCGCTGGTGCTGATGGGCTATGCCAACCCCATGACGATTCGGGGGCCTGAATGGTTCGCCGCCGAAGCCGCGAAAGCGGGCGTCGATGGCGTGATCTGCGTCGATATTCCGCCGGAGGAAGACGCCGAACTCAGCCCCGCCCTGCGCGCCAAGGGAATCGCCCCGATCCGGCTCGCCACGCCGACCACCGACACGGCGCGGCTGCCCGCCGTGCTGAACGGCTCGGCCGGGTTCCTCTATTACGTTTCGGTCGCGGGCGTGACGGGCAAGCAGCAGGCCGCGCTCGATGCGGTGGAACAGGCAGTCGCAAGGCTCAAGGCCGCGACGGACCTGCCCGTCGCCGTGGGCTTCGGCGTGCGCACGCCGGAACAGGCGGCGGCCATCGCGCGCCATGCGGACGGGGTGGTGGTCGGCTCCGCGCTGGTCGAACTGGTGGCCAGGCACGGCGCCGCTGCCGCCGGCCCAGTGCGCGAGGCGACTCGCGCGTTGGCCGACGCGGTTCATTCCGCGCGCTGATTTCCCCATGCGGGATTTCGCCGTCTCGGACAGTGCCGAGGTTCAGGCGCAACTGGACAGGCTGGCCGCGCTCTCCCTGCCGCAAGGGCGCTTCGGGCTGGAGACCATCCGCGCCCTGCTGGCCCGGCTGGGCGATCCGCAAAAGGCGATTCCGCCCGCCTTCCATGTCGCGGGCACCAACGGCAAGGGATCGACCTGCGCCTATCTTCTGGCCATGCTTGAGGCGCAGGGCCTGCGCGTCCATGCCGCGACCAAGCCGCATCTGGTGCGCTATAACGAACGCATCCGCATCGCGGGGCGGCTCATCGCGGACGACATGCTGGCCGCGCTTTTGCGGGAAGTGCTGGACGCGGGCGAAGACCTGGGCCCCAGCTTCTTTGAAGTGACGACAGCGGCCCTGTTCCTTGCCTTCGCGCGGGAAGCGGCGGACGCCTGCGTGATCGAAGTCGGCCTGGGCGGGCGGTTCGACGCCACTAATGTGCTGGAAAGCCCCGCTGTCTGCGGGATCGCCACGCTGGGCATGGACCACGAGGCGTTCCTGCTGCGCCCCGAGCAAGGCACGCCTGCTGATCCGCTGGCCCGCATCGCGTTCGAGAAAGCCAGCATCGCGAAGCCCGGCGCGCCGCTCGTTACGCAATGCTATCCGCCTGTCGCCGCCGCCGAAGTGCGCCGCATGGCGGAAGCGCATGGCGCGGTGCTGGCCATGCGCGGCACGCATTGGCGGGTGGAAACGGACGGTGGCGCGCTTCGTTATCGCGACACGGCGGGAGAGCTTGCCCTGCCCCTGCCCGCGCTTGCCGGCGCGCATCAGGCGGACAACGCCGCGCTGGCCGTAGCCATGCTGCGCCATCAGGATTGCGTGACTGTCTCGCCGGAAGCCATGGCCGAAGGCATCCGCGCCGCGCGCTGGCCCGCGCGCCTGCAACTCCTGGGCGAAGGGCCACTGACCGTTCTGGCGCCGGGCCGCGACGTCTGGCTCGACGGCGGGCACAACCCGGACGCGGGCGAGGCCATCGCCCGGTTCATGGGCCAACGCGCGCCGGTTCACCTGATCCTTGCCATGCTGGCCAACAAGGACGCGGGCGCGATTCTCCGCCCGCTGGCCGGGCATGTGCTGAGCGTGACGGCTCTCCCGGTCCCCGGCCACGAATCGCATGGGCCGGAGGCGTTCGCGCCCTTTGCCACGCTCCCCATCCGCGCCGCGCCGGACATGAAGCACGCACTAAGCCAGCTTGCCCCCGACGGCGACGTGCTGATCGCGGGTTCGCTCTATCTCGCGGGCGAAGTGCTGCGCCTTAACCGCGAGTTCCCCGATTAGGCCCCTGAGTCTAAGCGTTTGCCAGCGCCGCTTCGTCCAGCCCCGCGCGTTTGCCGAGGCGATGGATGCGCGCCCATTCCAGCAGACAGAGCACGACGGCGATAAAGCCGATGGCCGTGGTCAGCAGGAACACCGGGTAATAGCCTTGGCGCTCGATCATGTTGCCCAGCGCCCCGCGCCCCAGTGTGCCGACCAGGAACGTCAGCGAGGACAGCAACGCATATTGCACCGCGCTGTAACGCTTCGACGTGATAGACGAGAGATAGGCGACCAGCGCCGCGCCCGCGATACCGCCCGCGACGTTCTCTCCCGCGATGGCCACCATCAGGCGGGCAAGACGGTCATCCCCGCCCAGATGCTCCACCAGCCAGGTGAAGCCGATCAGGCGCGAAGTGGCGTCCATCGCCGCCCCACCCAGCGCCAGATCGGCATAGAGCAGATTGGTGATGGCTGCCGTGAACGCGCCCAGAGTCATCACCGCCATGCGGCCGATATACGTGAACAGCACGCCGCCCAGCGTGATGCCCAGCATCAGCGCGCCGACGCCGAAGAACTTGGAAGCGATTGCCACTTCGTCCTTGGAATAGCTCAGTTCGCCCAGATAGAACGGATAGGCGAACGTGCCCCAGATCGTGTCCGTTATGCGATAGGACAGCACCAGCGCCAGGACGAGGATCGCCGCCCAGCCCAGCCTCCCGACGATATCGGTCAGTGGCAGGATCAGCGCGCGATAGCCATGGTCCAGCACCGTATCCCAGCCGCCGCGCGCCGCGACCGGCCGCGCCAGCACGCGCTCTCCCCGTCGCTGCATCCGCACCAGCCAGGCCGCAATGATCGCGGGAACGACAACCGTGGCCAGCACGATCAGCGGCCCCTGCTGCGCCGTGAACAGCACGGCGTCCGGGCGGTCCGCCGGATCGCTGCCCAGCGAGCGGACCATGAACACCACGACCGTCACCAGCGCCCATGCCCAGAGCAGGCCGACGGTGCCCAGCGCGATCGCCCGCACGCGCGGTTCCAACTGGCCGGGTTCGCGCAGTTCGGAAAGCGTGGCGGCATCCGTGGCGATGGCGGGTTCGCCCGCTTCCCCTTCCGGGGCGAACAGGCTGGCAAGGCCAACGGCCAGCATGATCGCGCCCATCAGCGCATAGACCGAAGCCCAGCCCATGCGTTCGGCCATGAACAGCGCGAGCGCGCCGCCCACCAGCACGGCGGAGCGATAGCCGAGCTGATAGACCGTGGAGAGCATGTCCACCGTCGCCACTTCGTCTGCCACGTCCACGCGCCAGGCGTCCACCACCACGTCCTGCGTGGCCGATGCGAACGCGCCGATCCCGGCCAGCAGCGAGAACCAGCCGATGGCCCCTTGCGGATCGAGGCCCGACAGCACCACGAGGATACCGCCCAGCAGGAACTGCGCCGTCACGATCCATTGCTTGCGGCGGCCCAGGCGACGGATTCCGGGAAGGTTTATGCGGTCCAGCAGCGGCGACCACAGGAACTTGAACGAATAGGCCAGCCCGATGAGCGAGAACACGCCCATCGTTTCCAGATCGACTTTCGCATCCGAAAGCCACGCATAGAGGGTGCCGAGCAACAGCGCATAAGGCAGCGCGCTGGCAAAGCCGAACAGCGCCATGAACGCCGTCTTGCGATTGCGCAGCGCGGCCAGCAGCCGACGCCAACCGGGCTTCTGCGCTTCGCCGCTGTCTGCTTCGTTTACGGCGGCCTGGGCCATGCGTTCTTCGTTCCCCGCGCGTTTCGGTGCGGCCGCGACCCTAACGAGGATGACGCGGGCCGCAAGGCCCGCTAGGGGAGCGGCCATGACTTCTCCCCCATCCCGTCCCGCGAAGCGCACCGAAGAGCGCGCCGGCGAACGTATCGCCAAGCTGCTGGCGCGCGCGGGCGTCGCCAGCCGCCGCGAGGTGGAACGCATGATCGCGGATGGCCGCATAAAGCTGGACGGCGAGCCAGTGACGACACCCGCCACGATCCTGGCAGACCTCAAGGGCGTGACCGTGGACGGCAAGCCGGTCAAGGCGGCGGAAGCGACTCGCCTGTTCGCGTTCCACAAGCCGTCTGGCCTCATCACGGCGGAGCGCGATCCCGCCGGGCGGCCCACGATCTACACCGCGCTGCGCAACGCCTTGCCCAAGGGAACGCCGCGCCTGATGCCGGTCGGCCGGCTGGACCTCAACACCGAGGGGCTGCTGCTGCTGACCAATGACGGCGCGCTGAAGCGGGCGATGGAACTGCCCTCGTCCGGCATTGCGCGCACCTATCGCGCCCGGACCTTCGGCGATATCACGCAGGCCCGGCTTGAGGAATTGATCGAGGGCATCACCATCGACGGTGTGCGCTATGGCCGGATCGACGCCAATCTGGAGCGCCGCACCGGGCGCAACCAGTGGGTCGAACTGACTCTGACCGAAGGCAAGAACCGCGAAGTGCGCCGCGTGCTGGAACACATCGGCCTGAAAGTCAGCCGTCTGCTGCGTGTCGCCTATGGCCCGTTCGCGCTGGGCGACCTGCCGCGCGGCGCGGCGGTGGAACTGCGGCAGGGCGATGTGGAGCGCTTCGTCCGGTCCCTCACAAAATCCGCAAGGACATGAGGATCATAGCCGGGGAATGGCGCGGCCGCAAACTCGCCGCGCCGCAGGGCGAGGTCACGCGCCCCACGGCGGACCGCAACCGCGAGACGCTGTTTTCCATGCTGGTCAGCCGCATCGGCACGTTCGAGGGACTGGCCGTGGCGGATCTGTTTGCGGGATCGGGCGCGCTGGGGCTTGAGGCGCTGTCGCGCGGCGCGGCGACGTGCCTGTTCGCGGAACAGGATGCCGCCGCCCTGCACGCCTTGCGAGCCAACATAGCCGCCTTTCAGGCCCAATCGCGCTGCGACATGCGGGCGGGTTCTGTCCTGACCATCGGTCCGGCGAAAGCACCGCTCGACCTCGTGTTCCTCGACCCGCCCTATGGCACGGGCGCGGGGGCCGTCGCCATCGACCGGCTGATCCGGCTGGGCTGGATCGGCCCGGCCACATGGGTCAGCCTCGAAACCGAGGCGAAGGAAGACCCGCGCGTGCGCGGCATGGACGTGACGGCCGAACGCATTGTCGGCAAGGCGCGAATCACGCTACTGCGGTTGCCGGCGCACGATACGTCCGCGCCGCGCTGACACCCAGCAACGTCACCAGTCCCGCCAGCGAGAGCAGCAACCCGGCCAGATCGCCCAGTCCTTCGCTCGCCAGCATCTGCGCCAGAACCGGCGTCACGGCTCCGCCGACGATGCCGCCCGTGTTGAAGGCGACCGATATGCCGGTGTAGCGCACCTGCACGGGGAACAGGCTCGGCAACCACGCACCCAGCGGGCCATAGACGAATCCCATGACCAGAAGGCTGGTGGAAAGCGTAAGGAAAACAGTCCATAGAGAACCAGAATTCAGACCATATCCGAATATAACGCCCAGCACGATGGCCGCCACTGCCCCCCACTTGAGAACGCGAGCCGCGCCCTTCCGGTCGGCTTGGACCGCCGCCAGCACGATGCCCAGCGCCAGGAACAGATTGGCGGCGAGCTGCACGGCCAGAAACGTCTCCCGGTCATACCCCAGCGCGGTCGTTCCCTGCGCCAGCGCGAAAGCCGTGGCGAGGTAGAACACGGCGAAACAGCAGATCACGCCGGCCGTTCCGGCCAGCACCGCCCAGAGGTGCGATGCGAACAGACGGGCAAGCGGTACGGCAGGCGGCGGCGCCTGCTCCAGCGCGGCGCGAAAGGCGGGTGTCTCTCCGATGCGCAGCCGTACCCAGAGCCCGATGGCTACGAGGAGCGCGCTGGCCAGGAACGGAATGCGCCAGCCCCATGCGGCGAAGTCCGCATCGGAAAGGCTCATGCCCAGCAGCAGGAACAGCCCGTTCGCCGCCAGAAAGCCGACCGGCGCGCCCAGTTGCGGCGCGGCCCCGAAGCGCGCTTCCCATCCGGGCGGCGCGTTTTCCGTGGCGAGCAGAGCCGCCCCGCCCCATTCCCCGCCAAGGCCGAAGCCCTGCCCGAACCGCAGGATGCACAGCAGCAGCGGCGCGACCCATCCTACCATCGCATAAGTCGGCAGGAACGCGATCAGCAGAGTCGACGCTCCCATCAGCAGCAAGGACGCGACCAGAGTGGATTTCCGACCGATCCGGTCCCCGAAATGGCCGAAAGCAATCGCGCCGACCGGCCTTGCCACGAAGGCGATGCCGAAACTCATCAATGCGAACAGAGTTTGCGCGGCCTGCGATTCGGAGGGAAAGAACAGCGGCCCGAACACCAGCGCCGCCGCCGTGGCATAGATGTAGAAATCATAGAATTCGACCGCTGTGCCGACCAGAGCGGCGGCCAGCACACGGCTATTGGCGCGAAGGGGGTGGGGGCCGGAGTGCGGGAACGTTTCCATGAGGCGGGAGGGGTCGCCGGGGGGCCCGTCCCTGTCAAGCCCGTCCCGCGCGGGAATCGTTCACGGAAAAGGGCGCCGGTTGTCCAGCGCCCTTCCGGTCCGGCCCTGGTCCACGGGCCGGAGCAGGGGATCGTCAGTTCCTCCGGCCGCGCTTCGCGCCGCCCTCTCCGGGGTTCTGGCAATTGTCCGTGACGGTGCGCGAGCAGACCGGATATTCCTTGTCCATCGCATCGGCGGGCGGCGGCGTCAGCGCGCCCTTATAGGGTCCGCCCTGATAGGACGGGTCGGCAGGCATGGCGGGCGGCACCGCCTGTCCGGCGGCATCAGGGTTCGGGACGCCGTCGGTCGGCATGCCGGTTCCCGGTGGATTGGCCTGATCGGGCGGCGTGGGCGGCGTTTCGCCCGCCAACTGCGCCCTCACCGCATCCCATGCCCTGGCCTGCTGTTCGGGCGTCATCCGGTAGATCATGCCGCGCTGGTCCGGCGTCAGTGCCCAGAAACCCGTCTGCTGCTCAGGCGTCAGGGTCCAAAACCAGGTCTGCTGCTCCAGGGGCAGCGAGCCATAATCTGCCTGCTGCTCCGCCGCCCAGGCATCGGCAATGACCTTTTGCTCCGGCGTTAGCGTGATGGTTTGCCCCTGCGAGGCCGTCGCGGTGGCCGGCACCTGGGCAGTGGCGACCGGCGCGGCAAGCGCAATGACAAGTCCGGCTCCCGCCAGCAACATCATACGCATCTCATTTCTCCCGGCGGTTGTTTCAACTGATGCGGCAGATACGGCCGGCCCGGCGCAATGTTTCCCCCACGGCGACGGGTCGTGCCAGGCCCGCGATGACGCGAATGGACGGATAATCCTTTTCGCTCCCCCTTGCCCCCGTGCCCTGTGTTCCCTAGTTGTTCGCCGTGGCAGACAATCTTCCCCCCAGCCTTCCCCCAGGCGTGCAGCCTCTTGACGATCCCCTGCTCGGGCCCCTGCTCGAGCCTCTGCTCGCGGGCCTGAACCCGCCGCAACGCGAAGCCGTGCTGACCACCGAAGGCCCCGTCCTGATGCTGGCGGGCGCGGGCACGGGCAAGACGGCCGCGCTCACCGCCCGGCTGGCCTTTCTAGTGCGCTCCCGGCGGGCATGGCCCTCGGAAATCCTCTGCGTCACTTTCACCAACAAGGCGGCGCGCGAAATGCGGGAACGTGTCGGCCAACTGATCGGTCCGGCGGTGGAAGGCATGCCGTGGCTCGGCACGTTCCATTCGATCGCGGCCCGGATGCTGCGCCGCCATGCCGAACTGGCCGGCCTGCAATCGAACTACACGATCATAGATACCGACGATCAGCTTCGCCTGCTCAAGCAGTTGATCCAGGCATCGGGCCTCGACGAGAAACGGTGGCCCGCGCGGCAACTGGCCGGGTTGATAGACCGCTGGAAAAACCGCGGGCTCAACCCACCGGATATCGACGCGGGCGAAAGCGAGGCTTACGCGCAAGGACGCGGGCAGGAGTTCTACGCGCTTTATCAGGAACGGCTGAAGGCACTGAACGCCTGCGATTTCGGCGACTTGCTGCTGCACATGCTGAACATATTGCGTGCGCACCGCGATGTGCTGGAACACTATCAGCAACGCTTCAAATATATCATGGTGGACGAATATCAGGACACCAATCAGGTCCAGTATCTCTGGCTGCGCCTGCTGGCACAGGGGCGGCAGAACATCTGCGTCGTGGGTGACGACGATCAGTCCATCTATTCATGGAGAGGTGCCGAAGTCGCCAATATCCTCCGGTTTGAAAAGGATTTTCCGGGTGCGAAAGTGATCCGCCTGGAACAGAACTACCGCTCCACGCCCGATATTCTCGGCGCGGCTTCCGGCCTGATCGGCGCGAACAGCGAGCGCCTCGGCAAGACCTTGTGGACGGAAGTGAACGGCGGCGACAAGGTGCGCGTGATCGGCGTATGGGACGGGCCGGAGGAAGCACGCCGGACCGGCGACGAGATCGAACGGCTGGAACGCGAAGGCGCGCCGCTCGACAAGGTGGCGATCCTCGTGCGCGCCCAGTTCCAGACTCGGGAGTTCGAGGACCGCTTCATAGCCATCGGCCTCAACTATCGGATCATAGGGGGTTTTCGTTTTTATGAACGTGCCGAAATCCGCGACGCACTGGCCTATCTGCGGCTGATCGCCCAGCCTTCGGACGACCTCGCCTTCGAGCGGATCTACAACACGCCCAAGCGCGGCCTTGGCGACAAGACGCTGGAAAAGCTGCACCGCCATGCCCGCGCGCGCGGCATACCGCTCGCCGCCGCCGCGCTCGACATCACGGATACGGACGAGCTTCCGGCGCGGGCGCGCAACACTCTGCTCTCCCTGATGCGCGATTTCGCCCGCTGGCGCGACATGGCGGGGCAGGCGTCGCCCGCCGAACTGGCGCGCACCGTCCTCGACGAAAGCGGCTATACCGCCGCGCTCCAGGCCGAACGCAGCCCGGAAAGCGCCGGACGGCTGGAAAATCTGTCCGAACTCGCCCGTGCCATGGAGGATTACGAGACGCTGGGCGACTTCCTCGAACACGTCAGCCTCGTCATGGACAACGACACGGCCGACAATGCCGAGAAAGTCACGATCATGACGATCCACGCGGCCAAGGGGCTGGAATTCGACAACGTGTTCCTGCCCGGCTGGGAAGAAGGCGTGTTCCCCTCGCAGCGCGCGCTGGACGAAGGCGGCCTCGCCAGTCTGGAGGAAGAGCGCCGCCTCGCCTATGTGGCGATCACGCGCGCACGGCGGCGCTGCACGATCCTCCATGCCGCCAACCGCCGCATCTATGGGCAGTGGACCAGTTCCATCCCCTCGCGCTTCATCGCCGAACTGCCGGCCGGGCATATCGAACAGGAAACCACGATGACCGGCGGCGCCTCGCTGTGGCGCGCGCAATGGTCGGAACATTCCGATCCTTTCGCCGATGTCGCGCGCGCGCGCCCTGCCCGCACCGCCACGCGGGGGCCCGGCTGGCAACGCGCCGCCGCGCAACTCTATGACCCCGCGCCACGCAAGGTCGCGGAACCGTCGCGCAGCGCCGCCAGCTTCGCCGCGAAGCCGCGCACCGACCTCGGCGTGGGCGTGCGCGTGTTCCACGACAAGTTCGGCTACGGCACGGTCGCCGCGCAGGAAGGCAACAAGCTGGAAATCGACTTCGAGACTTCGGGGCGCAAGCGCGTGATCGACAGTTTCGTGAAGAAAGCGGATTGACGCAGCCCGGCACCCCGGGACGTTTCCCGTCAGTCTTTCTTTCCGCGTTTCCCCCGCCACCTGCGGGCCAGATACCCCGCCCCGAACACGCCGCCCGCCATCGCGGCGAACTGGCCGATCGTCGTCACCGCCGCCATGAGCGCGCCGGCAGTGACGCCCCAGAACAACTGGGACAGGATCGAAACCAGAGTATTCATGCTGTCGCAGATCGGCGGTTTGCGCCGCCCGATCAAGTCCGCGCGCAGGGGTCCGCCCGCGGCCTGCCTCAAGCCAGCGCGGAAATGCTCAGAAATTCGGGGATCGGTCCATTCCAGGCTCCGGGCATCCCCGTTTCCCGGCATGAGGTTTCGGCATGGGGTGCTTCGGCGACCGGCTCCACGGATCCGCGAGGCGTGCGACTCTTGCGCGGCGCGGCTTCGGTGCGGTCCTCTTTCACCGCGCGGTCCTTCCGCGCACGGCCCAGCGCGGCGCATGACCCCGCATCGCGTTTCCCGGCGGACTTCTCCATCCTCGCCCCGCGCGCGCTTTCCGCGACGGGCATCTCGCGCGCGCTTTCGTCCACGCGCATTTCGGGAATGGCCAAACCCGTCAGTTTCTCAATGCTTTCAATGGCTTCCGCGTCATCTCTTGTGACGAACGTGAAGGCCCGGCCCGATGCGCCGGCGCGTCCCGTCCTGCCGATCCGGTGAACGTAGTCGTCAGGATGCCAGGGCGTGTCGAAGTTGAAGACGTGGCTCACGCCCTTGATGTCGAGGCCGCGCGCGGCAACGTCGCTCGCCACCAGGATATTGACCTGGCCGTCCTTGAACTTCTGCAGTTCCGCCAGCCGCGCGGGCTGGTCCATGTCGCCGTGGATCTCGCCCGCCTCGAAGTGATGCCGCTTGAGGCTCTTGGCCAGCTCGCGCACCGTGGACTTGCGGTTGCAGAACACGATCGCCGTCGAAACATTGTCGCTGCGCAGGAGGTGGCGCAGCACTTCCCGCTTCTTGCGCGCATCCACCGCCACCTTGTGCTGGGCGATGTTGACGTTGGCGGTGGCGGGCCGCGCCACTTCGATATGCTTGGGGTTCGACAGGAACCGGTCCGACAGCTTCTTGATCGGCGGAGGCATGGTCGCCGAAAACAGCAGCGTCTGGCGTTGCGCGGGCAGCTTGGTGCAGATGTTTTCGATATCCGGGATGAAGCCCATGTCGAGCATCCGGTCCGCCTCGTCGATGACCAGCAGGTTGCAGCCGGTAAGCAGAACCTTGCCCCGCTCGAACAGGTCCATCAGGCGGCCGGGCGTGGCGATCAGCACGTCCACGCCCTTTTCCAGCGCCTTCACCTGATCGCCCATCTGCACGCCGCCGATCAGCAGCGCCATGGAAAGCTTGTGGTTGACGCCATACTTTTCAAAGTTTTCCGCGACCTGCGCCGCCAGTTCCCGCGTCGGCTCCAGGATCAGGGAACGCGGCATCCGCGCCCGCGCGCGGCCGTGAGCGAGGATATCGATCATCGGCAGCACGAAACTGGCCGTCTTGCCCGTGCCGGTCTGCGCGATGCCGATGATGTCGCGCATCATCAGGACGGGCGGGATCGCCTGCGCCTGAATCGGGGTCGGCTCCTCATACCCGGCGGCGGAGACCGATTGCAGCAATTCGTCTGACAGGCCGAGATCGGCGAATTTCATGCGCGTTATATTGTCCGGAAGAGAAATGTGCGGGAAGACAGCCGATACCGGCTATCCACCGCCTGTTCGCGTCGTGATGGCATCGCGCACGGGCAGGCATCGGCCCCCTAGGCGGATATAGGGGAGAAAGTCAAGGAAATCCGGGGCCGAATCGCAGAAAACGATCGCACATCAATCATCGGAAGCGACAAGCTGGCGAATCCGGGACAGCTTGCAATTGGCCCCGTTGCGGGAATGAAGCGAATCCCGGTCCACGCAAAGCTGGCTGTCCGAAGTGGGCGTCAGATAGAAACCCGAATAGAAATCCCGCGAACGGCAGGCCCGTTCCAGCGACGCGCTCACCATCCGCTGGTCACGCAGGAACAGCAACAGGCGGTTGCTGTCCTGCACCTGCACGCCGACGATTCCCGAAATGGGCAGGCACTTGCCGATCTTGCGTTCCGTGAAACGCGGGCCGATGGGGCGTTGCGGCAGGCTCATCAGCATATTCGGCATCGCGGGGCGGGACTGTGGCGCGATACGGATGGTCATGCGCTGTTCGATGCGGACCTGCATCGCGGAGGCGATACGGAACCCCTGGACCACTTCCGGCATGGGCAGGAAATCCTCCGCATCCGTAAGCCCCGCGCCTTCGGACACGCTCGTCCACGGTTCCTGACGCGGATCCACCGTACCGGCCACTGGCAGCAGCGCCAGGATGGGCGCGAGGAATGAAACGGCGGCACTCATCGGATTGCGGTTGGAAACGGTCCCTGAAAGTCGATAATCCGTGCCTTATGCGCGACTACGGTTGAATGATGGCTTAACCCTTCCGTTCGAGGATGCAAGCCGCCGGATCGTATGCCATAGCAGCGCCCATGTCTGACCAGATGCCCGACTCTGACCAGAAGCCCGGCCGGGAGACCTTCCTCGCGCGCGCGGCGGACCTTCTGGGGCCGCGCGGGCTGACCCGCGACGCCGATCTCATGACGCCGTGGCTGACCGACTGGCGCGGCCGTTTCACGGGGCGCGCGCTGGCGCTGGCCTCACCTGCCGACACGGCACAAGTGGCGGGCCTCGTGCGGCTCTGCGCGGCCCACAATGTCCCGATCGTCCCCCAGGGCGGCAACAGCGGCATGTCGGGCGGCGCGACGCCGGACGAAAGCGGGCGATCGCTGCTGCTGTCGCTGCGCCGCCTCGACACGATCGGAGCCGTGGATGCCGATGCCAGGCAAGTGACGTGCGGGGCGGGCGTCGTGCTGCAAACCCTGCACGAAGCCGTGGCGGAACGCGACCTGCGCTTTCCGCTGACGCTGGGCGGCAAGGGCTCGGCCACGGTGGGCGGCCTGATCTCGACCAACGCCGGGGGAACGCAAGTGCTGCGCCATGGCTCGATGCGCGCGCTGGTGCCGGGGCTGGAAGCGGTTCTGGCGGACGGCGGCGTGTTCAATGCGCTCACTCCGCTCAAGAAGGACAACCGGGGTTTCGATCTCAAGCAGATGCTGATCGGATCGGAAGGAACGCTGGGCATCGTCACGGCGGCGACGCTGCGCCTCGTTCCCGCCACTGCCGAACGCGTGGTGATCTGGGCGGGCGCATCATCGCTACAGGCCGCGCGCGCGCTGCTGCTGCATTGCGAGGACGTGGCGGGCCAGGCGCTCGAAGGATTCGAGGTGTTGCCGCAGACATGCCTCGATACCGTTATCGGCCATCTGCCGGGGGCCCGCGCGCCGCTCTCCGGCCCGCATCCGTGGCATGCGCTGATCGAAGTGGTCGCCGATCAGGCGTCGCGGGCCAGCCTGCGCGATCTGGCGGAGCGCATGATGGCATCGGCCTTTGACAAGGGTCTGGTGCAAGACGCGGTGCTGGCGGCCAACGAGGCGCAGGCCGACGCCTTCTGGCTGCTGCGTGACACGATCGCGCCCGCCGAACGCGCGCGCGGCCCCGCGCTCCAGCACGATATATCGGTTCCCGTCGACCGGATGCCGGATTTCGTGGACATGGCGGTGCCGCTGGCCGAAGCGGCATGGCCCGGCGCGGAAGCGCTCGCGTTCGGTCATCTGGGAGACGGCAACGTCCACTTTCACGTCATTGCCCCGCCCGGCACGTCTCCCGCCGAAGTGGACAGCGGCCGCGGCAAGGACGTGAGCGAGCGGATCTACGAACTGGTCACGCAATGGGGCGGTTCGATCTCCGCCGAACACGGCATCGGCCAGTTGAAGCGCGATCAGCTTGCCCGGCTGGGCGATCCCGTGGCGCTGGCCATGATGCGCAAGGTCAAGGCCGCGCTCGACCCGCAAGGGCTGCTCAATCCCGGCAAGCTCGTCACGCTTGCGCCGTGATGGCGCAACGCCTAAAGGGGCGCGCTTCAAGAATACCGCTGATCGGAGAGCGTTATGGCCACCGCGCCGCAGTCCCCCCAATTGCCCCTGTTCTACAATGATCTCGTCCCGCTGAACACCAACGAGCACCGCACCTGGCACTCGCGCGGAACGGACAAGGCGACATGGCTGGTCAACCAGCACGCCATCCCGCTGACCGTGGAGGAATTTCCGGCCGCGCAGCGCAATTTCCCCATCATTTTCTCGCAGGGCGAAGATTCCGTGCCGCTGGCGCTGATGGGCATGAACGAAGGCGTGAACGTATTCGTTTCGGACGAAGGCAAGGTCGAAGGCGGCGTCTATGTTCCGGCCTATGTCCGCCGCTATCCTTTCATGCTCGCCAAGCTGCGCCCCGACGCCACGGAAATGTCACTGTGCTTCGATCCCACCACGGATCTGGTCGGCGAATTCGAGGACGGCCTGCCGCTGTTCGACGGGGATCAGCCGAGCGAGGCCTGCAAGAACTCTCTCCAGTTCTGCGAGCAGTTCGAGATTGCCGGGCAAAAGACCGCACAGTTCGTCGCGGAACTGAACAAGCACGGGCTGCTCATCGACGGCGAACTGGCGCTGGGTGTGAATGAGGTGGAAAATCCCTTTGTCTATCAGGGTTTCCGCATGGTTGATGAAAACAAGCTCAAGGAAATGCGGGGCGACGTGCTACGCTCCTGGGCGCAGAACGGCATGCTGCCGCTGATCTATGCACACCTGTTCTCGCTCGAGCTGGTGCGCGAGATTTTCGCGCGGCAGGTCCAGCAGGGCAAAGGGCCGCAAGGCGTCCCCCAGCCCGCCGCAAGCTGATACCGGGCGCCGGACCGGTCGAGAGAAACGCCTGACCGAAAAGCCGTTTGTGCCGATGGGGGTTGCAACGCCGGAGCCGACGCCTTATCTTGCTATTGTTCCGTGAGCTACCCTCATGGCTTGCTGGAACTGGTGCACATCGTGCACCTCCTCCCTGAACCTTGGCCACCTCGCGCTCCCTTGCGCGAGGTGGTTTCTTTATGTGCGGCTCATTCCGCTGCCTCCGCCCAGCCGCCGCGCGCCGATTCGCGACCCAGCGCGCTGACTTGCGCCGTCAGCCGCCGGACGAGGGCGGCCAGGTTCTCCACCAGTTCCGCCAGTCCCTCGCCCAGTTCGGCGAGCCGCGAATCGAGATAGCAACGCCGGTCGATCTCAAGCTGGAACGCATGGACGCCGCTTGCCGGCCGGGCATGGCGTTGCAGCACGTAATCGCCCGCATAAGGCCGGTTATGCGCCGCGCGCCGTCCGCATGCGGAAAATTGCGTGAACGTCGCAGCGACAATCCCGCCGTCACATGACGTGCCGAATCGATCCCCGACCACGAATTCCGCCGCTCCATCGGGCGCCGAAGAAACCAGCGGCGGCATGGAATGGAGGTCGATCAGCAAGGAGGCGCCCCAACGGTCGCGAATCACGGCCAGTTCATGCGCCAGAACCTGATGATAGGGTTCATGCACGCGCGAAATATACGCCGACAGTTCCTCTTCCCCGTGCCGGTCCTTCCATATCTCTCCCATCCCGGACAGGCGCCGGGGGATGAGACCGAGCCCGCCGCGCGCGCGCCTTCCCACCGCCCCCGGCCGGGGCGGCCCGTTGCCCGCGATCATGCCCCAGTCGATATCGTCAGGCGCGCGATTCAGGTCGATCATCGCGCGCGGCGCCTGCGCCACGAGCAGCCGCGCGCCCGTCTCCCGCGCCACGGCGCGCGCCACTTCGTCCGCAAGACGGTCCTCCAGCCGCAGGATGGATTGCGCGGGAAAGCGCATCCGCCGCAACATCGCCGGCGGATAGGCCCGGCCGGCATGGGGCACCGCGATCAGGATGGGAACCGCCGACGGCTCCGGCCCGAAAAGAACGAAGGGAGGGACGCCCGGAAGTCCCGGAATCCCCGAACCTTGCGAATCGCCGTGTCCCGATTGTGATGAGGGCATGGCCCCTTGCTGGCCCGGCGACACGGGCATGTCAAAAAGTCACGATTCCTTCCGCCCCTGTTCCAATCTCGGTCATCCCGAAAACGGCGCAAGAATTTTAACGCGCGAGGGGGTATGGAAACTGTCGCGACACCGCATCGCATTGCACCCTTCCAGCACCCGGAGAGATCATGATTCGTATCCTGCTTGCCGAAGACGACCAGGCGATGCGCACCTATCTGTGCCGCGCGCTGGCGAACGCGGGCTATGATGTCGTCGCGGTGGACCGGGGCACCGAGGCCGTGCCTTATCTGGAAAACGAGCATTTCGACCTGCTACTCTCGGACATCGTCATGCCGGAGATGGACGGAATCGAACTTGCCCAGCATTGCGCGGAGGTCTCGCCCGCGACGAAAGTCATGTTCATCACCGGATTCGCCGCCGTCACCTTGCGCCCCAGCCGCGAGGCACCTCAGGCCAAGGTGCTGTCCAAGCCTTTCCACTTGCGCGATCTGGTGCTGGAAGTGCAGCGCGTGTTCGGCGAACCGGCGAAGGTTTCCATCTGACAATATTTCCCGCGCAAGCGGCTTGCATCCGGGGCAGTGCATGGCTAAAGGCACGCCCCTGCCCGGCGCTTCAGCCGGGAACTGCCGAATGGTGTGGGCGTATAGCTCAGTGGTAGAGCACTACGTTGACATCGTAGGGGTCGCAAGTTCAATCCTTGCTACGCCCACCATTCGCAAGACCCTGTTCTCATAGAACAAATTTCACCCTCTTCACGCGCGAAGTGCTGCCACGTTGCCGTGGTTTTGCGTGAAGCGCCGGGCCTGCAATCTTGGTCAGGTCAGAGATCACGTCGTCAACGCCGGTCCCCGCGCCGCGCCTGCCCGGATTTCCCGCCCCGCGCCTTGCCTCGCCGGGCCGCTCTGCTAAGAGGCAGCGCGATCTCATCCCCGGGGAGTCAGGAAAGACTATGGCGAAAATCAAGGTGAAGAACCCCGTCGTCGAAATCGATGGCGATGAAATGACCCGCATCATCTGGCAGTGGATCCGCGAACGGCTGATCCTGCCCTATCTCGATATCGACCTCAAATACTATGACCTCGGGATCGAGAAGCGCGATGAGACGGACGACCAGATCACGATTGATTGCGCCAACGCCATCAAGGAGCACGGCGTCGGTGTGAAATGCGCGACGATCACGCCGGACGAGGCCCGCGTCGAAGAGTTCGGCCTCAAGCACATGTGGAAATCGCCCAACGGCACGATCCGCAACATCCTGGGCGGCGTGGTGTTCCGCGAACCCATCGTGATCCAGAACGTGCCGCGGCTGGTCCCCGGCTGGACCGACCCGATCGTGGTCGGCCGCCATGCCTTCGGCGATCAGTATCGCGCCACCGACACGCTGATCCCCGGCCCCGGCACGCTGCGGCTGGTGTTCGACGGCGACAACGGCGAGAAGCTCGACCTCGAAGTCTTCAAGTTCCCCGGCGCGGGCGTCGCCATGGCGATGTACAATCTCGACGAATCGATTCGCGACTTCGCGCGCGCCTCGTTCAACTACGGCCTGTCGCTGGGCTGGCCGGTCTATCTTTCCACCAAGAACACGATCCTCAAGGCCTATGACGGCCGCTTCAAGGATCTGTTCCAGGAAGTTTTCGATACCGAAGGCTTCAAGGAAAAGTTCGCGGCGGCCGGCATCGTCTACGAGCACCGCCTGATCGACGACATGGTCGCTTCCGCCCTCAAGTGGAGCGGCAAGTTCGTCTGGGCCTGCAAGAACTATGACGGCGACGTCCAGTCCGACACGGTGGCGCAGGGCTTCGGCAGCCTCGGCCTGATGACGTCGGTGCTGATGTCGCCGGACGGCAAGACCGTGGAAGCGGAAGCCGCGCACGGCACCGTGACGCGCCACTATCGCCAGCACCAGCAGGGCAAGGCGACGTCGACCAACCCGATCGCCTCGATCTTCGCCTGGACGCGCGGCCTCATGTATCGCGGCAAGTTCGACGATACGCCGGACGTGGTGCGCTTTGCTGAAACGCTGGAAAAGGTCTGCATCGACACCGTGGAAAGCGGCAAGATGACGAAGGATCTGGCGCTGCTCATCGGGCCCGATCAGAACTGGCTGACCACCGAAGGTTTCTTCGAGGCGATCGTCGAGAACCTCGAAAAGGAAATGTCCGGCTGGCAGTAAGCCCGACCGGCATCGCACCGATCACAACAGGCTCCGGCGAACCGCGCCGGGGCCTGTTTCGTATCCGGCACCGTAAAAATGCGCGCGGGGCACACGGAAACACGCGACACCGCAAAAAATGCCCGACGCCTTGCGTGACAAACAGGCGCGCACCCGGCAAAACCGCGCGCAATGGCCCTCGAACTCTATTCGCCGATCCTGTCCGACGCCCTCGTGATCCTCGGCGCGGCGGGCATCGTCATTCCCGTTTTCGCCCGCTTTCGCATTACGCCCATCATCGGTTTCATCGTGGTCGGGCTGCTGGTCGGCCCCTATGGCCTGGGACGGCTGGTATTCGATCACCCATGGCTGCGCTTCATCACGATAACCGATCCGCATGCGCTGGAACCGTTTGCGGAATTCGGCATTATCCTGCTGCTGTTCACGATAGGCCTGGAACTGTCGTTCAACCGCCTGTGGCAGTTGCGGCGCATGGTCTTCGGCCTCGGCGCGCTGGAACTCATCGTGATCGGCGCCTTCCTTGCCCTCGCGCTGATGATGATGGGCCAGGCCTGGCACGGCGCGATGGCGCTCGGCCTTGCCCTGGCCATGTCCTCGACCGGGCTGGTCCTGCGCATCACCAATACCAGTGGAGCCGTCGGCCGGGCGGCGCTGGCCATGCTGCTGTTCGAGGATATCGCGCTGGTGCCGATCATCTTCCTGCTCGGCGCGATGAACCCGATGGCCGCGGGCGAAGGCTTCGCGCCGATGCTGCGCACGCTGGGCATGGGGGCAGGCATGATCGCCGCGCTGCTGGTGGCCGGACGGTTCGGCCTGCCGCGCCTGTTCGCACAGGCCGCGCGCACCAAAAGCCCCGAGTTGTTCCTCTCGGCCAGCCTGCTGGTCGTCATCGTATCGGCGCTGGCGACCGCCGCCGTCGGCCTTTCCCCCATCGTGGGGGCGCTGCTGGCCGGGCTGCTCATCGCCGAAACGGAATATCACGGCGAGGTCGAAGCCATCACCGCGCCGTTCCAGGGGCTGGCGCTGGGCGTGTTCCTCATCACCATCGGAATGAGCATCGACTTGCGCGTGGTGTGGGACAACCTCGGCTCCATAGCGCTGGCGACGGCCTGTGTCGTCGTGCTCAAGGCCGTGGTGACGGGCGTGCTCCTGCGCATGATGGGCGCGCGGCGCGGCACTTCGCTGGAAACCGGCGTGCTGATGGCCAGCCCGTCGGAAACGACGCTGATCGTGCTCGCCGCCGCGACGACGGCCCGGCTCATCCAGCCGGGAACGGCGCAATTTTGGCAGATCGTGACGGCGCTGGGCATGACTCTCACGCCCATTCTCGCCCTGATCGGAAAGCGCCTTGCCGGGCGTGTCGACCGCGTGGAACCGCCGGCCTCGGCGGATGAACAGGGGCGCGCACTGGTCGTCGGCTTCGGGCGCGTGGGGCGGCTGGTGGCGGATATGCTCACGCGGCACGGCAAACCTTATCTCGCCATCGATTCCGATGCCGAACTGATCGGCGAGGGACTGCGCAAGGGATACAACGTGGCGTTCGGCGATGCCGCGACCAGCAACGGCCTCTCCAAACTGAAACCGGAAACGGCAACGGCAGTGATCCTGACGATGGACGAGCCGATCGCGGCGCAACGCCTCGTCAAGCGGCTGCGCGCGCAACACCCCGACCTGCCGATCATCGCCCGCGCCCGCGATGCCAGCCATGCCGCCCAGCTTTACCGCGCCGGGGCCAGCCATGCCGTGCCGGAAACGCTGGAAAGCTCGCTCCAGCTATCGGAAGCAGTTCTGGTGGAACTGGGCGTACCGATGGGGCCAGTGATCGCCTCCATCCACGAAAAGCGCGACCAGTTACGCGAACAGATCATGGAGGAAGGCGAACTGACGGAAAAGCCGAAGCTGAAATCCGCCTCCCTGCGCGAACGGGCCGTCTGACCGCGCGAACCTTCCCCCTTGCCAGTCGTTTATTCTCTGGAGGAGAAAGAGAATGACTGACCGCAATCCCCACCGGCCCGACGAAACACACGACCTTGCCCATCAGAAGGATGAGAGCAAAGGCGTCATCAAGCGGCCGCAGCAAACCGACGCCACGATGGCGGAAAAGGACTTGCCGCGCGGCTCGGAGAAGGAAACGCACGCGCGAAAGTGACAAGAGACAGGCCGCGCTCGGGCTGAGTGTGATTTAGACAAAAGCCCGGACAAGAAATAGTCAGGAAACTGGCGTTGCGGTAAGCGCCATCCGCACTGCCGCGATGGCCTCCGCCGCCTTCGCACCGTCGGGGCCGCCGCCCTGCGCCATGTCGGGCCTGCCGCCGCCACCTTTGCCACCCAATGCCTCCACGCCCGCGCGGACCAGATCGACGGCGCTGACCTTGGCGGTCAGGTCTTCCGTCACGGCCGCCGCAATGCTGGCCTTGCCGTCGTTCACTGCGACGATCGCCGCCACACCGGAACCCAGGCGCTGCTTGGCCTGATCGAGCAGCCCGCGCAGTTCCTTGGGGTCCAGTCCTTCCAGCACCTGGCCGGAGAACTTGACGCCGTTGACGTCCTCATCCGCCGTTTCGGCAGCCGCACCGCCGCTTGAGCTTCCCGTAAGCGCCAGTGCCTTCTTCGTATCGGCCAGTTCGCGCTCCAGCTTGCGCCGTTCGTCCAGCAGCGCTGCGACGCGGCTTTCCACATCCTCCGGCGCGGTGCGCAGCAGCCCCGCCGCGCCTTTCAGCGCATCCTCGCGCGCGACGAGCCACTGGCGCGCGCCTTCGCCCGTCAGCGCCTCGATCCGGCGCACGCCCGACGACACCGCGCTTTCGGACACGATACGGAACACGCCGATATCACCCGTGGCGCGGACGTGCGTGCCGCCGCACAGTTCCACCGAATAGTTGCGCCCGGAATCGTCCCAGTTGCTCCGCCCCATCGAAAGCACGCGAACCTCGTCGCCATACTTTTCCCCGAACAGGGCCATGGCGCCCGCCGCGATGGCGTCGTCCGGCGTCATCAGCCGGGTCATGACCGGCTCGTTATGGCGGATTTCCGCGTTTACTTCCGCTTCGATGGCGGCAATGTCCTGCGCCGTCAGCGCCTTGGGGTGCGAGAAATCGAAGCGCAGGCGGTACGCCGCGACGAGCGAGCCTTTTTGCGTGACATGGCCGCCCAGCCGGTTGCGCAGCGCCGCGTGGAGCAAGTGCGTGGCGGAATGGTTGGCGCGAATCGCATCGCGGCGTTCCCCGTCGATGGCCAGATGCACGGTCTCGCCCACACCGATGCGCCCGCTTTCCACGCGCGCATGATGGGCGTGCAGGCGGCCCAGCGGCTTCGAGGTATCGCTGACGGTCAGCTTCAGGCCGCCCGGCCCGGTGATGACGCCCGCGTCACCCACCTGCCCGCCGCTTTCGCCATAGAACGGCGTCTGGTTGACGAGGACGATCACGTCCTCGCCCGCATCGGCGGACGCGGCTTCGGCGCCATCCTTCACCAGCGCGACCACACGGCCCTCGCCGGTAGCGGACGTGTAACCCGTGAACTCCGTCGCGCCTTCGCGTTCGGCGATGTCGAACCACACTTCGCCCGCGGCTGCTTCGCCCGAGCCTTTCCACGCCGCGCGGGCCGCCGCCTTCTGCCGGGCCATGGCGGCGTCGAAGCCGTCGCGGTCCACCGCGATGCCGCGCGCGCGCAAGGCGTCCTCGGTCAGGTCATAGGGAAAACCGTAGGTGTCATAGAGCTTGAACGCGGTTTCGCCGGGCAGAGAGACACCGCTTTCCAGCCCCTGTGTCGTTTCGTCGAGCAGCTTCAGCCCATTGGCCAGCGTGCGGCGGAACTGCACTTCCTCTCGCTCCAGCGTTTCCTCGATCAGCGGCTGCGCGCGGCCGAGTTCCGGGTAAGCCTGCCCCATCTCCACGACCAGCGCGGGCACCAGCCGGTGCATCAGCGGCTCCTTCGCGCCCAGCAGATGCGCGTGGCGCATG
>CAZUOV010000034.1:0-30134 GCA_964621355.1 uncultured Novosphingobium sp. | reverse complement strand
GGTGATAGTTGCCCATCACGTCGCCGACGATCTTGGCCGACTTGCGATAGGGCCGCCCCGCCACCATGCCGCCTTCCTGCGCGGCGAAGAGGATACGGCGGTGAACCGGCTTCAGCCCGTCGCGCACATCGGGCAGCGCGCGGCTCACGATCACGCTCATCGCGTAATCGAGATAGCTCGTCTTCATCTCATCGACGATGTCGATGCGCGCGAATTCGCCGGACGGGACGGGGGGCTGAAGAGTGTCGGTATCGTCGCTCACGTGCGTCTTTTCGTTTCAAATGTTTTCGGGTGCGTGCGGGGGTTCTCAAGGCCCTAGGCCAATGATGCGCCGATTGCCACACGTGGCATAGGCAATGTGCCGGAATCAGCGGCTTTTTCCACACTTGCGGCCGCCCGGCGGCATGTCTGAACAATTGCGGTGAAACGCATTCAAACAGGGTTCAGCGGTTGGTCTATAGCAGCGCACCGGTTGCCAAGGCGATGTTTCGGCGCCAGTAGCGACAGCGGAAGTAATTTCTGGCGTTCCGGCGAGAGCCGGACGCCGGCAGAGGAGAGACGACGCATGTTCGATCGCAAGTTGCTGGAACGCAATTCGGCCCGCCGCGCCGGCCTTGTTTCCCGCTCCGTCATGGCGGCCGCGCTGGGCCTTGCCGTGATGGCGGGGGCCACGGCGCTTTCGGCTCCGGCTTTCGCCCAGAAGTCCAGCGCGCCCAAGCTCAAGCTGTCATCCGGTTTTCAGAAGATCGCCGTTGAGGCGCAAAAAGCCGTGGACGGCGCGAAGTCGGGCGGCGATCCCGCTGCGGCCAAGGCAAAGCTGGACGAAGCCATCGCGGCCGTTTCCACTGAAGACGACAAGTATATGGCGGGCAATCTTGCCATCGGGTTGGGCAGCACGCTTCAGGATCCGGCGCTGCAACGCCGCGGCATCCAGATGATGCTGGAAAGCGGCAAGGTTCCGGCCACGGAGCAGGGCCGGTTCAATTTCTTCGCCGGTCAGCTTGCCTATCAGGCGCAAGACTATGCGGCCGCGCGAACCGCATTGCAGGAGGCCATCCGCCTCGGCTTCAAGGAAGGTGATCCCGAAGTCATGCTGGCGGAAGCGATGGTCGCCGACAACCAGGTGACTCAGGGCCTTGCCATGCTGTCGCAAGCCATCGAAACGCGTAAGGCATCGGGACAACCGGCGCCTGAAAACTGGTATCGCCGGGGCCTGGGCGTCGCTTACAACGCCAAGGCTCTCAACGAAGCGGGTGTGTTCGCGCGCGCGCTGGCCAGGGACTATCCCACGCAGCAGAACTGGGCGGGCGCGATCACTGTCGTGCGTGAAGTCGGCAAGTTCAGCGATCAGGAAGTGCTCGACCTGATGCGCCTGATGGACGTGACCAACAGCTATTCCGAAAAGAACGATTACCTCGAATATATCCAGACCGCCGACGCCCGCCGCCTTCCGGGCGAGGTGCTGCGCGTGATTCAGGCCGGCATCGCCTCCGGCAAGGTTCCGGCGTCGGATGGTTTCGCCGCCGACGCCAAGGCCATCGCATCCGGCCGTCTCGCCGCCGACAAGGCGTCGCTTGGCGGGCTGGAGCGCGATGCGCGCGCCGCCAGTGCATCCGCTGCGACGGTTGTCGGCGCGGGCGATGCGTTCCTGAGCTACGACGAGCCCGCCAAGGCGGTGGAGTTCTATACCGCCGCTCTCTCCAAGGCGGGTATCGACCAGCCGCGCGTGCTCACTCGCCTCGGCATCGCGCAAGTCAAGTCGGGCCAGTATGCTGCCGCGCAGGAAACGCTCGCCAAAGTGGCGGGCCAGCGCAAACCGATTGCCGACCTCTGGACGATATACGCCGCGCAAAAAGCGACGGGGAGCTAATCGCAAGGTTCTCTATGGAAAAGGGGGCGTCGGGAAACCGGCGCCCCTTTTTTATTCGATCGGCTCGAAGTGCGCCGTTTCCTCATCGAGAAGATGCAACACGCCATCGGAAATGGCGAAGAAGGCTCCGCGCAGCCGCAGCCTGCCTTCCCGCTCTTCCTTGCGGATGCAGGGGAAAGTCCGCAGGTTGCGCAGGCTTATCATCACGCCCGCGAATTCCATGGCGCGCTGGGCGTCGCGGCCTTCGGTGCCCAGCGCATCGACGATGGGGTCGCGCGCTTCTTCCAGCATCCCGATCCAGTCGGCGATGAATCCGCCTTCGCCGGGGTTCGTTCCGTGCAACTCGTGCGTGAGCGCCGCGCGGCAGCCGCCGCACATGCCATGCCCCATGACCACGATTTCCTTGACCTTGAGGGCCTGAACGGCAAATTCCAGCGCCGCCGAAACGCCGTGAAGGCCGGGCGTCGTCTCGAAAGGCGGCACCAGCGCGGCAACGTTGCGCACCACGAATATCTCGCCGGGATCGACATCGAATATCTGCGCCGGGTCCACCCGGCTGTCCGAACAGGCGATAATCATCACTTCGGGTTGTTGCCCGTCCCGCAGCGTTTTCCAGCGTTCCCGGTTGGAAAGCCAGCGCTCGTGGCGAAACCGCCGGTAGCCGTCGACAAGGTGCGAGAGTTGGTTCGAAAGTTCCAAAGCCATGGCCACATTTCCTTAGGGATCAGATTGCCACTGGCAAGGGCCTAAACATGCGCCTATCTGGACGCCATGAACGATCTCGCCCATTCGCCGCAGACGGAACCGCCCCCGCAGCGCCAGCGCAAGCCCGACTGGATCAGGGTGAGAGCCCCGACGAGCAAGGCCTATGGCGAGACTCGCGACCTGATGCGCAGCCTCGGGCTGAACACGGTGTGCGAGGAAGCGGCCTGCCCGAACATTGGCGAATGCTGGACGAAGAAGCACGCCACGGTGATGATCCTGGGAGACGTCTGCACGCGGGCCTGCGCGTTCTGCAACGTCAAGACGGGCATGCCGCGCAAGGTCGACGCCGACGAGCCGGAGCACGTGGCCGAAGCAGCGGCGAAGATGGGGCTGGAACATATCGTCATCACTTCGGTCGACCGCGACGACCTGCCCGATGGCGGCGCGGGCCAGTTCGTCAGGGTGATCGAGGCATTGCGCCGCACCACGCCCGACACGACTATCGAAATCCTGACGCCCGATTTCCGGGGCAAGATGCAGGCCGCGGTCGAGGCGATCGTGGCGGCGCGGCCGGACGTCTATAACCACAACCTCGAAACCGTGCCCCGGCTCTATCCCACGATCCGGCCCGGCGCGCGCTATTACGCATCCTTGCGCCTGCTCGAACAGGTGAAGCGGCACGATCCTTCCATCTTCACCAAGTCCGGGGTGATGCTGGGGCTGGGCGAGGAAAGGCTGGAAGTCCATCAGGTGATGGACGACATGCGCTGCGCCGACATAGATTTCCTGACGATGGGCCAGTATCTCCAGCCCACGCCCCGCCACGCCAAAGTGATCGAATTCGTCACTCCGCAGGCGTTCGGAGCCTATGGCGCCATCGCACGGGCCAAGGGCTTCCTGCAAGTCGCGTCCAGTCCGCTCACGCGTTCCAGCTATCACGCGGGCGAGGATTTCCGGCAGATGCGCGCCGCCCGCGAGGCGAAGCTGGCGGCCGCCCGGTGATGCCTGGAAACGCCTGATGCCTGGCATTCGTGAAACCCGCCGCCTGCCATACAGCGCGGGCCAGATGTTCGACCTCGTCGTCGACGTCGCGCGCTACCCCGAGTTCCTGCCGTGGGTCGCCGCCACGCGCGTGCGTTCGGACAGCGACGAGGAAATGATCGCCGACATGCTGGTGGGTTTCAACGCTTTGCGGGAGAAGTTCACGTCCCGCGTCACCAAGGAACGGCCGAACCGCATCGAGGTCCAGTATGTCGATGGCCCGCTGCGCGATCTCGACAACCTGTGGCTGTTCCGTGAAACGGGGCCGGACGAATGCGAAATCGACTTCTCGGTCGAATTCACGTTCCGCAACGCGATGTTCGAAATGCTTGCGGGCCAGTATTTCGACAAGGCGTTCCGCAAGATGATGGCCGCGTTCGAGGAGCGCGCCGCACAGCTTTACGGCAACAGCAGTTCAAGCGCCACCAGCGTCGCCTGATGGCGCACGCGCACCCGGCTCGACCCGTCGAGCAGGCGTTCCTCCGCGTTGATTTCGTCGCTGCCCCGCGTCTTGCGCGCGAAGACGACCGTGCCCACGGGCTTGAGGTCGCTGCCTCCGTCCGGCCCGGCTACTCCGCTGATCGCCACTGCGACATCGGCTTCGCTATGATCGAGCGCACCGCGCGCCATGGCCCAGGCCGTTGCCACGGAAACGGCGCCGAAGGTGTCGATGATGTCTTCCGGCACGTCCAGAAGTTCGCGCTTCGCGGTATTGGAATAAGTCACGAACCCCCGGTCCAGCACGGCGGACGATCCGGCGATCTCCGTCAGCGCGGCGCTGACGAGGCCGCCGGTGCAGCTTTCCGCCAGCGCCACCGTGCGGCCGATCGCCGCGTTCTCACGGATCACGCGTTCCGCCAGTGCCACGACATCCCGGGGCAGCAGGCCGTCAGGCGCGCCGGAAATCATGCCGGACAAAGCGTGAAGCTGCCGACTTTCGCCTTGCCGTTTTTCCCCGGGCCGGACTTCGCGCCCAGCCCGACGGCAAGGGCAATCAGTTCCGCCGTGTTGGCGGGCGGCAAGGGGGAAAGCAGGCGGACGACATTGTCGATCGTCCCGCATTTCTCGACCGGAATCTGCTGTCCCGCCATCCCTTCCATGACCGCGTCCAGCATCTGCTGAAGCGTCGCGTCGGGCAGAGTGCCGATGATCTGGTTCGCATCCTTGTTGGTCGATGCGCTGAGCTTCAGGAAAGCCGCCTTGGCTCCGGGCCAATTCGCGGTCTTGCCCTGGGCGTAGCGGGTGGCGAGATCCTTGCCGCTGCGGCTGAGAAAGGCGGACGGGCCGAGCGACGCGCCGCACCGCGCGGTCGTGCCGGAAATCAGGCTGGGCAGGGCATAACCGGCCAGCGACGTGAACTCGGCGGGCGCAAGGCATGGCGGCTCGGCCGCCTGGGCGATGCCGGGCGCGGCGATCAGGAGACAGGCCGCGAGGGAAAGGAATTTTCGCTTCATGTGCGCCTCTTCAAACAGGATCAGGCGTCTGCTCTTAGCAGACTGACCACGGCCTGCGAGGCGATTCCTTCACCGCGTCCCGTAAACCCAAGCCGCTCCGTCGTGGTGGCCTTGACGCTGATTTGCGAAAGACCGGCTTGCAGCAGTTCGGCGAGGCGCGCGCGCATGGCCTCGCGATGCGGCCCGATTCTGGGCGCTTCGCAAATGATAGTCACGTCCACGTTGCCGATGGTATACCCCGCCTCGCACACGAGCCTCACGGCATGGGCAAGGAACCTGTCCGACGAAGCGCCGCGCCATTGCGAGTCGCCGGGCGGGAAATGCTGCCCGATATCGCCCGCGCCGATCGCGCCCAGCAGCGCATCGACCAGCGCATGGATCGCCACGTCCGCGTCGCTGTGCCCGGCGAGGCCCCGTGCATGGTCGATCCGCATGCCGCAGAGCCACAGATCCTCGCCTTCCGCAAGGCGATGTACGTCATAGCCGGTGCCGACCCGGACGGCGGGCACGGCCTGCGCGAAGTCCGACGCGAAAGTGAGCTTACGCAAGGCTTCATCTCCCTCGACCAGCGCCACGGCAAGGCCGTGCCGGTGCGCGACCTGCGCGTCGTCGCCCGCATCCTCCGCGCCTTCCCATGCGAGATGCGCGGCCATGATATCGGCATAGCGGAACGCCTGCGGAGTCTGCACCCGGCACAAATCCTCCCGCCGCGCGGGGCCTTGCATCAGGCCGCCCGCGGCATGGGCAAGGCTGTCCACGACCGGCAGCACGGGGATCGCCGCCGAAGCGTCCGCCAGCGCGGCCGTCAGGCGGGCGATAACGCCATCGGAAAGACCGGGCCGGGCCGCGTCATGGATCAGAACGAACTCCGGCGCATCGTCCGCCAGCGCCAGCAGGCCCGTCCGCACGGATGCCTGTCGCGTCGCGCCGCCCGGCACCATGCGAACATCCGCGCCCGCCAGCGCCGCCTGCGCCAAATCCCCGCAGTCATCGGGTATCACGACAACGACCGGGCCGGCTCCGGCGGCCACAAGCGTATCGACCGAGTGGCGAACGACCGGCTTTCCGTTCCACGATACGAACTGCTTGGGTATCCCTTGTCCCGCGCGCAGGCCTTGTCCTGCCGCGACGATGACAGCGGCGACACGAGGTTTTTGGAGGGGGCCGGCCATGCGCGGGCGGTAATCGCTTGTCCCTGGCAAGACAATTCCCTATGTGCTGCCTGTTTTTTAGGCAGCAAGCAGATCATGACGTTCCCCGCACCGCCCCCGCTAAAGCCGATCCAGATCGGTCCGGTCCGCATTGATTGCCCGGTCGTCCTCGCGCCGATGACCGGAGTGACGGACATGCCGTTCCGCACGCTTGTCCGGCGGTTCGGATCGGGCCTCAACGTGACTGAGATGATCGCATCGCCCGCGATGATCCGCGAGACGCGGCAGTCCCTGCAAAAAGCGGCATGGGATCCGGTGGAAGAGCCGGTTTCCCTGCAACTGGCGGGCTGCTCGCCCGCCGAAATGGCGGAAGCGGCGAAGTTGAACGAGGATCGCGGCGCGGCGATCATCGACATCAATATGGGCTGCCCGGTGAAAAAGGTCGTCAACGGCGATGCCGGATCCGCCCTGATGCGCGACCTGCCGCTGGCCGCGCGCCTGATCGACGCGACGGTCAAGGCGGTGAAAGTGCCGGTCACGGTCAAGATGCGGATGGGCTGGGACCATCACAGCCTCAATGCGCCGGAACTGGCTCGCATCGCCGAGGATCTCGGCGCGAAGATGATTACCGTCCACGGACGCACCCGCTGCCAGATGTATAAAGGCCATGCTGACTGGTCGTTCGTCCGCACGGTCAAGGACGCCGTTTCGCTGCCTGTGATCGTCAACGGGGACATCTGCTCGATCGCCGACGCCGCGACGGCGCTGGAACAGTCCGGCGCGGACGGCGTGATGATCGGGCGCGGCGCTTACGGCAAGCCGTGGCTGCTCAACCAGATAATGTACTGGTGGCAGCATGGCGCCATGCTGCCCGATCCTGATATGGACACACAATTCGGCCTTATTACAGAGCATTACGATGCAATGCTCAGTCATTACGGCAGCATGACGGGCGTGAAGATGGCGCGTAAGCACCTGGGCTGGTATACCAAGGGCCTGCCCGGATCGGCGGAGTTCCGCAACCGTGTCAATTTCGTCGACGATCCGGTGGAAGTGGTCTCGTCGCTGCGCGAGTTCTACGCGCCGTTCCTGCGCCGAAAGGCCGCATGAAGGGGGCCTGGCCTTCCGCCCCCGATTGCGAGCGGCAACTCGCCAGCCTGCCGATCGCGGTTATCCTGCTCGCCCCGGAAATGCGCATCGCGGCGGCCAATCCCGCCGCCGAACAGTTCTTCGGCCAGAGCTTGCGGCGTCTTTCCGGGCGCGTGCTGTCCGAAGTGCTCTCTTTCGAGCACAGTCACCTTGCCGAACGCGTGAACGATAGCGACACGCCGGTGTCCGCGCGCGACGTGGCCGTAGTCATCGCGGGGCAGGCGCCCCGGCGAGTCGACATGTCCATCGCGCCTGTCACTGACCAGCCGGGCTGGCAACTGCTCACCCTGCATGACAGCAATTCCGAGGCCATGGGCGAGGATCCGGGCGGTGCGCAGGAATCGATGCTGCGCGGCCCGGAAATCCTGGCGCACGAAATCAAGAATCCCCTGGCGGGCATCCGGGGCGCGGCGCAGCTTCTGGCCCGCAAGCTGGACGGCAACGAGCGGGCGCTGACGGATCTGATCGCGGGAGAAGTGGACCGGATCGCTTCGCTGATCGACCAGATGCAGGCCTTGAGCCGCCGCACGGTCGCGCCGGTGGAGCCGTGCAATCTCCACGAGGCGGCGCGCCGGGCCATCGCCGTGCTGGACGCGGCGGACAGCGCGGGGCCGAAGATCGTCGAAGAGTTCGACCCGTCATTGCCGCTCGTTCTGGGTTCGCCGGACGCGCTGGTGCAGGTGTTGATAAACCTGCTGGCGAATGCGCGGGAAGCCTGCGCTGATCGCAAGGACGGGCGCATCGTCATCCGCACGCGCTTCGCCAGCGGGTTGCAACTTCATTCGGTGGGGACAGGCGCGCCTGTTCGCCTGCCGATCGAATTGCGGGTGAGCGACAACGGCCCCGGAGTCGATCCCGTAATGCGGGAGCATATCTTCGATCCCTTCGTGACCACGAAGAAATCGGGACAGGGGCTGGGCCTCGCGCTGGTGCGCAAGCTGCTGCGCGAAATGAACGCGCGCATCAGCCATGAACGCGACGAAGCCGCGGGCTGGACGCATTTTCGCATTCACCTGCCGCTGGCAGATGACGCGCGCGCCAAACGGGGCAGGGGGGCACAAGCGGCATGACGGTCCTGCTCGTCGAGGACGATCCCTCCATCGCCATCGTCATCACCGCCGCGCTTGAGGCCGAAGGCTTCAAGGTCGAAACCTGCGACACAGTGGCCGAACGCGACCGCAAGCTGGCGGGTTCGACGTTCAGCGCGCTGGTGACTGACGTGAAGCTGCCGGACGGGGACGGGATCGAATCCTTGCCGCGCGTGCGTGAGAGCCATCCGCGCCTGCCGATCATCATCCTTTCGGCGCAGAATACGCTCGATACCGCCGTCCGCGCCAGCGATACCGGCGCGTTCGAGTATTTCCCCAAGCCGTTCGACATCGACGAGCTGGCCCGCACCGTGCGGCAGGCCGTAGGCGCGAATGCGGGGCCGGCGCCCGCCGACGATGCCGGAGACGGCGAAACGCTGCCGCTCGTCGGGCGCAGCGCCCCGATGCAGGCGGTATTCCGCATGATAACGCGGGTGCTGCGCAACGACCTCACGGTGCTGATCCTGGGCGAATCGGGCACGGGCAAGGAACTGGTCGCCGAAGCGATCCACCAGCTCGGCCATCGCGGCAAAGGCCCGTTCATCGCGGTCAACACCGCCGCCATCCCCGCCGACCTGATTGAAAGCGAGCTGTTCGGGCACGAGAAAGGCGCGTTCACCGGCGCCATCGCCCGCAATATCGGCAAGTTCGAGCAGGCCAGCGGCGGCACCCTGTTCCTCGACGAAATCGGCGACATGCCGATGCAGGCGCAGACGCGGCTGCTGCGCGCGCTGCAATCCGGCTCGATCCGGCGGGTCGGCGGGCGGGATGAAGTGCGCCTCGACGTGCGCATCGTGGCGGCGACCAACAAGGATCTGGAGCCGTTGATCGCGGCGGGCCAGTTCCGCGAGGATCTCTACTACCGCCTCAACGTCGTGCCGATCCACATGCCTGCCCTGCGCGAGCGGCGGGACGACATAGAGGCTCTGGCCCGCCATTTTCTGCAACTGGCCGCCGCCGATGGCCTGCCGCGCCGCCAGCTTTCGCCGGATGCCGCCGAATTGCTGACCCGCCAGAACTGGCGCGGCAACGTGCGCGAGTTGAAGAACTTCATCTACCGCCTCGCCTTGCTGGCGCGCGAAGACATGATCGACGCCGAAACAGTCACACCCCTGCTGGAAGATGCGCGCGTTTCTTCCGGCGGAAGCGAAGGCGATACGGCAGACCTCGATCATGCCGTGTTGCGCTGGCTGGATCATACGCGTCCCGCGCCCGGCACGGTCTATCATGCGGCTCTGGCCGCCGTTGAGCGTCCGCTGTTCATGGAAGTGCTACGCGAGACCGGCGGCAACCAGGTCCGCGCGGCCCAGCTTCTGGGCATCAACCGCAACACCTTGCGCAAACGGCTGAGCGAACTGGAACTGGACCCCGATATGTTCAACCGCCGGACCTGACACTCTGCCTGAGCGAAATCGCTTGCAGTTCCGCAACAGCAGTGTTGTAACCATGCAACTATGAATGGCGTGACAGTTCGCGATCACCGCAGATGGCCGCGTTGGTGGCGGCGGATGCAGGTCGCCGCCCGGCGCGCGAACTTCTTCGCAGTGATCGAGGCCGTCTCGATCTTTGCCTTCCTCGTCATGACGGCGGTAACGTGGGTCGCTCTCGACGGACAGGGGCAAAAGGGCCAGCTCGTCCCGTCGGACCTGACCGCCGTTCTCCTGATCGGCACGCTGGTGCCCGCGATGGCGATCCTGGTGCTGCTGGGACGGCGCATCGCACTGCGCCGCGCGGCTTCGAGCATCGGCGGGACGGGGCGGATGCACGTCCGCCTCGTGTTCATTTTCTCCCTGATTTCCGCCATTCCCACGCTACTCGTCGTGGTCTTTGCCTCGTTGCTGTTCCAGTCCGGCGTGGAGTTCTGGTTTTCCGACAATTCGCGCGGCATGCTCGAAAACGCGAACAAGCTGGCGCGCGGCTATTACGAGCAGACGCAGCGCGACGTGGGTTATGAATCCATCGCCATGGCGGAGGACTTGCGCTCCTATCTCAGCACCCAGCCCATCTCCAGCCCGACATTCGCGCAGTTCTATTCCTATCAGGTCGTCAACCGGAAGCTGAACGAATCGGCTATCGTCCAGAAAGGCGCGGACGGCCAGTTGCGCACTGCGGCAATCGTCGACCCCGAAGGCAAGACCGATCGCCCCCGCGTCACCCCGCCCGTGGTCAAGCGGATCGACGCCGGCGAACCGATGGTCGTCGATGCCAGCGCCAACCGTATCGAAGCCGTGACGCCGATAGACCGCAGCGCGGGCATCTATCTCTACACGGCCCGCACGTCCGACCTTCTGGCGATCAGCCAGGGCAAGCGCGCCGAGAACATCGTGCAGGCCTATGAAGTGCTGACCAACCGCGCGCGGGTGTTGCAACTGCGCTTCAACGTCGCGCTGTTCGTGCTGTCGCTGACGCTGGTGGGCGTTTCCGTCTGGTTGGCGTTGCGCTTCGCCGACCGGCAAGTGAAGCCGCTTTACGAACTGGTGGACGCCGCGCGCAGCGTCGGCAGCGGCAATTTCGCGCTGCGGGTGGAAGGCAGGACCGGCGCCGACGAGATCGGCCTGCTCAACCGCGCCTTCAACCGCATGACCGCGCAGATCGAGAAGCAGACGCAGGCCCTCGTCAACGCCAACCAGCAGTTGCAGGAACGCCGCGCTTTCATCGAAGCCGTGCTGGAATCCGTGACGGCGGGCATCATTTCCCTCGACGGGGAGGGCCGGGTTCTGCTGATGAACAGCAGCGCGCAGAAGTTGCTGTTCGACCGTTCCGGCCCCGCCGAAGTGGGCGTGCCGCTCGCCGGTATCGCGCCGCAGATCGCGGCCCTCGTCGATGACGAACTGGCCTCGGGCATCATCCAGTACAGCAAGGCGGGCGAACTGCTGACGCTGGCCGTCAAGATCAGCCGCGATCGCACCGGGCATGTCATCACGTTCGAGGACATTACCCGCCAGCTTCTCGACCAGCGGCAGGCGGCGTGGTCCGATGTGGCGCGGCGCATCGCGCACGAGATCAAGAATCCGCTGACGCCCATCCAGCTTGCCACCGAACGCCTCAGCCGCCGCTACCGCAAGCAGATCGAGACCGATCCCGAACTGTTCGAGGAACTGACCAGCACGATCATCCGGCAGGTGGGAGACCTGCGCAAGATGGTCGACGAGTTCTCGTCGTTCGCACGTCTGCCCAAGCCTGTATTCCGGCGCGAGGATCCGGTCGATCTCGCCCGGCAGTCGCTGTTCCTTCAGGAAGTGGCGCGGCCGGACATCGACTTCCGCTTTTTCGCCGATCCGGGCATCGGCGCGATCGCGTGCGACCGCCATCAGTTCGGTCAGGCCATGACCAACGTGCTCAAGAACGCGGTGGAGGCCGTGGAAGCGCGCGCGCGGATCGAAGATGCCGACTATCGCGGGCGGATCATGCTGGACATGCATCAAGAGGGCGTCGCGATCCGGGTGACGATAACCGACAACGGAGTCGGTCTGCCCCATGACAGGGAACGGATCGTCGAACCCTATGTCACGACGCGTGAAAAGGGCACTGGCCTCGGGCTCGCGATCGTAAACAAGATCGTCGAGGAACACGGCGGCGAAATGACTTTCACCTCGCTCGCGGAAGGTGGAACCAGCGTAAGCATGAGCTTTGCCTGCGAGCCGCGGGTCGGACACAACACCCCTGAGGCCGCCGAATGACGCGCGGCGATAGCTGGAGGACCAATGGCACTCGACATTCTCGTCGTCGATGACGAACGCGATATTCGCGAACTCGTCGCCGGTGTGCTCAGCGACGAAGGCTACGAATGCCGCACGGCGGGCGACAGCGCTTCGGCCCTTGCGGCGATAGACGCGCGCCGGCCCTCGCTCGTCTTGCTCGACGTCTGGCTGCACGGCAGTCCGATGGATGGACTCGAAGTGCTTGATGAGATCAAAGCGCGCGAGCCCGAACTGCCGGTCATCATCTTTTCAGGGCACGGCAACATCGACACGGCTGTCGCAGCGATCAGCCGGGGCGCGATGGATTTCATCGAAAAGCCGTTCGAGGCCGAAAAGCTGCTCCACCTTGTCGGCAGGGCCACGGAAACGGAGCGCTTGCGGCGCGAAAATGCCCAATTGCGTCAGGATTTCTCTAACGCGGAGGAATTCACCGGCAACAGCGTGGCCATCAATCAGGTGCGCGCGACGCTGAAGCGCGTGGCCAACACAGGCAGCCGTCTGCTCATCACGGGGGCCGCCGGCGTGGGCAAGGAAGTCGCGGCACGGCTGTTGCACGGCTGGTCGTCCAGGGCAGGCAATGCTTTCGTCAGCGTCAACTCGGCGCGAATCACGCCCGAACGCTTCGAACAGGAACTGTTCGGAGAGGAGGCGGACGGCAGCCTTATCCGGCCCGGCCTGCTGGAAAAGGCCGACGGCGGCACGCTCTATCTCGATGAAGTGGCCGACATGCCTCTTTCCACGCAGGCACGCATCCTGCGCGTGCTGACCGAGCAGGCTTTCGTGCGCGTGGGCGGTAACCGGCAGATCGGGGTGGACGTGCGCGTGGTGTCCTCCAGTTCGCGCAACCTGGAAAAGGAGATCGCCGAACGCCGCTTTCGCGAAGACCTGTTCTATCGCCTGAACGTCGTTCCCGTCTCCGTCCCCGCGCTGACCGAGCGGCGGGAGGATATTCCGGCACTGGTGGAGTATTTCTTCGCCCGCTTCGCCAGCGATCAGGGTGTGACTCCGCCGGAAATCAGCCCGGAGGCGATGACGGCTTTGCAATCCTACGAATGGCCGGGCAACGTGCGCCAGTTGCGCAACGTGGTGGAACGCACGATCATCCTCACCCCGCGCGAAAAGCTGGAACGGATCGAAGCCGCCATGCTGCCGCCGGAGATCGTGAGCGGCAAGCTCCAGGGCGGGGAAGGGCTGTCTGCCATGATGGGCGTGCCGCTGCGCGAGGCGCGGGAGATTTTCGAGCGCCAGTATCTCAAGGTCCAGATCCGCCGTTTTTCCGGCAATATCTCGCGAACCGCAGCATTCATCGGCATGGAGCGCTCGGCGCTGCACCGCAAGCTCAAGCTGCTGGGGATGGGCGAGCGGCGCGAGGATGAGGACGAGATTCAGGAAGAGAACTGATCCACTTTTGCGCGCACATTGATTTTGCGGATTTACCGCATTGCCGCATCGCGATAGAATTAGCCGTCAAAGTTTCGGGCTGGAACAGTTCCGGCCCAGTTTGCGGACCGCATTAGCGGCTGCCAAGAAAGAAGGAGTCAGTCATGGCCGGTGGTCGCACCCTTTCCGCTCGACCGAAGCCCAAGCCCGCACCCGAAACCGAGGTGCCGGAACCGGCGGCGGAAGCCCCGCCGCCCGCGCCGGGCGGCAAGCCCCAGAATCTTCAGGACCAGTTCCTCAATCTCCTGCGTCGCAACAAGACGCCCGTGACGATGTTTCTCGTCAAGGGTGTGAAATTGCAGGGGATCGTCACCTGGTTCGACAATTTCTCCATCCTGCTGCGCCGCGACGGCCAGTCGCAACTGGTCTACAAACACGCGGTATCGACCATCATGCCCAGCGTCCCTGTCGACGTTCAGCAGTTCGGCGGTCCGGTGGAAGGCAGCAAGAAAGTGCGTCTGTTGCAGGACGTTTTCCTGTCCAGCGTCCGCAACGCGGGCGTGCAGGTCACGATGTTCCTAGTGAACGGCGTCATGTTGCAGGGCCGGGTCGCTTCCTATGATCTGTTCTGCATGCTGCTGGAACGCGAAGGTTATGTACAGCTTGCCTACAAGCACGCCATTTCCACCATTCAGCCGCTTACGCCGGTCGATCTGACGGGCGAAGGCGAAGAGGATGCGGCGGACTGACCGGCACGGACGACCTGAAAGGCGAAGTCACGCGCGGCGCGCGTGCGCTTGTCGTGTGCCCGCAGTTCAGGGCGCGCGGCGGTGCCGGCGCCGGCTCGGGTGCCGAAGCCCGGCTTGAAGAAGCGAAGGGGCTGGCGCTCGCCATCGGCCTCATCGTCGCCGACGGCCTCATCGTTCCCATCCGCGAGGCACGGGCGGCAACGCTGTTCGGGGAAGGGCAGGTTCAGAATATCGCGGTTGCCTGCGAGCAGAACGAAGCCGAACTCGTCATTGTCGATGGCGCGCTGTCCGCGATCCAGCAGCGCAACCTTGAGGAAAAACTCAAACGCAAGGTGATTGACCGCACCGGGCTGATCCTCGAAATCTTCGGGGAGAGGGCCGCTACCGCCGAAGGGCGGTTGCAGGTCGAACTGGCCCATCTCGACTATCAGGCGGGGCGTCTGGTGCGAAGCTGGACGCACCTTGAACGCCAGCGCGGCGGCTTCGGCTTTCTCGGCGGTCCCGGTGAGACCCAGATAGAGGCGGACCGCCGCATGATCCGCGACCGCATGGCACGCCTGCGCCGCGAACTGGAACAGGTTCGCCGCACCCGCGGCCTCCATCGCGAGCGGCGGGAAAGGGCGCCCTGGCCGGTCATCGCGCTGGTCGGCTATACCAACGCCGGGAAATCCACGCTTTTCAATCGCCTGACAGGCGCCGAGGTAATGGCGGAAGACCTTCTCTTTGCCACTCTCGACCCCACCATGCGTGCCATCCGGCTGCCTGGCGTTGACAAGGCGATCCTTTCCGACACCGTTGGTTTCATCTCCGACCTTCCCACGCAACTGGTCGCGGCGTTCCGCGCCACGCTGGAGGAAGTGACTGCGGCGGACGTCATCGTGCATGTGCGCGATATCGCCAATCCCGAGACCGACGCGCAGAAACAGCAAGTGCTGTACGTTCTCGGAGAGCTTGGGCTGATCGAGGACGATCCAGATCGTCCGCGCATCCCGATCATCGAGGTCTGGAACAAGTGCGATCTGCTGTCGGAGGATCAGGCAGCGGCGTTGCAAGACGCGATCAAGGCGAGGACGGACGAAATTATCGTTCCTGTTTCTGCACTTACAGGCCAAGGCGCACGCGAATTATTGGAAGCCGTCGCAAGGTTGCTCACCAGTGATTCCCGGCTGGTCACTTTCCGCCTGCCCGCAGCCGACGGCCAGAGGATCGCATGGCTGCACGCGCACGGCGAAGTCATCTCCGATGAAGATGCGGGTGACGAGGGGGAAGGGCCGACACGCCGCTTGCAAGTGCGGCTGTCACCTAGGGATCTAGGCCGGTTTGGCCGTCTCTGAACGCTTGGCCTCGGCCCACAGCGCATCCTGTTCTTCCAGTGTCAACGAGGCGAAATCCCTGGCATCGGCGCGCACCATGGCTTCCATCGCGGCAAATCGCCGCTCGAACTTCGCATTGGCGGCGCGCAGCGCGTCTTCCGGCGCGACTCCCATCTTGCGCACGAGATTGACGGCGGCGAACAGCAAGTCTCCGGCTTCCTCAAGCCGCTGATCCTCCCGCGCGTCCCACAGTTCGTCCAGTTCCTCGCGAACCTTGTCCGCCGGGCCGGAAGCATCCGGCCAGTCGAACCCGACCCGAGCCGCGCGCTTCTGCAGCTTCTCGGCCCGCATCAGCGCCGGAAGCGCTTGCGCCACGCCATCGAGCGCGCCGTTCACGCCCTTGGCCGCGCGTTCCCCGGCCTTGAGCATCTCCCACCGCTCGCGCTGGGAAACGGGGCCAGCGTCAGTGTCGCTGCCGAAAATATGGGGATGACGCGCCTGCAGTTTATCCGCGATGGAACGGGCCACATCGTCAAAGGCAAAATACCCGGCTTCCTCCGCCATGCGCGCATGAAAGACCGTCTGAAGCAGCAGGTCACCCAGTTCGTCACGCAAACCCACCATGTCGCCGCGCATGATCGCGTCGGCAACCTCATAGGCTTCTTCGATGGTATAAGGTGCGATCGACCCGAAAGTCTGCTCGCGATCCCATTCGCAGCCGTGCCGCGGGTCACGCAACGTGGCCATGATGCTGATGAGACGGTCGATAGGGCGCATGGCGGATCCGGTTGCTACAGATTGATAATCTATATTATGTTAATTTAATTCGATGCCGCCCCAGAGGACGATCAGGGTCAGCCCTAAAATGATGGCCCCCCAGATGGCGGCGTAGAACGCGGCGCGACGCAGGCCGATCTCGTGGAGCTTCGGGCCGAAACCATACAAATTGAGCAACAGCCAGCCGAGCACCAGCACAACGGATACAGCGGCCACGCTCCCGATCATCCGCGTAACTCCAGTCCGTCATGGCCCACCACGACATGCGGCGGCAGTTCGGCTGTCAGCGTGGCATAATCCATGCTTTTGTCGAGATGGGTCAGCACCGTTCGTTCGGCCCTGACGGCTTCGGCGAGTTCCAGCGCCATGCCGAGATGTGCGTGTGTCGGATGCGGCTCCCGCCGCAGGCAATCCGTGATGAGGATGTCGCAGCCATGGAACAGGTCAACCATCTCGCGTGTGATCTGGCTGAAGTCTGTTGCATAACAGACTGACATATCGTCACATTCAAAGCGATAGGCCGTGGATTTTGCCGGTCCGTGCGGCATCTGGCAGGATGCGACCGAAAAGCCGGCGCAGAGCCGCACGACATCCAGCGTCTCCAGCGAAACGATCGTCGGATAGCCGTATTCGCCGGCAAAGACATAGCTGAACCGCTGGCGCAACCGCCGCGCCGTTTCCGTCGCGGCATAGCCGGGCAGCGGGCCGGATCGACCGTAACGAAATGGCCTCAGGTCGTCGATGCCGTGCACGTGGTCCGCATGGTCATGAGTCCAGAATACGGCATCCAGACGCCCTATGCGATGCCTCAGGAGTTGCGCGCGCAAGTCCGGCGAGGTGTCCACCAGGATGCGGTTCCCGGCATCGCTTTCCAGGAGGATCGAGACGCGTGTGCGGCGGTTGCGCGGTTCGGCAGGGTCGCAGGCGCCCCAATCTTCCCCACCATCATCGCCCCCCAGGCGCGGGACACCCGTCGACGTGCCGCTGCCGAGGATCAGAACCCTCACCTTGCCGCCTTCGTGAAGAGCCGGAAGAAATTGTCCGTCGTGGCCGCCGCCAGCGTTTCGGGAGAAACGCCCCGCAAATTCGCCAGGAAGCGCGCGGTATCGGCAGTGAAGGCGGGCTCGCAAGTCTGTCCTCGATGCGGCACGGGAGCCAGGAAAGGCGCATCGGTCTCGACCAGAATCCGACTTTCAGGCAATGTCTCGCCAATAGCCTGCAAGTCCCTCGCATTCTTGAACGTGACGATGCCGGACAGCGAAATGCTCAGCCCCAGATCGAGCACAACCCGCGCGAAACCGGCGGATGCGGTGAAGCAGTGAATCAGCGCCGGGAAAGTCCCCTTCTCCATTTCGTCCGTGAGGATGCGGGCAGTGTCCTCCTCCGCGTCACGCGTGTGGACGATCAGCGGCAGGCCTGTCGCGCGCGAAACCCGGATATGAGTGCGGAACAGCGCCTGCTGGGTTTCCCGGTCCGAATGGTCGTAATAGTAATCGAGGCCGGTTTCGCCGATACCGATGACTTTCGGGTGTTCCGCCGCCGCGAGAAGCGCGGCTTCGTCCAGATCGGCATGAGCATCGGCTTCATGGGGATGAATGCCGACGCTGGCCCAGACATCCGGTTCACGGATGGCAGTGGCAACAACCTGATCCCATTCGCGCCGGCGCGTCGAAATGTTGAGAAAACCGCCGATCCCGGCTTCGCGCGCGCGCGCCAGCACACCGGCCTGATCTTCGACCAACCCTTTGTATTCCAGGTGGCAGTGCGAATCGATCAGCATCACGCAGCTTCTTCGGCGGGCAGCTCCAACCGGGGAAAGACGCCGACCGGCTGCCCGACCGTGAAGCCAGCATCTACCAGCCTGCCGAACCAGCCCATGTCCGCCAGCGCCGCGAAATCTCGTTCTCCGTCCGGGATTCCCATTTGATCCAGCAATTTGTCGGCCGAATCCGGCACCACCGGGTGGATGGCGATGGCGAGATCCCGCACGGCCATGAACAGCGTGAGCAGGACGGCCTGCATCCGTTCCGGGTCAGTCTTGCGAAGCGTCCAGGGCGCCTGCTCGTCCACATACTGGTTGCAGGCAAAGACGGCGCGCATCCAGCTTTCCATGCCGTTGGAGAAATCCAGATCCCCAAAGGCGCGGGGCAGATCGTCACGGCAGGCGGCGGACACGATTTGCAGCAGGGCGCCATCCTCGTCCGCCGGATCGAAGCGCGAAAGCGCCCCGCCCATGTTCTTGAAGATCATGGAAAGCACGCGCTGGGCCAGATTGCCGAAACTGTTGGCCAGTTCAGCATTGGCCCGGATTACAATAGCTTCTGGGGAATAGCTGCCATCATTTCCGAATACGACTTCCCGCATCAGGAAATAGCGCAGGACATCAACGCCGAAACGATCCGCCAGTTCCACCGGATCAGTCACATTGCCGAGCGACTTCGATTCCTTCTGGCCGCGATTGAGCAGGAAGCCATGCCCGAATACCTGCTTCGGCAAAGGCAACCCCGCGCTCATCAGGAACGCGGGCCAATAGATCGTGTGGAAGCGCACGATGTCCTTGCCAATCAGATGAAGGTCTGCGGGCCACCATTTTGAAAACGCTTCGGTTTCCTCAGGCCATCCCAGTCCCGTGAGGTAGTTCGTCAGCGCATCGACCCAGACATACATGACATGGTTGCCGCTGCCGGGAACCTTGACGCCCCAATCGAAGCTGGTCCGCGAAACGGAAAGGTCGCGCAGTCCAGCAGACACGAACGCGATCATCTCGTTCCGACGACTTTCCGGGCGCAGGAAATGCGGTTGGTCGTGATAGAGCGCCAGCAGCTTGTCCTGATAGCGGGACAGACGGAAGAACCAGCTTTCCTCCACGGTCCATTCGACAGGCGTGCCTTGCGGGGAAAGCTTCTCGCCCCCCTCTCCCTCGATCAATTCGCTTTCGTCGTAGTAGGCTTCGTCGCGGACCGAATACCAGCCTTCATAGCGATCGAGATAGAGATCGCCATTAACCTCCATCCGGCGCCACAATTCCTGGCTCGCCGTGTGGTGGGCCGTGGCCGTCGTGCGCTGAAAATTATCATATTTGATATTCAAAGATGCGCACATATCTATGAAATATTGCGTCATTTCATCAGACAATTCGCGCGGCGCAACGCCCAGATCGCGGGCCTTCTGCGCCATCTTCAATCCGTGCTCGTCAGTGCCGGTCTGAAAGAACACGTCACGGCCCATGGCCTTCTGAAACCGCGCGATGACGTCCGCGGCAATCGCCTCGTAGGCGTGGCCGATATGCGGCTTGCCGTTGGGATAGCTGATCGCCGTAGTGATGTAATAAGGTTCGGCCATGGCCGTTTGGCAGTCTTTCCTGATTAAACCGGGTCTGATTAAGCCGGGCCTGATTAAGCTGGGGATGCCGTCTCTGTAGGCATCGCGGCCAATGCCAGCAAGCCACCTATTTCAAGGATAAGAAGCCCCGGATCGAAGTTCCAGGTCGGCGCCTGACCGGAAAGGCTGACGAGCCGCGAATGCGCTTCGATCAGCGCCTGCTGCCGTCGCCGGTCGGCACGAAGCGCATCGTGGGCAACAGTGGCTCGCGCCAGTTCGATCGCGGCGAGCAGGCGTTCGCGATCCGGCCTTGCTCCCAGTTCTTCCGTGAGCGCGCCACGCAAGGCGAAATCGCGATCGCCCTGCCGGACGATACGCTGCATCAGTTCGTGCGCGCGGCCCAGCCCGTGCTGGATGAAATGCAGCGCTCCGCCCGGAGAGCCTTCAGCCGCGGCGACGGCCGCCGCCACCGTGGCGGCATCGGCTTCCGGGGCATGGCGCGCGACCAGTGAGACGATCGCGGCTTCATCGAGCGGCGCGAACCGCAAAAACCGGCAACGGGAACGCACGGTCGCCAGCAACTTGCCGGGCTGATGCGCCACCAGCAGGAAGAACGTGCCGGCGGGCGGTTCCTCAAGGCTCTTGAGCAAGGCGTTGACCGCACCTTTTTCCAGATCGTCCACCGGGTCGATAACCACGGCGCGGCGGTTGCCGAGCGTTGGCCGGGTCATCAGCCGGGACTGCACGGACCGGATCTGCTCAATCGTGATGTTGCGGCGCTTCTGATAGGGTTTTCCTTCATCCTTTTTCTTTTGATCGTCATTGGTTGCGGGAAGGTGTTCAAGAATGACGATATCCGGGTGACGGTCGGCGGGTGGCTGCGGGACGCCAGCTTCCGTGACCAGTTCCGCCGCCGCCGCCCGCGCAAACGACCCCTTGCCCAGCCCCTCCGGCCCGGCCAGTATCCAGGCGTGGTGCATGCGCCCCGAAGCCATCGCCGCGCGCCATTCCCGCCACGCATCCTCATGACCCAGAAGATCGCGGCCCTGAGTCATGTCGCGAGTCATGCCGCGCCCGCCATGGCATCGACCGCGCGCAACACTGCCGCCTGCGTGTCCTCAAGGCTCGCGTTGCCGTCGATCCGCGCGAACCGCCCCGGCTCCTGCCCGGCCAGCCGGGTAAACGCGGCGGCCACGTTCGCGTGATAGCCGGCGGGGCGGCCGCCGATCCGGTCGGGCCGATCACCGTCACGCCGTTTCGTCCGGCGTTGCGCTTCCTGCGGATCGACGTCGATCAACAGCGTCAGATCGGGAAGCAGACCGCCAGTGCCGACCCCGTGAAGCGCAAGGATGTCGGCATCGGTCAACCCGCCAGCGCCGCCCTGATAGGCCCGGCTCGAGTCGATGAAGCGGTCGCAGATCACCCATTCTCCCGCTTCGAGGGCAGGACGGATCAGGCGCTCGACATGATCCGACCGGGCGGCGGCGAACAGCAACGCTTCGGCCCGTGCGTTCCAGCCATCTCCCTGCGTTTCCAGCAGCAGGGAGCGGATGCGTTCCGCCCCCGGCGTTCCGCCCGGCTCGCGCGTCAGACAGACAGCGATACCGCGATCCGCCAGATTCTGCGCGAGAAGCTTCGCCTGCGTGGACTTGCCCGCGCCCTCACCGCCTTCGAAGGTGATGAACCTGCCTCGTCCCACCGACCCTGCTCCGTTCAGGCAAACAGGCCGTAAAGCCCGTTCCAGATACGGTCCAGCCAGTCTGCCCGGCGCACCGAACGTTCAGCATAGAGCGGCACGGTTCCCGGCGCCATATCGCCGACACGGATTTCCAGTCTTGCGATTTCCCGTCCCTTTGCGACAGGTGCCCGCAGCGGCCCTTCATAGACGACACGAAGTTTGATCGGCATGTTATCGCCGTTAATGGGGATATCGGCGAATACATCCATCGGAGCCATAACCGGCACGCGCCGGGCGTCACCATCCTGCACATGGACAGTCGCGATGGTGCTCCCCCTGGCGAAGAGCTTTCGCGGCTTCCAGGCGGAAAAGCCCCATTCGAGCAGGGCCCGGGACGCCGCGCTGCGGTCCGCGTTGGAAGGCGCCCCGCCGATCACCATGACAAGCCGTCGGCCATCGCGTTCGGCGGAGCCGAGGAAGTTATAACCGGCCTCGTTCGTGTGGCCTGTCTTGATACCGTCCGCGCCTTGCACCACGCCCAGGGTGGGATCGCGGTTCCAGTATTCAGCGTTGCGCCACTCCATGGATTTCCGGCCGAAATAGGTGCGGTAAAGCTTGGGATGGCGCTGGATCAGCGCGCTTGCCAGTTTCTGAAGATCGCGCGCCGTCACATAAGTGCGGCCTTCGTCCGGCAGGCCGTTCGGCGTATTGAAGTGGCTGTTCGTCATCCCGAGGCGCTGGGCATGAGCATTCATCATGAACTGCCATCGCGGCAGATCGCCCGCAAACCCTTCCGCCAGCGCGATGGAGGCATCGTTCGCGGAAGCGATGGTGATGCCGCGCAGGAGAGTGTCTACCGGCAGACGCTCGCCCGCCTTGAGCCAGAGCGTCGTCCCCTGCCCGCTCCAGATGCGCGCCACTTCGTCGCTCACCTGAAAGAGCGTGCGCGGGTGCAGCTTGCCGCTGTCGATCAGGTCGAACGCGACATAGGCCGTCATCACCTTGGTGACCGAAGCCGGCAGGAAGCGTTCGTCGGCCCTGCTGGCATAAAGCACCTGGCCGGAATTCATATCCGCCAACAAGACATGGGGAATGGCCTGCACTTCCATGGGCGGCGCGGGTTGCGCGGCAAGGGGCCTCACTGCAAGTCCCAAACCGGCGGCAATATAAATCAAAAACTTGCGAAACACTTCATTCCCGCATCTGCATGTAGCGCGGGACCGTTTTCCGAAGATTCAATCGGCGCGCTGGATTCGCGCGTCGCTATACCCGGCGCTACGCGCCCTCGCCAGCGCTCTGTCCGCTTCCGCGCGCGTTGCAAACGGACCAAGCCGCATGGACCAGAACCTGCCGTTTTGCCGATAGGTCGCCCCGAGCTTGCCGGACGCCGCCTTGGCGCGTTCTTCAGTGGAAAACACCGCCACCTGAACGACATGACCGCCCTGCCGGGTCACGGTTGGCGATGCGGCCGGTTCTGGAGGCGTTGTAACGGCGGGCTCCACATTGGCGGGAGCATCTCCGGGTGCCGGGACAGACAAGGGCACCGGCAAAGACGTTGCTTCAGGTGACGGAGACGCAGGCGGCGCCGCAATCGGGGGCGCAGGCGCATCCGATATCGCGACCGGCGCCGGAGCGGAATCGAGTTTCCGCGCCAGCACGGCCAGCAACGACCTGGGCGTATCCATGCGCTGCGGCGCCTGTTGTCCGCCGCGCAACAAGGCCCGTTCGGCTTCCGGTGGATTGACGCGGCGGATACGCAGCGCCGTCACACTTCCGGCCTCGACGCCGAGTTGCGCCGCCGCCCCCGGAGAAAGCTCGGCCAGAAGATCGTTGACCATCGGACCGCGCCGTTCGACCCGTGCGAGAATCGTCTTGCCGGTATCGAGCGACGTCACTTCGGCATAGCTCGGCAAAGGCAAGGTCTTGTGCGCCACCGAAACGGACGTGCCGCCCGCCTCCCCCACCGATGCCCTGCCAACAGCATCGTAATTCAGCCTGTCGGCGGGCGTATACGTCACGCCGTCGATCGTGAAAGGCTCCCCCAATACCATGGGATAATCGGCCGAAGGCCCGTTGACGGACGCAGGCGGCGCGGCGTCCGCCTTAGGCCGCTCTCCGCCCCAGCCGCATGCGGCAAGCGCCAGACAAACCGAAACCGGCAGAAAATAACTAACGGGCAATCTCATCTGCAAGCAACCCCACGGATAGCGCGTAGTAGTTCGAGCAATTGTATTGGAGGATGACCCTATAATTCCCGGTTAAGAGCCAGGCGGGAGTGCCCGGCCCGTCCGGCTGAAACAGCGTGGCGATGGTATCGGGGCGGATCGGCGCAAGCGGCGTTACGCCAAGCTGTCGCCATTCCGCCGCGGTTTTCCACACCGAATGCCGGGCATGGACGGCCGAGCAGGATGATCCCCGCAGTTTCGGCGCAACGCCCGGCCAGTTGAAACCTGCTGGGATCGACGCCGATACGCCCCACGGTTCGCCAGTCTTCCAGCCGGCCAGCCGGAAGTAGTTGGCGATCGAGGCCAGAGTATCCGCCCGGCTGCCCCAGATGTCGCGCGTTCCGTTGCCGTCGCCATCGACAGCCGTCGTCAGATAGACGCTGGGCAGGAATTGCGGATTGCCGAACGCGCCCGCCCAACTTCCATAAAGTCGGGATTGTGGAACGCCTTGATCCGCTATCTTGAGGAGCGCAATGAATTCAGACGCAAACAGATCGCGCCGCCGCCCCTCATAGGCCAGCGTCGCCAGCGACCGGGCGAGATCGAAATTGCCCGTATAGCTGCCATAGTTCGTTTCGTGGCCCCAGATGGCGAGCAGGATCGGACCCGGCACACCATAGCGGCGCTCTATTTCCGGGAGCAAGCCCGCGACTTGCGCGCGCATGCGCTGCCCACCGGCGATTCGCGCCGCATCGACATGCGTTCGCCGATAGGGGGCGAAGGGCGGCGGCGTTGCGCTGCTGCCGGGCTGGCTGCGATCGAGTTGAACGACGCGCGGATTGAACGTGAGGCCCGACGTCATGCGCGTGATCGTCGCCTCGCTGACGCCCTCCGCACGCGCGCGCGCCGCCAGAAGCTGAAGATAGCCCTGGAACCCCGCTTCTTCCGATGTCTGTGCCCGAACCGGGGCATCAGGCGGGATTACGGCAGCGGCGGCAACGATACCGGCCGCCAGCAGGGCCCTCACAAATCGCGAAATTCTCATCCATGCCTGTCTGGCACAATCCGGCAGCCTTTGGAATGATCGTCACCGCGCGATTTCCACGGATCGGCGAAACGATCCGGTGCGTCGCCGCATCGCGCGCGCCCTGCCATCCCGCCGTGTCATCTTGCGGCACGCGATAGTTCCGGCTAGCCGCAAGCATGGAGGACAAGTGCCGAGGGGTTTGAGGCAGCAGTTGAATCGATATGGAAGAGTGCCCGAGTGGTTTAAGGGACCGGTCTTGAAAACCGGCGACGGGGCAACCCGTCCGTGGGTTCGAATCCCACCTCTTCCGCCAACATCTCAATGGGAACCAATGAGATGGTCCTTCTGGGGCCAAAAAATCCCCAGCTTCCGCGCAGTTTTGCCGGTGGCGACCGAACCTCGGAGACTGCCCGGGCGGCCAAAATCGGTCTCTGATCGGCTTTTGTCTCTTTTCACCCGAACCTCTGGTGAAAAGGTTTGGGTGCTGGAAGTGGCGGATTTCCGTGGCTTTTGAGGTGAACGGCGACCGTACATTTTGGCCTTAATCGCGGCTGGCGTTGTAATCAGAGAACTCGCGGTGGGCGTTCGGGCGCGTGTACTGGTTGCGCTGGGAACTGACAGACTAGCGGGCATATCCGAGGAATTCGAGGTCGGTCGCAACCATTCGGCCGTCACGGCCCTCCTTCATATCGAAGGTCCAGCGCTGGCCTTTCTCGATTTCGTCCACGCCAGCCTTCTGCACCTCGGAGATGTGCAGGAAGACCTTGGGCTGCTTGTCGTCGCGCGAGATGAAACCCCAACTACCCTCTGGGCCGACGTATTTGACCGTTCCTGTGGGCATGAAAACGGATCAACCTTCTTTCGCGCAGTCAATGCAGGTGGTGACAGACGGATTGTGCTCGATGCGAGCGGGAGCAATATCTTCGCCGCATTTCAGGCAGTAACCGAACTCGCCCTCATCGATCCGGCGCAAGGCAGCATCAATGGCCCCTCTCTCTGCTTGCCGCCGCCGCGCTTGGGCCAAAGCCATGGCCTGAACCTGCATCGCATCGATCCGTGAAAGCCTGCCGACGCTGTCCTGATCGAGCGTTACAGGCGCCCGGTCAGTCTCGGACATGCGGTCCTCCGCCAACAGCTCCTCGCGCCGGGCGAGGAGCTTTTCACGAAAGCGGGCGAGGTCGAGCGCCATCCTACCGCACGAGCAGCACCGGCACATGAACGGTGCGGATCATTGTGGTTGTGGTGCTGCCGACAATGAGGGTCCGGATCGGCGAATGGCCATAGGCACCCATCACCAGCATTGCGCCGGGTGTTTGCTCGACCGCCTTGGCAATCACTGCTTCGGGCTTGCCGCTTTCCAACGTCGTGGAAACCTGCCGGTCTTCGCCGAGGCGAAAAACGGCGTCTTCCAGCGCGCGGCGATGGGCCTCGTTGTCGGTGTCCGCCATCACGACATTGACCGGCATCCCGGTGAACAGGGTAGATTCGACCAACCGTCCCAAAGCGCGCTTTGCAGCCGGGCTGGCGTCATACGCGAACACGATGCTGCGCGGCTCTGAGTATTCACGTGAGGCGACCAGAACCGGCTTCGTGCTGGCGCGCACGACCCTCTCGAGCTTCGAGCCGATATGGCCGCTGGCAAACTCATGCGAAGCCCCGCGCTTGCCGATTACGACAACGCGGGCCCCCTCCTCACGCTCAAGGATGGTTTCGACGATGCCGCCGTGGCGATGCAGTGTGCGGACATCAAAAGCGCCGCCTTCGCGCAGGCGCTTCTCGCCCGCCGCCAGTAGCAGGCGGCCGCGTTCGACCTTCAGCTTGGCGTCCGCGGCTTCGATGTTGACCAGCTCTTCCATGAGGCTAGTCTTGACCCCCAGGCCAATGGCGCCCGACAGATCGCCGCGCGCGGTCACGGCATCGCTGCGCTGGATGACGTGCAACAGTTCAACCGGCATGGCGAGTCGCTTGGAAGCCCAGGCGGCGAGATCACAGACGCTGTCGGCGTAGCTCGATGCGTCAATACAAGCGAGGACGTGTTCCATAGTCATGATCCTCTCAGTGCGCGCCGAGTTGCGCTTCGGCGCCCGGCTTGTCGTGGACAGCATAGCGATCGACCATCGAAGCACTCGCTTCGTTGAGTCCGACCACTTCTACTTCAGTACCCTCGCGGCGGAACTTGAGGATCGCCTTGTCGAGCGTGCCGACTGCTGAAATGTCCCAGAAGTGGGCTTGTGACACGTCGATCACGACCCGGTCCAGCACTTCCTTGAAATCGAAGGCTTCGACAAAGCTCTCCGACGAAGCGAAGAATACCTGTCCGGACACCATGTAGCGGCGGGTCAGGCCGTCGATCGAAAGCTCGGATTCCACCGTGAAGATGCGCTTGACCTTGCTGGCAAAGAACAGCCCCGAAAGGATCACGCCTGCGAGCACGCCCTGCGCCAGGTCATGCGTCCACACCACGATCACCACGGTCACGACCATGACGACCGACGACTGCCACGGATGGTGACGAATGTCGCGGATCGACTGCCAGGAGAAGGTGCCGATCGAGACCATGATCATCACGGCGACCAGTGCAGCCATGGGGATGATGGCCACCAGCGATCCCAGCACGAGGATCAGGAACAGCAGGAAAGAACCGGCGATGAAGGTCGAAAGCCGGGTCAGGCCGCCGGACTTCACGTTGATGACCGACTGGCCAATCATGGCGCAGCCGCCCATGCCGCCCAGGAAGCCGGTGAAGAAGTTGGCGATGCCTTGACCCTTCATCTCGCGCTGCTTGTCCGAAGGGGTATCGGTGAGATCATCGACGATCTGTGCGGTCATCATGGATTCGAGCAGGCCAACCGCAGCCATCGTCAACGAGTACGGCAGAATGATCTGCAGCGTTTCCAGCGTGAACGGCACGTTGGGGATCAGCCATGCGGGCAGCGATGACGGCAGTTCGCCCATGTCGCCGACCGTGCGGACATCGAAGCCCGTGTAGAAGACCAGGGCAGTGATAACGACAATCGCCACCAGCGGCGAAGGCACGGCCTTGGTGAGGTAGGGGAACAGGTAGATGATCGCCAGGCCACCAGCCACCAGGGCATAAGTGAGCATTGGCACACCGATCAGTTCAGGCAGCTGGGCCATGAAGATCAGGATCGCCAGCGCATTGACGAAGCCGGTGATCACGGACCGCGAAACATACTGCATCAGCACGTTCAGCCGCAGGAACCCTGCAACGATCTGGATGACGCCCATCAGGATTGTCGCGGCAAAGAGGTAATCGACGCCATGATCGCGGATCAGTGGCAGCACCAGAACGGCGATTGCGGCCGTAGCGGCAGAGATCATGCCCTGGCGTCCACCCACGAGTGAGATAATCACCGCGATGGAAAAAGAGGCATAAAGGCCGACGCGGGGATCGACGCCGGCGATGATCGAGAACCCGATGGCTTCGGGAATGAGCGCGAGTGCCACCACGATTCCGGCAAGGATGTCGCCACGCGGGTTGGACAACCATTCGCGTTTGACGGTTTCTAGATTGGGCATATGTGACCTTGTTTTCAAACCGATGCGACGCAGCCTCGTGTCCCGCAGAAACCCTTGGGGTTTGTGCGCATCGCGATTAGGCTGTGGGGCTAAAAGGTTATCCCGGGGATAGGCGCCGGGCCGAGCCACTCGGCATTACCGAGTCCAGCGGATGGGCGGCCTGTTAGTGCAATAATGATCATGCCGCAAGTGCGAAGGCCTGCGTTGGCACGAGCAAGCCCATCATGCTGGCCGGTGACGAAGACTTAACTTCAACTCGATAGCCATGTGTTCATGGCAGCATTTCTACATGAGGGCGGCCTGAAGCTCCGCCAGAAGGTTCGCGCCGTCGTGATGAACGACAAAGGCCAATTCCTCCTTGTTCGCCCGCACGGGTATAAGGATGGAGAATGGACGCTTGCGGGCGGAGGCGTTGAGTCTGGCGAGACACCACACCAAGCGATGCGACGCGAAATCGCCGAGGAACTGGGTGTGTCGCTGGAAGAAGAGCTGGAGAAGCTGCCTGTCGGCAACCGGTTCATCTACAGCGCGGAGCACAAGGCAAAGCGTTCTCTCGATCATGACGGCCAGGAGGCTACGATGTTCGTGGTGCGCCTCCCGAGGGATGTCCCGATTGCCTTGCAGGCCGAGGAAATTGCGGAAGCACGCTGGTTTGATCGCGATGAAGCCATACGAGCATTTCCGGTCAAAAAGCAGCGCGAGGTGTTTGAGGAATGCCTAGCTGCACTGGTCGCATGATGCCGAAGTCTTAGGCGCACCGCTGGAAGATCGGCTGCATCTAATCACGCCCCGAACACGGCTCTTTCCTGCGCCTCCCACGTCAGCTCCGCTGCCATCGCCAAATCCTTGATCGATACGGTAGGCGGCATGCGCTGGATCAGCAGCCTGTCCAGCACGGCGGGTGCCAGATAGGCCAACCGCAGCATTCGGCCCACATAGCGGTCCGAGACACCCTCGGCATCGGCAACATCCTGGATGGTCGCTGCCGCACCGGATTCCAGCTTCCGCCGCCAACTCCACGCCTTGGCGATCGCCCTCAGCACATGCGAATCCACCCCGCCGGTGTCCGGCGCTATGTCGGCAGGCGGCACGATCTTCGGCCGCCCGTTGCGCTTGCGGATGGTGAGCGGGATGAACACCCGCATGGTGGTGGGCGCGCTCATGCTGCCAGCTCCTGCTTCGGTGTGACCATTTCCCGGATGACCGATCCGAGGCCCTCGGTGCGCAGGTCGACCGCAAGCCCATCGGCGCTGACCGTGACCCGCTCAATCAGCAGCCGTGCGATACGTGCCTGCTCGGCCGGGAACAGCGATTCCCAGAGGCCATCGAAGCCCGCCAGCGCAGTGGCAACATCCTGCTCGTCGATGTCCCGCTCGTTGTGGCGCGCTGCCTCCATGGCCCGTGCCGCGATTTCCGGCGTGCGCAGCAGCGACCGGATGTGCCGGGCGACGGCAGATTCCACCATGCCGGCATTCAGCCGGACAAAGCTGTCGCGGCCTTCGCAGGCGCGGTTCCGGATCGCATCCATCGAGGTGTAGTAGCGGTAATGCCGGCTGCCCTTTTTCGTCACCGTCGGCGTCATGGCGATGCCGCGATCCGTGAAGATCAGACCTTTGAGCAGCGCCGGGGTCTGGGTGCGGGTGTTGGCCGCGCGCTGTCGGGGGCTCTCCTGCAGGATGGCATGCACCTGATCCCACAGCTCAGGCGTGATGATGGGCTGGTGCTCGCCGGGATAGCTGGTGCCTTTGTGGACGGCTTCGCCGAGATAGAGCCGGTTGCGGAACAGCTTGTAGAGGAAGCCCTTGTCGATCGGTTTGCCGCGCTTGTTGAGGGTGCCCTTTGCTACCAGTTCGCGGGTCAGCAGCGTGGCCGATCCCAGCTCTACAAACCGCTGGAACATGTGCCGGACCGTGGCGGCTTCTGCCTCGTTGATCACCAGCTTGCGGTCGACCACATCGTACCCCATCGGTACGAACCCGCCCATCCACATGCCCTTGGCGCGGCTGGCCGCGAACTTGTCACGGA
>CAZUOV010000033.1:0-32326 GCA_964621355.1 uncultured Novosphingobium sp. | reverse complement strand
GTCGATATCGACGCCATCGGCCTTATCGTCCGGCGCGCGCTGCAACTGCACCGGCTGGAAGGGGAAAACCGCAAGCTCGCCGCCAAGGCGTCGCGCGACGACCGCGTGCTGGGCCGGATGCTGACGGCGGCGCCGGAAATGATCCGTGTCGCCCGCACGATCGAGCGCGTGGCCAACACCAGCGTTTCGGTCATGCTGCTGGGCGCGAGCGGCACGGGCAAGGAACTGCTGGCGCGCGGGCTGCACGAGGCGAGCGATCGGGCGGAAGGCGCGTTCGTCGCCATCAACTGCGCCGCGATCCCGGAGAACCTGCTGGAAAGCGAACTGTTCGGCCATGAAAAGGGCGCGTTCACCGGCGCGGTCAAGACCACCGAAGGAAAGATCGAGCAGGCCAACGGCGGCACGCTGTTCCTCGACGAAGTGGGCGACATTCCGCTGCAATTGCAGGTCAAGCTGCTGCGTTTCCTGCAAGAGCGGGTGATCGAGCGAATCGGTTCGCGGCGGTCCATCGCGGTGGATACGCGCATCGTCTGCGCCACGCACCAGAACCTCGAAGCGATGATCGCGGACGGGCGGTTCCGCGAGGATCTGTTCTACCGGCTCGCCGAAATCGTGGTGAAGATCCCCAGCCTTGCCGAACGGCCCGGCGATCCGGTGCTGCTGGCCAAGGCGTTCCTGGCGCGCTTCGCCAGGGAAGTGAACTCGCCGGTGCGCGGGTTCGCCTCTGATGCGCTCGCGGCCATCGACGCATGGCACTGGCCAGGCAACGTGCGCGAACTGGAAAACCGGGTAAAGCGCGCCGTCATCATGGCGGACGGCAAGCTGGTCTCGGCGCTGGACCTCGATCTGGCGGCGCCGGACGAGGCCGCCGAACAGGCGTTGAACCTCAAGACCGCGCGCGAGCAGGCGGACCGGAAAGTGATCCGCCATGCGCTGGCGCGCAGCGAAGGCAATATTTCCAGCACGGCCAAGCTGCTCGGCATCAGCCGCCCCACGCTCTATGACCTGCTCAAGCAATACGACCTCCACGCCTGAGCGCGGCCGCGGCAGGGGCCGAAGGCTCGCCCTGCCGCTGCTCTGCGGCGCGGTCGCGCTGGCGTGGCCGTTGGTCTCGGGGCGCGCGGAAGAAGGCGCGGCCGCCGGTCTGGTGAAGCAGGCCGTGGCGGACCTTGAGCGGTCCGATGGCATCGCCGCCGAAACGCGGTTGCGCCGGGCGCTTGCGGAGGGCGCGCGGCGGGAGGATGTGGCCGCGCTGATGGGTGAGGCCTGGCTCGATCAGGGCGATCCGGCGCGCGCCGAGGAATGGCTGGCGCCCGCCGCCTTTTCACCGGGAACCGCCGCGCGCGGCTTTCGCGAACTGTCGCGGTTGCGGCGCCTGCAAGGGGATGTCCCGGCGGCGCGCGCCGCGCTCGACCGCGCATTGGCGGCGGCTCCCGGCGATGCGGGCCTGTGGGTGGATCTGGCCGCGCTGCGCTATGCCGATGGCCAGCATTACGCGGCGATAGAAGCGGCGGACCGGGCGCTGGAAGCCGATCCCCGCCACGCTGGCGCGCTGGTGTTCAAGGGCATGCTGGTGCGCGATGCGAACGGTCTTGCCGCCGGCCTGCCGTGGTTCGAGGCGGCGCTGGAGGCCGATCCGCGCAATCTCGACGCGCTGGGCGAATATGCGGCGACGCTGGGCGATCTGAACCGTGCGACCGAGATGCTGGCCGCCACGCGCAAGATGCTGGCGATCGACGGCAAGAACCCGCGGGCCTTTTTCCTGCAGGCCGTCATGGCGGCGCGCGCGGGGGAAACGGCGCTGGCCCGCAGGCTGCTTTCGCGCATGGGCGAGCGCATGGCGCGAGTGCCCGCCGCGATCCTGTTGCGAGGCGCGCTGGAACTGGACGCGGGCAACGCGCAGGCCGCCGTCGAAGTGCTGTCGCGCCTGGCCGATGCGCAGCCCGCCAATGAACGGGCCAGAGCGCTGCTGGCGCGCGCGCTGGCGCAGGCGGGCAACTGGGCGGATTTGCAGATGCGGTTCGGCAGGGAGGCGGAGCGGCCGGACGCTTCGCCCTATATCCTCGCACTGCTGGCCCGCGCGCACGAAGTGGCCGGGCGCCGCGATCTGGCCGCGCCGCTGCTGGATCGGGGCGCACAGGCGTTCAGCCGTCCGCTGGCGCCCGTGCCGCAATCGCCCGTCGGCGGGCTGCTGGCCAAAGGCAACCGTTCCGGCGCTCTGGGGCAGGCGCAGCGCCTGTTCGCCGCCCATTCGGGCAATGCGACGAGCCACGCGGCGCTGGGTGATGCTCTGCTCGCCAACGGCCGCCCGGCGGAGGCGGCGGAACGCTATGCCGAAAGCGCGAAAGTGCGTCTGGACGCCAGCCTTCTGATCCGCTGGTCCGTGGCCCTGGAAGCGGCGGGACGGGGAGGGGAGGCAGCCGGACTGGTCGAACGCTATCTTTCGCAGCATCCCTCAAGCCTCGCCGGGGCGCGGCTGGCGGCGGCCATTGCGCGGGGGCAAGGGGATTGGCCGCGCGCCGTGGAACTGCTGGCCTTTGTCCGCGCGAACGGCGCGGGGCGGGACTTGCGCGTGCTGGTCGACCTGGCCGAGGCGCGGCTGCGCGCCGGGGAGAACGAGGAGGCCGTGGAGACGGCGCGCGAAGCCTATACGCTGCACAGAGGCAGCGGCTTTGCCGCCAACGCGCTCGGCCTTGCGCTGGAAGGCAGTGACGGAAACGCGGCCAGGGCACTGCTGGCCAAGGCGCGCGCGATGGGCGCCGATCCGGCGGGCAAGCCGCTGGTCGCCAATCCCTATTTCACCGGGAGATGAGCGTCAGCCCTTCTTCGGCTGATAGGTCTGTTCCACGCCGGGGAAGGTTCGCGCGCGCACGTCCGCGGCATAGCGCGCGGCGGCCTCGCCGATCTGTTCGCCCAGTTCGGCATAGCGTTTGACGAAGCGGGGCACGCGCTCGAACATGCCGACCATGTCATCCGTGACGAGCACTTGCCCGTCGCACTGCGCCGATCCGCCGATGCCGATGGATGGGCAGGCGATGGCTTTGGTCACTTCGATGGCAATCGGCTCGACCACGCCTTCCACTACCACGGCGAAGGCGCCCGCCCGGTCCAGCGCGACGGCATCGGCCACGATCTTGCGCGCTTCGGCCTCGCTGCGTCCGCGCGAGTTGTAGCCGCCCAGCACGTTCACGGCTTGCGGCGTCAGTCCGACATGGCCGATCACCGGGATGCCGCGCGCGACGAGGAACGCCACGGTTTCCGCCATCGCCTCGCCGCCTTCCAGCTTGACCGCCGCGCAGCCGGTGTCCTTCAACAGCCGCGAGGCGTTGGCGAAGGCCTGTTGCGGCGATTGCTCGTAGCTGCCGAACGGCATGTCCACCGCGACGACGGCGTGCCAGCTTCCGCGCACCACCGCCGCGCCATGCGCTGCCATCATATCCAGCGTAACCGGCACGCTGGAGGGCAGCCCGTAGATCACTTGTCCCAGCGAATCGCCCACCAGCAGCAAGTCGCAATGCGGATCGAGCAGTTGTGCCTGCCGGGCGGTGTAGGCCGTGAGCATGACGATGGGTTCCGCCGTCACCCCGTCCGCCTTGCGCGCGCGCAGGGCGGGGACGGTCAGGCGCCGGATGGGCGCGGGCGTGGGATTGGCGCGGCTGGTGGCGGTGTCGAGCTGGAAGGTGGAAGACATGCCCGCCCGTCTAGCGGCATTTGCCCGCGTTCGCCACCGTCTCGCCAACCATCCGTTGTGCTGTCATCCGCAGGCCTTATATGCGCGGTTCGGTTTCAGGCCACAGGAGACGGGCATTGAGCAAGGTTCTGGTGATCGGCGCGGGCGGCGTCGGTTCGGTCGCGGTGCACAAGATGGCCATGAACGCGGGCATCTTTTCCGAAATCCACCTCGCCAGCCGCACGGTCTCGAAATGCGAGGCCATCGCCGAATCCGTGAAGGCGCGAACCGGCGTTTCCGTGCAGACCTATGCCATCGACGCGGAGGACGTGCCTGCTCTCACCGCGCTCATCCGGCAAATCGGACCGAAGCTGGTCGTCAATCTGGCGCTGCCCTATCAGGATCTGACGATCATGGATGCCTGCCTTGCCGCGGGCGTCGATTATCTCGATACCGCGAACTACGAGCCGAAGGACGAAGCGAAGTTCGAATACAAGTGGCAGTGGGCCTACCAGGACCGCTTCCGCGAGGCCGGGCTGATGGCGCTGCTCGGCTCCGGCTTCGATCCGGGCGTGACCAGCGTGTTCGCCATGTGGCTCAAGAAGCATCGGCTCAAGACGATCCGCACGCTCGACATCCTCGATTGCAATGGCGGCGATCACGGCCAGCATTTCGCCACCAACTTCAACCCGGAAATCAACATCCGCGAAGTGACCGCGCCCGCCCGGCACTGGTTGAACGGCGAATGGGTGGAAACTCCCGCCATGACCATCCGCCAGAACTTCGACTTCGAGGGCGTCGGGCCGAAGAACATGTATCTCATGTATCACGAGGAACTGGAAAGCCTCGCGAAGTTCCTGCCCGAAATGGAGCGCGCGCGGTTCTGGATGACATTCGGCGATGCCTATATCCAGCACCTCACTGTGCTCCAGAACGTGGGCATGACGCGGATCGATCCGGTGATCTACAACGGGCAGGAAATCGTGCCCTTGCAGTTCCTGAAAGCCGTGCTGCCTGAACCAGCCAGCCTTGGCGCGACGACGCGCGGCAAGACCAACATCGGCGATATCGCCACGGGCGAGGCGCTTGACGGGTCCGGTGAAAAGACCTTCTACATCTACAACATCTGCGATCATGAGGACGCGTTCCACGAAACCGGCAACCAGGCGGTCAGCTATACCACCGGCGTCCCGGCGATGATCGGCGCGGCGATGATGCTGACCGGCGCGTGGCGCGGAGAAGGCGTGTTCAACATGGAGCAGTTCGATCCCGATCCCTTCATGGACATGCTGAACGCGCAGGGCCTGCCGTGGCAGGTGAAGGAACTCGCGCACCCGTTGCCGTTCTGAGGGGCGTTTCGGCCGTGCCTGTCAACTGGGCGCTGATCCTGCCGGTTATCATGCTGGCCGGGTCGAACATCGTGATGAACGTCGCGTGGTATGGGCACCTCAAGGCGCCCGACCGCGTCCTGTGGCTGGCGATCCTGTTGAGCTGGACGCTGGCCTTTGTCGAATATTGCCTTGTCGTGCCCGCCGTCCGGCTTGGTTCGACAGTCTATTCGCTGCCGCAGCTCAAGACGATCCAGTTGTTCATGTCGGCCACGACGTTCGTTCTCATGGCGTGGTATCTGTTCGACCAGAAGCCCACGCTGGCGCAACTGGCGGGTTTCGCCATGATCGTGGGTGGCGGGGTGCTGGTCTTTTCGGGCAAGTGAATTCGGGAAAGCGATATGGAAACGAGAGCAGGCGATCCGGGCGCTTTCGCGCAATTCGATCTGGGGCTGGTGGACAGCCCCGCCTTCGTGGTGGACGCGGCCCGGCTGCGGCAGAACCTGCGCGTGCTGGCCGATGTGCGCGACCGGGCGGGGGTGAAGGTTCTGGCCGCGCTGAAAGCCTTTTCGATGTGGGCGACGGCGCCGATCGTCGGGGAGTATCTCGATGGCGTCTGTACCTCCGGCCTGTGGGAAGCGCGGCTGGCGTCCGAATTCTATGACGGCGAGATCGCGACTTATTGCGCCGCCTACAAGGCCGGCGATCTGGACGAGATCTGCCGCCTGTCCGATCACGTCATCTTCAATTCCCCGCAGCAAATCGAACGCTTCATGCCCGTGATCGAAGCGGCGCGCGGCCGGGGCGACAGTTTCGACGTGGGGCTGCGGATCAATCCGCTCCACGCGGAGGGCGAAGTGCCGCGCTATGACCCTTGCGCGCCCCATTCGCGCCTCGGCTTTCCGATAGACCAGTTGACGGATGAGCACGTCGCGCTGGTCGATGGCATCCACATGCATACGCTCTGCGAGCAGGATTTCGAGCCGCTGCGCCGCACGTGGGACCATGCCTTCGATTTCCTCGAACCGTGGTTCGGCCGGTTCAAGTGGATCAATCTGGGCGGCGGGCACCATATCACCCGCGCGGACTATCAGCGCGACGAACTGGTGGAGTTCCTGCGCGACATGCGCGAGGACACCGGTGCGGAAGTGATCCTCGAACCCGGCGAGGCAATCGCGCTCGACGCGGGCATCCTCGTCGGCACGGTGCTGGACGTGGGATGGAACGGGATGCCGCTGGCCATCACGGACGTTTCGGCCACTTGCCATATGCCGGACGTGATCGAAGCGCCCTACCGCCCCGCGATGCTGGGCGAACTGCCCTATGACGGCGAAGTGGACGAAGGCTTCGGCGGCGCGATCCGTCTCGGCGGGCCTTCGTGCCTGGCGGGCGACGTGATCGGGGACTATCGCTTTTCCGAAGCGCCGGAGCCGGGCACGCGCTTCGCCTTTCTCGATCAGGCGCATTACTCGATGGTCAAGACCACGACGTTCAACGGCGTGCCGCTGCCCTCCATCTGGCTTTGGGACAGCGAGACGGGCGCGCTGGAATGCGTGAAGCGTTTCGGCTGGGAAACCTTCCGCGACCGGCTGAGCTAGACGGGAAATAACTCTCCTGTCTGCTCGGCCTGAGTCGACGCGGGCGGAATCGCGTTCTGTTCCGGCGCAAGCCGTGCCCGAACCGTCTTGCGGCGGTGTAGGCCCTGTCGGTCAGGTATTCATATTATGCTTTATAAATCAGTAAGATAATTGATAAATCCCGCTGTCCTCGCGGATGTGTTCCCCAGGCTTGCATTTTCACTTGCAGTTCATGCGGCACGCCCTATATCGACCCCCCGCTGCCCCATGGGGACTTCCAAACCGCAAGGCAGCTTCGTCTTTGTGTTGTTTTTGGCCGCAAGGCCTATTGGGGGTCCCTTGAGTTGCACATTTATCCCGACGCACCGGCTGTAGTCCGCGCTCTTTCGCCCGACGAACCCGTCATCCTCAATCGCCCCCACGCTGCGGCGCGGGCTGCCCGCTTCTTTGTCGAGAAGTTTCCGGGCAAGCCGCTCTATGCCGTGAAGGCGAACCCTTCGCCTGATCTGCTGCGCGTGCTGTGGGACGCGGGCGTGACGCATTACGATGTGGCGTCCATCGCGGAAGTGCGCATGACGCGCGCCGCGCTGCCCGATGCCGTGCTGTGCTTCATGCATCCGGTAAAGACGGCCAGCGCGATCGGCGAAGCCTATTTCCAGCATGGCGTGCGCACGTTCAGCCTCGACAGCCACGAGGAACTTCAGAAGATCGTCGCGGCGACCACGGACGAAGCAGGCAATGCCGCGGGCGATCTGCGCCTCTGCGTGCGTCTGCGTGTGTCGTCCGAATACGCGGAGTTGAGCCTTGCGTCCAAGTTCGGCGTCGATCTCGCCGATGCCGCCCCTCTGCTGCAAGCCACGCGGCAAGTGGCGGACTGGCTGGGCATCTGCTTCCATGTCGGCAGCCAAGCCATGTCGCCCTTCGCCTATGTTCAGGCGCTGGAGCGCGTGCGCGCGGCCATCGTCGATGCCTCCGTCACGGTGGACATCATCGACGTGGGCGGAGGCTTCCCCTCGATCTATCCGGGCATGGAGCCGCCGCCGCTGGAGGACTATTTCTCGGTGATCCACCGCGCGGCGGAATCGCTGCCGGTGTCCTATTCGTCCGAACTGTGGTGCGAGCCGGGCCGTGCGCTCTGCGCGGAATACAATTCGCTGATCGTGAAGGTCGAGAAGCGGCGCGGGAACGAGTTGTATATCAACGACGGCGCCTATGGCGCGCTGTTCGATGCGGCGCATCTCGGCTGGCGTTTTCCGGTCCGCTGCGTGAGCGAGGGGCGCGGAGCGGCGGAGGAAGGCTTTTCGTTCTACGGCCCGACCTGCGACGATGCCGATTTCATGGAAGGCCCGTTCACACTGCCCGCCGATATCGCGGCGGGGGATTATATCGAGATCGGGATGCTCGGCGCCTATGGCGCGGCGATGCGCACGGCCTTCAACGGCTTCGGGCAGGGCTCGGCCATCGAAGTGTCGGATGAGCCGATGGAAAGCCTCTATCGCGGCGACCGTGCCGATCCGCGCGTTTCGGACAACGTGGTAAGCCTGCGCTGACAATCATGCGGGGGGCCTCTGTGCCGCTATCGGCGCAGGCCCCGCGTTTGGGATCGCTTTCCGTCAATTCACCATGTAGTGAACGCTGACGATGTAATAGCTGGCGATCGAGCGCCCATCCTTGTCCAGCGCCGGCAGGAAGCGGGCATGGCGCATCAGAATTGGGCAGGCCGTGCGCTCAAAAGTATCGTCTTTCGACTTGAGCTGGACGTGGCACGCGGAGGGCTTGCCTTCCTGATCCACGCCCATGCGAATGCGGACGACGCCGTTCTCCATTTCTTCCAGCATTGTCGGCGGATAAAGCTCCTGAAGCTTTCTTGCCCATTTGATTTGATCGACCGCTTCGACCTTTCGCGTCAGAGTCTTGTGTGCGGCAACATCAATGCCCCAATGTGTCAGAAGTTCGTCCATGCACTGGCGTAACGCATCCATGGGTCGCTGCATGGACCCTGTCTTGAGGGTGAAGGTCTTGTTGAAACCGCCCTTCAAGGTGATGTCCGTAACGGACTGTTCCCATGCCCGCTGCGCCGCGACATCCGGGCGGGGGGCGGCGGATTGACCGTCATTCCCCGTGTCCGGGGCGAAGGGCATTGAAAACAGATAGCCTTCGAAACCGTCGCCAGTGGAAATCGGGCGAGCACGTTCGATTCTCCGATCAGCCTCACCATCCTGGAGGGCGACCTTGACAGTCTTTACCCACGGAAGCGGGAGAGTCTTGGCAGTAATGAGAGTGCTTGTTTCCCACATCAGCGGCCTGATGCCTTTGGTGACGATCGTGAAGGCTGGATCGCCGTCCGGCTTGAACTGGCGCATTTGCAGCAATGCCGATTGTTCGGGCGTGCCGAAGGTTCGGCGCAACGCGCAACTGTCGTCGGCGTAATCGACCACCCATGCGGATGTGGGGTCGAGCACCGTGTCGGCATGAGCGGGGCGCGGGACGGATGCAAAAGCCAGACCGGCAAGAAGCGCCACGGATATGGATTTCACCGGCGTTCCTCTCCTTATGCGCGCGTCAGGGCGCTTTTTGTCCCGTCTTGGCCGCCAGCGCCTTGTCGATCACGGCCTGCGCGGCGGGCCTTGCGCCTGCCAGAGTGCGCGCGACGCACTCGGTATCGGACGAAAGCGGATAGAGCCGGTCAAGCTGGGCACAGGCATCGCTGGAAACCCGTTCGATCCGCTTCATCAGCCGGTCCGCGTCGGTGGGATCGGCAAGGTCCAGATCGCCGTAGAGCACGGGGATGCGAAGCGTCGCGACCACGACCGGCGCGCCGGTATAGGGTGAGCGTCCGACCGTCTCGGGCGGCGGGGGCAGGGGGCGCGGTGCCTCGACCACGATCTCAGGTCCGTCCGTGGGCGGCGTTTCATCCTGCGCGGCGGCGGGTGTCGCGGCCATGCTCGCGATGGCGCAAAGCAGGGCGACGCGGCGGAATGGCAAAAGGCGTGTCATGCGGGCATTCTTTCCCGGAAGGCCGGACGAGCCACGGGCGCGGCGCAATCGCGGCGCGTCGTCAGGCTGCTTCGGCGAGTTCCATATCCATGCGGTCCCAGATCTCGACCAGCGCCTCAGTCAGTTCCTGCATCATTGCATCGGTGTGCTGCGGGCCGGGCGTGAAGCGCAGGCGCTCCGTGCCGCGCGGCACGGTGGGGAAGTTGATGGGCTGAACATAGACACCGTATTCGGCAAGCAGGATATCGCTGATCCGCTTCGCCTTCACGGGATCGCCCACCATCAGCGGCACGATATGCGTGACGGAGTTCATCACCGGCAGGCCCGCTTCGCGGAACAGGGCTTTCAGCCGTTCGGCGGCGGCCTGCTGGCCGTCGCGCTCCTCGCTCGACTGCTTGAGGTGCCGCACGGCGGCCAGAACGCCCGCGACCAGCACCGGCGAGAGCGAAGTGGTGAAGATGAAGCCCGGCGCATAGGAGCGGATGCAGTCGATGATGCGGGTGTCGGCCGCGATATAGCCGCCCATCACGCCAAACGCCTTGCCCAGCGTGCCTTCGATGATGGTGATGCGGTGCGCCGCGCCGTCGCGTTCCGAAATGCCGCCGCCGCGCGCGCCATACATGCCGACGGCGTGGACTTCGTCGATGTAGGTGAGCGCGTTGTATTTGTCCGCCAGATCGCAGATTTCGTGGATCGGTGCGACGTCGCCGTCCATCGAATAGACGCTTTCAAAGGCGATCAGCCTGGGCAGGGCGGGATCGGTTTCGGCCAGAAGCTCTTCCAGATGGGCCACGTCGTTGTGGCGGAACACTTTCTTCTCGCAGCCCGAATTGCGGATGCCCGCGATCATGCTGGCGTGGTTCAGTTCATCGGAAAAGATGACGCAGCCCGGCAGCAGCTTGCCCAGCGTGGACAGCGTGGTGTCGTTGGAGACATAGCCGCTGGTGAACAGCAGCGCGCCGTCCTTGCCGTGAAGATCGGCCAGTTCGTGTTCCAGATCGACGTGATAATGCGTGTTGCCGCCGATGTTGCGCGTGCCGCCCGATCCGGCGCCGACATTGTGCAGCGCTTCTTCCATCGCGGCGATCACCTTGGGATGCTGGCCCATGGCGAGATAGTCGTTCGAGCACCATACCGTGATCGGCTTCGGCCCGTTGTGGCCGGCAAAGCAACGCGCGTTGGGGAAGGCCCCCTTGTTGCGCAGGATGTCGATGAAAACGCGGTAGCGGCCTTCGGTGTGCAACCGTTCGATCGCCGAATCGAAAATCCTGTCGTAGTTCACGCGAGGGTCCGTCCTGCATTGTTGCGGCCCTTCCGGCCTGCTTGGGGCCGCGCATAACTGAACCGGGTCAATTTTGCCAGCGACAAACGTATTTTGGCCGATAAAGTCCGGGTCTGCCTTGATTTGCGTCAACCTGCCCGCCTGCCTGGAAATCGGCCCACCTGGAACTCGGCCTGCCTAGAAAATCGCGACGCGTTCCAGCCCATGTTCGCGCAGGGCGGGCAGGAGCGCCGCAAGCGCTGCGCCTTCGTCCCGCGTGAATACGGCCAGGTCCGGCCCGCTACGCGCGAATGCCTGCCCCTCGGTAAGCGCCGCGATGCGCCGCGCAATGCCCGCCGCGCCATGCACGAAGCGCACGCCCGGCCCGAAGGCTTGCGCCAGTTCCGTCTCCACCAGCGGGAAGTGCGTGCAGGCCAGCACCACCGTGTCGATGCTCTCTCCGCCCGGCTGGAGGCGCAGCGCATCGGCGGCTCGCCGGAAGATAGCGGCATCGGCCGCCTCGCCGCGCAGGCGCGCCTCGGCCGCGGACACGAGTTCCGGCGCGGCGGCGCGGATCAGGCGTTTGCCGCGCGCGAATTCCGCTTCCAGCCGGTCGACATAGCCCTGCCGGATGGTCGCTTCGGTGCCCAGCAGCCCGATCACGCCGCTGCGCGTCATCGCGGCGGCGGGCTTGATGGCGGGCACCGTGCCCACGATGGGGACGTTGAGCACTTCGCGCACCATGCCGAGTGCGATGGTGCTGGCCGTGTTGCAGGCGATGCAGGCGAGGCGGGGGGAGAACCGTTCCGTCATGCGGCCGAGAAGGCCCGCGACCCGCGCGGCGACCTGCGCCTCGCTCTTGTCGCCGTAGGGCAGGCCCGCGTTGTCGGCGGCATAGATCACTGGCGCTTGGGGCAGGATGCGGCGCAGTTCCGCCAGCACGGAAAGCCCGCCGACGCCTGAATCGAACAGCAGGATCGGCGCCCCCGCATCGCTTCCCGCCATTTTTTCCGCCCCGTCGCTCACCTGGTCTGCATAGCGTTTGGGCGGCAAAGGGAAAGAGCGTTCGCCTCCGGCATTCGCCAAGTGGTGCAAATAGGGCTAAGGCTGCCGCATGAATTGGCTGCTTGCTTTCCTTACGGGCTATATCCTCGGCTCGATCCCCTTCGGCGTTTTGCTGACGCGGCTTTCCGGCGCGGGCGATCTGCGCGCCATCGGATCGGGCAATATCGGCGCGACCAATGTGCTGCGCACCGGGCGCAAGGGGCTGGCGGCGGCGACTTTGCTGCTCGACATGGCGAAAGGCCTGTTTGCGGTGCTGGCCGCGCGGCATTTCCTGACGCCGCATTTCCCCAACGCGGAACTTGTGGCGGGCGCCGCCGTGCTGATCGGGCATTGCTATCCGGTGTGGCTCCGGTTCCGGGGCGGCAAGGGCGTGGCGACCCTGATGGGCGTATCGCTGGGTTTCGCCTGGCCGGTGGGCGTGGTCTATGCCGTGACGTGGATCGCCATGCTGGGCGTGACGCGCGTTTCCTCGCTCGCGGGGATGAGCGCGGCTATCTCCGCGCCGCTTGCCGCGCTGGCGTTGGGGCACCGCGATCTCGCGCCCACGCTGGCGGGCCTTGCTCTGCTGGTCGTCTGGCTGCACCGTGCCAATATCGCGCGGCTGCGCGCGGGGACCGAGCCACGCGTGGGGCAGGGCCGGTAATCCATGGATCTGAGCCAGGACGAAGCGTTCGCCCGCATCCGCCTGTTGCGTTCGCCCAATGTCGGCCCGATCACGTATCGGCAATTGCTGCGCCGCTATGGCGATGCGAACAGGGCATTGGCGGCGCTGCCCGATCTCGCGGCGCGGGGTGGCAAGCCCTATCGCCCCGTGGCGGAAGATCGCGTCGCGGCGGAAGCGGCCCGTTTGAAGCGCGCGGGCGGGCGTTACCTGTTCCATGATTCGCCGGACTATCCCGCCATGCTGGCCATGACCGAAAGCGCGCCGCCGATCCTGACCGTGCGTGGCGATACGGCGCTGTTCGCCAGTCCCGCCGTGGCGCTGGTCGGCGCGCGCAACGCGTCCGCCGCCGCCGTGAAACTGGCGCGCGATTTCGGGCGGGCGCTGGCCGAAGCGGGATTCGCCGTCGTCTCCGGGCTGGCGCGCGGGATAGACGGGGCGGTGCATCAAGGCGCGCTTGCCGGGGGCGGAAAAGGGGGCGGCACCATCGGCGTGATCGCCAGCGGCATCGACATCGCCTACCCGCCCGAACATGCTGGCTTGCAGGAACAGGTCGCGGTCGAAGGATTGCTGGTGGCCGAACAGCCACCCGGCACGGAGCCGCTGGCCCGCCACTTCCCCTCGCGCAACCGGATCATCGCCGGACTGGCGGCGGGAACCGTGGTAGTGGAAGCCGCGCCGAAGTCCGGCTCGCTTATCACCGCGCGGCTGGCGGGAGAGTATGGGCGGGAAGTCATGGCGATTCCCGGCTCTCCGCTCGATGCGCGCTCACACGGCTGCAACCAGTTGATTCGTGAGGGCGCGGTGCTGGTCCAGGGGCCGGAGGACGTGATCGAACTGCTTTCCGGTTTCGACGGCGCGCCGCGTTCAGGCTTGCGGGAAACGGCGCCCGTATCGTTCGCGTTCGACGAGCCTGCCGAAACGGACCCGGCCGACATCTCCGCCCTGCTCACGGCGGCACCGGTCGCGGTGGACGAACTGATCCGGCAGAGCGGAGAAAGCCCGGCGGCGGTGCAGTTCGCGCTGCTGGAACTGGAAATCGCGGGCGCGCTGGTCCGCCATGCGGGCAACCGCGTCTCGCGCGGTGCCTCTTGACGAGGCGACGGGAAGCTTCCCACCATCGCACATGCGTATACGCGCGCCCGCGTATGCGCGAGGAATAGAAAAGCAAGCGAACCCCATGCAACTCGTCATCGTTGAATCGCCTGCCAAGGCCAAGACCATCGAGAAATATCTCGGCAAGGACTATCGCGTTCTGGCGTCCTACGGCCATGTGCGCGACCTGCCGCCCAAGGACGGTTCCGTCCGGCCGGACGAAGACTTCGCGATGGACTGGGAGCTTTACGGCGACAAGCAGCGGCAGGTGAAGGCCATTGCCGACGCCGCCAAAGGCGCGGATCGCCTGATCCTGGCGACCGACCCTGACCGCGAAGGCGAGGCGATAAGCTGGCATGTGCGCGAGCTTCTGGCCAAACGCCGGGCGCTGCCCAAGGACGTGCAGCGCGTGACGTTCAACGCCATCACCAAGGACACGGTGACTCAGGCGATGCAGCATCCGCGCGAACTGGATCAGGATCTGATCGACGCCTATCTGGCTCGTCGCGCGCTCGATTACCTGTTCGGCTTCACGCTTTCGCCCGTGCTGTGGCGCAAGCTGCCCGGTGCGAAAAGCGCGGGCCGCGTGCAATCGGTGGCGCTGCGCCTGATCGTGGAGCGCGAGCGGGAGATCGAAGTGTTCCGCCCGCAGGAATACTGGCAGGTTCTGGCCCGGATGGAGCACGGCGGCACGGAGTTCGCCGCCCGCCTCGTCCGCTTCGAGGGCGAGAAGCTGGAACGCCTGAGCCTTGGCGGCGAAGGCATCGCGCTGCGCGCCAAAGCAGCGGTTGAGGCAGGCGCTTTCCGGGTGGAGGACGTGGACACCCGCCCGCAACGGCGCAATCCCTACCCGCCGTTCACGACGTCAACCTTGCAGCAGGAAGCGGCGCGCAAGCTGGGCTTTTCGGCCAGTCACACGATGCGTGTGGCGCAGACGCTCTATGAGGCGGGCGCGATAACCTACATGCGCACGGACGGCGTGCAGATGGACCCGTCCGCCGTTTCCGCCGCGCGGGCGGCGATCAGCGAGCGCTATTCCGGGCATTACCTGCCCGAAAAGCCCCGGCATTACGAAACTAAGGCCAAGAACGCGCAGGAAGCGCACGAGGCGATCCGCCCAACCGATTTCAACCGCGACCGCTTCGGCAGCGGCGACGAGGCGCGGCTCTACGATCTGATCTGGAAGCGCGCGCTGGCGAGCCAGATGGCGTCCGCCGCGCTGGAACGCACCACCGTCACTTTGCGCGACGGCACGGGCCGCAATGAATTGCGCGCGACGGGGCAGGTCGTGAAGTTCCCCGGCTTCCTTGCCGTCTATGAGGAAAGCCGCGACCAGAAGGCGGACGGGGAAGAGGATGAAAGCGGCCTCTTGCCCGCCATGGCCAAGGGCGAGATGCCGTTGAAGAAGGGCGTGGAAGCGACGCAGCACTTCACGCAGCCGCCGCCGCGCTATTCGGAAGCCAGTCTCGTCAAGCGGCTGGAGGAACTGGGCATCGGGCGGCCTTCCACGTATGCCGCCACGCTTCAGGTGCTGAAGGACCGCGCCTATGTCCGCACCGAGAAGAACCGCTTCTTCGCGGAAGAGACGGGCCGATTCCTGACGGCGTTCCTCGAACGCTTCTTCCCGCGCTATGTCGCCTACGACTTCACGGCGGGCATGGAAGAGGAACTGGACGACGTGTCCGGCGGGCGCGCGGCGTGGAAGGACGTGCTCGAAGCGTTCTGGAAGGACTTCAAGCCGAAGTCCGACGAAGTAATGGAACGCAAGCCTTCGGAAGTGACCGAGGCGCTGGACGAGTTCCTCTCCGAATATCTGTTCCCGCCCACGGAGGACGGATCGGACCCGCGCCTCTGCCCCAAATGCGGGGCGGGGCGGTTGTCCCTGCGCGGCGGGCGCTATGGCGCGTTCATTGCCTGCTCCAACTACCCGGAGTGCAAGTTCACGCGCAAGTTCGCGCAACCGGGCGGGCAGGGCGAGCAGGCGGACGATGCCGAACTGGGCAAGCACCCCGAAACCGGCGAGGCGATCGTGCGCAAGGCGGGTCGCTTCGGCCCCTACATCCAGATGGGCGAGGGCAAGGAGGCGAAGCGCTCGTCCATCCCCAAGGACATTCCCGAACTCGATCTGGACTGGGCCGTGAAGCTGCTGGGCCTGCCGCGCACGATTGGTCCGCACCCCGAGACGGGCGAACCGATCACGGCCAGCATCGGGCGTTATGGCCCCTATCTCGCGCATCAGGGCAAATACGCCAAGCTGCGCGGCACGGCGGAAGTTTTCGAAACCGGCATGAACGCGGCCGTCGCCCGGCTGGCCGATGCGGCGAACGGCGGAGGACGCGGCGCGCGGACTCCCGTCGAGCCGATCAAGGTGTTCGGCAACCACCCGGCGTCCGGCGGGGAAGTGAAGCTGCTGGCGGGCCGTTACGGCCCCTATGTCACCGATGGGACGACCAACGCGACTCTGCCGCGCGACCGGAAGCCCGAAGACCTGACCGAAGAGGAAGCCTTCCGGCTGATCGAGGAAAAGGCCGCGAAAGGCCCGGCGAAGAAGGGCGGGCGCAAGAAGGCCGCGCCGAAGAAGGCGGCGGCGAAGAAACCGGCCGCGAAAAAGGCCAAGGCCGCGGATTGAAAACCTCCGCTCGCAGTCGGGAAAATGACCGTAATATGACTTTTTCCTGACAATCGGGGGAGAGATCGGCAATCAGGCGTTGTGCGGGGGGCCATCGGCTCCTAACGCGCAGCCAGCGCAGCGTTTTCTTTTGAAGGGTGGCCATGCGGCAGATCGCCGTTCTTCCTTATCGGACGGAGTCGCCGGCGGTCGATTCGCCGATCCAGATCCTGTTGATTACGTCGCGCGGGACGGGTCGGTGGGTCATTCCCAAGGGGAATCCCGTGAACGGGCTGCCACCCCATGCTTCCGCGGCGAAGGAAGCGGAGGAAGAGGCTGGCGTCATCGGCGCGGCCTGCCCGACGCCGCTCGGCTCCTATCGTTATCGCAAGCGCCGCCGGTCCGGCGCTTCGATGCTGACGGACGTGGACGTGTTTCCCTTCGCGGTGACGGAGGAACTGGATAGCTGGCGGGAACAGCATGAGCGCGAGCGCCGCTGGTTCAGCCTGGCCGAAGCGGCGCGGGCCGTGGACGAGGAAGATCTGCGCGCGCTCATTCGCAGTTTCGGCGCGCGCGAGTTCCGCAAGGCGGCTCAGCCCGCGCGGATTCTCAAAACGGTTGGCGCAAAGACGGGGGTTAACGCCATGTTCGGCTGGTTCCAGAAGCTGCTTCCGCAGCAGGGCAATTTCTTCGACCTGTTCGAGCAGCAGGCCGCCACGCTGGTGGCGGGCGCCGACGCGCTGGCCCGGCTGCTGCAGGGCGGCCCCAACCTTGCGGAGCATATCCGCGAGATCGAGGAGCGCGAGCATGACGCGGACGAGATCACGCGCGAAGTGCTGCAGACCGTCCGCCGCACGTTCCTGACGCCGTTCGATCGCGGCGCGATCACGGACCTCATTGCCTCGATGGACGACGCGATCGACGCCATGCAGCAGACGGCGGGCGCGGCGGACCTTTACGAGATCACGGATTTCGATCCCGAAATGCGCGACATGGCCGCCATCATCGTCGATGCTGCGCGGCTGACGGCGGAAGCGATGCCGTTGCTGCGCAAGGTGGCCGACAACGGTGTGCGCCTGCACGAACTGACCGAGCGGCTGGTGCGGATGGAAGGACATTGTGACGAAATCCACGCCGCCGCGCTGAGGCGCCTGTTCCGGGAAAGCGGCAAGAGCGACACTCTGCACTTCATCGTCCGGCGCGAAATGTTCAAGCACATGGAGCGCGTGGTCGATTGTTTCGAGGACGTCGCGAACGAGATCGACGGGCTGGTCATAGACCATTCCTGAACGCCAGCACGTTGCCGGGACGACTTCGATGGATCACAGTATAGCCCTGCCGGTGCTGATCGGCCTGATTGCGCTGGCGCTGGCGTTCGATTTCCTGAACGGCCTGCACGATGCCGCCAACGCGATCGCGACGGTGGTTTCCACCCGGCTGCTTTCACCCGTCACTGCCGTGGTGTTCGCCGCGACCGGGAACTTCGCCGCCTACTGGATCGTGGGGCTTCATGTCGCCGAGACGGTCGGCAAGGGCATCATAGACAAGGACGCCGTGACGCCCGCCGTGGTGTTCGGCGCGCTTGTCGGCGCGATGGTCTGGAACGTGCTGACGTGGATCAAGGGTATTCCGTCCTCATCCAGCCATGCGCTCATCGGAGGTCTGCTGGGCGCGGGCGTGGCCCATGCCGGGGTCGGCGTCGTCGAATCCTCGGGCACCATCAAGACCGTGGCGGCGATCTTCGTCTCGCCCGTCATCGGTTTCGGTATCGCCATGGCGCTGATGCTGTTTACGAGCTGGTTCTTCCGGGGAACTTCGCCGCGCGGCGCGAATTCCGCGTTCAAGGGGCTGCACCTCATCAGTTCGGCTGCCTACTCGATCAGCCACGGCGGCAATGACGCGCAAAAGACGATGGGGATCATCGCCGTTCTGCTCTATTCCACCGGGCATCTGGGCGGTGAGTTCCACGTGCCGGAATGGGTGGTGCTATCCTGCTATGCCGCGATCGCGGCGGGCACGCTTTCCGGCGGCTGGAAGATCATCAAGACGATGGGAACCAAGCTCACCAAGCTGAACCACCACACCGGCTTCTGCGCGTCGACGGCAGGCTCGATCGTGGTGTTCGGGGCGAGCGCCATGGGCATCCCGATTTCCACCACGCATGCCATCACGGGCAGCGTGGTCGGCACCGGCGCGGCCCGGCGGGCAAGCGCGGTGCGATGGAGCGTGGCCAGCCGCGTGATCGTGGCGTGGTTCATCACCATCCCGGCGAGCGCGGCGGTGGGCGCGGCGTTCTACTTGCTGACTCGGCTGTTCTGAGGCCGGGAACAGGGAAAGCCGAAGCGTTCTTCATTGCAAGGTACGACGTCCTGAAGTCATCCAGGACATCCCACACAAACGCACTCGATTGCGGACTGTAATCGCAATTCAAGCAGAACCTAGCTTGATTCGGCGGCCTTGCTCTGGAGCTGGATGTAGTTCTGCAGACCCATGCGTTCGATCATGTCGAACTGCCTTTCGATGAAATCGACATGCTCTTCCTCGCTTTCGAGGATGCGTTCCAGAATCTCGCGGCTGATGTAGTCGCGCACGGCTTCGCAATGGGCGATGCCTTCGCGCAGCAGCGGGATCGCCTCGTTTTCCAGCGCGAGGTCGCATTTCAGGATTTCCTCGACGTTCTCGCCGATGTGCAGCTTGCCCAGCGCCTGGAAGTTGGGCAGCCCTTCGAGAAACAGGATGCGTTCCGCCAGCACATCGGCGTGCTTCATCTCGTCGATCGATTCATGCCGCTCGTAATGGGCGAGTTTCTCGATGCCCCAGTTGTCGAGCATCCGGTAGTGCAGCCAATACTGATTGACGGCCGTCAGCTCGTTGAGAAGAGCCTTGTTGAGAAAATCAATGACTTGTGCGTCGCCACGCATAAAGCGCTCCATCCGTGCAATAACGGATAGAGTATGGGCACGCAGACGAGCCAACGCAACCCCGCTCGAAAATTTTCAGTGATTCTCGGGTTTTCCCCGGGTCAGGCTGTGGCGGTCATGCACTCCTCGATACGGGCGTCGGCTATGATATCGTCGGCATCCTCAAGGCACTGGCCGCATTGCGGCATACAGCCCAGCGCGCGATAGACATCGTGCGCCTTGCCGCGGACCTTTTTCGCAGCGTCCTCCAACTCGTGGTCGCGGATCGCATTGCAGATGCAGACGTACATAGGCCATCCTCTGATTCGCTGGTCAATGTATTGCGACTGGATCGCAATATCAATGCTTTTGAAACGCGATCCATCGCTTTTCCGTCAGCGAACGCCACAGCCATTCGAGCGGACCTTGCCGGAAGCGGGCGAGCCAGGGCTTGCTCCAGCCCAGCATGAGCATCCAGCCGAGCACCACGAACAGCGGTTCGGCCGCGACCGGCACCTTGCCCGCGAGGCCAAGGCCCCAGCCATGGAACAGCGCCGTCATCACCAGGCTGCACCCGATATAGTTGCTGAAAGCCATGCGTCCGGCGGCGATCAGGCGACGGCCGATGCGTGTCGCCATCAGCCGGGGCGCCGCCGACATCAGCAGGGACAGATAGCCCAGCCCCATAAGCAGATGGGGAAAGCCCAGCGCATAATTGATCGCCATGGACATCGCCTCGACGGGAAAGGCGTTGTCCCATGCCCATATGGCAAAAGCCATCGTCGCGGCGCCGCCCAGGCCGATGCCCGCCGCCGCCAGGCCGCGCATCGCCGCGCGCGGCCACTGCCCGGCGAAGAAGCCCGTGCGCAGGAGCAGCATTCCGACCATCATCCACGGCAGCGTCTCGCCCATGGCGATCCAGACGACGCGCAACGGATAGAACGGCATGGTGTGCAGCTTGTCGGCCATCAGCGCGCCGAAGGACAGGGCCTGGCGCGCCGTTTCGCTGTCGATTACGGCCTGGCGCCGGGCCATGCGTTCAGCGAACCATCCGGTTTCCGCGCCGGTTGCGGTACCGCCGGCCACGGCATGCTCGATCCTCACCGCGTCCCAGTCGCCCGCCACGCCTGACGCCTGCCACAGCGTGAAGATGACCAGGGCGAGCAGCAGCATGGGCCATGAGGGCATGTTCCGCAGCGCCAGCGCGAACATTCCGGCGACGGCATAAAGAAACAGGATGTCGCCCCACCACAGCAGCAGGAAATGCAGATATCCGAACAGGGCCAGCCAGCTCAGCCGCTGCATTTGCAGCGCCGCGCCGTCCCGCCCGGTCGCTTCGGCGCGTTCGACGAACAGCAGCAACCCCGCGCCGAACAGGATAGTGAACAATGCCCGCATCTTGCCTTCGAACGCCACGAGCATGGCGGCGAACGTGGTGTCTCCCGCAAGGCTGGGCGGATGGATCGCGTGCGGAGTGTAGACGGCGGCGGACGGACCGGAAAATCCGGCGATGTTCACTGCAAGAATGCCGAGAACCGCGACGCCCCGGATCAGGTCCAGCGCCGCGATGCGCGGCGCATCGCCGCCGGAATCGGCGCCGGAATCAGCGGCTGACGGCAATGCAGGTGAAGCCCGCGGCCTTCAGCCGGACGCAGGCGGATTGCGCGTCGGCCTGACTGGCGAAACCGCCCGCCTGCAACTTGATGAGCCTTCCGGCCGGCGCGTCGATCCGGGCGCGGCCCGCCAGTTCCGGGCGGGATTTGATGCGGTTCCACAAGGCATCGGCATTGCCGGGCACTCCGAACGCGCCAAGCTGGATGCGCCATGGCCCGCTCGCGGCGGCGGCGGGGCGGGCGGCAGAGGGTGAAGCGGGCGGTCTGGGTTCGGTCCTTGGCTCCGGCCGGGGGGTGGCTGGCCGGGCGGCGGGTTGGGAGGGCGCGGATGGATCGCGACCGGCCAGAATGCCCGAAACGGCGGGAACGCGCGCCCGCGGATATTCCTTGCTTTCCGCGCGCCGCGCCGCTTCGCGGGCCGCGCTGGCGGCAACGGCTGCCTGCGCTTCCGGCGATACGGCGGCGCCCTTGCGCGAAGGGGAGCCCATCGCCACCGCCTCCGGCCCTCGCCGCGAGCCGGGCGCGGTCCCGCCGAGGTCGGCCGCGGCCAGTTGCCGTTCGCGCGTCGCTTCTGCGGCGGCGGCGAGTTCGGAGGCCAGCGCCATGCTCTTCTGCCGCTGTTCGAGCGGAATATAATTGTCCATCTGGGCCAGCGCCGGGGCGGCCTGCGGCAGCCCGGCCCGTTGCGCCAGGCTGACGAGCGCATAGGCGCGAACCCAGTCCTTCGGCACGTTGTCGGCGTTGAAATAGGAGAGGCCGAGCAGATATTGCGCGCGGGGATCGCCGCGCTGCGCCGCCGCGCTGACATAGGGCATGGCGCGGGCCCGCTCGCCCCGGTCGAACAGCAGCAGGCCGTAATTGTCGGCGGCCTGGAGATGCCCTTTCGCGGCGGCCCTGGCATAAAGCTCTTCGGCCTTGCGCAGATCCTGCCCCGTGCCGCGCCCCAGCTTGTAGGCTTGCGCGAGGTTGAACATCGCGTCGGCGTCACCGGCGTCCGCCGGGCCCTTCCATTCGCGCACCGCCGCCGCGTAGTCGCCCGCCGACCATGCGTCGACTCCGGCCTTCACATCGGCCGCGACAGGCGTGCCGCCCATGGCGAGAGCCAAGGCGAGGCAGGCCCCGGCGATCCTGTTTGCTGACACCATCATGTCCATCCGATCAATGGTTTGGCGGCCATCGCTCCGGCAAATCCCGCGCAGACCTCGTTTGGTTTGACTAACTGACATAGTGAACATGGTCTTAGCAAAGCCTTTATGGCCTGCGGCCGGGCGGGCGCCCTTGCCGGTTATCTGTGAGTTATCCCGCATTAACCCGATATTAGGAACGTTCTGCGATCTCCTGCCGTGAGTGGATTGATCCGATTTGTTCACGGGGGAACAGGTTTTGCGCGTTCTGGCTTTGGCATCGCAAAAAGGGGGATCGGGCAAGACGACCCTTTCCGGGCATCTCGCCGTTCAGGCTCAGCGCGCAGGCGCGGGGCCGGTGGTGCTCATCGACATTGATCCGCAAGGGTCGCTGGCGGACTGGTGGAACGAGCGTGAGGCGGAATTGCCCGCCTTCGCCCAGACCACTGTCGCCCGGCTGGCGCACGACCTTCAGGTTCTGCGGCAGCAGGGTTTCCGTCTCGCGGTGATCGACACGCCGCCCGCCATCACCATGGCGATCCAGAGCGTGATCTCGGTCGCCGAACTCATCGTGGTGCCGACCAGGCCCAGTCCGCACGATCTGCGCGCCGTGGGCGCCACGGTCGACTTGTGCGAGCGGGCGGGCAAGCCGCTGATCTTCGTGGTCAACGCCGCGACGCCGAAAGCCAAGATCACGGGGGAAGCCGCGGTCGCGCTGTCGCAGCACGGGACGGTCGCTCCCATCACTCTGCACCACCGGACGGACTTCGCGGCGTCGATGATCGACGGGCGCACCGTGATGGAAGTCGATCCCAACGGCCGCTCGTCGCAAGAAGTCGTGACGCTGTGGAACTACATTTCCGACCGGCTTGAAAAGAACTTCCGCCGCACCGTGTTCGCCTCGCCCGCTCCGGCGGCGGCGCAGATCGCTTCGGGAGCGGTGCGTCCGGGCGGCGGCTTCGGCCGCCGGGTCGCCGGATCATGAGGGCGGGCACGATGGATCAGCCCAAGCCCTTCGCCTCGCTCACGCCGACATTACTGGCGCGCAAGGGCGCGGCGAAACCGGCCATGCGTCCGCAGCTTCTGCCTTTGACCCATTTCCACGAAAACGCGGCGCTCCGCATGGATGCGCTGGAGGATCTCGGCTGGAACGATCACGGCGATGTGCACGATGAACGGGCGGCTGGTGCCGCGCGCAATGCGGATATCGTGCCGATCAACGGCCGGTTGACCGCCGCCGGTCGCGCGGCGGTGCCCGAAGTCGTGCGGCAGCTTGCCGATGCGAACGAGCGCCTTGCCACGGGCAAGGGAACGCGCCGCTCCGCGCTGGCTGACGGCCGCCGTGCCGCCTTTACGCTGCGGCTGGATGCCGAACGCCACCTCCGGCTTCGGCTGGCCTGCACGATCGCCAATCGCAGCGCGCAACAGCTTGTGACCGAGGCGCTGGACCGCCTGATCGCGGAAACGCCCGACGTCGCATCGCTTGCCCGGCAAGTCCGCAAGCGGACCTGAGACTGTTCAACAGGGGACTGAACCATGACCACCATTCGCCAGCTTCCGTTTCGTGCCGCGAGCCGTCCGGCCCGGCTCGCCATCGGAACGGCCATGGCCGCCATCCTGCTCGCCGGCTGCGCGGGTGGGGGCGGCACTCTGGCCCGCGCCGGCGGTTACGCCAAGGAGTCGAGCGCTTCGAGCAAGAGCGTCGCATCGGCGGAACGCGCGGTCGAGAAAAGTCCGCGCGATGCCGCGCTGCGCACCGCGCTCGGCCATGCCTATCTGGAAGCGGGCCGTTTCGAATCGGCGGCGGATGCCTTTGCCGACGCGATGGTGCTTGGCGACACCAAACCCGGCACCGCGCTTTCGCTTTCGCTCGCCCAGACCGGCGAAGGACAGTTCGCGCAAGCGACCTACACGCTCGACCAGTGGCGCGACGATATCCCGGCCGTGGACCTCGGCCTCGCGATGGCGCTGGCCGGACAGCCCGCGCGCGGCATCGCGATCCTGGAAGACACCATTCGCGGAGGTGAAAACACCGCCAAGGTCCGGCAGAACCTGGCCTATGCCTATGCGCTGGCCGGGCGCTGGCGCGAGGCGCGCTTGATGGCGATGGAAGACGTGCCCGCCAACATGATCGATCAGCGGATCGGCGATTGGGCCGCGCAGGTCATGCCGCAGGATCACCGCAAGCGCGTCGCGACTCTCCTGTCCGTGCCGCTGAGGCCCGACAACGGCCAGCCCGACCGCCTTGCCCTGGCGCCTTCGGAAAGCGCGGCGCGCCTTGCTGTCGCCGCTCCGTCAGCGGCGCCCCGGTGGCAAGGTGAAGGGCAGGGCGAACTGCCCGCCGCCGGACAGATGGCGGCGATCCAGTCCGCCGCCTATCCTGAACCGGACGCCCCTTCGGAGGCGCGGCCCGTGATGGCGCCCGAACCGGCCGCTGCCGAACCAGCGTCTGTTGTGCAGGCGCCCTCGGCCAGCTTCGACGCCGCTTTCGCGCAAGCCGTGCAATCGACGCAGCCTGCCTTCGTCTCGCAGCCGGTGATTCAGGCCATCGTGCCGCGCTATGCGGAACCCGCCGCGCCGCGCCGCGCCGCGCCGGTGTCTGGGGGCACGGATACGATGGCCCGGCCGAACTGGAGCACGCATCTGGTGCAGCTCGGATCATTTTCCAGCGAAGCGCGCGCGCGCGCGGCCTGGACCGTGTTCACGCGCCGCAATCCGCAGCTTCGCAACCATACCATGACGATCACGCCCGCAGTCGTGAACGGCCGTAATTTCTGGCGCGTGGCGGCGGGCGGCCTCGATGCGCGCGGTGCCAGCGGCCTTTGCGCCAGCGTCAAGCAGAAGGGCGGGGCCTGCATCGCTTACGCGGCGGCGCGTCCGCTGCCCGGCGCGCGTCCCGACAACGGCAGCCCACGCTACGCGCGGCGCTGATTTCCCGATCTGATTACGTTGAGTGGAGTCCCTGCCTTCAGGCAGGCGCTCCGCTTTCGCGCAGGCGGGCGCCGCCCTTGAACAGCATCACCGCGCGGCCCTGAACCGGCTGCCGGTCGAACGGCGTGTTCCCGGCGCTGGCCGCCATGCGGTCCGAATCCACAATCCACGGGCGGTCCCGGTCGATCAGTGCGATGTCCCCTTCCATGCCGGGCGCCAGTGTTCCGGCCTCTACGCCCAGCAGGTTCGCGGGGTTGGCGGCCAGCAGCGCAAAGGCGCGCGCCAGGTCAATCACGCCGTCGCGAACCAGCGCCAGCGTCAGGGGCAGCAGCGTTTCCGCCCCCGCCATGCCCGGTTCGGCGTCCGCGAAAGGCAGGCGCTTGTCCTCCGGTCCGCGCGGATCGTGGCCCGACGCGATCACGTCGATGGTGCCGTCCGCGATGGCTTCGCGCACGGCCCGCCGATCCGCTTCGGCGCGCAGGGGAGGGGACATCCTCGCAAACGTGCGGAAATCCCCCAGCGCGAGGTCGGACAGCATGAAGTGGGCGGGAGTCACGCCCGCCGTTACGGCGGCGCCGCGCTTTTTCGCGCCGCGCACGAGATCGAGCGCGGCGGCGGTCGTCACTTGCCGGATATGCAGCCGCGCGCCGGTCATTTCGGCCAGAGCGATATCGCGCGCCACGGCCAGCGCCTCGGCCCCGGCGGGCGCGGACGGCAAGCCCAGCCGCGTGGCCATTTCGCCCGCCGTTGCGACGGCGTTTCCAGCAAGGCCAGCGTCCTCGCCATGCGTGACGACGACCATGTCCAGCATGGCCGCATAGTGCAGCAGCCGGTGCATGGTGCCGGAATCGTCGATCCAGTGCCGTCCGGTGGCGACGGCCCGCGCGCCCGCGTCCCGCATCAGGGCGATTTCCGCCAGTTCCCGCCCTTCCAGCCCGCGCGTGGCGGCGGCGAGGGGGTGGACCCAGAGATCGGGCTTGCCCGATTGGGCGGCGAAGCGGATCGAGGACGGGCGGTCCAGCACCGGGTTCTGATCCGGCATCAGCGCCGCGCGCGTGATTCCGCCGAAGTGGAATGCGGGCTTGTCCACCGCGAAGACGCCGAAATCGACCAGCCCCGGTGCGATCAGCGCGCCTTTGGCGTCGATCACGGTGTCGCCGGGTTGCGGGGAAACGTCGCCCACGCTTTCGATGTGGCCGCCAACGCAGCGCAGTTCACCCGGCCGGGGCACGCCCGTCCCGTCGAGCACCAGCCCGTTCATGATGCGCAGGGGAGGCGCCATGCTCATCGTTCGCTCTCCGGGAGGGGCCAGCCCTCCACCTTGCGCGTCCGCCGCGTCAGCACGTCGAGGCAGGCCATGCGGATCGCCACGCCCATTTCCACCTGCCGGGTGATGAGCGACCGGCTCACACCGTTTTCCGCCACCAGGTCGGCCACGTTGCTGTCGATCTCGATGCCCCGGTTCATCGGTCCGGGGTGCATGACGAGCGCGTCGGGTCGCGCCTTCGCCAGCCGCTCCAGCGTCAGACCGTAAAGGTGGCGGTATTCGCGCGGGGAAGCGATGAACTGGCCTTCCATGCGTTCCTGCTGAAGCCGCAGCATCATCACCACGTCCGCGTTATCGAGCGCCGCGTCGAAATCGTGGAACGCCGCCGCGCCCATGCTCTCGATTTCGGCGGGCATCAGGGCGGGCGGCGCGCAGACGCGCACGTCCGCGCCCAGCGACTTCAGGCACAGGATGTTGGAGCGCGCGACCCGGCTGTGCAGGATATCGCCGCAGATCGTCACTTTCAGGCCGGAAAAATTGGTGTTGCGCGGAATCGACAGCGCTTGCCGGATAGTCAGCGCGTCGAGCAGGGCCTGCGTCGGGTGCTCGTGCTGCCCGTCGCCCGCGTTGAGCACGGGGCAATCCACCTTGTCCGCGATCAGCCGCACCGCGCCGGAACTGGAATGGCGGATGACGATGGCGTCGGCGTGCATGGCGTTCAGCGTCAGCGCCGTGTCGATCAGCGTTTCGCCTTTCTTCACGCTCGATTGCGCGACGGCCATGTTGACGACATCCGCGCCCAGCCGCTTGCCCGCGATCTCGAAGCTGAGCAGCGTGCGGGTGGAGTTCTCGAAGAAGGCGTTGATGATGGTCAGCCCCGCCAGCCTGTCGTCCCGTTTCTGCGACTGGCGGTTGAGCGCGACCCATTGCTCAGCTTCATCCAGCAGGAACAGGATTTCATGCGGGGCCAGCCCGGCGATGCCCAGCAATCCGCGATGCGGGAAAGCCGCCCCGCCGGAGGGATAGCGGCCTGGTTCGGTCTGGTCTGCCTGTGGTTCTGGCGATGTCATCAAGGGCAGGGCCATAAGCCCGTCTTTCGCCCCGCTCAAGGCCTTTGCCAAAAGCCCGCCAACCCCTATCGTGCGGCCCAGCCGAAACAAGGATGCACAATGGTCTTCGCCCGCAAGTTCTGGAAGCTGCTCGTCGCGATCAAGGACGGGCTGGCGCTGCTGTTCCTGCTGCTGTTCTTCATGATGCTCTATGCCGCGCTGACCACGCGCCCCACTGCCGCAAGCATCCGCGAGGGCGCGCTGCTGATGCGGCTCGACGGCGCCATCGTGGAGGAAGCCTCGCTGCCGGACCCGTTGCAGACGCTGCTGGCAAGCGAAGCTCCGGCGCAGGAATATGCCGCGCGCGATCTCGTCCGGGCGTTGCGGCTGGCGGAAAAGGACAAGCGCGTGAAGGCCGTGGCTGTCGACTTGTCGCGCTTTACCGGTGGCGGCTTCGTCAGCCTGCGCGACGTGGGCGCGGCGATGGACCGGGTGCGCGCGGCGAAGAAACCGGTGCTGGTTTATGCCGTGGCCTATACCGATGACGGTGTGCAACTGGCGGCGCACGCCAGCGAAGTCTGGGTCCACCCGCTCGGCGGGGCTTTCGTTCGCGGCCCCGGCGGCAGCAGCCTCTATTTCGCGCAACTGCTCGACAAGCTGAAAGTCACGGCGCACGTCTTCCGCGTCGGGACATACAAAAGCGCGGTGGAGCCGTTCATGCTTGACCGGATGTCCGATGCCTCGCGCGAGCAGTTGAATGCGCTGGCCGCCGCCATGTGGGACAACTGGAAATCGGATGTGGCGCGCGCGCGTCCCAAGGCCGACATCGCGCTGGCGACGGACGATCCCGTGGCCTGGGTCAAGACATCGGGCGGCGATATCGCCAAAGCCGCGCTGGCCGCAGGGCTGGTCGACCGGATCGGCGACGAGAGGGAGTTCGGCAAACGGGTTGCCGCGCTTGCGGGGGAAGACAAGCTCGACAAGGCGCCTGGCGCCTTCGCGCATACTCCGCTTGCCACCTATCTGCGCGGCCACCAGCGGGAAAAGGGGGGCAAGGCCATCGGCGTCGTGACCGTGGCGGGCGATATCGTCGACGGCGATGCCGGACCGGGCACGGCGGGAGGCGATCGGATCGCGGCGCTGTTGGACGACGCACTGGACGACGATCTGGCCGCGCTGGTCGTGAGGGTCGATTCGCCGGGCGGGTCGGTGCTTGCGTCGGAGCAGATTCGTTCGGCTGTCGCCCGGCACAAGGCCAGGGGCATTCCGGTGGTCGTCTCCATGGCCAACATGGCGGCCAGCGGCGGTTACTGGGTTTCGACCACGGCCGATCGCATATTTGCCGAGCCGGGCACGCTGACCGGCTCCATCGGCGTCTTTGCCGTCCTGCCCTCGTTCGAGAGAGCGTTGGGACACTGGGGGATAACGGCCGATGGGGTGACCACGACTCCGCTGTCCGGCCAGCCGGACCTGGCCGGCGGGCTGAATCCCGCCGTGAAAGCCCTGCTCCAGACCAGCGTGGAAGGAACATACAGCCGGTTTCTCGATATCGTCGGCCAGTCGCGCGGCAAGCCGCCGGCGGAGATCGACCGCATCGCGCAGGGGCGCGTCTGGGATGGCGGCACCGCGCGTCAGCTTGGCCTTGTTGACGAATTCGGCAGCATTGACAGCGCCCTGGCCTACGCGGCGGGCAAGGCGGGACTCAAGGACGGGGAATGGCACGTCCGCCATCTGGAGACCCCGCCCGATGCGTGGGTTGCGCTGCTCCAGCAGTTCGGCGGTCAGTCGCGCGACGATAGCGAAGCGCGGAAGGGCGCGATGGACTGGCCCGCGATTGTCGCGGAAGGCCAACGACAGACGTTGCTTCGCGCCTTGACGCAGGCGCGCAGGCTGGCAACGGCGCGCGGGACGCAGGCCTATTGCCTGGAATGCCAGCCTGTCCGTTCGATAACGCCGCGCGAGGAGGAAGGATCGCTTCGCATCCTGGCGCGGTTCGAGCGGTTGCTGGGCATCTAATCGGGCGGAACCGGCGTCTCTTCCGGCCCGCGTCCCGGCTGGTCGATATCGGGCGATGGTTTGGGTGTTTCGGGCGGAGGCGAATCCGGGGGCGGCTCCACGGGCCGGGGCGGGGCTTCCGGCGGGGACTGCGGGTCCACCCTGTCGGGCGGGATATCGGGTTGCGTTGCCACGAAATGTGCCTTTCCTGTCGTGTCAAACCCAGTTGGGAACGGCCTTTGCCGTTGGCAAGTGCGCCGCCCTTGCCCTTTCCGCCCTGTGCTTATAAGGGCCGGAACTCGGAATTTTTTGCTTCGTCGGACCGCGGGCGTGGCGGAACTGGTAGACGCGCTGGATTTAGGTTCCAGTATCGCAAGATGTGGGGGTTCGAGTCCCTTCGCCCGCACCAGTTTCCGCCGGCCGGCACGGGGAAGAGCAGTTCAAGGAAGGCTTCTTTCAACATGCAGATTGTCGAAACCAGCAGCGAGGGGCTGAAGCGCGCCTATACCGTGACGATCCCGGCCCGCGACATCACTGACCGGATCGAGGGCGAGGTCAGGAAGATCGCGCCGCAAGTGCGCATGCCCGGCTTCCGCCCCGGCAAGGTGCCCGCGAACCTCATCCGCAAGATGCACGGCCCCGCGCTGCATCAGGATGCCCTCAACACCACGATTCGCGACGCGATGGACAAGCTTGTCGCCGACCATAAGCTGCGCCCCGCGATGCAGCCGGAAATCTCGCTGGGCGAGGGGTATGAGGAAGGCAAGGACGCTGAACTCTCCGTCGCGCTGGAAGTGCTGCCGCAGATCGAGGCGCCGTCGCTCGATGGACTGAAGCTGGAAAAGCTGGTCGTGCCGGTAACGGACGAGCAGGTGGACGAAGCCGTCAATCGTATCGCCAGTCAGCAGAAGCGGTTTACCGACGCCAAGAAGGGCAAGAAGGCCGAGAACGGCGACCAGTTGGTGATAGACTTTACCGGCAAGCTCGACGGCGTGGAGTTCGATGGCGGCAAGGCCGAAGGACAGGCCATCGAGCTGGGCGCGAACCGCTTCATCCCTGGGTTCGAGGAACAGCTCGTCGGCGCCAAGGCGGGCGAGGAACGCCAGATAACGGTGACGTTCCCGGAAGATTATCCGGCCGAGAACCTCAAGGGCAAGGAAGCGACGTTCGATATCGTCGTCCATGCCGTGAAAGTCGCGGGCGAGACGACCGTGGACGAGGATTTCGCCAAGGAACTGGGGCTGGAAAGCCTGGAGCAGCTTCGCGGGTTGCTGCGCGGCCAGCTTGAGCAGGAAACGGCGGGCCTGACGCGCACCCAGATGAAGCGCGCGCTGCTCGACCAGCTCGCCGCCGGGCATGATTTCGCCGTTCCGCCCTCGATGGTCGAGGCCGAGTTCGAGCAGATCTGGCAGCAGCTTCTCCATGAAGCAGGCCATGAGGAAGACCCGGAAGCCGCCCGCAAGGAGCTTGAGGCCGAGCGCGACGATTACCGCGCGATCGCCGAACGCCGCGTGCGGCTGGGTCTGCTGCTCTCCGAAATCGGGCAGGCGAACAGCGTCGAGGTTTCGCAGCAGGAAATGCAGATGCTGCTGGCGCAGGCCGCGCAACAGTATCGCCCCGAGGACCGTGAGCGGTTCCAGCAGTATGTCATGTCCGACCCCGTGGCCGCCGCGCAGCTTCGCGCGCCGCTCTATGAGGACAAGGTCGTCGATTTCCTGTTCGACAAGGCCGAAGTGACCGAGCGCGAAGTGACGCGCGACGAATTGCAGGCCGCGATCGAGGCCGAGGAAACCGCTCCGGCCAAGCCCGCGAAGAAAGCGGCGGCGAAGAAGGCTCCCGCGAAAAAGGCAGCGGTGAAGGCTGACGACGCGGACGCCAAGGCCGAAGATGCGGGTGGAGCCGAAGAAAAGAAACCCGCGAAGAAGGCCGCTCCCAAAAAGGCGGCGGACAAGCCCGCCGCCGAAAAGGCCCCTGCCGAGAAGCCGAAGAAGGCGCCCGCCAAAAAGGCCGTGGCGAAGAAGGCTGAAGCCTGATCGCGCTTTTCGCGTTCATGCTTTTTGTGAGGCCCCGGCGCAGTCCGGGGTCTTTGCGTTTTGGATGGGGGCGTCCGATGGCGGCGATTTCCCCTGCCGCGAGGGCGGGCCATTCACGCAAAACGGTTAATGCCCTTGAACTCCCGGCGGTCAGTCGCGAGATAGGCGGACCAGATAAACGAGGACATCCATGATCGACCTGTTCGGCGCCAGTAATACGCCCAGTAGCACGCAAGGCAAGTTCACCACCGATCCCGTCACCGGCGCGCTCGTTCCCGTCGTCGTCGAACAGACCAGTCGCGGTGAACGCAGTTTTGACATCTTCAGCCGCCTGCTGCGCGAACGCATCGTTTTCGTGACGGGGCAGGTGGAAGACAACATGGCTTCGCTGATCGTCGCCCAGCTCCTGTTCCTCGAATCCGAGAACCCGAGCAAGGACATCTCGATGTATATCAACTCGCCGGGCGGCGTCGTCACGGCGGGCATGGCGATCCACGACACCATGCAATACATCAAGCCGCGCGTCTCGACGGTGTGCATCGGCCAGGCTGCGTCGATGGGCAGCTTCCTGCTGGCCGCCGGTGAGCCGGGCATGCGCATCGCGCTTCCCAACGCGCGGATCATGGTGCACCAGCCTTCGGGCGGCGCGCGCGGCATGGCGTCCGACATCGAGATCCAGGCGCGCGAGATCCTGCGCATCCGCCAGCGGATGAACGATCTCTATGTGAAATACACGGGCCAGAGCCTGACCGATATCGAGAAGGCGCTGGATCGCGACACGTTCCTCGAGGCGGAGGAAGCCAAGGCTTTCGGCATCGTGGACAAGGTTTTCGAAAGCCGCCCCGAAGCGGGCGACGCGACGGAAGACGCCGCCAAGGAATAATCAACCCTCACGGTTCAGGGCCTCGAAAGGCCCATGGGCTATGAGGCGGGATTGCCAATTGCAGCCGCCGGGTTAAGTTCGGCGAATCCGTCCCTTGAGGGCACTCGGAAAAGAGCATGACGAAATTGAGCGGATCAGACGCCAAAAGCACCCTTTATTGCAGCTTCTGCGGCAAATCCCAGCATGAGGTCCGCAAGCTCATTGCCGGTCCCACCGTGTTCATCTGCGATGAATGCGTGGAACTGTGCAACGACATCATCCGCGAGGAA
>CAZUOV010000032.1:0-33274 GCA_964621355.1 uncultured Novosphingobium sp. | reverse complement strand
GGCGATATCCGCATCACGCCGCTGCCGCACATGGAAGTCATCAAGGATCTGGTGCCGGACTTCACGCATTTCTATGCGCAGTACGCCTCGATCCGTCCGTGGCTGCAAACCGTCTCCACCACACCTTCGGGCAAGGAACGCCTGCAATCGCCCGAACAGCGCGAGAAGCTGGACGGCCTCTATGAGTGCATCCTGTGCGCCTGCTGCTCCACGTCGTGCCCCAGCTACTGGTGGAATTCCGACAAGTTCCTCGGCCCCGCCATCCTGCTGCAAGCCTACCGCTGGCTGGCCGACAGCCGCGACGAAATGACGGGTGAGCGGCTGGACGAACTGGAAGATCCCTTCCGCCTCTATCGCTGCCACACGATCATGAATTGCGCCAATGTCTGCCCCAAGGGCCTGTCACCCGCGCGCGCCATCGCGGAAATCAAGAAGATGCAGGCCGAACGCCACGTCTGAGGAACGGCATAATTCGTTGCGCAGGGCGTCCCCGCGATGACCGGCCTTCTCGCGAGATACGAAGCGCTTGTCGCATCGGGCGAATTGCGGCCGGACGCCGAGCAGGAAGCCGCCGCCGAGCGGCTCGATGTGCTGCAACGCGCGCTGGAAGCATCGCGTCCATCGAACGGGATGCTGGGCAGGCTGTTCGCCCGCAAGGCGGAACCGCCGCGCGGCCTCTATATCTGGGGCGGCGTCGGACGCGGCAAGTCCATGCTGATGGACCTGTTCCACGAAACGCTGAACATTTCCCGGAAACGGCGCATCCACTTTCATGCCTTCATGCTGGAAGTGCACGCCCTGCTGAGAGACGAACGCAAGAACGAATTGGGAGACCCGATTCCCCCCGTCGCGGCGGCGCTGGCCAACGGTGTGCGCTGCCTCGCCTTCGACGAGATGGTCGTCAACAATTCCGCCGATGCCATGATTATGAGCCGGCTGTTCACGGCACTGATCGTGGATCAGGGCGTGACTGTCGTGACCACATCGAACCGCGCGCCGTCCGAACTGTACAAGGACGGCCTGAACCGCGAGCATTTCCTGCCGTTCATCGCGCTGATCGAACGCGAACTGGACGTTCTGCCGCTCAACGGCCCGGTAGACTACCGGATGCAGCGACTGGGCGGCATGGCGACATGGCACACGCCGCTGGGCCAGGACGCGACCGATCAGGTGACGGAAGCTTTCTTCCGGCTGACGGATTATCCGCCGGAAGACCGGGTCCATGTGCCATCAGCGGATATCGACGTCGGCGGCGGGCGGATGCTGCATGTGCCCAAGAGCCTGAAAGGCGTGGGCGTGTTCAGTTTCAAGCGTCTGTGCGGCGAAGCGCGGGGAGCGGCGGATTACCTCGCCATCGCACAAGCCTATCACACGGTCATCCTAGTCGGCATCCCGCGCATGGGGCCGGAAAACCGCAACGAGGCGGCGCGCTTCGTCACGCTGATCGACGCGCTCTATGAACACAAGGTCAAGCTGTTCGTCACTGCCGCCGCCGACCCGCAGGATCTCTACGAGGCAGGTGACGGCCGTTTTGAGTTCGACCGCACGATCAGCCGCCTCAATGAAATGCAGAGCCATGACTATATGGCGCTCGGCCACGGAGCGGAGTGAATGACCGTTGCGGCCCGTTCGCATCATGGCGGCTACGGGATAAATCCTTAATCCAACGCTATTTCATGGAAGCCCCGGCGACTTCTCGCAAACGGCATCCGAATCAGGCGCGCGCCGCCGTCCGGGGTGTCCGCTGACTGTCATGCCATGCCGGCTTCGCTGAGTTTGAACCGGGCAAAAACCTGTCCCGAAAATGCGAAATCCCGCCTGCGGGCGGGATTTCTGGTTGCGTAACATATTGAATATTACGCCGATTTTTCGGATATCAAAGACTGGCCCGAAACTCACAACCCCCGGCAACTGCAAAGCCGGGCGTCATGACGTCAAGCGATTCAGCCGAAGAAGAATTCTTTGAGCAGCTTCAGCATCAAGGCCTCCTGTTTCCAAACTGGAGGCCCATTCTTATAGTAAACGGTAATGGTAAACAAGCGTTAACTATAACCCGACAGCTCTGCCCTTCCCCCTTCCAGCATCTGCGTCAGTTCCGGCAGTTTGACGGGCCGGCCGATGAAATAGCCCTGCACGGCATCGCAATCCATGGAGCGCAGGAGTTGAAGCGTGTGCATATCCTCGACGCCCTCGCCGACCGTTTCCTGCCCCATGGAATGCGCGAGACGGATGATGTTCTCGACGATGGCCCTGTCCCTGGGGGATGTGCCGATGGCGGCGACGAACCGCCTGTCCAGCTTGATCTCGTCCGTCGCGATCTCGGACAGATAGGCAAGGCTGGCATAGCCGGTGCCGAAATCGTCGATCGAGATGCCGCAACCCAGCGCACGCAAGGCGGCAAGGTTCTCCTTGGCGACATCACGGTTGGTCATGTCGAATGTTTCGGTCACTTCAAACGTCAGAAGCGAGTGATCCAGTCCGTGCCGGTCGATGATCGTCAGCACCTGTTCCACCAGGCCCGGCTGATCGACGATACGCGCCGACAGATTGACGCTCATGCTGAACGGCGCGAAGTGCCGGTTCAATTCGCAGGCCGCGCGCACGGCTTCATCCAGCACCCAATAGGTGATCGTATCGATACGGCCCGCTCGTTCCGCCTGAAGGATGAAGGTATCCGGCGGAATGGGTCCGCGTTCCGGGTCCGTCCAGCGGATCAGGGCTTCCGCTCCCGATATCCGCTTGTCACGGAGATTGAATTTCGGCTGAACGGCAAGCCAGCTGTCGCCGCTGCGCAAGGCCGCGTCGATGCGGGCATGGAGCGAAAGCTCCCACGGGGTCTGGGCGAGCCGTTCGCTGCCGTATTCTTCATAGAGCTTCAGCTTGGAGACGGCTTCGGACGAACTGGCGATGGCCGATTTCACGCGGTTGATCGGCCTGTTGGCGCTGTTGCGGTCCAGCCCGAAATGGATGTTGGTATCGAGAATATGCTCGCCGATGACGAGCGGCGCGGCGAACAGCGCTTTCAACCCTTCGAGCTGGGCGACAAGCTCATCGGTCGAGAACGGCTGCACCAGCCACACGAAATGGCCATCACCGTTATCGTAAATCTTGCTGCCGCCAAACGCCACCGACAGCCGCCGGGCGATCTGGCGCGAACATTCGCCGTGCAAATCCTTGGGCAAGCTGACCAGCATCTGCTCGAAATTGCTGATACAGGCGGCGGCCACATCGCTGCCCCCGGGAATACCATCGGAAACGAGGGCATCCACGTTGGGCAGGCCGGACGCGGAACTGGTAAGCTGCACGCCCTGACGCCACTTTTGCCAAAGCCGAAGCGGGATATAAACGGCAACCGCGATGATCGCCGAGCCGATGTCGGTATGGACATTGGCCATCATCAGCAATCCCGGCCCTGCCAGCATAACGACGCCGAACAGGACATATATGCCGCACTTTGCAGACCGATTGGTCCCCAGCTTCGCGGCGATGACCGTGAAAAGGAACAGGATCAGCAAAGGATGGCCGGCGAAGGATACGGGCCGCCCCGCCGCCAGTCCGGCCGCGCTTGCGATATCGACGAAAGCTTGCGGAATCCGGTCATAACCGAACGATGCGACGGACGTCGCCACGCTTTCGTTCGTGCGAGTGACGAACACGTCGCGCCCCGGCAACAGCGTGGCCTGCGCGGGCGAGCCATGGGCGCGGCCTGTCAGAAGATCGCGTGAAAGCACCACGGGAATGGATCGCGGGTCGATCCGGTAATTCGCGTAGACCTTGCCATCCATGGACATCAGCCCCGCCGCGACAAGCGCCGCCGCGGGATAGATCTTGCCGTCGCGCTCAAGCGCCGGCGGCCCGTCGATCGGCACTTCGAAAACATTGAAGTTCCACTTCGAAACCGCGATCCGGGTGCCGGATGGGGACGCGAACTGGGTGTCCACCCGCTTGCGCCTGCGTGACAGCGAAGCCTCGTTGGAAGGTTCCCGAATGACCAGCGTAACTTTGTCGTCCAGCCGTTCCAGCACCTTGTAAAGCGCGGAATCGTTCGCCGGATCGGCCCCCACTGCTTCGGGCATGTCGAGATAGATGTGCTTGGCGCCGCGCGCCGCAAGCTTGTCCAGAAGCTCCGCCTGCCGGGCGGTCGATCCCGCCGCCGTGCTCGCCGCGTCAAGCAGACCATCGTCGAGCGATACGACGACAGCCGTATCCGGCGCCGGAACCGACATATAGCGGAACCAGGGGTTCCAATAGAGATGTTCGGCATCACGGGCATCGCCGCTGAATACGCACGCCAATGCGACCAGCAGCGATACCAGCAATGGCGTTCTCAAAAAGATGCGCATTCGCAGCGCCTCGACCCGATTTTCCCGGGTAAAGGCTTAACAACAGATAGTTAACAAGCTGTTAGCCATCGGCTTGGTGGTTTGCGGGAAAAATGTGCGATTTCCGGTAATTGCCTCAATGACAACAAGCGCATGACCGGGAGCCGCGCCACCGGCGGGAGTTTACACCGCGCCAAGGCGTTCCAGCGCCCGATCCAGCATCAGGAGCTGCCACAATAGCCGCGAATGATCGCTCCGCCCGGAAATATGCCGGCCCGCCAGTTGCGCGATGGCCTGTCCGTCGAACCATCCGCTCCGTGCCAGACTGGCGCTTTCGCCGATGGCGCGCGCCGTATCCGCCAGCGGTCCGCGAAACCATTGCGCGATGGGCGTGACGAAGCCCTGCTTGGGGCGATAGAGAATATCGTCGGGCAGATAGCGCCGCATCGTGCGCTTCATCAGCCACTTGCCCTGTCCGCCGCGCGTCCGCATCGCTTCCGGCAGACGGGCCGCGAACTCGATCAGGCGGTGATCGAGCAGCGGTTCGCGCGCCTCCAGGCTCACCGCCATGCTGGCGCGATCGACTTTCGTCAGGATATCTCCCGGCAGCCAGAACGTGAGGTCAGCATATTGCGCGCGGTCCAGCCCGGACCGGCCGGGCGCGGCCCGCATCAGGGCTTCCAGTTCGTGTTCAGCGCGGTAATCGCCCCGCAGCTTCAGGAAATCGGGCGAATAGAGCCTTTCGCGCAAGTCCTGCGGCGTCACGCTCAGGGACCGCGCGTAACCGGCCTCGCTGGGCGCGGCGAGCGACTGGAACGTGGATTTGGCCCGCAAGGGCCGAGGCGCCCAGTCCGCCTTGGGCCAGATCGCGCCCAGCGTCCCGAACACCGAGCGGCGCAGCGGCGCGGGCAGCAGCGCCCGTGCCCGGTCCTCGTTGTGCTGGAACACATGGCGGCGATACCCTGCAAAGGCTTCGTCCGCGCCGTCGCCGGAGAGCGCGACGGTCACTGTCTCCCGCGCCAGTTGGCACACCCGCCATGTCGGCAGGGCGGAAGCATCGGCGAACGGCTCGTCGAACATGGCGGCGATGGTGTCGATGGCCCCGAAATCGTCGGGAGAGACCTGCCGCGCCCGGTGATCGGTGCCGAACAGCGCCGCCACCTGCTCGGCATAGGAACTTTCATCGAGCGCGGAAACGTCGAAACCGATGGAACATGTCCTGACCGGCCGCGCGCTGGCTTCCGCCATCAGCGCGACGACGCTGGAACTGTCCACCCCGCCTGAAAGGAACGCGCCCAGCGGCACGTCGGCGACCATGCGCGACGTCACGGCCTCTCGCATCAGGTGCAACAGTTCCGCTTCCAGATCGGCGGCCCTGCCCCGGTGACGTTCCAGGAAGGAGACGTCCCACCAGCGGCGGGGCTCCGGCATCGGCTTGCCGTGTTCCAGCAACAGGCAATGCCCGGCGGGCAGCTTTTGCACGCCTTTCAGGATACAGCGCGTATCGGGCACGTAGCCCCAGGTCAGGTAATCCTCGACCGCCAGCGGGTCGGCCTCGCGCCGCAGCAGCGGATGGGCCAGCAGCGCCTTCAGTTCCGAGCCGAAGATCACGCTGCCGTCGGAAAGCCGCGACAGGTAGAGCGGCTTCACTCCCAGCCGGTCCCGCGCAAGGAACAGCGTGCGGGCATCGAGGTCATAGATCGCGAACGCGAACATGCCATGCAGGCGCGGCAGGCAGTCCGGCCCCCAGCGCTGCCAGGCGGCCAGGATAACTTCGCTGTCGCCATCGGTGCGAAAGGTCGCACCCGCCGCCTTCAATTCGGCGCGTAACTCACGGAAATTGTAGATTTCCCCATTGAACACCAGCACGGCGCGGCCATCGCTCGACAGCATGGGCTGCGGCGACCCGGCCACGTCGATGATCGACAGGCGTCGGTGCCCTAGCCCCACGCCGGGCGCCGTCCACACCCCTTCGCCGTCCGGCCCGCGATGCACAATCGCGTCGCACATTTTCGCCACGCGCGCCGGATCGACCGGCTTGGGCGTCGGCAAGTGAAAGATTCCCGCAATTCCGCACATCGCAGCGGTGCCTAACGGATGCCCGCCACGCGGTCCATCCATGGACCGGGCGGACCGGCATCGCGCAAGAAGGCTTCCACCGCTTCCGCCGCAGGGGCATCGGGACTTTCCTCTGCGGAAAGGATCAGCCGTGCCGTCGCGCGCGGACGCAGCAGCAGCCGGTCGGAGAGGTTGGCCAGCTTGAGGCGCATGTTGCTTGCCGTAAGCAGATCGCCGGTGCGATACCACGTCACCGCGAGCCGCCCCGTGCCATCGGAAGCGAGCAACCGCTCGCTGGCCACGCCCGCCACGCCCGGCCCGGCGGATTGCCACGCCCAATCGCTGCCGGGCATGAGCGCGCCTTCCCCGAATCGCCCCGCCTCGCGCGCGTCGTCCTGCGCGGCATAGAGCGCGAAGGACACGTCGACCGTGCGCCCCTTCGCATCGGCATAGCGGCCCAGCAAGCGATGGTCCGCGCCGCCGCCGCGCGGTTCCCACCACGCGCGCGGGGCATAGTCCACGCGGTTCCAGCCGGGCACTTCGGGCAGGGCGATCCGTTCCGGCAGGGGCGCGGCGAGTGCCATGCCCGCCCCGGCCCATGCCTTGGCCACGATCAGGATCGCGGCAAGCCCGGCCAGCGCGACAGCGAAGCCGGCGCCATAGCGTTCAAGCCGCGCCAGCAGAGGCGATGCGTCCAACGCGGCCCCATCCACCGCAGCTCTATCCACGCCCGCATCGCCCGCGTCCTTGTCGAAGAACCGCCAGGCGATTCCCAGAACCAGGGCAATGACGATGGCAAAGAAAATCCAGCCGTAGACGATATGATCGAAACCCGCCGCCGCCTCTATCCCGACGATCTGCGCCATATAGATCGTGCCCCATGCGCGGATTCCGTTGGCGATGATCGGCACCACCACGCACAGCGCCAGGAACGCGGCCTTTCGCGTCAGGCTGCGAAAGCACAGGTGCGCGACGAGGATGCCCAGCGCCACCATGGCAATCAGGAACTTCACACCCGAGCAGGCCTCGGCAACCTCGAACAGACCGGCGGGCGTGGCAATGAACACCCCGTCGATGGTCGCGGGAATGCCGCTGGCATGGACGAGCCAGATGGTGATGACGGCGGTTATCATCTGCAAGGACGGCACCAGTTCGTCCCCGAACGGCACCATCAGCAGCATATAGGCGAGAGGAAAGGCCAGCACGGCCCCGGCCCGCGGGCCCATCATGGCAAGAACCGCCGTTATCAGCACCGCCACCGCGCCAAGCTGGCGAGCAAGGTTGAGCCCGGCAAAGACGCCCAGCACCCACAACAGGGCAGCGCCCGCCGTCAGGATCAACGGCGGCCACCACGGGCGCGGCGCGATCCGGGCGAGATGCGGTGCCCGCTGCCACGCCAGCCACGCGACGATGCCGGGGATGAGCAGGATGTGATTATAGGTGGAACTGTTCCACCACTGGTCCGCCATCGCGGCCCAGTCCTTCCAGAAAGTCCCGATCAGCACCGCGCAGAGCAGTGCCAGCCAGGGCAGGAACCCGCGCCATGCCTCCGGGATCGCCGCAAAACGGGCGGACAGCGGCGCGGCGCGGCGGGCCGCGCATTCAGGCGGCATCGCGGACCGGCCCTTCTCCCATGCCAACAAGCGCGGGCAAGGCCGAAAGCGCCGCCCGCCAGCTTGCGCGTTCCACGATCCAGCGCCGCGCAGCCTGCCCCGCCGTCGCGGCGGCGGCCTTGTCCGCTGCCAGCGCCACCAGCGCCGCCACGATTGCGTCATCGTCGTCAGCAACATTAAAATGCGTGCAGTCCACGGCGTCGATGCCGATTGCCGCCCTGCTCGTCAGGACGACGGGCAGCGCCATGGCCATGGCTTCCAGCACCTTGTTCTGCACGCCCCGCGCAATGGACAGCGGCACCACCGCGCCGTCCGCCGCGCGCAACCATGGGCGAATGTCGTCCACCCGGCCCCAGACATACACGCCGTTCTTTCCGTCATGCGCCAGAAGCGCCGCCACGGGATTGCGGCCGACGACATGGAACGTCGCGCCAGGCACCGTCCGGCGCAGGCACGGCAGGATGCGCTCGATCACGCGCAAGGCGGCCTCCGCATTGGGCGCATAATCCATCTGCCCGGTGAAGATCAGGCGCGGGCCGGAACAGGCCAGCATCTTCGGCTCGGGCGCCACGCGCGCCGGATCGAACGATGCCGCATCCATGCCATTGGCCATCACCGCCACGCGCGCCGACAGGCGCACGGCCTCCGGCAAGCGGGCGCGGAACAGGTCCGCCTCCCTCTCGCTGATGAGCACGGACACATCGGCGCGGCCCGCCAGCCGCGCTTCCTCGGCGCGCAGCAAGCGCCCCTCGCGCCGATAGACCAGCGCCATCGGACCCTTTCCCGCCTCGGCATAGGCATCGAACTTGGCCGAATCGACATCGACGAAATCCGCGATCACGCGGCCCGCGAAATCGTGGGGCACATATTGCCCCATCTGGCCGGAAAAGACGTAGATCGCGGAAATCGGCCGGGTTTTCAGCAGCGTTTCCACATAGCGCGCCAGCGCGCGGTGATGGAACGCATCGAGGCTGACGGGCCTTCCGCCTAAAAGCGCCTGCACGCCCGCCACGGCTTCATGTTTGCGGCGACGGATCAGGCAATAGCTGCGCGCCACGGCGGCCAGTTCCGCCTCTTGCGCCAGATCGTGCGAATCATCGGCGAACGTCGCGACATGGACCGGCGCCAGAGCCGCCAGCCCGCGCAAGACATGGTGCGAGCGGATCTTGTCGCCACGATCGGGCGGAAACGGGATCCTGTGTGCCAGGAACAGGATTTCACCCATCAGCCCGATCCACCCATCAACCGAGGCCGCGCGCGATCAGCGGACCCAGCCGGTTGGCGATAGCGAGCGGCAGGCGCCGCCACACCGCGATCTGAAGCGCGTGCCTGGCGCTGGTGGGATCGGCGTCGCGGCGCTCCACGCCCGGCGCCGTCCAGGCGGCATAGGCCAGCGGCTCCGGCTCGAAACCCCAGTTCCGCTTGAAATGATACGCGCCGCTGCCGGTCTTGGAGCGGCCGAAATCGAAATGCGTGCAGCCGCGTTCGCGGGCATGGCGCATCAGTTCGAAATACATGCGGTCATTGGCGCGAAGCTGGCGCGCGGCAAACGTGCCGCCGCCCCAATAGGGCATGACCGCGCCGCCATGATAGAGCGAGAGGACACTCGCGACCGGCCGGCCGGCAAGGCGCACCGTCAGGATATCGGCAGCCTCGCCGAACCCGTCGAGCACGGCGTCGAACAGCGCGCGGGGAAAGACCGGCGTGCCGAGGTTGCGGACGCTTTCGGCATAGACGGCATAGTGCGCCGCCCGTTCATCGGCGGACCGGCCCACCGTAACCGAAAGATCGTTCGCCAACCCCTTACGCACTTCGGCGCGTTGCTTGCGCGGAATGGCGAGAAGCTGCGCCTCGTCATCGGCGGCCAGCGGAATGACGAATCCGCAATGCGAATCGCGCCGCTGCGTCCAGCCCGCGCGGCCTTCCGGCAAGACTCCGCCGCGCAACTCGATGGTGGGGCAATTGCGGCGCAGGGCCGTTTCCTCCAGCGCGGCGAACAGGCCATCGGCCCGCACGCCGGGCAGGGCCAGCAGCCCCCCGCCCACGCCGAAACCGCTCCCCGCCAGCAGGCGCCCGAACACGGACGAATGGACCTCATGGAACGGCAGCACCGCCATCAGTTCGCCTGCCCGTTCCTCCACCAGCGCCAGCGCGCGGTTGCCCGTGCCCTGTTCCACCGCTGCCATCCATTGCGGCAAGTGGAACGGCGTTCCCGCCGGGTGCGCGCGGATGAAGCGCTCGATCCGGGCGCGTTCGTCGGGTTCGGTCAGCGCTGCCAGCCGGATTCGCGCGTTCCCCGCGAGGAAAGGCGCGTTCATGCCGCTTCCAGCGAAACGGCACGCGCGCTTTCCCGCAGCGCGATCACATCCATGCGGCCCCAGGCGAACTCCCCGACAAGCTGGCGCAGCTTGTCCGCCATGCGGTCGAGGTTAGTGTAATGGCGCAGGCGCGAACGCATCGAGGCATTGGGAACGCGCGGCTGCTGGGGGTCTATCTCCCAGGGATGGAAATAGAAGATCGCGGGGCGCCCGTCGCGGCGGTTGACCTGCCGGATCGCCCAGCGCGAGAAGCCATAGGGCAGCACGCGGAAGAACCCGCCGCCGCCAGCCGCCAGCCGCTTGCCCGCCAGCATCGCGGTCGTCACCGGAAGCTCGACAAGATCGGCCCACGGCAGCGGCCTGAACGCGAAACGTGGCGCGGTGCTCCACCCGTAATGGTCATGCGTCACCGGGGCGACGCTGGAACTGTAGGTAAAGCCCTGCTCGGCCAGCACCATATAGGCCCAGGGTGTGCGGTAATCTATGGAAAAGCTGGGCGCACGATAGCCGCAGACCCGGCTGCCCGATGCATCCTCTATCGTCTTGCGGCTGCATTCGAGATCAGCGGCGAAGCTTGCCCGGTCCATGCGGAACACGCGCTGATGATCCCAGCCGTGGCTGGCGAGTTCGTGCCCCTGTTCCGCGATCCGCCGCATCAGCGCGGGATGGCGCTGCGCCACCCAGCCCAGCGTGAAGAACGTGGCCTTCACGTCCGTCTCGGCGAACATGGCGAGGATCGCCTCGCAGTTGCGCTCCACCCGGTCGTCCAGCCCGTCCCACGCGGTCCGCTCGATCACGTTCTCGAACGCGCCGACCTGGAACCAGTCCTCGACATCGACGGAAAGGCCGTTGAGAGGTGCCGTTGCAGTCACTTTGCGAAACTCTCCCGAGCGTTCAGGCGGCCGCGCGATGCCCGTCCTCGGCCTCGATCCATTCGATCAGCATGGTCAGCGTGTGGCGGATGGTGCGGTCCTGCTCGGCCAGACGGTTTTCCAGCGTCGCGACACGTTCGTTGAGCGCCGCGACCGTGGCGGCCAGTTCCGCTCCCTCGTGCATCGCGGGCGCTTCTGCCGCGTTCACCAGTTCGATAACCGCCTGCTGCAATTCCGCGATCTGCGCGTCGCGCTCGCCCAGCGCCTGCTCGAAATCGGCATGGGCGGATTCGGGCACGGCCGCGGCAGGCTGCGGCGCGGCGGCGGCTTCCGGCTGCGGGGCAACGCGCGGCGCGGGACGCAACAGCGAGATCGTGCCGTCGTCCGAGAACTCGGACAGCACCAGTTGCAGCATCACACCGTCGATCCGCGTGCGCTGATCGACGGCACCGAGCAGCAGCAGCCGGTTGACGATCTGGTTGATGCGGCGGGGAATACCGCCCGTGGCCGTATATATCTCCGCGAAAACGCGCTGATCGAAGGCCGGATTGCCGTCCCAGCCGACGCACTTCATGCGGTGCTCGATATAGGGCTGGACCTCGTTCGGCTCCATTGCCTCAAGGTGGTGGATGGCGATCACGCGCTGGCGGAGCTGGTCCAGCTCGGGATGCTCCAGCAACGTCTCGCGGAACTCCGGCTGGCCGAGCAGCAGCGTCTGCAACAGCGGGTGCGAGCCGAGCTGGAAGTTCGACAGCATGCGCAGCTCTTCCAGCGCGCCGATGGACAGGTTCTGCGATTCGTCGACGACCAGCAGGCAGCGGCGGCCCGCGCGCGCCTCTTCGTGCAGGAAGGCCTCGATCGCGCCCAGCGCGGACGCCTTGTCGTGTCCTTCGATGATGAGGCCGAACGCCTGCGCGACGACATGGACCAGTTCCTCACCGCCCAGCTTGCTGGTGACGATCTGCGCCGCCGTCAGCCGCGCCGGATCGATCGTCGCCATGAGGTGCGCGACCAGCGTGGACTTGCCCGCGCCGACTTCGCCGGTGATGACCACGAAGCCTTCGCCCTGCGCCAGGCCATAGCCGAGGTAGGACAGCGCCTTACGGTGCGTCAGGCTTTCGAAGTAGAAAGCCGGATCGGGCGTAAGCTGGAACGGCCTGCCCTTAAGCCCGTAGAAATCGTCGAACATCGTCGTTTGCTCCCTTGAGCCTAGAAACTGTAGCGGACGCCCAGCAGGGCAGAGGCGATCCACGAATCTTCCAGCGGCGCATCGCGATTCACGCCGTCGATGCCCAACGCGGCCGTCGCGGAGATGCGATCCGTCAGGTAGCGATTGTAGGCAGCCGTAGCGCCCAGCGCGCTGGCGTCGCCAGAAGAGCCTGCTCCGCTTTGGAACCAGTAGGCGTAAACATTGGTGTTGAACGAGGACCGCTGGTCGATCCGCCCGGAGAGATAGGCGGCGAGCCAGGTGTTCTTGTCGACAAGGCCGCTAGAATCTTCCAGCACCGTGCCGCGCGCGCCGATGAAGCGGCGGCGGTCATACCCCGCGCCGATGCCGGTCTGGAGATTGCCGAGGCTGAGCGAGTAACTTGCCGCGATGCCGCGCGCGCGGAATACCGAGGACCGCACCGATCCCAGCACGCCGGGCAGGCAGTTACCGGCGGTTCCGGCCTGCTGCCCTTCGCCATTCCCCAGATTTTCAAGGCAGCCCGCGAAATCGCCGGAAAGCGGGTTGCGGACCGCGCGGAACTGGCTGGGCAGATCATCAAGCGCGCGGTTCATCAATCCGCCGAAACCCGTCAGGTTGTCATAGACCGAAACGTTCAGCGAGCTGCGCGCCGTGGGCGCCCAGGCGAACGTGCCGTAATAGGTCGTGGAACCATAGCGGCGGCCGACATGCGCTTCCAGCATGGTGCGGTTGCTGGGCCGCCAGATCACGCCCGCATCCCAGATGAAACCGCTGGTGTCATAGGCGATGACGCGCGGCGAGCCCTTGTCCGTGACATAGCGCCCGCCCCTGCCGATCACCGGATCGCCGTTGGCATCGCGCAACGCGTCGCGGCTCGAAACCTCGACATCCTCGTATCCCACGCCGCCGACCAGCGCGAGGTCGGGCCCCACGGGCACGGTCACGTCCGCGCGCACCGCGACGTCGCGTATTCTCTGGTCGAGATTGGAGACATCTTCCTGCCGCCATGTCGCCCCGACGCCGAGACCGACGGGAAGGACATCGTAAGGCTTCACGCCCGCATGGACGCTCGCCATGTGCGAGACGCTGTCATCGAACACGTCGCTTTTGGGCTGTCCCGGCGCGACTTGCAGTGCATCGGGCGATTCCACGCGCGTATAGCCGACGTGGTAGGCCGCGTTGACCGCCACATCGCCCGCGTGCGTCGAGATAGAGGGACCGGCAAAGACCGAATAGACCTGCGTGACCGAATCGTCGTTGCCAATCGGGCCGAGCACCGCCGCGCCGGTTCCCTCTATGCGAGTGCGGGCGGCCAGCGCGCCCGCGTCGATCTGCACGCCTTGCGCCACCACGGCATAGCCGCGCGCGACGCCGCTTATCGTATCGCTGTCCTCGGCCTTTTTCCCCCAGCCGAAGCGGCGCTCATAGCGCAGCGAGAGCGAGCCCGCCGAGCGCGCGCCGTTGATCCCGGCATCGACACCGGCGGCGAGTTGCGAATAAGTCAGCAGGTCGTCGCCGGGGCTGAGTTCCTTGGTGACGATCTGCGCGGCCTCGATATAGGGCTGGACGTAAGTGCCGCCCCCACCTCGCGCCGAACGGGCCGCTTTCTTGCCCGCGCCTGCCTGTCCATCACCGGCATCGGAGCTGGACGGGCCGGAAGACTGCCCCGAAGTCTGGGCCATGGCCGGAACGGCAAGTGCCGCCGCCAGGATCATGGCGACTGCGCCGGACGAATGGATCGCGGCGCCGGTCTGGCGTTTCACCCGCATCTTCACCCCCTGTATCCGTAATATGTGCCGAAGCGCCGCCCGCTCGGGCTGAACGTCGCGGCGTTGAGCAGCAGTTCGATGTTGCGGCAGCCGGACAGCAGCGACACCGCGTCGTCCAGGGCGCCCTGCCCCGTCTGGTCGGCGCGCACGATCAGCACGGTCTGGCCGACATGCTTGGCCAGTTCGGCCGCGGGCGACGCGGCCAGAACCGGTGGCGAATCGAAGATGACGATCCGATGCGGCGCGCCCTGCGTGAGCCGCGCCAGCACTTCTGGCGTGCGCGAGGAAGCGAGATATTCGCTGTCCGCCGTCGTCGCGTTACCCGCGGGCAGCACCCACAGACCGGGAATATCCGTCCCGATCACGCAATCAGCCACGTCGACCGAAGGATCGACCAGCGCGTCCATCAGCCCCGGACCGCCCGGCAGGCCCAGCGCGCTCAGGATCGAGGGCTTGGCGAAATCGGCATCGACGAGGATCACTTCGCTTTCGCGCTCCGCCGCCATCGACAGCGCGAGATTGACGGCGCACCAGGTCTTGCCCTCGCCCGGATGAGGCGAACAGATGAGAATGCGCTGGCTTGCGTCATTCCCGCCGCCGCGCCGCAGATCGGCGGCATTGAGCAGAAGCTGGCGCTTCACGATACGGAACTCTTCCAGCAGCGCGGTGACCGTGCCCTCCGGCCCGATCAGTCCCTGATCGCGCAAGTGCTGACGATCCACAGAGTGCCGCGCGCCACGGAACGCCACGGCTTGCGGAGCGGGTTCCGGCACGGGCGGGAGGGCAGATGCTGCCACGCCCGCCGTATCCATCGGCACGGTTGGAGCAGCGGGAGCCGCCGCCACAGGTTGCGGCGGCGGCGCGACGGCGGCCGCTTCCGGGCGGTGGCGCATGGCGGGTTTGGGCGCGGGCGGCGCCAGGTCGCCGGGCACCGGCGGCGGCGCCAGATCGCGCAGATCGAACTTCCTGACGGCGCGCTCGATCAGCGATCTTGCCTGCCCGTCGCCTGACGTTTCGCCCGAATGCTCTTCAGGCATGGGAATTTTGGTCTGTTCCGTCATTCCCCTCTCCTCAGGCCACCATGCCGCGCTGGATAAACTCGACCGCCAGCAACACGACGAACAACACACCCAGCGATGCCGTGCCGGCGAAGAAATATTTCAGGCGCCGGGCCGCCAGCGCCTTCGCGCCGTCCGACATCGTGCGCGAGATCGCGCCGAGCACCGGCAGTCCGGTGGCCGATTGCAACTTCGCGGTGGTCGAGAACGTCGAGCGAAGCTGGCCGATGGCGAAAGCCGCCGCGCCGCCGCCGCCAAGGCCCAGCACCAGCACCGCGATCAGCAGGATCGGCCGGTTTGGCGCGACGGGGCTTCGCGGACTGGTCGGCGGGTCGACCACCTCGAACTTGACGGCTTCCCGCTCTGTCTTGATCTCGCCGCGCAGGCGCAATTCCTCGCGATCCTGGAGCAGCTTGGCATATTGCGAACGCAGCACGTCATAGTCGCGGCCGATGCGCTGGGCTTCCGCCACAAGCTCGGGATTGCCCACCTGATTGGCGGTATATGACGCGATATCGGACTGGATCGCGGCGCGGCGCGCCTGGATCGCCTGCACCGTCGCTTCGCGGTCCGCCCGGATGGATTGCAGCGAGGACCAAGCCGGGTTCGGCACGCCCGCCACGCCGCCATCGGCTTGCGCCTGCGCCTTCAACCCGGCGATCTGGTTCTTGAGCGCGATCACGTCCGGGTGGCTGTCGGTCAGCCCGCGAGCATGCATGGCGTTGAGATCGGCCGTCGCCTGCCCCAGCGCCGCCCGCGCGCCGCCCTGCGGAGCCGCGCCGGGCAGCGTCTGCGGCGTTCCCGCAAGCTGCCCGCTGATCGCGGCAGCCGCGCTCTGCGCCGCCGCCAGATCGGCGTCCAGCCCGCGCAACTGCGTGCGCGCCGCTTCCAGCCGCTGAAGGCCCGCCGCTCCGCCCTGAACCATGTCCGGGTGCTGCGCCTCGAAGGCCTGGCGGCGCTGTTCCGCGCTTTCCAGCTCCTTCTCGCGCTGCTTGAGCTGGGCGTTCACGAACGCCAGCGTCTCCGTCATTTCGCCGCGATTGCCGGAGATGTTCTCCTCGCGGAAAATGTCGATCATCTTCTGCGCGATATCCTGCGCCAGCCGGGCGTTCTCCGCGTCGGACAGCGTGCCATAGTTCGCGTCCGCCGTGATCTCGAACAGGTTGTCCTGCTGGCTTTCGACTTTCACTTTCTTGGCAAGGTCAAGCACTGCGGTTTCCATCTGCCGCGGCGTCTCGATCGCGTCCCCCAGCTTGGTGGAACGCACCACTTTCTCCAGATTGACCGCGCTGGTCAGCGTCTGGCGGATGCGCTCGATATCGCGCTTGCGGTCCGCCACGCCGATGCCGACCTGTTCGGCCAGCGCGTCGTCGAGCTGGATGAAGATGCGCGCGCGCGATTGATAGGTGTTCGGCACCATGGCCACCACCAGCCAACCGAGCAGGCAGATCGCCCAGGCCACGGCCAGCGCGATCCAGCGCCTGTGCCAGACGCTGTGGATGGCCGAAAGCACTTCGTCGTAGAGCGAGTTCATGAGTCAGCCGCGCCCCTCAGAACATGCTCTCGGGGATGATGATGACGTCGCCGGGGCTGAGCATGACGTTGGCCTTGCTGTCCCCCTTCTTGAGCAGGTCGCCCAGCCGCAGCGCGAATTCGCGCTGCTTGCCCGATTCCTTGTCGAAGCGGATCAGCTTGGCCCGGTTGCCCGCCGCGTATTCCGACAGGCCGCCTACCGCGATCAGGGCGTCCAGCACCGTCATGTTGGCGCGATAGGGAATGGAAGCCGGCTTTTCGGTCGCGCCGACGATGCGGACCTGCTGGCTGAACGTCCCCGCGAACTTGTTGACGATGACGGAAACCAGCGGCTCCTGAATGTATTGCGAAAGCTGGAGCTTGATATCCTCCGCCAGCATGGACGGGGTCTTGCCTACGGCGGGCATGTCCGTGATGAGCGGCGTGGTGATGCGCCCGTCCGGGCGGACCTGCACGCTGGCGCCCAGTTCGGGGTTGCGCCAGACGAAGATCGTCAGTTCGTCGAGCGGGCCGATGACGTAGTCCTCGCCCGGCCCTTCCTGCATCGCCACGAACGAGGCGGGCGGAAGCTGCGGGCCCGAACTTGTCGCGCAACCGGAAAGCGCCAAGGCGGCCATCGCGCAGCCCGCCAGAAGCCTGCCGGCGGAAAAACGGTTTCGGCTATCGCTGGGCATTCACTTCGTCCTCGGCAGCGCCCGCCTGTGCCGGGGAGGAACGGTTTTCCCGGCGGAGACTGGCAATTTCACAGCCGCTATCGGGAAAAAGGGTGAATATTGCGTTAGCCAAAAGGGCCGATTTCAGTGCAGTCCCAAATCGGGACGCACAAATAAGCAAGCGTTTACACGAGAATTTCGCGCGCCGGGCCCTGTCCCAGAAACGCCGCCGGGCTGGCGCTGGCGCCATAGGCTCCGGCGCAGAACACCGCGACGAGATCACCCACGTCGGCGCGCGGCAGCCCGGCCTTGTCGGCCAGCCTGTCAAGCGGCGTGCACAGGCACCCAACCACGCTGGCTTCCTCTTCCGCTTCCGCGCCGAAACGCGTGGCGATGGCCACCGGATAGTTGCGGCGGACCACGGTGCCGAAATTGCCGGACGCGGCCAACTGGTGATGCAACCCGCCGTCCGTCACCAGATAGGTTTCGCCGTGACTGATTTTCCGGTCCACGATCCGGGTCAGGTAAACTCCCGCTTCACCAACAAGATAGCGGCCCAATTCCATGCAGAATCGAGTTTTCGAAAGCAATTCCGGCAAGTACCCAAGCGCTTCGCCGAGCCTCTCGCCGACCAGCACGATGTCCACTGGCTGATCCCCCGCGAAATAGGGGATGCCCAGTCCGCCGCCCAAATTGCAGCGCGGCGGCGCGGCACCGATTTCATCCGCCAGACGCCCCGCCAGTTGCAGCGTTTGCGCCTGCGTATCCGCAATCGCTGCCGCATCCAGCGCCTGGCTGCCCGCGAAAATGTGGAAACCCCGCCAGTCGGCACCCGCCGCGATCAGCTTTCGCACCAGCGCCGGAACGCGATCCGCGTCCAGCCCGAACGGCTTGGCCCCGCCGCCCATCTTCATGCCCGAACCCTTGAGATCGAAATCCGGGTTCACCCGGACGGCGAGACGCGGCGTGGTGCCAAGCCGCTCCGCGATCGCCAGCGCGCGCTCCGCCTCGGCCTCCGATTCCAGATTGAGCGTCACGCCCGCGCGGATGGCGGCTTCCAATTCCCGGTCGCGCTTGCCCGGCCCGGCGAAGCTGACACTGGCGGGATCGATTCCGGCATCGAGAACCATGGCGAGTTCCCCGCCAGATGCTATATCGAAACCGTCCACCAGACCGGAAAAGAGTTTCAGGATCGGCCCATAAGGATTTGCTTTGACAGCATAATGGATCGAAATCTGTTCCGGCATCGCGACGCGCAGGGCCGCGACTCGCGCGCGGATCATCTCGCTCGAATAGACGAACAGCGGCGTATCGCCTGCCGTTTCGACCAGAGCCGTCACGGGCCTGCCGCCGATTACCAGCACGCCATCGGTCGCCGCGAAGCCGGGCGGGATCGGTCCGGTCGGCTTCATACCGCCGCCTCTTGCGCCAGTTCGGCCTGAAGCCCCGCGCGGTCAAGCTTGCCATTGGGCCCGACCGGCATCGTGGCACGCCAGTGAACTGCTTTCGGCATCATGAAATTCGGAAGCTCCTGCATCAGCTTATGGATCAGATCGTCGGCATTGCCTGAAGTTCCGGCAGTGGGTCTTACCACGAGATGGACGGCCTGCCCGAGGCGCGCATCGGGCACCCCCAGAGCCACGGCCTCGGCAACCAGCCCGGTTGCCAGCGCCGCCTCCTCTATCTCCTGCGGGCTGATCCGGTTACCCGCGCTTTTTATCATCGCATCGCGCCTTCCCACGAAATAGAGCAGGCCCTCCGCGTCGCGCCGCACCCGGTCGCCGGACCAGACCGCCGTGCCGCCATAACGCGACCCCTCGGGCGCGGGGCGAAACCGCTCGGCGGTGCGTTCCGCATCCCGCCAGTATCCTTGCGCGACGAGCGGTCCGCAATGCACCAGTTCGCCTTCCTCTCCGACCGCCGCCACTTCACCGTCATCGCCGATCACGAGAATCTCGGCATGGGGAATCGCCTTGCCCATGGATGTCGGATGCGTGTCGATCAGCGCGGGATCGAGGAAAGTCGAACGGAAGGCTTCCGTCAGGCCATACATCGCGAAAATCCGGGCCTGCGGAAATGTGGCGCGCAGCCTGCGCACCAGATCGGGCGTCAGCGCGCCGCCGCTGTTGGTCAGGCGCCTCAACCTGGCGGCGGTTTCCGGGGGCCAGTTCTGCTCGGTCAATTGCACCCAGAGCGGGGGAACCGCCGCCAGCGTGGTGATCCCGTGGCGCTCCACCGCTTTCACTGCATCGCGTGGCGTCAGGTAGTCGAGCGGCGCGGCGCAAGCGCCCGCATACCACGCGGAGAACAACTGATTCTGCCCGTAATCGAAAGACAGCGGCAGAACGGCCAGCACCCGGTCATCGGCGGCAAGGCCCAGATAGGCAGCGACACTTTCGGCCCCCAGCCACATGTTGGCATGGCTCAGCATCACGCCCTTGGGCCTGCCCGTCGATCCGCTGGTATAGAGAATGGCGGCTAGCGAATCAGGATCGGCATCACTCGCTACAAGCTGATTTTCTTCCTCAATATATTCATCCAAAACACTATTTTCATTGAATACGTCGCAAGTTTCAGGTGTATCGCCGGCCTCCAGAGAGGCCAGCCGCGCCGCCGTGCCGATCAGCAGGCTCGCGCCGCTGTCCGCGAGGATATGCGCGACTTGCGCCCGCTTGAGCAGCGGATTGACCGGCACATGCACCAGACCGGCACGCGCCGCCGCCAGCGGCATCAGGCAGGAGACTTCTCCCTTGGCGCACCATGTCGCCACGCGCCCCTCTGCTTCAGAGGGCACATGGCGCGCCAGCCAGCCGGCGAGCCGGGCGACACGGGTTCTTAAGTCCTTGAAGGTAAGGATACCGCCACGCAGCAGCAGGGCCGGATCGTCATCGGCCCCCTGCAGGGCAAGATGGTCGAGCGGCCGGGTGACGGGTCTGGATGGGCCGCGCACGGCTGAAGTCTCCTGAAGGACAAAAGGCAATTGATCGCAGTCGAATATCACCACGATCTTAAGGAAGTGCAATCCGATGCACGTCTTGCCACCCTGCTGTCCAGCCCGTGCCAGTCCGCGCCGTTCGACCGGCTGGAATGGTGGCAGGGCCTTGCCGCGCATTGCGGGTTGCGCCCGCGATTGGCCGTGGCGCGGAATGGGGAGCACTGCGCGGTCCTTCCCCTGCAAGACGACACGCGCGGCACCGTCAGCGCCCTTGCCAACTGGTATACGTTCTGCTTTCGCCCGGTCGTCACGCCGGGAGCCGACGGCACGGCCCTTCTGACGGCGTTGGCCAGCGATCTTGCGCAGCGATGCCATCGGCTGACGCTTTCCGGTGTGCCGGACGAGGACGGCAGCGCTAGCCTCGTGGAATCCGCGTTCCGTCAGGCAGGATGGTTCGTTTTCCGCGCGGCTTGCGACAGCAATCATGTTCTGGAACCCGGCGGGCGCGATTTCGCGGCCTATCTCGCCGGACGGCCCGGCTCCCTGCGCACGACTCTCAGGCGCAAGGGCGGCAAGGTTCATTGCGATGTGCTGACGACGTTCGATTCCGCCGCCTGGGCGGAATACGAGGATATCTACGCCGAAAGCTGGAAGCCGGGCGAAGGCTCCGCCGCGTTCCTGCGCGGTTTCGCGCAAGAGGAAGGCGCGGCCGGGCGCCTGCGGCTAGGCATCGCGCGCACCGGCGATGGCATGGCCGTCGCGGCGCAGTTCTGGACCGTGGAGGGCGGAACCGCCTTCATCCACAAGCTGGCCCACCGCGAAAACGCGAAGCCGCTCTCTCCCGGCACGACGCTCAGCGCGGCGCTTTTTCGTCATGTCATCGACGAGGATCGCGTGCGGATGATCGACTTCGGCACCGGCGACGATGCCTACAAGCGCGACTGGATGGAACAGGTCCGCCCCCGCTACCGGCTGACGATGCTTCGCGTGCAACACCCGGCAAACTGGTCCATCCTCGCGAAAAACCTTGCCAGACGCCTTGCCGGGAAAGCGAACGGTGGCTAGAGCGCGCCGATTCCCGTCGAGGGAGGAAAAGGGGAAGATGCAGAGCGAAACCGACCAGTTGTTGCGCCGCATTCTGAAGGATGTGCTTGGACTCCAGCCGGGGCAGACCGACAGGTTCACCGCGGACACCGGCCTGTTCGGACATCTGCCCGAACTCGATTCCATGGCCGTGGCCGGTCTTTTGACCGAAATGGAAGACCGGCTCGAAATCGTGATCGAAGATGACGAGATCGACGGCGAACTGCTTGAAACTTATGGAGCCTTGCTGGCTTTTGCCGAGGCGAAGCGCGCGCCGGCGTGATTCCGGCCCGCATGCTTCCGGTGACGTGGCCCTGGACGCTGGGCGGCGGCGCGATCAGCGAGGAATACGCGGTCGCTTTCGACCATGACCAGCCGCTGAGGCTGCTGATCGTCCCGGCGCTGTTCGACGAAGCGAACAAGCTGAAACGCCTGACAGCGGAAACGATGCGGCGGCTGGATGCCGCGGGGATCGACAGCTTCCTGCCCGATCTTCCCGGAACCGGCGAAAGCCTGCTCGCGCTCGAAACGCTCTCGCTGGACGACTGGCAGGATGCGATGACCGTGGCCGCCCACCGCTTCGCCGCAACGCATGTGCTCGGCATCAGGGGCGGCGCGCTGCTGACGCCACAGGGGCTGCCGGGATGGCACTATGCCCCGGTGAAAGGCGCGAGCATCCTGCGCCAGATGATCCGGGCCCGTATTCTCGCCTCGCGCGAGGCGGGCGTGACGGAAACGCACGACGCCCTGCTTCGCATGGCGGAAACTGAAGGCATGGAACTGGCCGGTTACAGCCTTTCCGCCGATCTCGTCCGGCAACTCGGATGCGCCATGCCCGTCAGCGCCGGACTGGCGATCGTGGATCAGGATTCCATCAGCGGTTCGGGCAGCGGTTCGGGCAGCGGTTCGGGGTTGTGGCTGCGATCTGAACCGGGCGAGGACCGCGCACAGGCGGATGCGCTGGCGGCAACGCTGGCAATCGGCATGCTGTCATGAACAGGCGTCACGTCCTCTTCCCCTGCGAAGGCTCCATGCTGACCGGCACACTCGATGCGGCGGACGGAGAAGCCGCGCTGCTCATCGTTTCGGGCGGCAACGAACTGCGCTGCGGCCCGTGGGGCAGCCAGTCCCGCATCGCCGCCGCGCTGGCCGCGCGGGGCCATCCCGTCTTCCGGTTCGACCGGCGCGGCGTAGGCGATAGCGAGGGGCCGAACCTGGGCTTCCGGCACAGCGGCCCGGACATCGCCGCCGCCATCGCCACTCTACGGGCGCAATGCCCCCATGTGCGGCGCGTCGTCGCCTACGGCAACTGCGATGCCGCCAGCGCCCTGATGCTGGCAGGCGGCGCGGGACTGGACGGGATGGTTCTCGCCAATCCCTGGACGTTCGACGAAACGAGCGGCGATACATCCGTGGAAACCCAGACCAGCCCGGCGACCGTTCGCGCGCATTACCGCCAGCGGCTGACCGATCCGGCCGCGATCCGACGGTTGCTGACCGGCAAGGTTCCCGTGGCGAAACTCTTCGCAAGCCTGCGCCGGGCGACGGCATCCACGACAACACCGTCGATGCTGGCGCGAGACATGGCACGCAGATTGGCATCCTTCGATGGTCCGGTCCGTATCCTCGTCGCGGGACGGGATCGCACGGCGCAGGAGTTCATCGCCCAGTGGGACGTGCTGGGGCACAGACGCGATTCACGCATCGCCACGTGCCCGCAAGCGTCCCACAGCTTCGTCGAGCCGGAATCGCGCGACTGGCTGCTCGCGCAACTGACGGAAATGCTGGCGCGTTAACCCGCCGCGGGCGCGGCCTGCTTTTCCGCAAACTCCCGCTCGGCAAGGAAGCGTTCGGCATCCAGCGCCGCCATGCAGCCGGTTCCCGCCGCCGTCACGGCCTGCCGATAGGTGTGATCCATCACGTCGCCGCAAGCGAAAACGCCGGGAATCGCGGTTTTCGGCGTGCCGGGCTGAACCAGGATATAGCCGCCGTCATCCAGTTCGAGCTGCCCCTTGAACAGCTCCGTCGCCGGAGCATGGCCGATGGCAACGAATGCGCCGTCCGCCGCCACTTCCAGCGATTCGCCCGTGACGGTATCCATCAGCGCCACGCCCGTCAGCCCGCTTTCCAGCGTGCCGACGAAGCGGTCGACCTGCTTGTTCCACAGGATCGAGATGTTGGGATGCGCGAAAAGCCGGTCCTGGAGGATCTTTTCCGCCCGCAGCGAATCGCGCCGGTGGATCAGCGTCACGTCCTGGCTGTGGTTGGTGAGGTAAAGCGCCTCTTCCACGGCGGTGTTGCCGCCGCCGATGACCACGACTTTCTTGCCGCGAAAGAAGAACCCGTCGCATGTCGCGCAGGCGGACACGCCCTTGCCGCTGAACTCCTGCTCGCCCGGCGCACCCAGCCACTTGGCCTGCGCCCCCGTGGCGATCACCAGCGTTTCGCCGACATAGGTATCGCCGCTGTCCCCGGTGGCAACGAACGGCGGGCCTTGCAGATCGACCGAAGTGATCGTGTCCCATAGCATGCGGGTGCCGACGTGCTCGGCCTGGGCCTGCATTTCCTGCATCAGCCACGGCCCCTGTATGACGTCGCGAAAGCCGGGATAGTTTTCCACGTCGGTCGTGATGGTCAACTGGCCGCCCGGCTGCAGGCCCTGCACCACGATCGGCTGCATCCCGGCGCGCGCGCCGTAGATCGCGGCCGAGAGGCCAGCCGGCCCCGATCCGATGATGAGCATGCGAGTGGTATGCGTTGCCATGCGAGAATCTCCTGTCGCGCGGCAGATAGGCATGGAACCGGCCAAGCGCCAGTGGGCGCGAAGCCGCCCCGCCGTTCCGCCCGATTGACGGCTCCTGATTGACGGCTCCTGATTGACGGCTCCTGATTGACGGCTCCTGATTGACGGCCGGACCCTTCCCGCGCAGAGTCCGGCGCATGACTCTGACAGGCCCGGTATCGCACAGCTTCATTTCCCAGCGGCTTCGGCTGCACTACGTCGACTGGGGCAACCCGGATGCCCCACCGCTCATCCTGCAGCATGGCGGACGGGACCATTGCCGCAGTTGGGACTGGGTGGCCGAGCAATTTCGCCACGACTGGCACGTCATCGCGCCGGACCTGCGAGGCCACGGTGACAGCCAGTGGTCTCCCGACGGCGATTATTCCACGCACGCTTTCATCTACGATTTCGCGCAGTTCGTGCATCAGCTTGGCCATGAGAAGGTGACCATCGTCGGCCATTCGCTGGGCGGTGCGATTTCAACAAGATTTACAGGTCTTTATCCCGAAAAGGTCAGTAAGATCGTGAACATCGAGGGCCTTGGCCCGCCTCCCGATGTCCAGGCGGAACGCGAGGGGAAAGGCTTCGCCGGACTGATGCGCGACTGGATCGCCAACAAGCGGAACGCGGCTGGCCGCCTTCCCAGGCGCTACCCGTCCATCGAGGCGGCCTATGCCCGCATGAAGGAGGAAAACGGCTATCTCACGGACGGACAGGCGCGCCACCTCACGCTTCAGGGGATAAACCGGAATGAGGACGGCACGTTCAGTTGGAAGTTCGATCACTATCTCAACGTGATGCCGCCGTTCGAGGCGCCGACCGACGAGATAGAAAAGCTGTGGTCGGCCATCCAGTGCCCTGCCCTGCTGCTCTATGGCAAGGACAGTTGGGCGACCAGCCCGGAAGTGGACGGCCGCATCGGACACTTCCGCGATGCACGGCTTATCGAATACGAAAATGCCGGACACTGGCTGCATCATGACCAGTTCGAGCGCTTCGTGTCCGACGTGAAGGCGTTCCTCGCCGAATAGGCGCGGAAACGCGATAGGGAGCCGGCGCGGTCGATCATGTCGCTCAAGATGCCCGAACCCGACCGGGGCGTGCTGGCTCACCGGGACGAGGTCGTCGCGGCCTTGCGCGCCATCGTGCCCGGCGAAGGCGTGATCGACGATCCCGACGGCCTTCGCTCCTACGAAACCGACGGGCTGACCGCCTATCGCCAGCCGCCCATGGTGGCCGTGCTGCCGGAAACGGTGGAGCAGGTTTGCGCGATCCTGCGCTGGTGCCATGAAAACGGCGTGAAAGTCGTGCCGCGCGGATCGGGAACCTCGCTTTCCGGCGGTGCGCTGCCGCTGGCCGACGCGGTCCTGCTCGGCATGAGCAAGTTCAACCGCGTGCTGGACATCGACTATGACGACAGGATCGCGGTGGTGCAGCCGGGCGTCACTAATCTCGCGATCACGCAGGCCGTGGAAGAGCGCGGCTTCTACTACGCACCCGATCCGTCCAGCCAGATCGCCTGTTCCATCGGCGGTAACGTCGCGGAAAACTCCGGCGGCGTGCATTGCCTGAAATATGGGCTGACGACGAACAACGTGCTGGCCGTCCAGCTTGTCACCATGGATGGCGCAGTGATCCGGCTGGGCGGGCGCCATCTCGATCCGGCGGGGCTGGACCTGCTGGGCGTGGTCGTCGGCTCGGAAGGACTGCTGGGTGTCGTGACGGAAGTGACGGTGCGTATCCTGCCCCGGCCGGAAGCCGCGCGTGCCGTGCTCGTCGGCTTTCCCGACGCGGAAACGGCGGGCGCCTGCGTCGCGCAGGTTATCGGCGCAGGCATCATCCCGGCGGGCATGGAAATGATGGACAGGCCCGCGATCCACGCCGCCGAAGCCTTCGTGCAGGTGGGTTATCCGCTCGATGTCGGGGCGCTGCTGATCGTCGAGGTCGATGGTCCGGCGGCGGAATGCGACTTCCTGATCGGGGAGATCGACCGGATCGCGAACATGAACGGCGCGGTCACGTCCCGCGTCTCCACCAGCGAGGAAGAGCGCCTTGCCTTCTGGGCGGGGCGCAAGGCCGCGTTCCCCGCCGTGGGACGGATTTCGCCGGACTACTATTGCATGGACGGCACCATTCCCCGCCGCCGCCTGCCCGAAGTGCTGCGCCGGATGGAGGAGATGTCGCGGCATTACGGCCTCGGTGTCGCCAACGTGTTCCACGCGGGCGACGGCAATCTGCACCCCCTGATCCTCTATGACGCCAACAGGCCCGGCGAACTGGATCGTGCCGAAGCCTTCGGCAGCGACATCCTCCGGCTCTGCGTCGAGGTAGGCGGCGTGCTGACGGGCGAACACGGCGTCGGCGTGGAAAAGCGCGACCTGATGCCGGAAATGTTCACTGAGACCGATCTGAAGCAGCAGCAGCGCGTGAAGTGCGCGTTCGACCCCGATCTGCTGCTCAACCCCGGCAAGGTCTTTCCCACGCTGCACCGCTGCGCCGAACTGGGCCGGATGCACGTGCACGGCGGCAGGCTGCCCTTCCCGGACATTCCGCGCTTCTGATGGCTGTCCATCGGCCCACCGATGCCGAAGGCGCGCGCGATTGCATCGCGGATGCCGTTGGCTCCGGCATACGGCTGGACATCCGGGGCGGCGGCAGCAAGGCCGCCATCGGCGCGGCGCGCGCGGCCGCCGATGTACTCGATCTGTCGGCCCTACGCGGCGTAGTGGATTATGACCCCGCCGAACTGGTGCTCACCGCGCGGGCCGGAACGCCGCTGGCGGAAATCGAGGCGCTGGTCGCCGCCGAAGGGCAGATGCTGGCGTTCGAGCCGTTCGACCATGGCCCGCTGCTGGGCGGAGAAGCCGGGCGCGCCACCATCGGCGGCATTCTGGCGGCGGGCGTCGCCGGATCGCGCCGGGTGACAGCAGGCGGCGCGCGCGACCATTTCCTGGGCTTCACCGCGGTTTCCGGGCGCGGCGAGATTTTCGTCGCGGGCGGCAAGGTCGTGAAGAACGTGACGGGCTATGACCTGCCGAAGCTGCTCGCGGGAAGCTGGGGACGGCTCGCCGCGATGACGGAAGTGACGATCAAGGTTCTGCCCCGCCCGCGCGTAAGCGTGACTCTGGCAGCCGAAGGACTGGATTGCGCCGGGGCCCGCGCCATGATGGCATGTGCGCTCGGCAGTCGTGCCGATGTCTCCGCCGCCGCACATATTCCCGCCCGCGCCGGACGCCCGGCGCTGACGGTCCTGCGCGTCGCGGGGTTCGCGCCTTCGGTCGAGGCGCGGTACGCGCTGCTGCCCGGCCTGCTGCGCGATCATGCTCCGCTCGCCCGGCTGGAGGACGCCGAAGCCAGCCGCGTGTGGCACGCGGCGGCAACCGGGAGCGCGCTTTCGGGCGAAGTGCTCTGGCGGCTCCATCTCCCGCCCTCGCGGACGCCGGACGCGACGGCGGCGCTGGATGCGATGGGCTGCGAATGGTCGCTGGACTGGGGCGGCGGCCTGATCTGGACAGCAACCGGCGATGCGGGCGAAGAGGCTGCCCGCAAGGTGCGCGCTGTCGCGGCGGATGCGGGTGGGCAGGCCATGCTGGTGCGCGCGCCGGAAGCATTGCGCGCCCTTGTCCCCGTCCAGCATCCGCGCGATCCCGCCGTCGCCGCGCTGGAAGCGCGCGTGCGCCGCGCCTTCGATCCCGCGGGCGTGTTCGAGACCGGGCGCTTCCTCGGCGAGACGCATCATGCAGACTGACTTCGCGCCCGAACTGCTGGCCGATCCGGCGATGCGTTCGTCGGAAAGCGTGATCCGCAAGTGCGTCCATTGCGGGTTCTGCACCGCGACCTGCCCGACCTACGTGCTGCTCGGCGACGAACTCGATTCCCCGCGCGGCCGCATCTATCTGATGAAGGACATGCTCGAAAACGGGCGGGAGCCGACGCCGGAAATCGTCAAGCACATCGACCGCTGCCTGTCGTGCCTGTCCTGCATGACGACATGCCCTTCCGGCGTGAACTACATGCACCTCGTCGACCATGCCCGCGCCTATATCGAGGAGCGTTATGAGCGGCCCCTGAGCGAACGCCTGTGGCGCGCGCTGCTGGCATGGATACTGCCCAGCCCGAGCCAGTTCCGCCTCGCCCTGCTGCTCGCGCCGCTGGCGCGCCCGGCCCTGCCCCTGCTGCGCCGCTTCGCCGCGACCCGGCCACTTGCCGCCATGCTCGCGCTGGCGCCCGCCGACCTGCCGCATCGCCCTGCGGACGCGCCCTCTCCCGCGCCGCGCAAGCATGGCCGCGTCGCCCTGCTGCAAGGCTGCGCGGAACCCGTCCTGCGCCCCCGGTTTCGCGAAGCCGCCGTGCGCGTGCTCAACCGCTGCGGATACGATGTGGTATTCGCGCAAGACGAAGGCTGTTGCGGCGCGCTGGTGCATCACATGGGCAAGGCAGCGGCGGCCCTTGAAGCCGCGCGGCGCAATGTCAATGCCTGGACACGCGAAATCGAAGGCGAAGGGCTGGACGCAGTGGTCATCACCGCGTCGGGCTGCGGCACCACGATCAAGGACTACGGCTTCATGCTGCGCGACGATGCGGCTTATGCGGACAAGGCCGCCCGTGTCTCCGCGCTGGCCATGGATATCAGCGAGTTCCTCGACGGCATCGGCATGCCTGAAGGGAATGGTCCCGGCCTCACCGTCGCCTACCACGCGGCCTGCTCGCTCCAGCACGGGCAGAACGTGACGGACGCGCCGAAGCGCCTGCTGGAACGCGCAGGTTTCAACGTCCGCATTCCCGCCGAAGCGCATCTGTGCTGCGGATCGGCGGGCACCTACAATATCCTGCAACCCGAACTGGCGGACCAACTGGGTGAGCGCAAGGCCACGAATATCGGCCGCCTCGGCGCCGATGTCATCGCCACGGGCAACATCGGCTGCGCCGTGCAGATCGGCCAACGCACCCGCACGCCGATCGTCCACACCATCGAACTGATCGACTGGGCGACCGGCGGCCCCGCCCCGCCCGCTTTCGCGGGCAAGTGATGCGCCTTGCGGCCCGGCTTCCACGCGGCCAATATACACCGCAATATAGATAGCAGGCGGCCGTTCCCGTGAAACTCTCGCGCCTTTGGGCATTGCTTTTCCTGACTTTGCTCATGGGCATCTTTCCGGCCCAGGCACAAACGCGCGGGCCGCTGGTGCTCGCGGCGGCAAGCCTTCAGGAATCGCTGAATGACGCGGCCGACGCCTGGGCGGCGCGCGGCCACCCCCGGCCCGTCATTTCCTTTGCCGGCTCCTCCGCGCTGGCCCGGCAGATCGAAGTGGGCGCCCCCGCCGACCTGTTCATCTCCGCCGACGAGGAATGGATGGACCACGTCGCGGCGCGGGGCCTGTTGCGGCGCGGCACACGCGCGACGCTCGTGTCCAACCGGCTGGTCCTGATCGCGCCGGTGTCCAGCAACGCACGCCTCACCATCACGCGCGGCTTTCCCCTGGCGCGGGCACTGGGCGACGGCCGCCTCGCCATGGCCGATCCCGATGCCGTTCCGGCAGGCAAATACGGCAAGGCCGCGCTCACTCGGCTTGGCGTCTGGCCCGGCGTTTCGGGAAAAATCGCCGGAGCGGAAAACGTCCGCGCGGCTCTGGCTCTCGTGGAACGCGGCGCGGCGCCGTTCGGCGTGGTCTATGCCACCGATGCACGGGCATCCGCACGGGTCCGGGTGGTGGACACATTTCCCGCCGCCAGCCATCCGCCGATCGTCTATCCGGCCGCCGCCCTGAAATCCTCGACGCATCGCGACGCGGAAGGCTTCCGCCGCTTCCTGCTGTCGGCTCCCGGCAAGGCGCTGTTCATCCGGCGCGGCTTCGTGGCCCGCTGACCGCGCGATGGAAGCGTTTTGGCTCACGGCGGAGGAATGGGAGATAGTGCGGCTGTCGCTGAAAGTCAGCGCTGTCGCGGTCGGCGCGACGCTTCCCGTGGCCTTCGGTCTGGCATGGCTGCTCGCGCGCGGGCGCTTTCCGGGCCGGATCCTGCTCGACGCGCTGGTCCATCTACCGCTGGTCGTGCCGCCGGTCGTGACCGGGTGGGTGCTACTGCTCGCTTTCGGCGCGAACGGCCCCGCCGGCCGCTTCTTCTCCGAATGGCTCGGCGTGACTTTCATGTTCCGCTGGACAGGCGCGGCGCTGGCCGCCGCCATCATGGCACTGCCGCTGATGGTGCGCGCCATGCGCCTTTCGATCGAAGCCGTGGACCACAGGCTGGAAGACGCGGCACGCACGCTCGGCGCGTCCCGGCTCCGCACCTTCGCCACCGTCAGCCTGCCGCTGGCCTTTCCCGGCGTTCTGGCGGGCGCGGTGCTGGGCTTCGCACGCTCCGTGGGGGAGTTCGGCGCGACGATCACGTTCGTCTCGAACATTCCGGGCGAGACGCGGACGCTGCCGCTTGCGATCTATGGCGCATTGCAAGTGCCGGGGCAGGAAAGCCAAGTCTGGCGGCTGGCGCTGATCGCCATTGCGCTGTCGCTGCTGGCGCTGATCCTGTCGGAAGCGCTGGCCCGGCGGGCGGGAGCGGGAAAGGCGGGCCATGTCCTTTGACATAGAGGTGGAACGCCACCTCGGCGACCGGACCATCGCGCTGTCCCTTTCCACGCAAAGCCGCCTCACCGCCCTGTTCGGACCCTCGGGCGCGGGCAAGACCTCGATCCTCAACATGGTGGCGGGCCTGTTGCGGCCGGACCGCGGACGGATCGCGGTGGACGGCACGGTCCTGTTCGACAGCGCGCTGGGCATCGACATGCCGGTCGAGCGCAGGCGCGCGGGCTATGTGTTCCAGGACGGGCGGCTGTTTCCGCACAAGCGCGTGCGCGACAACCTGCTCTACGGCTATCGGCTGGCCGAACCCGGCAACCGTCTGATGACGCTGGACGAGGCGACCGACTTCCTTGGCATCGGGCATCTGCTGGACCGCTGGCCGCGCACGCTTTCGGGCGGAGAAGCGCAGCGCGTGGCCATCGGCCGCGCCTTGTTGAGCGGTGCCCGCTTCCTGCTGATGGACGAGCCGCTTTCATCGCTCGACTTCACGCGGCGCCAGGAAGTGATGCGCGTCATCGAACGCCTGCGCGACAAGTTGTCGCTGCCCATCCTCTATGTCAGCCATGACCGTGCCGAAGTGGACAGGCTGGCCGAATGTGTATTCGCACTGGACATGGCGCCCGCCGTATCCTGACGTTCAAGCCCCCCGTAACCACGTTTCATGGCCCGTCGATCTCTCGCCACAATCGTCAGAACAGGCCGTGACTTCCTCCCACCGCCCCGGCCAGAGCGATCACGGAGGCCGTCAGCAGCAACCAGTGCATCCGTTCCATTCGCGCGAAATCGCGTTCCGGCGTGGCCGATGCCGCCATGCGCCGATGGAGGAACAACGGTTCGGCCACGAACAGCATCGCCGCGAAGGCCAGCCAGACCGCGACCATGGCGTGCATCCACCAGAAGCGCGGATCGGCGAAACGGTCCCACATGTCCGCGCGCCAGGTCATCCAGAACCCGCTCGCGCCCGCCAGCAGCACCCAGATCCGCGCCTGCGGGGCAAAGCGCCCCTCGAAGCGGTGAAACGCGGAGAGCCTTTCATCCGGCGGATAAAGGCTTCGCACGGACGGCATGACCACCAGCGTCACGAAAGCCACGCCGCCGATCCAGAACAGGACCGACACGACATGGAGCACGCGGGCGACGGTAATATCATCCATGCACGGCCTCCCTCGCTTCAGGCGGCTTTCCCGGCCCTCTCGCCCGGCCCCTCACCCCGATTTCCGTCAAGCCGGAAGAACATGGCGAGTTGCAGGCTTTCCGCGATACGCTCCGCCTTGGCCTGAAGCGCGGCGGCGGCCTGCGGCGCCATCAGTTCGTCCGTGGTCCGGGCCCAGAGCGCCAGCCAGCGGTCGAACAGTTCGGGCGTGATGCGGCTGCCGTGCTTCACATGCGCGGGGACGGGCTGCCCCTTGTAGCGGCCGCTGGTGAGCATGACGGATGACCAGAACGCCGAGAGCTTTCCCAGATGTTCCGGCCAGTCGTGAATCGCATCGTTGAAGATCGGCCCAAGTTCCGTATCGGCGCGGACGCGCGCGTAGAAAGCGTCAACGAGCTGTTCCAGCCCTTCGTCGTTCAGTTCCAACCCGGCCATCGCGCCGACTCCAGAATCCATGCAAACTTTCGTGATTTCATACACCGCGTCGCCAAAACATGCAATAAAAATACATCTATTTTGCAGTATCCCGCCGGGTGTCCTCCTCCGCCAGCCCCATCGCGCGAAGCACATCGCCCGCATCGGCGCCGCGCGGCACGAGGAAGGCGCTGCCCGGCGCGCCGCCTTTCAGAACCGTGACGGCATTCTTCGGACAGATATCGAGGCAGGGCACCGGGACGACCTTGACGCGGCGCTTGCCGCGCTTGATCTCCTTGCGCAGCACCTTGTCGAGCCGGTCATCCTGTTTCGCGCCGAAGCCACCGTCCAGCTTCTTGCCGCACTTGCGGCAGACCAGCAGGATATCGTCCCATTTCACGGCGATCTCACGGACGGCTTTCGTCGACATCTTTTTCTCCGGGCATCAATGAGCCATTGACCGGATCATGCCATGGCGAAGGCCGGAGGAGCGAACGGCGAATCCCGTTCTCTCTGTGCGCCGTAGCCGATCAATGCCCCGAGCTTGACAAACCAGCCGATTTCCCTAAGGGCCACGCCTTCGCAACTGGCCCCGCACCCCGGTGAAGCGGCGGCCCTTTCCGGCATCAGGCCGGAAGGCGCGGAATCCGGGCCTATGAAGCGGCGGGCATTTTCGCCATCGCCGCACGCAAGTTGAAGGATAGCGCAATGTCCAAGCGCAAGAGCGCCAAGTACAAACTCGATCGCCGCATGGGCGAGAACATCTGGGGCCGCCCGAAAAGCTCGGTCAACCGCCGCGCCTACGGCCCCGGTCAGCACGGCCAGCGCCGCAAGGGCAAGCTTTCGGACTACGGCATCCAGCTTCGCGCCAAGCAGAAGCTGAAAGGCTATTACGGCGACGTCACCGAAAAGCAGTTCAAGCGGACCTATCAGGAAGCCGC
>CAZUOV010000031.1:0-33664 GCA_964621355.1 uncultured Novosphingobium sp. | reverse complement strand
ATCGCCGCGAAACAGCTTGAAGAGGCGGGCGCGGTAGCGGTCATGCCGCTGGGCGCGCCGATCGGTTCCGGCCTCGGCATCCAGAACCGGGTGACGATCCGCCTGATCGTCGAAGGTGCGGGCGTGCCGGTGCTGGTCGACGCGGGGGTGGGCACGGCGTCCGACGCGGCGGTCGCCATGGAACTGGGCTGCGACGGCGTGCTGATGAACACCGCTATCGCCGAAGCGAAAGAGCCTGTCCGCATGGCGCGCGCGATGCGGCTGGCGGTGGAGGCGGGGCGCGATGCCTATCGCGCCGGGCGGATGCAGACGCGCCGCTATGCCGATCCGTCCAGCCCGCTTGCCGGCCTGATCTGACGTTTGCGCGCACCGGGCGGTTCCCGACGGACCACATGGTTAACGGGATGGTAACCGTGATGTGGTGAAGTCCTGTTGCGGCGGGCCGTCACGCCTGATCGCGACAGGGGGCCTTGCCGTCATGAGCAACACCGGAACCGCATTGCTGACAATCAACGAGCTGCGCGAGTTCGCGAGCTTTTCTCCGTGCGAGCAGCGCTATATCAAGCGCAGCCTCGATATCGGCCTCGGGCGGCAGGACGCCTTCAAGCTCTGGGCGCGGGATGCGGCGGAGATCGCCTCGATCCGCTCGCAATACGTGCTCTATCAGGATCTGAAATCCCTGCGCGCCAGCCTGCCCGACGAAACCGGGTTCGAGGGGCTGGACGAATTCATGGGCACGCTGGTGCGCGTGACGGCGTTCGATCTGGCGCAGGAGAGGATCGCGGGCTTTTGCGCCTATCGTTTCCTTTATGAGCGGCTGCTCGGCGCGCATGTGCGGCCCTGGCTGCCCGCCGCGTTCTGCGCCGCCGCCGCGCTGCCGCAGATCCGGCCCGACCGGCGCAAGGCCCTGCTCCACTCGATCAGCGAAGCGGCCGCCACCGCGCCCGGCTGGTCCACGCGCGAGCCGTGCTTCTTCCCCGAATGGGTGGAGAAGGAAGCTGCCTAGCCCCGATACAACGCGTCCAGCCGCTCGCCGTAGCGGGCTTTCAGGACGTGCCGCCTGATCTTCAGGCTGGGGGTCATTTCCTCGTTTTCGATGGCGAAGGGTTCGTCCGCGAAAGCGAACTGGCGGACTTTCTCGATCACGGACAGGTCGGCGTTCACGCGGTCCAGCGCGGCGCGGATCGCCGCGCGGAAGGCGGGCAGATCCTGCAATGCCCTGATGTCGAACGCCTCGTCTTCGCGGCGCGCCCATTCCAGCGCCCATTCGGCGTCGGGCACGATCAGCCCGACGATGTAGGGCCGCCGGTCGCCCACGACCATGGCCTGCGCGATCTCCGGCTGGAGCGTGAGCATCCCTTCGACTTTCTGGGGCGATACGTTGTCGCCCTTGTCGTTGACGATCATGTCCTTCTTGCGGTCGGTGATGACGATCCGCCCCGCGCTGTCGATGTGGCCGATGTCGCCGGTGTGCAGCCAGCCGTCCTGCAAGGCGCGCGCGGTCTCGGCCTCGTTGCGCCAGTATCCGCGCATGACGAGTTCGCCGCGCACGAGGATTTCGCCATCCTCGGCGATCCGCACTTCCACGCCCGCCAGCGGCGGCCCCACCGTTTCCATGGCGATGCCCGCCGCCGGGCGGTTGCAGCTTATCACCGGTCCGGCTTCGGTCTGGCCGTAGCCTTGCAACATGGTCAGTCCCACGGACTGGAAGAACAGGCCGACATCGGGATTGAGCGGCGCGCCGCCCGATACCATGGCCTTGATCCGCCCGCCGAAGCGCTGGCGCACCTTGGGGCGGAACAGCCGTTCGAGCACCGCGTCCATCGGCCTGTCGCGCCAACGCGTGACGGGACGGCCCCGCGCGCCTGCCGCCTTATGCGCGCCGATGCGGAGCGCGCGGTCCAGCATATAGCCCGCCACGCGGCCCTGCTTGCCGATCTGCTTGAGGATGCGCGCGCGCAGCACTTCGAACAGGCGCGGCACCACCACCATGATCGTGGGACGCACGTCCTCGATATTCGAGGCCAGTTTTTCGAGGCTTTCGGCGTAGTATATCTGCGCGCCCAGCCCGATCGGGAGGAACTGCCCGCCGGTGTGTTCATAGGCGTGGCTCAGCGGCAGGAAGGACAGGAACACTTCGTCCTCCCAGCCGAAATCCTCCGCGATGACCCGGGCCGCGCCCGCCACGTTGTGCAGGATCATGCCGTGGTGCTGCATCACGCCGCGCGGCGCGCCGCCCGTGCCGCTGGTGTAGATGATGCAGGCAAGGTCGCCGCGTCCGATGCCCGCGATCCGCGCGTCCACTTCGGCGCGGGCCTGGGCGGCGTCGCCTTGCAGCAGCGCGGCCCAGTCGTGAAACTCGACCGTACCGGACTGGCTGGCGCGCAACGGTTCCATGCCGATGACATGGCGCGCGGTATCGGTGCGCAGCACGGCGGGCAACAGCGGCTTGGCCAGTTTCGCGCAGGACACGATCACGGCCCCCGCGCCGGAATTTTCCAGGATATGCAAGTGATCGCGCTCGGTATTCGTGATGTAGGCCGGAACCGTGACGCAGCCCGCCGCCATGATCGCCAGATCGGCAAGGCACCATTCGGGCCGGTTTTCGGAAACCAGCATGACGCGGTAGCCCGGAGACAGGCCCAGCCGCCGCAGGCCCTGCGCCATCAGGCACACCTGCCGCGCCGCTTCCCCCCAGCTCAGCGGCTGCCAGCACCCGTCGCGCCGCGCCCAGAGCATCGGCTTGTCGCCCAGTTCGTCCGCGCGCCTCAGGAACAGCGCGACGAGGTTCGCGCTGGCATCGAAATCGGATAGCTCCACCGGCAGTCCTCTCGCCCCGTTTGCGCTTGGTCTAGGCGCGCGCGGGGGCAGCGGCAAGCGGGGAGCCGCGCTATTCGCTGACGGCGCGTCCCTCGCTGCGCGGATCGGCGGCGCCCTGCCATTGCGGGGGCGATTTTTCGTGCGATGCCCCGTCCCGCCGAATCGCGGCATTGGCCTTGAGCGGCAGCGCGCGTTCCTGCACCTGTCTGTGGCCCAGTGCCTTGAGCGCCGGGATCATGGCGGTAAGCGAGGTTTCCGGCTCGATGAAAACGGTGTCAGCGGGCGCAAACAGCACGGGCAGGGCCAGCGCCTCGTCGAGCGGCAGCGCCAGGTCGATCACGCCGATCAGCACTTTGCTCACCTGCACGGGAATGGTGGCGCCGCCCGCCGCGCCCACGGCCATGAACAGGCGCCCGTCCGGCGCGAACACCACCGTGGGCGCCATCGAACTGCGCGGCCGCTTGCCGCCTTCCACCCGGTTGGCGACAGGTGCGGCGGGCGATCCGGGCGTGAAGCTGAAATCGGTCAGTTCGTTGTTGAGGTAGAACCCGCCCGCCATCAGGCCCGAGCCGAACGGTCCCTCGATCGTGGAGGTATAGCTGACGGCATTGCCCGCCCCGTCCACCGCGACGAAATGCGACGTGCCGCGCTCGGGCGGCTCCATGCCGTCGGGTGGCGGCAGGTCCAGCCCCGGTTCCGCCTTGTCCAGGGTTTTGGCCGGGTCGATCAGCGCGCTGCGCTTGGCGAGATAGGCGGGCGCGATCAATTCCGTCGCCGGCACGGCAATGAAATCCGGGTCCGCCAGGAACCGCTCGCGGTCGGCATGGGCCAGCCGTTGCGATTCGGCGAAGAGGTGCCAGAATACCGGCGAATCCTTGCCCAGCCCCTTGAGGTCGAAGCGTTCGAGCTGGCCGAGGATGGCGAGCACGGTCGTCGCGCCGGAGGAAGGCGGCCCCATGCCGCAGATGCGATAGAGCCGGTATGTGCCGCAGACCGCGGCGCGTTCCTTCGCGCGGTAGGCGGCGAAGTCGCTGGCCGCCATCGCGCCGGAGCGATGGGCGGCGCGAGGCGTATCGGCGGCCACGGCCGCTGCCGCCGCTTCCGCGAAAGCCCCGCGATAGAAGGCGTCCGGCCCGTCGCGCGCGATGCGTTCCAGCGTATCGGCCAGCGCCGGGTTGCGCACCGTGGTTCCCACCGGCACCGGCTCTCCCGCCGCGTCGTAGAACAGCGCCTTGCCCGCGGGATCGCGCGCGGCGGTCACCCTGGCGCGGACGAGAAACGCGTGGGCGCGCTCCGTGATCGTCCACCCGTCGCGGGCCAGGCGGATCGCGGGCGCGAACAGCTCTGCCCAGGCGAGCTTGCCGTGGCGCGCATGGGCATCCGCCGCCAGCGCCACGTTGCCCGGCACGCCCACGCTCAGCCCGCTGGCGACGGCGGCGCGGAAGGGCAGGGGCTGGCCCGCGTCGTCGAGGAACCAGCGCGGGTCCGCCCCGGCAGGCGCGGCTTCACGCCCGTCGATCGTCTCGACCGTGCCTTCGGGCGCGGCTTGCACGAAAAAGCCGCCGCCGCCGATGCCGGAGCTTTGCGGCTCCACCACGGTCAACGCCAGCATGGTCGCGATGGCCGCGTCCGTCGCGCTGCCGCCCTTGCGCAGCATTTCCACGCCCGCTTCGGCCGCGCGGGGATCGGCGGCGCTGACCAGCCCGCGCTGTTCAGGAGGGGCGGCGGCTTGCGGAATAGTGGCGCAGGCCGCGAGGAGGAGAGGCGCGAGCACGCCCAAAAGAGGGGAAAGGGTGGAGCGGAAAAGGAAGGAAGCCATCGCCCTGGACGCTATTCGCTTCCCACCGCTTCGGCAATGGTGGCGAAGCCGTCGCGCCGCATCAGGTCCGCCAGCCCTTGCGTGATGCGTTTCGCGATGCCGGGGCCTTCATAGACCATGGCGCTGTAGAGCTGCACCAGGCTTGCCCCCGCCCGGATACGCGCCCAGGCGTCATCGGCGCAAGCGATGCCGCCCACGCCGATCAGCGGCATCGTGCCGCCGGTCGCCTTGCGGAAATCGCGCAGGCGCTGCTGGGCGAGGGGGCGCAGCGGCTCGCCCGAAAGGCCGCCCGTTTCGCCCGCATGGCGCGAGGCCAGCGGCGGGCGGGAAATCGTGGTGTTGGAGACGATCAGCGCGCCCAGCTTGCGCTCGATGGCGATGCGGGCGATGGCGTCGATGTCCGCCGGTTCCAGATCGGGCGCGACTTTCAGGAACACGGGCGGACCTTCCGGCCCGCGCGCCTCGATCACGGCGTCGAGCAGGGCGGTCAGTGCCGCCTCATCCTGAAGCGCGCGCAGGCCGGGCGTGTTGGGGCTGCTGACGTTGATGGCGAGATAGGTGGCGAACGGCGCCATGAGCCGCGCCATCATGGCATAGTCGGCGATGCGGTCCGCCGAATCCTTGTTTGCGCCGATGTTGACACCGACCACGCCCGGCCTGCCCGCGCGGGCGCGCAGCCGTTCCGCCGCGCGGGCCGCGCCGCCGTTGTTGAAACCCATGCGATTGATGACGGCGCGGTCCTCTTCCAGCCGGAACAGGCGCGGGCGCGGGTTGCCGGGCTGGGGCAGGGGCGTGATCGAGCCCACTTCCGCAAAGCCGAAGCCCAGCCCTAGCAGGGCGTCGGGCGCTTCGGCATCCTTGTCGAAGCCCGCCGCCATGCCGACCGGATTGGGAAAGGCTATGCCCGCGACGGTCGTGGCCAGCGGACCGGCGGCGGGCGCCGCGCCGGAGGGCAGCAGCCTGAGCGCGGCAAGCGCCAGGCCGTGCGCCCGTTCGGCGTCGAGACAAAACAGCGCGGGGCGCAGCAGGCTGTAAGGGACGGGCATGGCCATGGCGTGGCTTCTAGCGGAATCGTCGCGTGGGGAAAGCCGCAAGTGGTGCAAATTGGTCACGCTTCTGTCGCATTTATACAATCTTCCCGCAAAACCGGCGGTTAGGGCTTGGCGAGCGACCCGAAGGGCTCGTGCCATGCGCGCGGGCTCTCTCCTTTCGGCGGCGTCCCCGTTTCCTTCGCGGATCGAGCAGGACGCCGCCTTTTTTGCATTTGCACAATCCACTGGTTGAACTGCGCGCCTTGCGCTCCTAGGTGAAACCGGAACGAATCACTCCGATTTAACGGATCGCTCATGCGCCTATCGAGTCTCGCCGATTATGCCGTCGTCATCATGGCCGCCGCCGCGCGGCACTGTGGCGCGGAGCGTGTCCATGCCGCGCGGCTCGCGGAAGAAACCGGCCTGCCCGCGCCCACGGTGCAGAAAGTGGTCAGCAAGCTGACGGCGGCGCGGCTGCTGCGTTCCGCGCGCGGTGCGGGAGGCGGGCTGAAGCTGGCGCGTCCGGCTGCCGCGATAACGCTGGCCGACATCGTGGAAGCGGTGGAAGGCCCCATCGCGCTGAGCGCCTGCAGCGAGCACGGCCGCAATGACTGCACGCTGGCCGATGCCTGCGTGGTGCGGCCGAACTGGCCCGCCGTCAACCAGGCGCTGCGCGGCGCGCTGGCGGGCGTGCCGCTCACGCAACTGGCGGAGATGGCTCCATGACCGAAAGCGCTGACATGCCCCCCCCGGTTCGCGACGGAGCAGTGCGTGACGTCGCCGCGCGTGAGGCTGCCGCCCGCGTCGCGGAATACGAGCACGGCTGGGTCGCCGATATCGAGCAGGAGTTCGGGCCGAAGGGCCTTTCCGAAGACACGGTCCGCTTCATTTCGGCCAAGAAGGAAGAGCCGGAATGGATGCTGGAATGGCGCCTGAAAGCCTATCGCCACTGGCTGACGATGACGCCGCCGGACTGGGCCAAGCTGAACGTGCCGCCGATCGACTACAGCCAAGCCTATTACTGGGCGGCGCCCAAGGCGAAGCCGAAGCTGGAAAGCCTGGACGAAGTCGATCCCGAAATCCTGCGCGTCTATGAAAAGCTGGGCATTCCGCTGGAAGAGCAGAAAGTGCTCGCCGGGGTGGAAGGCGCGCGCAAGGTGGCGGTGGACGCGGTGTTCGATTCCGTGTCGGTCGCCACCACGTTCCGCAAGGAACTGGAAGCGGCGGGCGTCATCTTCCGGTCCATTTCCGAAGCGATCCGCGAATATCCCGATCTGGTCCGCAAGTGGCTGGGCCGGGTCGTGCCGATGCACGACAACTATTTTGCGGCCCTCAATTGCGCGGTCTTTTCGGACGGCACCTTCGTCTATGTGCCCGAAGGCACGCGCTGCCCGATGGAGCTTTCCACCTATTTCCGCATCAACGCGGAAAACACCGGCCAGTTCGAGCGCACGCTGATCGTGGCCGAGAAGGGCAGCTACGTCTCTTACCTCGAAGGCTGCACCGCGCCGCAGCGCGACGAGAACCAGCTTCATGCCGCCGTGGTGGAACTGGTCGCGCTCGACGATGCGGAAATCAAGTATTCCACGGTCCAGAACTGGTATCCCGGTGATGCGCAGGGGCGCGGCGGCATCTACAACTTCGTGACCAAGCGGGCGCTGTGTCAGGGCGCGCGCAGCAAGGTTTCGTGGACCCAGGTGGAAACCGGCAGCGCGATCACGTGGAAATACCCCTCCTGCGTATTGAACGGCGAGGATTCGGTGGGCGAGTTCTATTCCGTCGCCGTCACCAACAATTTCCAGCAGGCCGACACCGGCACCAAGATGATCCACAACGGGCGGGGCAGCACGTCCACCATCGTCTCCAAGGGGATCAGCGCGGGCCGCAGCAATAACACCTATCGGGGGCTTGTGCGCGTCGGCGCCAACGCGGAAAACGTGCGCAACTTCACGCAGTGCGACAGCCTGCTGCTGGGCAAGGACTGCGGCGCGCACACCGTGCCCTATATCGAAGTGAAAAACCCCACTGCCCAGATCGAGCACGAAGCGACGACCAGCAAGATTTCCGACGACCAGTTGTTCTACGCCATGCAGCGCGGGCTGGGGCAGGAAGAGGCCGTGGCCCTGATCGTCAACGGCTTTGCGCGCGAAGTGCTCCAGCAACTGCCGATGGAATTCGCGGTGGAAGCGCAGAAGCTGCTGGGCATTTCGCTGGAAGGGAGCGTGGGGTGAGCGAGCGCAAGACACTCAAGTTGCGTGATACCGCCTCATCCGGCGGCAAGGGGTGGGGCATCTCCGCCGCGCGCCTCGACAAGCTGCAAGACTACGCCCGCGAGATGCGCCGCAATCCCACCGAATCGGAGCAGCGCCTGTGGACGCGCCTCGCCAATGGGCAACTGGGCGGCTTCAAGTTCCGCCGTCAGGCCGTGGTCGGCTCGGCCATCGTCGATTTCGCCTGCCCGGCGCGCTGGCTCTGTGTGGAGATCGACGGCGAAACCCATGTGAACCCGGAAGTCGACGCGCTGCGCGACCGCAAGCTGACGGACGTGGGCCTGCGCGTGCTGCGCTTCACCAACCGGCAGGTGATGGAAGAACTGGACGGCGTGTGCGAGGCGATCCTTCTGGAACTGCAAAAGCCGTTCGACCGCAGGACAGCCGCGCGCAATGCCGCGACTCCCCACCCCTCGATCCCCTCCCCTTCAGGGGAGGGGCCGGGGATGGGGACTGGCGATGATGACGCTTCCCTGCCGGACCTTCAGGAAAATTAAATGCTCCAGATCCATAACCTCCACGCCACGGTCGCGGACAAGCCGATCCTCAAGGGCCTTTCGCTCACGCTGAACGCGGGCGAAGTCCATGCCATCATGGGGCCGAACGGCGCGGGCAAGTCCACGCTGGGCTATACGCTGGGCGGCAGGCCGGGCTACGAAGTGACGGACGGTTCCGTCACGTTCGACGGGGCAGACCTGCTGGCGCTGGAACCGCATGAGCGCGCCGCCGCGGGGCTGTTCCTGGGCTTCCAGTATCCGGTGGAGATTCCGGGAGTTTCGTTCGTCCAGTTCCTGCGCGAAGCCGCGAACGCGCAGCGCCAGCACCGGGGCGAGCCGCCGCTTTCGGGCGGGGAGTTCCTGCGGCTGGCGAAGGACAAGGCGGCGCTGCTGCGCATGGATATGGACATGCTCAAGCGCCCGGTGAACGTCGGCTTTTCGGGCGGCGAGAAGAAGCGCGCCGAAATGGTGCAGATGGGCATCCTCGACCCGAGGCTGGCCATTCTGGATGAGACGGATTCCGGGCTGGACATCGACGCGCTGCGCGTGGTGGGCGAAGGCATCAACGCCATCATGCGCCGGGCTGACAAGGCCGTGCTGCTCATCACGCATTACCAGCGCCTGCTCGATTACGTGAAGCCGGATTTCGTGCATGTGCTGGCCGATGGCCGTATCGTCAAGACGGGCGGGCCGGAACTGGCGCTCCAGCTTGAGGAGCAAGGTTACGAGGCTGTGGCGTGAACGGACTGGCGCCTCTCCCCACGCGCAAGCAGGAGGATTTCCGCTATTCGGACATTGACGCCCTGACGGGCGTGTGGCCGGTGCCGGTCGAGGACATCCTTGTGCCCACCAGCCAGAGCACGACGCTGTCCATCGTGGAGGATGGCGGCGAACGGGCCGTGGCGCGGCATCTGTCGGTCGTGGTGGAGGACGGCGCGGCGTTCGACTTGCGCGTGCTCAACACCGGCCCGGCTTTCGGGCGCATCGCCGTGGATGCGTGGCTGGGCAGGGGCGCGTCGTTCACGCTGGGCGCGGCGCAACTGGGCGGGGGCACACAGACGCTGGAGATCGTCACCGAGGTCACGCATGCCCAACCTGATGCGGTGAGCCGCCAGATCGTGCGCACGGTGCTGGCCGACCGGGCAACAGGCACCTATCTCGGCCGTATTGCGGTGGAGCGCGGCGCGGACGGCACGGACGCCGAACAATCCGTGCGCGCCATGCTGCTGTCGCGCACCGCGACGGCCAATGCCCGGCCCGAACTGGAAATCTTCGCCGATGACGTGAAGTGCGCGCATGGCTGCGCCGTGGGCGAACTCGACGCGGCGGGTCTGTTCTATTTGCAGGCGCGCGGACTGACTCCCGCGCAGGCCAAGCGGTTGATGCTTCAGGCTTTCGTCGCGGAGGCGTTCGCGGGCGCACCCGAGGAAGCCGCGCTGACGGACAAGGCGCTGGCCCGGCTGGGGGATCTGGTGTGAGCGCGGGCACGCTTACCCGGTCGCTGCGCGGCGACTTCCCCGGCCTCGTCACGGCGGACGGCGCGCCGTGGCACTATCTGGATACCGCCGCCACCGCGCAGAAGCCGCAAGTGGTGATCGACGCCACGCTGCGCGCGATGGGGCCGGACTATGCCACGGTGCATCGCGGCGTCTATGCGCGCTCGGCGGAAATGACTCTGGCGTTCGAAGCGGCGCGGCGGCGGGTCGCGGCGTTCCTGGGCGGGCGGGAGAACGAAATCGTCTTCACGCGCGGCGCGACGGAGGCGATCAATCTCGTGGCGCAGACATGGGGCGCGGCGCACCTGAAAGCGGGCGACCGCGTGCTGCTGTCCATGCTGGAGCATCATTCCAATATCGTGCCCTGGCAATTGCTGCGCGAACACACCGGCGTCGAAATCGACGTCTGCCCGCTGACGCCGGACGGGCGGATAGACCTCGACGCGGCGGCACGGATGCTCACCCCCGCGCACAAACTGGTAGCCATGGCGCATGTCTCCAACGTGCTCGGCTCGATGCTCGACGTGCGGCGCGCGGCGGATCTGGCGCATGGCGTGGGCGCGAAGCTGCTGGTCGATGGCTGCCAGGCCGTGCCGCGCATGGCCGTCGATGTCGCGGCGCTCGATTGCGATTTCTACGTCTTTTCGGCGCACAAGCTCTATGGGCCGACCGGGATCGGCGCGCTCTGGGCGCGGGCGGAGATACTGGACGCCATGCCGCCATGGCACGGCGGCGGCGCGATGATCGACCGGGTGACGTTCGCGCGGACCACCTTCGCCCCGCCGCCCGCGCGGTTCGAGGCCGGGACGCCCGCCATCGTCGAAGCCATCGGGCTGGCCGCCGCCATCGACTATGTGCAGGCCATCGGGCTGGACGCGATCCATGCGCATGAAGCGGCGCTGGTGAACATGGCGCGGGACGAACTGCGCGCGCTCAACGCCGTAACCCTGTTCGGCCCGGAGGAATCGGCGGGTATCGTCAGTTTCTCGCTCGACGGGGTGCATCCGCACGATCTCGGCACCATATTGGACGAGGAAGGCGTCGCCATCCGCGCCGGGCATCACTGCGCCCAGCCGCTGATGGACCATCTGGGCGTGCCGGCGACGGCGCGGGCCAGCTTCGGCATCTATAACGACGAAAGCGACGTGGCCGCGCTGCTGCGCGGCATCGAACGCACCAGGAGGATCTTCGGGTGAACGAAGAACGCAAATTTGCGGTGGAAGAAGTGGACGGCGTATCCCCCCCGCCGCGCGCGCGGGTGGAAGACGCGGAAACCTCGGCGGAAAGCATGGGGGAAAAGCTGGAGCGGAAGCGGGACTATCTCGAAGGCTTCCTTGCCGCGAAACCCGCCGGACTTCCCGCCGGGGAACCGGGCGGCGCGGTCTATGACGGGGTGATCGCGGCGCTGAAGGACATTTTCGATCCCGAAATCCCCGTGAATATCTACGACCTCGGCCTTATATACGGCGTGGACGTGGCGGACGACGGCGGCGTGGCGATCACCATGACGCTGACGACGCCGCACTGCCCGGTCGCCGAATCGATGCCGGGCGAAGTGGAAATGCGCGTCTGCGCGGTGCCGGGCGTGCGCGACGTGGACGTAAACCTCGTCTGGGATCCGCCGTGGGACATGGCCAAGATGAGCGACGAGGCGAAGCTGGAACTGGGAATGCTGTGATGAGCGAGACGAAGATCAGAGCGCGGCCCGCCGCAGTGCTTCTCACGCCCGCGGCGGAAGAACGCATCGCGAAGCTGATGGCGCAGGCGCCTGATGGGGCGGTCGGCGTCAAGCTGTCCACACCGCGCCGGGGGTGTTCCGGCCTTGCCTATTCGGTCGACTACGTCACCGAGGCGAACCCCATGGACGAACGGATCGAAACGCCGGACGGCACGTTCTTCATCGACGGCGCCAGCGTGCTCTATCTGATCGGCAGCACGATGGACTGGCAGGAGGACGATTTCACCGCCGGTTTCGTGTTCCAGAACCCCAACGCCAAGGGCGCGTGCGGCTGCGGTGAGAGCTTTACGGTTTAGCGGTGTTTCCGGTTCTGAGCGGGATCTGTTCTGCAACGCGACCGGAGAATGAGCTTGTGACGGCGCTATGCGATCCGGTCGCATATGGGGGTGACGGAAAACCTCGCCAGCACGGTTGGCGTGCAGATCATCAATCCGACAGGGTTTTTCGTGCAGCCAGATCGAGCGGGCCGGGAGGCCGCAATCACGCGGGACGATCAGCGGCGCAAATCATGTGTTTTTCGCTATGCTCTTTCTTCTAAAATAGCGCCCGATGAAAAATCCGATCCACGCAAGAGCTGGAAACAGGCCAAGGCCAAGAAGAAGAAATGATTCGATTCTAGGAACCCTGCCAACTACAAACACTATCGTTAGCGCAATATATCCCAACGTTATCAGAGTAGTGACAAATATTCCAAACTTATGGTTCACAAATGATGAGAGCGAACAGGCCAGTAAGATCACCAATATCTCTTGCCAATTTTCGCTCAACATACGCATAATTTTGTCTTCCTTCGCGAACCGCCGCTTACATTCTGCACATCGCAACCCTCAGTCCAAGAGACCCGCAGAGTAGCGGAATTTTGTTAAGAAACAGGCGGCGGGTCGTGAATCAGGTGGTTTCCGCCATCACGCCGCGCTGGCTGATTCCCAAGCCCAGCAGCAAAGCGGCCTGCCCTTTCCGTTACCCGCAGAACCGGCTGCCTCACCGCTTCCGCAGCGCGGCCACGCAGGCGGCGCGATCCACGTCCTGTCCGTCGGAGGCGCGGCGTGCGTCGACGTAAGTGGCCTGTGGCTCGCGCCCTTGCGCCGGGGGATAGAGGAACACGTCCAGCACGCAGGCTTCGCCGGTGAATTGCAGCTTGCGGGCGTCGCCTTCGTGCACATCGAGGCGGGGATCGCCGAACCGCCGCGAAAGTTCGGCGGGTGTCGCGCCGATCACGCTTTCCAGCCCCGGCAGGTTCTGGACGTGAGCGGCGGGCGGCGGCGTGCGGGCGGGGGGACGGACCGATCCGAGATAGGGCTGGCGCGTGCCGCCTTTGTCGGGCGCCGCCCTGGCGCTGGCGCTCTGCACGGCGCCGCCGCCCGGCGCGCCGCCGCAAGCCGCGAGCAGCGGCACGGAAAAAAGGACTGCAAGCCATTTACGGTGCATGGACGGTCACTCCCTTGCGGTGTACCAGATGGGCCGCCATCGCCGCGCCGATCACGGGCGCCAGCAGGTTGACGAGCGGCACGAAAAACAGCGCGGCGGTTATTCCGCCCAGGGCGAAGCGCTCGCCCGCGCCGAGCGGGGAAGCTTCGGCCGGATCGGACCGATGCCGCAGCCAGACCAGATCGGTCAGTTCCCGGCCCATCAGCACGGCGTTGACGGCCCAGAACAGCAGGGCCGTGCCGAACCCGGTCACGAACAGCGCGATGGCGAAAGGCAGCACGGTGAGGTTCCACGCCAGCGCGCGCATCGCGCCGCGCAGGCCGTTGGTGATTTCCGCCCGCAGGCCCAGCGGGCGGGCACGTTCGTGCGCATCGGGATAGTGCCGCGCTTCCACGGCCGTCACCACGTCGTCGGCGAAGAATTGCAGGACGGCGATGGCGATGATCCGCCACAGCAGCCAGCCGCCGATCAGCACGGCGATCAGCGCCGCCAGCCCGCGCAGGCCCTCCGCGCCGGTGAAGGCCCGTGCGTCGAGGCCGAATCGTTCCAGCAGCGCGTCGAGCGCCCACCAGCTTGCCGCGCCGATCGCGGCGAACAGCGCCAGCGACAGGGCGAGGCTGCGCGCCAGAACCCGCAGGACCGGCCTGTCGGTCAATTGGCGCAGCGCGAGGAGGAAAGCGGCGATCATGGAGAAACCGGACCCGTCCATCGCGCGCACCGCCGTGCAAGTCAACCGCGCGCCTCTTGCCCCCGGGGCGGCCCGCCGCTAGGCCGCGCCGTCTTTCCCAACGTCCTTCGGCCGCATCGGAGCCCTGCATGTCCGCACCCAGCCTTGACGTCGTTGCCATCGGCAGCGCCATTGTCGATGTGATCGCCCCTTGCGACGATGCGCTGATCGACAGGCTGGGCATGGCACGCGGCGCGATGACGCTGATCGACACGCCGCGCGCACATGAACTTTACGCGGCGATGGGTCCGGCGCGGGAGACATCCGGCGGATCGGCGGCAAACACGCTGGCGGGGTTGGCCGCGCTGGGATCGCGCTGCGCCTTTATCGGGCAGGTGGCGGACGACCAACTGGGCGAAGTCTTCGCGCACGATATCCGCGCGGGCGGAATCCGGTTCGATACCGCGCCGCGCGCGGGCGATCTGGCGACGGCCCGGTGCCTGATCTTCGTGACGCCGGACGGCCAGCGCACGATGAATACCTATCTTGGCGTTTCCCAGATCCTGCCCGCCGAAGCGCTGGATGCCGCGGTGATCGGGCAAGCCGCCGTGCTCTATCTGGAAGGCTATCTCTGGGATCCGGAGATCCCGCGCGCCGCCATGCGCCACGCCATCGCGGCGGCGCGCGATGCGGGCCGCAAGGTGGCCTTCACGCTGTCGGACACTTTCGTGATCGAGCGGCACGGCGGCGATTTCCGCGCGCTGATCGAGGACGGCGCGATAGACATCCTGTTCGCCAACGAGCACGAGCTGGCGGCGCTGACGGGCGAGGCCGATCACGATGCGGGCATTGCGCTTCTCGCGCCGAAAGTGCCGGTGCTGGCCGTAACGCGCAGCGAGAAAGGCGCGATCGCGGTGACGGGCGGCGAACGCGCGGAAATTCCGGCCGAGCCTGTCGCGAAAGTGATCGACACCACCGGCGCGGGCGACATGTTCGCCGCCGGGTTTCTCCACGCCCACGTGCGGGGACGGCCGCTGGCCGATTGCCTCAAGCTGGGCGCGATCTGCGCGGGCGAGATCATCTCGCACTACGGCGCGCGGCCGGAGGCGGACATCGGGGCGCTGGCGGGCGAACTGGCGAAGTAGCGGCGGACAAGTCCGTCATCGCGGCAGTTCGAGCGGCAGTTCGATCCGGGCGCAAAGCCCGCCCATCGCGCTGTCCGTAAGGCTGACGGCGCCGCCCAGCGAAGCGACGGCCTTGCGTACGATGGCGAGGCCGAGGCCCGAGCCGCCCTTGCTCCGGCCCGAATCCAGCCGGCGGAACGGCAGGAACACTTCCTCGCGCCGCGACGCCGGGATGCCGGGGCCGTCGTCCTCCACCGTCAGGACGATGCGCTCGCCTTCGCCCGGTGTCACGTGCAGCGTCACGCGCACCTTGTCCGCGTGCGCGCGGGCATTGTCGACAAGGTTGCCGAGCGCGCGCTTCATGGCGGCGGGTTTCAGGCGGACGGCCAGCTCGTCCGGCCCGTCGTAGGCGATGTCGGCGCCCGCATCGGCGGTGTTGTCCACCAGCGTCATGACGATGGCGGCGAGGTCCACCAGCTTTTCCGGCTCTTCCGCCCCGTCCTTCAGGAAGCTGGATACCGACGCGATGAATTTTTCCATGTCGGCCAGATCGGCGCTCATGCCTTCGCGCGTGGATTCGTCGGGGAACGATCCGATGCGAAGCCGCATGCGCTGGATCGGCGTCCGCAGGTCGTGGGACACGGCGACAAGGGCCTGCGCGTGATCCTCGATCATTTGCAGCAGGCGCTGCTGCATCGCGCGGAAGGCCGTGGCGACGCGGCGCACTTCCTCCGGGCCTTCCACCCGGATTTCGGGGAGCAGGCCGCGCCCGGTGTTGTCGGCGGCCTCCGCCAGATTGCTCAGGGGGCGCACCATGGCGCGCGTCGCCAGCAGAGTCGCGGCGATCAGCCCGACGACCAGCAGCAGGTGCAGACTCGCCGTCACCCACCACGGTGGCGGCGCGCCGACGAAGGGGCGGACGCGAAAGGTCAGGAAGCTGCCGTCGGAAAGCCGCAGCGCGCCCAGCAGATCCTGCGCGCTCTCGCTATCCGCCCGGATGAGGTTGAGCCGCAGGTCGCGGCCCGAAAGCCGGGGCCGGTCGGCCGCCAGACGCGCGCGCATTTCGTCCAGTTGCGGCTGGACCGCACTGGAATCCGTGATGATGGTCGCGGGAACCCAGTTCATCGTCATGCCGTTGATCGCCAGTTTCCGCGCGATTTCCGGTCTGCGCGCGGCATCGAACTGCATGACGATCTGGTCGGCGCTGGCCAGTTGCTCGGCGATCCGGTGCGATTGCTCGACTGACAGCAGGCCGCGTTCCTGCCATTTGTTGATGGCGGCGTTGATCGCGAACTCCAGGCAGAGCGCGGCGACGAGGATCAGGGCCAGCCGCCCCATGATGCTGTGCGGCAGGAGATGCCGCGGGCTCATTGCACGCCGACATCGGCGGCGAACATATATCCCACTCCCCTGACCGTGCGGATGATCGGGCGGCCGCGCCGTCCGTCGCCCATCTTGCGCCGCAACCGGCTGATGAGCACGTCGATGCTGCGGTCCGATCCATGGCTGATGCGCGAACGCGACAGTTCGAGCAGCCGTTCGCGCCCCAGCATGCGCTGGGGATGGCGCAGCAGGGTAAGCAGCAATTCGTGTTCGGCGCCGGTCAGCTCGACTTCGACACCGGCCGGGGACACCAGTTCGTGGCGGCGCGGCCAGTATCGCCACCCGGCGAACTCGAACAGTTCGGGCGGCGGCACGTCGTTCGGCAGGTGCGGATGTTCCGAGCGGCGCAGCACCGCGCGCACGCGGGCGAGAATTTCCTGCCGTCCGAAAGGCTTGGCGATATAGTCGTCCGCGCCCAGGTCCAGCCCCGCCACACGGTCCGTTTCCTGCCCGCGCGCGCTTATCATGATGATCGGCACGCGGCTTCGCTCGCGCAGGGACCGGCACAGGTCCAGCCCGTTCTCGTCCGCCAGCATGATGTCGAGCAGCACGAGGTCGATGGCGCGCGCGTGCATCACGCTTTCCAGTTCCGCGCGCCCCGTCACGCCGGTCGCGTCATAGCCGCATTCGCGCAGCAGCCGGCAGACCAGGGTGCGGACGCCGGGATCGTCGTCCACCACGACGATATGATGAGGCGGGCGGGGAGAGGCGACCTGTTGCTGCGTGGCCATGGAATGTCCGTTTACACGCTCGATTCGCATTCAATGTAACAAAATATTGCTGCATTGGGATTCGACGTTCGCCGCCATTGACCCCGTAAAGCCAACCTCCTTAAGCGCGCCACACGCTTTTGAGAATCGGTAGCATTATCAATTAGGGGGTCCAATGTCCTGTTTCCAACGGCGCTTGCGTCGCAATATCGTCGGCGCGAGCCTGACGGTTCTCGCCTTCGCGGCGGCTTCCCCCTCCCCTGCTTTGGCCGCCGCCGATGCCGCCGCCGCCGAATCCACCAGCCCGGAAATCGTCGTCACGGCGGCGGGCTTTGAGCAGAAGATCGTCGATGCGCCTGCCAGCATCAGCGTCATCACGGCGGAAGATCTGGCCAACCGCCCCTACATGACTCTGCTGGACGCCGTGCGCGACCTGGAAGGCGTCGATATCGGCGAAACCCGCGACAAGACCGGCCAGGGCACGGTCAGCCTGCGGGGCATGGGCTCGGAATACACGCTGATCCTCATTAACGGTCGCCGCCAGAACAACCATGGCGACATCTATCCCAACAACTTCGGCGGCAACCAGTTCAACCACATCCCGCCGCGCGACGCCATCGAGCGGATCGAAGTGATTCGCGGCCCGGCCTCCACGCTTTACGGCGCGGATGCCATGGGCGGCGTCATCAACATCATCACCAAGCGGAACATCGACCGCTGGAGCGGCTCCGTCACGGCCGCCCGCACGTTCGAGACGAAAAGCGAATACGGCGACGACACCACGGTGGACGCCTATCTCAACGGGCCGATCGTGCCTGGCCTGCTGAACCTGAGCGCGCGCGGAAGCTGGTATAACCGCGACGCTTCCAACCCCGTCTATGATGCCGTGACGGACCCGGCGGGGAACCGTGTCGTCCGTTCGCTGGGTTTCGGCGGCGGCGGCAAGACCGTGGACAACAGGAACATATCGGCGGGCTTCACGCTAAGCTTCACGCCGACGGACAACCAGACGCTGACCTTCGAATATGATGTGTCGCGACAAAAATACGACAACAAGATCAAGATCAACGACGCCGGCAACGAGGAATATCCGGTCGGCACCGTCGACAGCATCAGCAGCATCTGGGCTGCGGGCGACTTCTGCCAGGGCGCCGCGGGCAACAACGCGGCCGCTTGCGCCAACAACGGCGGCATCTGGTCGCGCCGGGCCAATCCGCGCGTGGGATATGCACCGACCCAGAAGTTCACGCGGGATGTCTGGTCCCTCACGCATCAGGGCGAATGGGGCTTCGGCAACAGCATCGTCTCGCTTTCGCACGTCGCCACCAACAACAAGGGGCGCACGATTCCCTTCAGCGTGGCCGAACGCGATCATCTGCTGCAGATGATCGACGGCACGGGGCCCTATGCGGGGCTGAGCGTGGCCCAGCGCCGCGCCATCGCGGAGGAGACTTTCCTGCCGCGCCCCGCCCGCACGCTGGAAAGTTCGCAGTATACGCTGGACGCCAAGCTGGACATTCCGCTGGAAATGGCGGGCAAGCACATGTTCGTCCTCGGCGGCCAGCTTATCCGGGGCGAATTGACCGATGGCGTGTTCGGCCTGGAAAGCGGGACGCCGGGCCTCAAGCAGAAGCATAACATGTGGTCGCTGTTCGCGGAGGACACCTGGCGGATTCTCGAACCGCTCGCGATCACCGGCGGCCTGCGCTACGACAGGCATGAAATATTCGGCGATCATGTGAGCCCCCGGCTCTACGGCGTGCTGACGCTCAGCAGCCAGTGGACCGTCAAGGGCGGCGTCAGCACCGGCTTCAAGACTCCCAAGACCACGGACCTCTATGACGGCATCACCGGGTTCGGCGGCCAGGGCACCTCGCCGTTCTTCGGCAACCCGAACCTGAAGCCGGAAACCAGCGTCAGCACCGAACTGGCCGTCTACTGGCAGCACCCGCGCGGGCACAATTTCAACGCCACGGTCTTCCGCAACACGTTCGACGACAAGATCGCCAGCCAGCCCTGCGGCGCGGGCACCGTTCTGCCTTGCGCCGATACCGGCGAATACGCGGAACTCGGCTACAGCAGCGCCAGCCGTTCGACCAATATCGACAAGGTCGTTATTCAGGGCCTGGAAGTGGCCGGGCGCGTGCAACTGTTCGACGGCCTGCGCGTGCGTGCCAACTACACCCTGACCGACAGCGAACAGAAGAGCGGCTCTCAGGCCGGCCTGCCGCTGGGCAACAGCGCGCGCCACATGGCCAATGCCTCCGTGGACTGGCAGGCGACGAACCAGCTCAGCTTCCTCCTGACCGGCGAATGGCGCTCGAAGCGCTATCGCAGCCTGCACGCCATTACCGGCGATGAACTCTATTATAAGAGCTACACGGTCCTCAACCTTGGCGCGGCCTATGAACCGGCGAGCTGGCTGACCGTCAATGCGCGCGTCAACAACCTGTTGAACCGCGATTTCACGACCTACAACACGGAATTCCGCGACCTGACCGGGGATGGCGATTATCTGGACACCAACGAGACGCTGCACTTCGACCACTATAACAACAAGGACAAGGCCCGTAGCTTCTGGCTCAGCGTGACCGCGCGGTTCTGATCCGGCGGCGATAATCCACATCTTTCACGAACGGCCCGGCGGCAATGCCGGGCTGCTTCCCATTCTGCTCCCGCGCAGGGATGAGGGCGGCCTTCCGGCTTGACGGCAGAAGCGGAAAACGGGACATCTTCCGTTTCCGATCCAGCGAAGCAGGGCGAATGCGGCAGAAAAAGGCGCTTATCATCCGTCACGTCCCCCATGAAGGCGTGGCGGGCTACCGCGAGCCGATCGAAGCGGCGGGCTATCATGTGGACCGGGTGGACGTGACTGACCCGGCTTTCGCTTCCCTCGACTTGCGCGAGCACGACCTGCTGATCATGATGGGCGGCCCCATGGGCGTCTATGAGCAGGAGCGCTATCCATGGTAGCCTGCCAGTTGCGGCGGCTCGCCTTGCGGCTGGAGGCGGATCTACCCACCATCGGCGTGTGTTTCGGAGCGCAGATGATCGCCGCGGCGCTGGGTGCGGATGTCTATCCGGGGCCGGTGAAGGAAGTGGGGTTTCATTCCGTGACCGTGCACGAGAACGCACGGGCTGGCCCCTTGCGCCACCTGGCCGGGGTGCCGATCCTCCATTGGCACGGAGACACATTCACTTTGCCGCAAGGCGTCGAACTGCTCGCGTCGAGCCATGTCTACGATCATCAGGCGTTCCGTCGCGGCAGCAAGCTCCTTGCCTTGCAGTTCCACGCCGAAATGGGGCTGGACAAGCGGTTCGACGCCTGGATCGAGCAATGGCCGGAATCGGTCGTCGCGGCAGGCGGCGACGAGGCGAGGCTGCGCGCCGCCCATGACGCCCTCGGTCCGGCGGCGGTCAGGGCGGGGCAGGCCATGATCGCGGAGTGGCTTGCGGGGCTGAAACTGCGGAACGCCTGAAAGCCGGACATGGCCGGCGACCGCGGCAAGGAGGGGATCGGTATGAGCGCGAAGGCCGATGCGCAGGGGTCGGGCGGTCTTTCGGCCGTATCCATCGCCGCTCTCGGGCTGGTGGTGGGGGTCGGGTCCGTCACGACCGACATGTATTTCCCCGCCATGCCCAGCCTTCAGCGCGAACTGGCGGTCGACGCCGCCGCCGTGCAGGCGACCTTGTCCGTCTATCTTGTCGGACTGGCGGCGGGCCAGTTGCTGTTCGGCCCGGTGTCGGATCGCCTGGGGCGGCGCGTGCCGATGCTGGGCGGGCTGCTGCTTTATGTCGTGGGGTCGCTGCTTGCGGCGGCAGCGCAGGATCTCTGGTCGCTGCTGGGCGCGCGCTTCCTGCAGGCGGCGGGCGCGGCGGCCGGGCTGGTCGTGGCGCGGGCCATGGTCACGGATCGCTATCGGGGGCAGGCCGCGGCGCGGTTGCAGAGCCTGCTCACCCAGATCCTGGCCATTGCCTCGATCGGCGCGCCTGTCGTCGGGGGCTGGCTGGTGACGGTATCGGATTGGCGGACCATCTTCGTGGTGCTCGCCGTGCTGGGCGCGGGGGCCGCGCTCGTCGCCGCCTCCTGCCTGCGTGAAACCCTGCCGCCCGCGCACCGCTCGCGCGGCGGACTCGGGGCGAACGTGCGTGCATGGCGCGGCCTGCTCGCGGACCGGGGCTATGTCCTTTTCGTCCTGACGGCCAGCTTCCCCATGGCGGCGATCTATGCCCTGATCCTGGGCAGCACGTTCGTGCTGATCGACGGTTATGGCTGGTCGCCGGGAGAATACGGCCTGTTCTATGCGCTGACCAGCGTGGTCTTCGTGGTGGCGGGATGGCTCAACGACCGCGCGCTGCGGCGCTGGCAGGCGGCGGCGATCCTGTCCGTGACGTTGCCCGCGATGACGCTGGCGGCCGCCGCGATGTTCGCCGCGGCGCTTGCCGGGCTGTTTTCCGCTGCCCTGCTCGTGGCGGGCATGGCCGCGATCATGGCCCTGCTGGCGTTCATCTACGGCAATATCGTCGCCGTCACGATGGAGCGGGCGCGCGACAGGGCGGGGCTGGGCGCGGGGCTGCTGGGCGCGACTCAATATGCGGTCAGCTCGCTGGTGGCGGCGGCCGGCGGCCTGTTCGACGACCCGATCCTGGCGATGGCGGGAGCGACGGTCCTTTTCATGTTGCCCGCCGTGCCCTGCTATTGGCTCGCGCTGTCGCATCGCCGCGCGTCCCGCTGATATTGGCGGTATCGAGGAGATGCTCAGCCTGCGGACCTGTTCACGCGGCGGTTGTATATTGACGGCGCCCTTACCGATGAACATCGGCAAAGGCTTCAGAGAACGCGGCGCGGCGGTGGAAACCGAATTCGGCGAGACGATCGCCGAGGGCCGGGTCGAGAAACCGGGCCAGCATGCCCGCGACATGGCGTTGGCATCTGGCGATGGTCCCTGATGCCGCTGATGCGTCTTGCATGACCGCTGGACGACAACGACGCTCGATCCCTTGAGGCTGCCACGGCACATGACAAGGTCATCAGGCGTGTTCAGTCATCCGCGGTAAGGCCCCGCGCGAGAACCGCTACCTGTCAGCGAACGATCCGGGGATTTCCCTGCGCGGCGTCATACGCGTCCTCGCCGCCGGCGTCGGGGTCAGCCGGGCGCAGCGGTTTGAGCACGAGCAGGGCGCCGTCCTCTTCATCTGTCAGCAGATACATCAATCCGTCTGGCCCCATTCGCACGTCACGGATGCGTTGGCGCACATCCACCAGCAGCTCTTCACGCGACCGCTCGTTGAGCTGATCGTCGAACTTGATGCGAACCAGCCGGCCGGACGGGGCTATCATGCCCAAGCGCTGGGCGCCGACGAAGGCGCTGCTGGTCCACGACGGAAAATCCTTGCCCGTGTAAAAGGCGAGACCGGAGGGCGAGATGCCCGGGATGAAATCGGCCACCGCGCGCTCCATCCCTTCGCGATGCGTGACTGCCGAGGTGTAGGGTCCTTCGTAGGAACGTCCCAGCCCGACCAGCGGCCAGCCGTAATTTTTGCCCGCGCCCAATATGTTCAGCTCATCGCCGCCATTGGGGCCATATTCGGCGAGCCATAGCTGCCGCGTCACCGGATGCACCGCAAGGCCGGAAGGATTGCGATGGCCCCATGTGTAGATTTCGGGGCGGAATCCGGCCTTGCCGACGAAGGGATTGTCGCGCGGCGCGGTTCCGTCCTCATTGAGACGCAGCACCTTGCCGCGCAGGCTTCCCGGCTCCTGCGCCGCCCCGTCCCGCGACGAGCCGACGCCCATGTAGAGCTTTCCATCGTCGCCGAAAACGAGGCGTCCGCCCGCGCCGCCGCCGCCGTCCCATGTATCAGTGACCAGCAGTTCCTTTACCCCGGTCAGCCGGTTGCCGTTCAATGTCGCGCGGGCAAGCACGATCGCGACGGCCTTGGGGGTATCGCTGATCTTCTTGTGATAGGTGAGATACAGCGTCCGGTTGGCGGCGAATTGCGGGTGGGGCAGCACTTCCATCAATCCCAGCAGACCTTCGACATGGACTTGCGGCACGCCGGCAATGGTGTCTGGCCGGTTGGAACCAGGCCGGAGCCGCCGCAACTGCCCGCCCCGTTCGGTGATCAGCATGTCGCCGCCGGGCAGGAAAGCCAGGCTCCACGGATGGGGCATGCCCCTGGCGAGGATCTGGATCTCGAGCTGTCCGGCCACCGTTTGCAGGATGAGAGGGCCGTTTGGTAGCGGCGGGCTTGGAAGGTCCTGGGCCGCGAGCATGCCGGGGAAGGCGAGCAACGCCAGCGAGAGAGTCTGCCTGCGAAGATGCTTGATGACGGATCCCATGACACGTTCCCCTCTCGATCCGGCCGAGTCTTCAGCCGGCTGACGCCGTTCGCCCATCTACCGCCGGGGAGAGCCGGTTGTCAGCATCGAATGCCGCATGACGTGCAACTCTCTGCCCAATGTGGCCGCTGCCATCGGTCGCACGCGGACCAATGGGGAAAGTGCCGATCTCTTCGCTGCTCAATCCTGTTTGGCACGGTCGGATCGTCTAACTTATCCCGCTTGATTCATTGGTGGCTGGCCGGCGGTCGACCATTGAAATGAAAGTGGGGCTTCCCGGAACGCAAAGCGATCGAGGTGGCTGGAAATGACGCCTTGCAAGCTTTCGAGCTGTTCGAGAGACGTGGCTTCGATCCTGACGCCCAGGTAATTCGGCTCCGCGGTGAAGGTTGCGATACCGTCACCCGGATAGTCGGCTCCGCGTATGTCACGGGGAAAGACCACCTGTCCTCGTTGAGGCGTATATTCCACCGCCAGGTGATGCGCCCAGTGTTTGCACAATTGCTGGAGATACCGGCCACCCGCAGAGGTGGAGATTTGAGCTGCGGCTGCGAACATGGTCGTTGTACCCTTGGCTGGTGTTGCACTCTCTGTCAGATGGGAACTTGCGAAGCATTCGCAATAGTGCAGGCGCAAAGTTCAAGTCTCATTTTCGGGTGTGAGCCGCCGGGCGTTGATGTAGGGTCGAGTGAGCGTCTGCAACGATGAGAGGAGAACGTGATGGCCAAGCGGCCTCAGATAGACATCGGCATCGACAAGGATGACCGCAAAGCGATCGCGGAAGGATTGGCCAAGCTGCTCGCCGATACGTACACGCTCTATCTGACCACGCACAATTTCCATTGGAACGTGACCGGACCGATGTTCAACACGCTCCATGCCATGTTCATGACCCAGTACACCGAGTTGTGGGGGTCGGTCGATCTCATCGCCGAACGCATCCGCTCGCTCGGTCATACGGCTCCCGGTTCCTATGGCCAGTTCGGTGAGCTAGCGTCGATCGCCGATGCGCCGGCGGCACCACCACCGGCGCTGGAGATGGTGGGAATCCTGGTTGCCGGGCACGAGGCAGTGGCGCGAACGGCCCGGTCCCTGTTCCCTATTGCGGAGAAGGCCGGTGATGAGCCGACCGCCGACCTGCTGACGCAGCGTCTCACGGTCCATGAAAAAACGGCCTGGATGCTTCGGTCGCTACTGGAGACTTGATCTCGCCGCAACGGCGGCCGGGAAGCGTCAATTCGCCAGGAAACCGAGCACAGTCCGGGTAAAGGCCTCAGGCGTCTCGACATTGGATAAGTGTGCTGCTTCGATCATCGCGAGCCGCGAGCCGCCTATGGCGTCGGCCAGAGCCTCGCTGTGCGGAGGCGGCGTCGACGGGTCAAGTGAGCCTCCGATCACCAGCGTGGGGCGCTCGATAAGGCTCGCGGTGCGGCGCATGTCCATGTCGCGGATCGCGGCGCAGGCTCCAGCGTAGCCCACGGGATTGGTGGCGAGAAAGGTCGAGACGATAGGTGCAATGGCCTCCCGGCCGGTTTCGCCGAACGTCGCGGTGAACCAGCGTTCGACGGAGGCATCGGCGAGCGGCTTCATCCCCTGCTCTCTTACCACAGTGATGCGGGCGTCCCAGCCTGACGGCGGCCCCATGTAAGACGAGGTGTTCGCCAGGATCAGGCGCCGCACCCGCTCGGGTGCGCGGATCCCCAGCCACTGGCCGATCATGCCGCCCAGCGACAGGCCGCAGAAATCGACGGTCTCGATTCCAAGCGCGCCGAGCAGTTCGATCACATCACGACCCAGGCGATCGAGCGAATAGGCGCCCGCCGGCGCATCGGAATCGCCATGGCCGCGGCTGTCGTAGCGCAGCACACGGTAGGTCTTGCTAAACGCTTCGATTTGCTGCGCCCACATGGTCAAATCGGTGCCGAGCGAGTTTGAAAGCAGCAGGACCGGCGCATCTGCGGGGCCGTCGAACCGATAGGCGATGCGGCAGCCATCGCCGGTTATGATTGTCAGCTTGTCCATCAGACGCGCTCCACGGCTATGGCAAGACCCTGCCCGACGCCGATGCACAGCGTGGCGAGGCCGAGCGAACCGCCGCTGCGTTCCAACCGATGCACCAGAGTCATCAGGATGCGCGCGCCGGACATGCCCAGCGGATGACCAAGCGCGATCGCGCCGCCATTGGCGTTCACGCGCGTGTCATCGTCCGCGACGCCCAGTTCGCGCAGCACGGCAAGCCCCTGCGAGGCGAAGGCTTCGTTCAGTTCGACGGCGTCGAACCTGTCCATTGTCAGGCCAAGGCGGGCCATCAGCTTCTGCGTGGCGGGCACCGGGCCGATCCCCATGACGCGCGGCGCAACCCCGGCGCTTGCCATGGCAAGAATGCGTGCTCGTGGGGTGAGGCCGTGCTGGCGGGCCGACGCTTCGCTGGCGACGATCATGGCCGCTGCGCCGTCGTTTACACCAGAGGCATTGCCCGCCGTTACCGTGCCGTCCGGGCGGACGATGGGGCGCAGCTTGGCCAACGCCTCCGCTGTCGTGTCGGGGCGGGGGTGCTCGTCAGTATCGACCACGGCTTCGCGGCCCTTGTGGTCAGTCAGCGTGACCGGCACGATTTCTTCGGCAAGGAAGCCGGATGCCTGAGCGGCGGCGGCCCGCTGCTGGCTGCGCAGGGCAAAAGCGTCCTGATCGGCGCGCGAGACGCCGAAATCGCTGGCTACGTTCTCGCCAGTTTCGGGCATCGAATCCACGCCATATGCAGCTTTCATCGCCGGATTGACGAAGCGCCAGCCGATGGTCGTGTCATACAGCGCATGGCCGCGCGAAAAGGCGCTTTCGGCCTTGGGCATGACGAAGGGTGCGCGGCTCATGCTTTCGATGCCGCCGGCGATCATCAGGTCCGTGTCGCCGGCACGAATGGCGCGTGCCGCCGTGCCGACAGCGTCCATGCCCGATGCGCAGAGCCGGTTGACGGTGGATCCGCCGACACTGTCGGGAAATCCCGCCAGCAGCGCGGCCATGCGCGCGACGTTGCGGTTGTCCTCGCCCGCCTGATTGGCGCAGCCCAGGATCACGTCATCGACGGCAGCGTGATCAAGGCCTGTACGCTCGATCAGGGCCTTGAGCGGAATAGCGGCCAGATCGTCAGCCCGGACGGATGACAGCGTTCCGCCATACCGGCCGATGGGCGTGCGGACGGCATCGCAGAGGAAAGCCTCGGTCATGACACGCCCTCTCTCACTGCCAGCGGAGCGCCGGTCTTTGCGATCACTTCTTCGTCTGTCACGCCGGGCGCCGTTTCCAACAGAGTCAGGCTGCCCTGCTTCTTGTCGACGGCGATGACGCCGAGGTCGGTGATGACTAGGTCCACCACCCGCCGGCCGGTCAGGGGCAGGGCGCATTGTTCCAGAATCTTCGGTTCACCCTTCTTCGTCTGGTGCTCCATGACCACGACGACGCGCTTGACCCCGGCGACGAGGTCCATGGCGCCGCCCATGCCCTTCACCATCTTGCCGGGAATCATCCAGTTGGCGAGATCGCCATTCGCCGAGACTTCCATCGCGCCGAGCACTGCCATGTCGATGTGGCCGCCGCGGATCATCGCGAAGCTGTCGGCACTGGAAAAGAAGCTGGAGGTGGGGAGGGCGGTGATCGTCTCCTTGCCGGCGTTGATGAGGTCGGGATCGACGTCGCTTTCGTAAGGGAAGGGGCCGATGCCGAGCATCCCGTTCTCCGACTGGAGCGTCACCTCGATGCCGGGTGGCACATGGTTCGCCACCAGGGTCGGGATGCCGATACCGAGGTTCACATAGAAGCCGTCGCACAGCTCCTGCGCGGCGCGCGCGGCCATTTCGTCGCGGGTCCAGCTCATGACGCGGTCTCCCCAAGGTTTGCGCGGTCGCGGGTCGTCAGCTTCTCGATGCGCTTCTCGTTGATCGTCGCCTTGACGATGCGGTCGACATAGATGCCAGGCGTGTGGATGCAGTCAGGATCGAACGACCCCGCTTCCACGATCTCCTCGACCTCCGCGATCGTGATCTTGCCGGCGGTGGCCATGTTGGGATTGAAGTTGCGCGCGGTCTTGCGGAACATGAGGTTGCCGGCCGGATCGGCGCGCCATGCCTTGACGATGGCTAGATCGGCGCGCAGCCAGGTCTCGCGCACATATTCCTCACCGTCGAACATTTCGGTCGGCTTGCCCTCGGCGACTACGGTGCCGACGCCGGTCCTGGTGTAGAAGGCCGGGATGCCGGCGCCGCCCGCGCGGATGCGTTCGGCGAGCGTCCCTTGCGGGTTCAGCTCGAGCTCGAGCTTGCCGTCGAGATAGAGCTGCTCGAACAGCTTGTTCTCGCCGACATAGGACGAGATCATCTTGCGGATCTGCCCGTTGTTGAGCAGCATCCACAGGCCGAAGCCGTCCGCACCGCAATTGTTGGAGATGACGGTCAGGTCCTTCGTCCCCGCATCGCCGATGGCGGGGATCAGGCTTTCGGGATTGCCCGAGAGGCCGAAACCGCCGGACATGATCGTCATGCCGTCGAACAGCACGCCTTCCAGCGCAGCGGCGGGGCTGTCGTAGATCTTGCTGGGCATCGGTTGCACTCCCTCACGCCGCCGCGCGTTGACGAGTGGAGGCGTCTTCCTCGGCCTCGGCGGTCGCAGGATGCATGACGAAATCGAACTCGATTTCGGCATAGGGGCCCTCGACGCCGTACTTCGCGCCAATGCCGCCGCCCTGTACACGGTTGACGGGCGGGATCAGTTCGTCGCGCGTCGCATAGGCGAAATCGTCGTGCAGATAGGGATCGCCGTCGATGTTGATCTGCGTCGTCAGGTGACGGTGGTCGTCGGCCGAAACGAAGAAGTGGATATGCGCGGGGCGATTGCCGTGGCGGCCGATGGCGGCCAGGATGCCTTCGGTCGAGCCTGCCGGCGGGCAGGCATAGCCAACCGGCATGATCGACCGGAATGCATAGCGGCCGTCGCTGTCGGTGAAGATCGTGCGACGCAGGTTAAAGGCGCTCTGCGTCTGGTCGAAGTAGGAATAGTTGCCGAGCGTGTTGGCATGCCAGACTTCCACCTTGGCGCCGGCGAGCGGGGCGCCGTCCACGTCGCGGACCTGGCCGTGCATGACGATCACCTCGCCCTTGCCTTCCTCGCTGCCGTCGTCGAGCCGGGCGAAGCCCTGCGCTTCGGGCGCCCCCGCAACGTAGAGCGGGCCTTCGATAGTGCGCGGGGTGCCGCCGGTCACGCCGTTGGCGGCATCGATTGCGTCAGCGCGCAGGTCCAGATAATGTTCGAGGCCAAGGCCGGCGGCCCACAGGCCGTATTCGCCGGCGCCTGCCGAGGCATAGTTGAGCGCGGCCCAGAATTCGTCGTCAGTAATGTCGAAGTCGTCAATGGTGGCGAACAGGTCGCCAACGATGCGGCGGACGATTGCTTTGAGACGAGCATCGCCGCCGAGTTGATCCTGGCCGCTCAGGCGATCGAGCAGGTTTTGGACTTCGGGCGAACTGGCGAAATTCTTCAGCATGTTTCTCTCCTGGGATGCTTGTTTGATTGTCGAGTGGCGGCGATCAGCGATCATCCTCGTGAATGGATGACGGGTGCCGGCACAGCGGCGTCACCGCGATCTGCATGAAAGGGAAGAGTGGCAGAGTGCTGACAATGTCATGCAGTTCCTGCACGGTTTCGACGTCGAACACGCTGACGTTCGAATACTGGCCGGCGATGCGCCACAGGTGGCGCCACTTGCCCTGGCGCTGAAGTTCCTGCGCGCGCTCGCGCTCGACGCGCTTCAACTCGTCGGCGCGGATCGGGTCGAAATCGGGGGGGATGCGGACATCCATGCGGACGTGGAACAACATGTTTCAGCCTTTCGGAGCTTGGGCGGACGCGCCGCCATGATAGGACTTGCGCGCACTGTCGCGGCGAAAGAAATCGACGCGGTCCATGTCCAGCGTGACGCCGAGGCCCGGGCCATCGGGCACCCGCAGGGCGAAGTCGGCATATTCGAGCGGCTCGGCCAGGATCTCTTCGGTAACGAGCAGCGGCCCGAACAGTTCGGTCTGGAATGCGAGCTTGGGGAAGGTCGCGAAGACGTGGGCGGAAGCAGCCGTGGCGATGCCGACCTCCAGCATCGTCCCGCCGTAAAGGGCGATGCCGGCGGCGTCGGCGATCGCGCCGACCTTGCAGGCGGCGCGCAGGCCGCCCGACTGCTGGATCTTGACCGCGAACACGTCGGCGGCGGCGGAAGCGGCATAGTCGAACGCACTGTTCGGGCCAGTAAGCGCTTCGTCGGCCATGATCGGAACGGTGGCGGCCTGCGCCAGCCGGGCCATGGCGGCGCGGGCATGAGCGGCGATTGGCTGCTCGACAAGGTCGCAGCCCGCGTCCTGCAGCATGGCAATCCCGCGAGAGGCGCTGGCCTCGTCCCAGGCCTGGTTGACGTCGACCCGCACGCTGGCGCGGTCGCCCAGCGCTTTCTTGATGGCGCCGACATGGGCTACGTCCTCCTCGACGCTGCGCTTGCCGATTTTGAGCTTGAAGATGTTATGCCTGCGGATGTCGAGCATGTGTTCCGCCTCAGCGATGTCCTTGGCCGTATCGCCGCTGGCCAGCGTCCAGGCGACAGGCAACCGCTCACGGTGGCGACCGCCCAGCAGTTCGGAGATCGGCACGCCCAGCCGATGACCCATGGCATCCAGCAGGGCGGTCTCGATCGCACATTTGGCGAAGTTGTTGCCGACGATCGATTTGCCGAGCATCGCCATGGCAGCGGCAGGGCGCGCGGCGTCCGCCTGCAGCAGCAACGGCGCGAAATAGGTATCAATGGAGAGCTTAATGCCTTCGGGGCTTTCGGGGCCATAGCTGAGGCCGCCGATGGTGGTTGCCTCCCCGGTTCCGGTCACGCCATCGGCGCATTGGATACGGACGAAGACCGCGGTCTGCCGCATCATCGTCGTCATCGACAGGACGTGCGGACGGATGGTCGGCAAATCTACCAGGAAGGTATCAACGGATTCGATTGCGAGCATCTCTCACCTAACAGTCTCTGAAATCTTTCGCTGTTCCGACGATAATCGTTTGCTTCCCGGTTTTGAAACACTAAGTGGGTCCACCGCTATACCTTTGGAGTATGGAAATGGATCTTCGCCAGCTTCGCTATTTCCTTGTCGTTGCGGCGGAGCGCAATTTCAGCCGTGCCGCTGAGCGGCTGAACATGGCGCAGCCGCCGCTCAGCCGGCAGATCCAGCAGCTCGAACGCGAAGTGGGCGCGCGCTTGTTCGATCGCGACAGCCGCCCCATGGCGCTCACCGATACCGGTCGGCTCTTCTATGAGCATGCCGTGCAGGTCACCCGGCGGATGGATGAGATGAAGTCCGCGATGCATGCCTTCGTCACGTCCAACCGTCCGCGGTTCGTTTTGGGCTTCGTCCCTTCCGTGCTGTATTCGCGGCTGCCGGACATCATACGCGGCTTTCGCCGTGCCGCTCCCGACGTGGACCTTCGCCTCGCCGAAATGATGAGCATCGAGCAGATCGCAGCGCTCAAGGAAGGGCGGATCGACGTCGGCTTCGGCCGGGTGCGCTTCGACGACCCGGCGATCGAGCGCGAGGTGCTGCGCGAGGAAAGGCTCGTGGCCGCGCTTCCCATCGGCCACCGCCTGCTCGCGGGCGAACGGCCGGTCGATCTTGCCGATCTCGCCGAAGAGGCGGTGATAGTCTATCCGCGCGATCCCCGGCCAAGCTTTGCCGACCAGGTGCTATCTTTGCTGCGCGACCACGGCGTGACGCCGGCCGCGGTTCATGAGGTGAAGGAACTGCAGACGGCGCTTGGCCTCGTCGCGGCGGAAGACGGCATCTGCATCGTGCCTGCCTCGGTCAACCTGATGGGGCGGCGGGACATTGTCTTTCGCGAACTGGCGCAGCATGCCGTCTCCCCGATCATCGTCAGCCATCGCAAGCGGGACGAGTCTCCACATCTCGCGATCATGATCGAGGTGATCACGAAACTCTATGACCAATGGGGCTTGCCGCTGCCCACCGCCATGGGGCGAAGAGTTGCCGGCTTAGGGAAATAGATGCCGCTTCAGGTGGCGCCTCTTCCGCGTTCGGACACCGGCGAATTCCTCGGTTCGGGCGGCGAGATCGTCCAGGTTCTCGCTGAGTTCCACGAAGCCGAAGGCAAGGCCGAAGATACGGGCGGCCTGCTCGTCGGCAAGGTCGCGGGTGGCCCCGCTTCGGCGCGCATCGGCGACTGCGGCGGCGTGGGCGGCGAGGGCCTCTTCCACCTCGGTCATCGGCGGCGGTGTCCTGCCGCAAGCCAGGGCCTCCGCGGTGCCCCGCAGATAGGCGGCGATCACCGTGGTCGCCTGCTCGGCCGTCTGGACCAGACCGGCGACCGATGCCGTGGTGAGGGGCGTCTCGACCGCGCGGCCGATCATCGTCAGGTCATGGCGGAGCCGGCGAAGTGTGCGGCAGACCGGCTGCGGATCGGGGGCGTGGACGAGATAGCTCGCGCGTTCCTGAAGGACATCCTCGGCGATGTCCTCTGCCCGCGTGATGGCATGGCGGATATCGTGATGAAGCGCCGCGATGGCCTCGGAATCGCCGCGCCCCGCTATCGTCTGCGCCAGATGATCGATGAGGTCCGCCAGCATCCCGAGCGCTTCGCCCGCTGCCCGGGTCAGGGCATCGCGCGCGCGAACCGGCAGCACGACCAGAGCCACGACCACCGAGGTGATGCTGCCGATTCCGACTTCCAATACCCGGTTGAGTCCGGCCAGCCATGCCGCACCGTCGGGCGGCATCGGAGTGAGGAGCAATATGACTCCGGTGATCGGGGCGATTCGATAGGCGGGCTTGAAGGCCGCGACCATCGCAAGTGGTATCAGGGCAACGGCGAGGGCCAGAGCCGTTGCCAGCGGGGTGTCGCGTGGCAGGGTGACGAGGACGCACACGCCCCAGAACGCGCCGCCGATGGAGCCTGCCAGACGGTCCAGCGTCGCCTTGAGCGAGGCGCCCACGCTCGCCTGCATGACGATGATGGCGCTCAGGATAGCCCACTGGCTTTGCTGAAGGCCCAGGGCCAGACAGAGAATGAAGGTCACAACGCTGGCGACGACGATGCGGGCCGCGAGGCCAAGCGGAATCGAATGGAGCCTGATCCAGTTGCGGGGAGGCGCCTCGGGCATCGGCTACTGCGTCCTTTCGTATAGTGGACGGTTTGACCTATTGCACCGTCTCGTCACAAGAGCCAATCGATCGGCAGAAGGGAAAGAACGCGGATCGTGGCCCGCGTGAACCACGTCGTGCCCGGTTCCGTGTCGTGGCGGATCACTCGCTTCCCCCTTCGCTCGAGCCAGTAGAGTCCGCCATCCTCGTCGAGCTTCACTTCATAGGCGAGGGAGGGGATCCCGCCCGTGAACGCTTCATCGATCGGCCGGCTGAGCGCGGCGCTCTGCATGACCAGTCCCAGTTCGGTGTTGAGCTTGGCCGAGCGTGGATCGAAGTTGAACGAGCCCACGAAGATGTACTTGCCGTCGATCGCGAAAGTCTTGGCGTGCAGCGCGGTTGCCGAGCCGCCGATCGCCGTGCCGTCGCCGGAACCGGAGCGTCTGATGCCGCGACGGTTCGGATGCTGGCCTCGGCCCGTCCGCCGTAATTCATAAAGTCTCACCCCTGCCTTCAGCATCGCCTGGCGCCACGGGACGTAACCGGCATGGACCACCGGCACATCCGTCGCTTCGAGCGCGTTCGTCAGGATCGAGACATTCACACCCCTTCGCGCCATGAGGGAGAACGTCTCGGTGCCCGCTTCGGTCGGCACGAAGTAGCTCGAAACCAGCGACAGGCTGCTCCCCGGCTTGCCGACGATCTCGACCAGTCTCGGGAACAGGAGATTCTCGGTCGCCGCCAGCCCCAGTCCCTTGGCCGGATCGTCGGCAACCAGCCGGGTTTCAGCCCATTCGAGAGGCACCGTGCGCTGGCGCAACTGGCCCAGGAGCGCCGATTTCCGGATTGCCTCCACATAGCGCTCGCCATCCGGTCGTTCCCGGATCCGCGCGGCCTCCGCGGCTAGCCTGCCGAGTTCCGTCGGTCCGGCAGCTCCGAGAATCCGACCGGCCGGGTAAGCCGAGCGGCTGGCCCAGTATCGATCGAACTGGCGGGATACCTCGCCCACGACCTGGCCGACCGCCAGCACGTCGAGATCGGCGAACAGCAGTCCTTCGCCTGCGCCCATGTACTCGTCGCCGATATTGCGTCCGCCGACGATGGTGGCCTGGTTGTCGGCGGTGAAGCTCTTGTTGTGCATGCGCCGGTTCAGGCGCGGAAA
>CAZUOV010000030.1:0-34695 GCA_964621355.1 uncultured Novosphingobium sp. | reverse complement strand
GGTGACGCGGGGTGGAGCAGCCCGGTAGCTCGTCAGGCTCATAACCTGAAGGTCGCAGGTTCAAATCCTGCCCCCGCAACCAGAAAATGCTAAAAAACCGCAGTAATCCAATGGGTTGCTGCGGTTTTGTTTTGTTCTTCGGAGATCGGATTCAATAAAATCAAGCACTTGCATCCGTAGGTTCAAATCGGGGGTGCTGACCCTGCAACCAACATCGTTGCGCTCGCGAAGGCTATTCTCTCCTGTCGAAATCTGCCAAGCGCTCCGGCCCTTTGATCCGGACCCTTGATGCTCAGAGCCGCCCTCTACGCCCGCTACTCCTCGGACCTCCAAAACCCGCAATCCATCGATGATCAATTGCGTGTCTGCAGGCAATTGGCGGCACGCGAAGGGTGGAAGGTTGTTGCGCATTATCACGATGAGGCGGTCTCTGGCGCGAGCATCCGGGGCAGGGCAGGGATGGGCCGTCTTCTGGCCGATGCCCGGGCGGGTCTGCCCTCCGCCTGTAGCCAATCCTCGGCACGTGCACTCCAGCGCTCCTCAGGCAACGTCGGCCAGTCTTGATCCGCAGGCCTTGCCGAAACGCTAGTGCGGGGCGGCAAGAGCGGACCGCCGTCGAGCCGATGGAGCAGCAAGTCAAATTCGACCTGCGACAAAGTCCCAGCGCGCCAATGTTCGCCGACTATCACGCGCAGCCCACGGATGCATGCCCCGATATGCGGGCGAACAAAGGGGAGTCGCAAGCCGAGCGCACCCAGCCGGATTCCAAGCTCTTTGGTAGCGTTGGCGCCGTAAGCGCCAACGCCGCCCCATCCAGCGATCAGCTGGGCAGCGCGGTGTCGGATGAGGTGCAAAGCTGACTTGCCGATGCACCATCCAGAACGTCTGCTATCCCAACACGCCCTTGGCATGTCGGGCGCAGATGCACTCGACCGGGATGCCTCGCTCCGCCAGGCCATGGAATAAGAACGTCGATAAAGGGCCGGTCTCCAGAACCACACGAACCAGATCGGGGTAGTGCTTGCCGAACCACTTGGCCAGAACATCCGGATCGCTGGTTACCACATCGCGGCGTAATATCGCACCATCACCGTCAACCACGCAAATATGCGTGGACTTGTCGCTCACATCCAATCCCGCGTACATTATCATCGGTCACCCTCCTGCATTGAAGCGCCAAGGCGACTTCGTACCATCCAGGAGGGTGGCTAAATCAATTACGCGGTGTCCAACAGTCCGGTCGCTCGCTACCGCACGCCAGTCCGATGAACTAAGGGCAGGTTTTAGGAAGCCGTTTCGGGCTTTCGAATGTCCGCAATGTTCGCGGTTCAGGCTGCTCTGGCGAACTTTTGAACCTTAATATCCTGCTCATGCTCACGGGCCTGGGCCAGCTCATAAGTCGTCTGCATCCGCAATAGAGTGTCGGCCTTGATGCCGAAGGCCTTCTCAAACCGGATGGCCATATCGGCAGACAGGTTCGCATTGCCGTTCAGTAAGGTGCTCAAGGCCTGCCTCGATACGCCAAAATGCTGGGCCAAAGCCGTCACGCTAACCTGCGCGGGTTCCACAATTTCCGTCTTCAACCAGTCGCCAACGTGAACGGCCAGCGAAGGGTGCATCTTAAGCGCCATGATAATCCTCCAGATCCATATCGATTAGCGCGCCTTCGTCATTCAACCCGAAGGTCATCCGCCAGTTTCTCGTAACCGTCATCGACCAGTTCCCCTTCCGGTCACCTGTCAGCTCATGCAATCCGAAGTTCGGAGGCACCGACAGTTCTTCGAAGCTTTCCGCAGCGTCGATGAAAGCAAGCATCTTACGCAATCGCCCAGCATCCCCAACCAGGCCTTTAGCGTTGCCGGTCTGGAAGAAGCGGCGCAGGCCTTTGTGCCTGATACTTTCGATTTCCATTCCTGGGATATAGCGCAGCCATGTGAGAGCGTCAAGTGTCGCGCGACACTTGACTGAGGGTGGTTGAGCATGGGGCTATACTCGCGCTGGCCATTCCGGCCATCGGAGAACTATCATGGGACATTCAGACCTTGACCCCGCCATACATGATCGGTGCCCTTGGAACGCAGGGAAAAATGTTGGACCGAAGCGCCCACTGAAGCCGCGCGATATCTGGGCAATCCGTTTCTATCTCGACGAACACAAGCGTCTGCGTGATCGGGCCCTGTTCGATCTTGCCATCGACAGCAAATTGCGTGGCTGCGATCTGGTCAAGATCAGGATAGGCGACCTGATGAGCGCAGGGTCCTTTCGTGATCGTGCGACCGTTATCCAGCAAAAGACGGGCCGTCCGGTGCAATTCGAGATCATGTCGGAGGCACGCAAGAGCCTGAAAGCATGGCTTGATCGGCGCGGCGGGACGATCCGTGACTTCGTATTCCCAAGCAGGATCGATTACCTCGGTCACTTGAGCACACGGCAATATGCGCGCCTCGTCGACGAATGGGTGTCAACGATTGGTCTCGACAGGCGGGAATAGGCGGATGCTCAACCGCCGTACTCATCACGGACGAAATCACCTTGCAGGAGGTGCGCGCCACAGATGATGTAGACCTGATCGTCGGCCTGACCGGTATGACGCAATGGATGCAGCTCCAGGAAACCTTGAACAAGAAGGGCTTTACAGTATCGGGAGAGGATGAGGTCATCTGCCGAATGCGGCTCGGCAACCTCAAGGTCGATTTCATGCCCGACGATCCAGACATTCTAGGGTTCAGCAACCGCTGGTACAAAGAAGGCATCTACACCGCGATCAAGTACGCCCTGCCGAGTGGGCGCGTGATAAAGCATTTAACACCGCCCCTATTTCTGGCTACCAAACTAGAAGCCTACAGTGGGAGAGGCCAGAATGACCCCCTTGGGAGCCACGACTTGGAGGACATCATCAATGTCGTGGATGGAAGACCGGCGCTCCTGAGCGAAGTACAGGCGGCACAAAGCGATGTGCGACGCTACTTGTCAGAGCAGCTTCGGGCGTTATTACAGCATGCGGACTTCGAGAATTTTCTCTACGGAAATATCAGAGGCCCTGACGGCAGAGTCGAGATTGTACATGCGAGAGTAAAGGCGTTGGCCGAACTGAGTTAAGGTTCAAAAGTGCGCAAAAATGGCATGAACCGACCACCTTAAGCCGTTCCCCGACCCAAGCGGGAATGGCCGCTCCCGCCGAAACCCGTCATTCAAGGAGTGCATCGGGAACGACCGCTTCGTCCAACGAAGCTGACATCTGAATTCAGATTCGGCCGTTTATTGAGTCATCGGTACATCAAATATACACCCTGATTGGCAATGGTTTGGCGCAGACAGAGCCGCATCGGGCCGCCGCCGTACCGCATCAGTGGAGGCAATCGGCAGATTTCATTTGGACGCCGTTAAAGCTTCAAACCGCCATGCTCGACCGATCGCGTCCGCGAAGCATTGCAGGATACCCGCGTAGTCCTGCTTGCCGGTCCCCGTCAGGCTGGCAAGACCACCCTCGCCCGCTCTCTCGCCGAACCATCCCGTTCCTATCTGACGCTTGACGATGCAACCACGCTTGCGGCCGCGCAGTCGGATCCCGCCGGGCTCATTCGCGACCTGGACCAGGCGATTATCGACGAAGTATAGCGCGCGCCGGATCTGCTGCTCGCGATCAAGGAGAGCGTCGATCGCGATGCCCGTCCCGGGCGCTTCCTGATAACCGGCTCGGCCAATCTCATGACGCTGCCGCGCATAGCGGACCGCTCGCCGGCCGGATGGAGATCATTCGCCTGTTGCCGCTGGCTCAATCCGAAATCCTCGCCCGGCCGACACCTTGATCCGGACCCTTGATGCTCAGAGCCGCCCTCTACGCCCGCTACTCCTCGCCTGTCCTCGGCTTCATCATTCACCTGTCGGGTCGCCCCCGCTGCTCCACTTTGCGAAGCAGCGTCAAACGGCGAGCGGCAAACCTTGCTTCTACATCATCATTCGACCGACCGCGACCAGCGCGTATTGATGCCCGCGCGATCTTGATCTTGCAGCGCAAGAAATCCTCATATTCTTCTATCATCGCAATGACCTATTCTTTGAGCATCGCCGTAAGCACCCGTTGAAGCAGCAGTTTGTCGTCACGGAAATTTCAAACATCAGCGAACGGATTGCGGATGCGGAGCCGGTCTGCGACCAATAGTCCGTCCTGCATATCCTCCGACCAGAGCGTATCGCATTCCGCCAGCAAGGCCGCGCCGACGATTTGGCCGTCATAGACGGAGAAGCCGTAGCGCTCAGACAGGTCGATGCCCGTTTCATGCGTCTCTATAGTCAAGGGAAGGACCTCCACCAACCCCTTGACCATCGACAAAAAGCCGTTCGTGTCCGCCCAGGACCAATTCAGCTTGCGGCGCGCGACATTGGCTATCTCATTGAGAACTTGAACGCTGACCGTCGTGCCGTCCGAAAGCAGGCTCTCCACGCGATCCGCCTTCCGGTCGTCGCCGGAGGCCAGATAGATGAGCGTGTTGGTGTCCAGAAAGCTATCTGGCATTGGCCTCTTCCCGGTCAAACTTGAAGTCGGCAGGCAAGCGGCCGCGATAAGTGCGCAGACGTTTCAGCAATTCTTTTTTGCCGGGCTTGCGGGCAACGCCCATCGTGCGCTCATCGGCAACGTAGAACTCAATGTCGTCGCCTTCATGCAAGTTGAGAGCATCGACGATCGAAGCGGGCAAACGGACCGCGAGGCTGTTGCCCCATTTTGCGACCTGCATGGTCAATCTCCGTAGATATACATTTACTTCCATGTATATCATTCGTTCCGTGTTTCAAGTGCCGCTGTCGCAACTGATAACCGGCTCGGCCAATCTCATGACGCTGCCGCGCATCGCGGCTCGCTCGCCGGCCGGATGGAGATCATCCGCCTGTTGCCGCTGGCCCAATCCGAAATCCTCGCCCGGCCGGCGCCAGGCTTCATTGAGACACTTTTCGCCGGGCAAGCGCCAAAACCGGGGCCGCTTCGGGTCGCGGGCGATCTGGTCGCTCTTGCTCTTACGGGCGGCTATGCAGACTGCCATCACCGATTCGTTCCCGTCCGGTTTCTCCATATCCTGTTTTTTCCGATGGCGGCGCCGATGGTGCTGGGCGTCAGCCAGGCGCAATACCGGCTGGCGGAATTTTTGTGCTGGCATCGGCCGGATCCGGCCTGGTCAACGTTCAGAACTATTACGGCAATTACCCGCACCAGCTATGGACTGAAAACTCAGAGCGTCTTGCCGAAAAGTTTGCGTCTTGCTTCCGCGAGGAGAGTCTCTCACTCGAAGCGCTCAACGGTGCAACAGACGAGGAACGAAGGTCCCCTATGCGGTTTGCCCCGCAATGATGGCAAATGAGCAATTTGCAGGGCAAAGATTAATTTTGCGCCGTTTGCCCTGCATATTCCAGAATCATAGAATTTGCGGGGCAAAAACATGACCGTTCAACCTTTCACTGACGAGCAGGCGAGGGTGATCGTGAACCTGGATCAAGCCTATCAGGTTTGGATGGAAACGCTGCGCGCCCTCAGAGCCCGATCTGAAAGTTATTGAGTGATACCAGCATGTTGTGATTCACGCCGTCTTTGCGAGGAGATGGAGTGAACGATGGCATGGACTGGTATCGCCCGGCGTGAGCATAGCCGAGAAGGGCTTCGCTATTCCAGCGATATGACGGATCGAGAGCGGGCATTGGCGGCACCTTTCATCCCGGCGGCCAAAGACTGGCGGCTGGCGTCGGACGACGGACATGCGCGAAGTGCTGAACGCACTGCTACCTTGCACCTGCCGGTTGGCGGCAACGGTGGCTACCCGAATGGCTTTGGCGGCTTCGCGGGTGCCAGCACTGCAGGGCCGAACGGCGAATGCACGCGCTGGGATTTGCCGTTCAATCAATCGCAACCATCGGGTGTTGCGAGCCCCCGCAACCACCTTTATCACTGACGCTCTTGTTGCGTGACAGTGGCGGCAGCGGTCCTCTCGCAACCATTGTCAGACCGGAATTTCAGGCCAAATACCGTTTTCCGGGCAAGCGAGAAGCGTTCTGAACCGCTGCCTTTGAAGCCCGATGTAATACCGGGCGGCATATAGCCGTTTGCCCGCCGCTCAATCCAGATTGGGGCGGAGCCAGCGTTCGGCGACGGCAAGGTCCACCTCTCGCCGCCGGGCATAGTCCGTGAGTTGGTCGCGCCCGATCCTCGCCACTCCGAAATACTGGCTTTCCGGGTGTGCGAAGTAGAAGCCGGAAACCGCCGATGTCGGCAGCATCGCGAAGCTTTCCGTCAGTTCCATCCCCGCGTTCTCGCCTGCGTCCAGCAAGTCGAACAGGATGGGCTTGAGGCTGTGATCCGGGCAGGCGGGATAGCCGGGGGCCGGCCGAATGCCTCGATATTCCTCGCGGATCAACGCCTCGTTGGTAAGCTGCTCGCCCGGGGCATAGCCCCATAGCGTCATGCGCACATGCTGGTGCAGGCGTTCGGCGAAGGCTTCGGCGAAACGGTCGGCGAGGGCTTTCAGCAAGATGCCGTTGTAATCGTCATGGGCCGCCTTGAAACGTTCCAGATGCGGCTCGATACCATGGATGCCGACAGCGAAACCGCCGATCCAGTCCCGGTCCTCGGCAATGAAATCCGCCAGGCAGAAATTGGCGCGATCCCGGCTTTTCTTCACTTGCTGGCGCAGGAATGGCAGGCGCGTCCCGTTTTCCAGCACGATGTCGTCGCCTTCCCGGTGGCAGGCCCAGAAGCCGCAGACGCCTTTCGCCGTCAGCCACTTTTCATCGACGATGCGGTCGAGCATTGCTTGCGCATCGGCATAGAGGCCGCGCGCGCTTTCGCCGACGATCCTGTCGTCGAGGATGGCGGGATAGACGCCCGCCAGTTCCCATGCGCGGAAGAACGGCGTCCAGTCGAACGTCGCGCGCAGGTCCGCCAGCGCCCAGTCCGGGAACACATGCAGGCCCGGCTGCTCCGGCGGCAGCGCCTTGTCGCCCATGTCCGCCTTGAAGGCATTGGCGCGCGCGTCTTCCAGCGGCAGCAGGCCGGAACCTTCCTTGCCCGCGCGCGCGTCGCGGATCGCCGCGTATTCGCCGGCGGTGCCGGTGATGAAGCCCTGCGCCTGCGTGTCCGACAGCAGTTGCGATGCCACACCCACGGCCCGGCTGGCGTCGAGCACGTGGATCACAGGCCCTTCATAGGCGGGGTCTATCCGCAGGGCCGTATGAACCTTGCTGGTCGTCGCGCCGCCGATCAGCAGCGGGATCGCCATATCGGCGCGCTGCATTTCCTCGGCAACCGTCACCATCTCGTCGAGCGACGGCGTGATGAGGCCGGACAGGCCGATCATGTCGGCGTCCTTTTCCCGCGCGGTGTCGAGGATCGTCGCCCAGGGCACCATGACGCCGAGGTCAGTCACTTCATAGCCGTTGCACTGGAGCACTACGCCCACGATGTTCTTGCCGATATCGTGGACGTCGCCTTTCACGGTCGCCATCACGATATGGCCCTTGGCCTTCTGCCCCTCTTCCTTTTCCGCCTCGATGAAGGGGATAAGGTGAGCGACGGCCTTCTTCATCACGCGGGCCGACTTCACGACTTGCGGCAGGAACATCTTGCCCGATCCGAACAGGTCGCCCACCACGTTCATGCCGCCCATCAGCGGGCCTTCGATCACTTCGATGGGCCTGCCGTTGCGCGCGGCGATTTCCAGACGCGCTTCCTCGGTATCTTCGACGATATGGGCGTCGATGCCCTTGACCAGCGCGTGCTCCAGCCGCCTGACGACATCCCAGCCGCGCCATTCCTCGGCTGCCTTTTCGGCCACCGCATCCTTGCCCTTGTAGCTTTCGGCCAGTTCGATCAGTCGTTCCGTCGCGCTTTGTTCACTGCTGGCGGGCGTGCGATTGAGGATCACATCCTCGCATGCCTCGCGCAGCACCGGGTCGATCTGGTCATAGATGTCGAGTTGACCCGCGTTGACGATGGCCATGTCCAGCCCCGCCGGGATGGCGTGATAGAGGAACACGGAGTGCATCGCTCGCCGCACCGTCTCGTTGCCGCGGAAGCTGAACGACAGGTTGGAAAGCCCACCCGAAAAGTGGACGTGCGGGCAGGTTTCGCGGATCACCTTCAGGGCCTCGATGAAATCGACCGCATAGTTTTCATGCTCTTCCATGCCCGTGGCGATGGCGAAGATGTTGGGGTCGAAGATGATGTCCTCGGGCGGAAAGTCGATGCCGGTCAGCAGCTTGTAGGCGCGCTGGCAGATTTCGACCTTGCGATCCTTCGTGTCGGCCTGCCCCTTCTCGTCGAAGGCCATGACGACCACGGCGGCGCCGTAATCCATGCACTTGCGCGCCTGTTCCAGGAATTGCGCTTCGCCTTCCTTCATCGAGATGGAATTGACGATCGGCTTGCCGGAAACGCATTTCAGCCCTTCCTCGATGACGTGCCATCTGGAGCTGTCGATCATCACCGGCACGCGCGCGATATCCGGCTCCGAGGCGATCAGCTTCAGAAACGTGGTCATTGCCTCCACGGCGTCGAGCAGGCCCTCGTCCATGTTGACGTCGATGACCTGCGCGCCGTTTTCCACCTGCTGGCGCGCGACGTCCACCGCTTTGGGATAATCGCCCGCGAGGATCAGCTTCTTGAACGCGGCGGAGCCTGTGACGTTGGTGCGTTCGCCGATATTGACGAAACGGGCGGAATTCGGGGTGTTCATGGCGTTTCCAGTAAGCTCAGGCAGCAAGAGTGAAAGGTTCCAGTCCCGCCAGCCGGGTGACGGGTTCCAGAACGGGAATCTTGCGCGCAGGCAGGCCCTCCACGGCTTTCGCCATGGCGGCGATATGCGTGGGCGTCGATCCGCAGCAGCCGCCCAGCACGTTGACTTGCCCGGCCTGCGCCCATTCGTGGACCAGCCCGGCGGTGGTATCCGGCAGTTCGTCGTATTCGCCCAGTTCGTTGGGCAGGCCCGCGTTGGGATAGACCATGATGAGCGTATCGGCGATTTCGGACAGGGTCTTGACGTGCGGCCGTAATTGCGTTGCCCCGAACGAGCAGTTGAGACCGATCGTCAGCGGTTTCGCATGGCGCACTGCGTGCCAGAACGCCTCGACCGTGTGGCCGGACAGGTTGCGGCCCGAAAGGTCCGTCAGCGTCATGGACAGCATGATCGGCACGTCGCGGCCCAATTCGCGCTCGAGTTGCTTCACCGCCATGATCCCGGCCTTGGCGTTCAGCGTGTCGAACACGGTTTCGATCAGGATGAAATCCGCCCCGCCTTCCACCAGCGCGGCGGCCTGTTCGCGATAGACGTCGACGAGGAAATCCCAGTCGATCTCGCGGAAGCCGGGGTCGTTCACGTCGGGCGAGAGCGACAGCGTCTTGTTGGTCGGCCCGATACCGCCCGCGACGAAACGGGGGCGCTGGATACCATTTCTGGCGTCCTGCGCCGTATATTCGTCGGCGATCCGCCGGGCCATTCGCGCCGCCTCCACGTTCAGGTCGCGCACCAGATGTTCGGCGCCGTAATCGGCCTGGCTGATGCGGTTGGACGAAAAGGTGTTGGTTTCGGCGATGTCCGCGCCAGCCTCGAAATAGCTGCGGTGGACGCCCTCGACGGCTTCCGGCTTCGCCAGCGTGAGCATGTCGTTGTTGCCCTTCTGGTCGTGCGACAGGCCGAGGTTCCCGGCATAGTCCGCTTCCGTCAGGCCGAGCTTCTGGAATTCGGTGCCTTGCGCCCCGTCCGTGATGAGGATGCGCTTCGCCGCTTCGGCAAGAAAAAGATCACGTGCGGTCATACATTTGTCTCCGCTTTCGGGCGTAGGCCGAGCAGGTGGCAGATGGCATAGGCCTGTTCGGCGCGATTGAGCGTGTAGAAATGGAAATCGCGGACGCCCCCTTCATAAAGCCTGCGGCACATGTCGGCGGCGGCGACGGCGGCGACGAGGCCGCGTGGGCCGGGCCGCTCGTCCAGTCCCGCGAACAGTGTCTCCATCCAGCCGGGGATTTCGGTGTTCGCGCTCATCCGGCGGATGGCGGCGAAACTGGTGACGGGCATGATGCCGGGCAGGATCGGCGCAGAGATGCCCGCCGCCAGCGCCTTGTCCACAAAGCGGAACCAGGCGTCGGTCGAAAAGAAGAACTGGCTGATCGCGCGAGTGGCGCCAGCGTCCAGCTTGCGTTTCAGGTTGTCGAGATCGGCCTGCGCGCTGACAGCTTCCGGGTGGACTTCGGGATAGGCGGCGACCGAAATCTCGAAGTCGTGCTGCGCTTTCAGGCCCGCCACCAGTTCGGCGGCGCTGGCGTAGCCTTGCGGGTGTGGCACGAAGCGGTCTCCGTCCCCCGGCGGCGGATCGCCACGCAGGGCGACGATGTGGCGCACGCCCGCGTCCCAGTATTGCCCGGCGATTTCGGCCAGTTCGTCCTTGCTGGCGGCGACGCAGGTCAGATGCGCGGCGGGCACCAACTCAGTCTCGCGCGCGATACGGCTGACGGTGGCATGGGTACGCTCCCGCGTCGATCCGCCCGCGCCGTAAGTCACGGAGACGAAAGCGGGGTCCAGCGGGGCGAGGTCCGTGATGGCCGACCACAACTGTCCCTCCATCTTTTCGGTCTTGGGCGGGAAGAACTCGAAGGAAACGGAAATGTCACCCGGCAGGCCCGCGAACAGCGGGGCCGACAAAGCGGAAATCTGGGCATTCATAAGCGTTGTGTCTTTCCTCTCGCCACGGTCTCCCGCCCGGCTGCCTGCGGTTCGCGTAGTCCTGTCCAGATCTTCACGGTCAACGGCGCGCCCGGCAGGGCCACGGACGCTTGCGCCGCGAAACCGGCGTCCGTCAGCAGCGCCAGCATCTGCTCATCTGTGAAGCCGAGACGCGCGTGGGCATGGACGGCGCGAAGCTCTTCCCGGTCATGCGCGGCGAAATCGACGATGGCGATCCGCCCGCCGTTCCGCGCCACACGCGCGGCTTCGGCCAGCACTTTTTCCGGTTCCTGGGCGTAATGCAGCACCTGATGGAACAGCACCGTGTCGAACGTGGCGTCGGCGAAAGGCAGGGCCATGAAGTCGCCGTGCATCAGATCGACACCGTCGGCGGGGAGGTGCTGCAACCGCGCCCGGGCGATGCGGAGCATTTCCGGGCTTTTATCGAGTCCGGTAACATGGGCGGCATGGGGAGCGAACAGTTCCGCCATCCGGCCGGTGCCGGTGCCGATATCGAGCAGCCTGCCCAATTCCCGCCCCAGCGCCTGTTCCAGCGCGGCTTCCACCGGGCCGTCGGCGGCGTGAAGCGATCGCAGCGTATCCCATTCCCCGGCGTGGCGCGCGAAATAGGCTTGCGCCGTTGCTTCCCGCGCCGCGCGGATCGCGGCAAGGTGGCGGCGGTCTTCGGCGCAGCGGGCGGCGAAGGCGGCATCGTCGCGTTCGGCAATGCCCAGCAGGCGGGCGGCCGCCGCGCCCAACGGCGGTGCGCCCTGTTCCGAAATCGCACTGCGCAGGAACACCCAGCTTCCTTCCTTGCGTCGTTCGGCAAGGCCCGCGTCGCACAGGATGCGGACGTGGCGCGACACGCGCGGCTGGCTCTGCCCCAGAACTTGCGCCAGTTCGCCCACGGCCAGCTCCATCGCCGCAAGCAGGCGCATGATGCGCAGCCGCGTCTGGTCCGCCAGCGCGCGCAGGAGAGGGTCGATCCGCATGGAGAGGATCATATAAAGAAATCTTTATATCTCTGCAAGCGGCACGTCTCTGCTCCGCTACGGTGCGCCGCCATGCCGTTTGCGTTCCCTTGGCACCGGCGCTACAACCCGCGCCCGGTTGGTCGCACGGCATCTGCCGCAATCCAAGGGGATTACCATGAAGAAGATCGCTTATGCAGCACTGGTTTCCGCCGCCGCGCTGAGCCTCGCGGCGTGCGGCAAGTCGGACGACGCCAGCGAACAGGCCATGGCCGAAAATGTCGAGCTTCCGGCGGAGGAAGCCGTGGGCGACGCGACGGCCGTGCCGTCCGAGGACGCGGCCGCTACCGATGCGGCGGCCACCGACATGGTGGCCGATGCAGGGGGCGAGGCTGCCGCCGAAGTTACGACACCCGCGGCCGAACCCAAGATGTGATCGGGCGCGCAGGGCGGAACGTTCGTATTTCCGGCCCTTGCGTGCGTGGTGAAGCCCTCCCGTCCGGGAGGGCTTTTCCGTATCGGCGTTCCGTTCGCGGCTGAAAATCTTGCATGGGCGCGGTTGCGGCGGCATCTCTGTTCCGTGCCGCTGAACGCGCCATCCGCTTCCGAAGGACTTTATGCCCGATACTCTTACGATCACGCTTGCCCAGCTTAACCAGTCCGTCGGCGATCTGGCCGGAAACGCGGCCGCCATGCTCGCCGCGCGGGATCGGGCCGCGGATTCGGACCTGATCGTCTTTCCCGAGCTGCATCTGATCGGCTATCCGCCCGAGGATCTGATCCTCAAGCCCGCGCTGATCGAACGGGCCGCCTCCGCGCTTCAGGAACTGGCCAGGGCGACGGCAAACCCCGGTCCGGCCATGCTGGTCGGTTCCGTTTTCGTGCGCGACGGCGCGCTGCACAACGGCGTCGCCCTGCTCGATGGCGGCAAGATCGCGGCGACGCGCTTCAAGCACGAACTGCCGAACTACGGCACGTTCGACGAAGTGCGGCTGTTCCAGCCCGGCCCGTTGCCCGAGCCGATCATCTTCCGGGGCGTGATGATCGGCGTGCCGGTGTGCGAGGATATCTGGCAACCGGATGTCTGCCGCCACCTCGCCGATTTCGGGGCCGAGTTGTTCCTGTGCATCAACGGCAGCCCTTATGAGATCGACAAGGATGCGCTGCGGATCGACGGAGTGGCCAAGCGCCGGGCGATCGATACGGGAATCCCGCTCGCCTACCTCAACCGTGTCGGCGGGCAGGACGAACTGGTGTTCGACGGGGCCAGCTTCGTGGTGAACGGCGATGGCGGTCTGGCCGTGCAGATGAAAGATTGGGAAGAGCAGGAAGTCACCACGCGCTGGACGCGGACTGCGCAAGGCTGGCGTTGCGACCGGGGAGAGATCGCCCCGCTCGCCGATCACCCGGAGGATATCTATTGCGCCATGGTCCTCTCGCTGCGGGACTATGTGAACCGCAACGGCTTTCCGGGCGTGGTGCTGGGCCTTTCGGGCGGTATCGACAGCGCGATTTGTGCCGCCATCGCGGCGGATGCGCTCGGGCCGGACCGCGTGCGCTGCGTCATGCTGCCCAGCCGCTTCACCAGCGCGGAAAGCCTGGAAGATGCCGAGCAATGCGCCCGGATGATCGGCTGCCGGCATGAGGTTATCCCGATCCAGCCCGCCGTCGCGGGGTTCGATGCGATGCTGGCGGATAGCTTCGCCGACACGCAAGTCGACATCACTGAAGAGAACATGCAGTCGCGCATCCGGGGCGTGACTCTGATGGCGTTGTCCAACAAGTTCGGCCCGATGCTTCTGACCACCGGCAACAAGAGCGAGATGAGCGTCGGATATGCCACGATCTATGGCGATATGGCGGGCGGCTACAATCCCTTGAAGGACGCCTACAAGACGACCGTTTTCGCGATTTCGCGCTGGCGCAACGCGCAGAAGCCCCGCATCGGCCTGGGCCCGGACGGCCCGGTGATGCCGGAGCGGATCATTACCAAGCCGCCCAGCGCCGAACTGCGCCCTGACCAGAAGGATTCCGATTCGCTGCCGCCCTACGACGTGCTTGACGCGATTCTGCTGGGGATGGTCGAACATGAGAAGAGCGTGGAGCAGCTTGTGCGCGAAGGGTTCGACCGGGAGGCGGTGGTGCGGATCGAGCGGCTGCTGAACCTCGCGGAATACAAGCGGCGGCAGGCGCCGCCGGGAGTGAAGCTGGGCACGCGCAATTTCGGGCGGGACCGGCGCTATCCGATTACGCACGCGTTTCGCACCGCCTGAAGCGCATGGTTTGAAGCGCGGGCCGGAAAACGGCGCGCCAGGCGCCATATTGCGAATCATTATCATTGACGAGGGTTCTCGCGCCGCCTAGCCTTGTTGCAAATCGGTCGCATCAAGGATTCGCCATGTCTGCCACGCCACGCGCCACGTCATCTCGCTATGCCGCCGCCATCGCTTCGCTGGGCCGCCCGGCCGATATCCGCGCGCTGCCGCTTCCCGCCATGCATCTCGTCATGGCCATGCGGCTTTGCGCGCTGTTCGAGCAGGCGGGGCGTGAGCCGATCGTGGAGCTTACCGGCCGCTTCGGCAGCGTGACTCTGGCGGAACAGGTGCTGGCGCTGTCGCGCATGATCGGCCGGGCCTGGCCCGAACCTTATGGCGTTTCGCGGCCCTGCTGCCTGCGCATGACGCCGGACGAGCGCACGCTGGCCAGCATGGTGCGCCGGGCCATGGCGGGCGACCGGGCGGGCTTCGCCTCCGAGCTTGACGGTTTCGTGCGTCCGGTCTGGCATGAGCCGCTTTATGACCATGCCGTGGAATGCGTCGCGCTGCTTTCCTCGTTGCAGCAGCAACGCGCCTGATCCGCCTGCTTTCCGCGCCTCTCTGGCCCTCCCTCTGGCATCACGCGCGCGGGCCGCTATAGAGCGGCTCCATGGTTCCTTCCGCTCCTGTCATCACGCGTTTCGCGCCGTCGCCCACCGGGCGGCTCCATGTCGGCAATATCCGCACCGCGTTGCACAACTGGCTGTTGGCCAGGAAGTCCGGCGGCAAGTTCCTGTTGCGTATCGACGATACGGACACGGCGCGCAGCCGTGAGGAATATGTGGACGCCATCCGCGCCGACCTCGCCTGGCTGGGCCTCGACCCGGACGGGGAAGAGCGTCAGTCCGCCCGCTTCGCGCTCTATGAGCAGGCGTTCGGGCGGCTGGTGGCGGAGGGACGGCTCTATCGCTGCTACGAAACCGCGCGGGAACTGGAACTCAAGCGCAAGGTGCTGCTGGGGCGGGGATTGCCGCCGATTTACGACCGCGCCGCGCTGAGGCTGGCAGAGCCGGATCACACAGCGAGGGCGGAGGCGGGGGAGCGGCCCCACTGGCGTTTCCTGCTGGATCACGATGCGCCCATCGAATGGGTGGATGGTGTGCGCGGACCACAGCATTTCGATCCGGCGCAGATGTCTGACCCGGTGGTTCGCCGCGCCGACGGCTCGTGGCTCTACATGCTGCCGAGCGTGATCGACGATATCGAGATGGGCGTGACGGACGTGCTGCGCGGCGAGGACCATGTTTCCAATACCGCCGTGCAGATCCAGATGTTCACGGCGCTTCATGCCGCGCGGCACGACATGCCCCGTTTCGCGCACGAGGCGCTGCTGACCGGCAGCGAAGGCAAGCTCTCCAAGCGGCTGGGCGCGATCGGCGTTGCCGAGTTTCGCGAGATGGGAATAGAGCCGGAAGCGCTGATCGCCCTGCTGGCGCGGCTGGGTACGTCGTTGCCGGTGGAAGCCATCACAGATCGGGGAGAACTGGTCGAAACGTTCAACCTCGCCACCTTCGGCCGCGCGCCCGCGCGTTTCGACGAGGCGGAACTGGAAAGGCTGAACGCCCAGATCGTGCATCGCCTGCCTTACGATCGCGTTTCGCGCCTTTTGCCCGAAGGCATGGGGGAAGCGGGGTGGGACGCGATTCGTCCCAACCTTTCGCATATTTCCGAAGCCGCGGACTGGTGGCGGGTCGTGACGGGTCCGATTGAAGCGCCGGAAACGGATGAGGAAGGCCGCGCCTTCCTGCATACGGCCGCCGGAACGCTGGCCGCGCAAGAGTGGGACGGCGATCCCTGGCACACACTGACCGCCGCGCTCAAGGAGACCGCGGGGCGCAAGGGCAAGGCCCTGTTCCTGCCGCTGCGCCAGGCATTGACAGGCCGCGACCACGGGCCGGATATGGCCGCCCTGCTGCCGCTGATCGGCAGGGACAAGGCGCTGGAACGATTGCGGACGGCGGCGGAAGGCTGAAGCGCCCCTGAGTCGCGTGGCCGCCGGGGGCTTATGCCGCCACTTCCTCGGTCTCTTCCTCCGCCGCTTCCAGCAGGCGCTTTTCCACGGCCTTGAGGCGGACCGGGCTGTCGATCTTTTCGCCGAGCAAGTCCGTCACATAGAACGTATCCACCGCGCGCTCGCCATATGTGGCGATGTGGGCGGAATGGACCATCAGCCGCGCCTCGAACAGCGCGCGCGCCAGCCGGTTGAGCAGGGCCGGGCGGTCCCGCGCATTGATTTCCACCACCGTGAAGCGATTGGAGGCGGCATTGTCGAACTCCACGCGCGGCCGGACCTCGAAGGCGTCGGCGCGTGGGCGCGCCAGCGGACGGGCGGCCAGTTGCGGCACCAGCTTGACGCGGTTGGCCAGGGCATCGCCGATCGCAGTGCGCAGCCGGGCAAGCTGGCTTTCCTCCATGAACGGGCGGCCGAGCGGATCCTGCACGAGGAAATTGTCCACCGCCATGCCGTTCCTTGCCGTATGGATGCGCGCGTCGATGATGTTGCCGCCCGCCAGGTGGATGCCGCCCGCGATGCGATAGAACATGCCGGGATGGTCCGTCGCCACAACCGTCACGAGCGTCGCTCCGCGCGCGGCATAATAGTGCGTCTCGATCGACAGCGGTTCGCCGCCGACGACCGCCAGTTGCCGCAGGTTCATGGCAATGATGTCGTCCGGTTCGGCGATCCAGTAGGCATCGGCCAACTGGCAGCCGACGTCGTGGACGAGCTTTCCGTCCGTGCCCAGGCGTTCGGCGACCACCGCCTTCTTGGCGGCGACGCGCTCTTCCCGGCGGTGCTGGACATGGCCCAGCCGCAGCCGTTCTTCCGCCGCGTCGTAAAGATCGGCGAGAAGCTGCCGCTTCCAACTGTTCCACACGCCGGGGCCGACCGCGCGGATATCCACGATGGTCAGCAGCGTCAGTTGCCGCAGCCGGTCGACCGACTGCACCGCACCGACGAAATCGGTGATCGTCTTCCAGTCCGCCAGATCGCGCTTGAAGGCCGTGGCGCTCATCAGCAGGTGCTGGCGCACCAGCCAGCTCACCAGTTCGGTCTCGTCCGCGTCCAGCCCGAAGCGCGGGCAGAGCCTGAGCGCGATTTCCGCGCCGAGCACCGAATGGTCGCCGCCGCGTCCCTTGGCGATATCGTGCAGCAGCACCGAGACATAGAGCGCGCGGCGCGACTGGATCTTGTGGATGATCTCGTGCGCCAGCGGGTGATCGCCTTTCAGCTCGCCCTTCTCGATGCGCGACAGCAGGCCGATGGCGCGGATGGTGTGTTCGTCCACTGTGTAGTGGTGATACATGTCGAACTGCATCTGCGCGTTGACCCGGCCGAAATCGGGCACGAAGCGGCCGAACACGCCCGCTTCGTTCAGCCAGCGCAGCACGGTTTCGGGATCGTTGCGGCTGGTCAGCAGGTCCATGAACAGCGCATTGGCGCGCGGGTTCCGGCGAACTTCGCCGTTGATGAGCCGCGCGTCGCGGGCGATCAGCCGCTGGGTTTCGGGGTGGATTTCCAGCCCTTCGGCATCGGCCAGCGCGAATATTTCCAGCAGGCGCACCGGATCCTGCTCGAACCAGTCGTCCGAAGGCGCGGAAATTTTGCCCCCGAACACCTTGTAGCCTTTCAGCGTGCGGCGCCGGGCGCGAAAGCCCGCCAGCAACCCGCGTGGCTGCTTCTTCGCGAACTGCTCGTCAAGCTGGGCCAGGAACACGCCTGTCAGGTTGCCCACGACTTTGGCCTGAAGGAAGAAATACTGCATGAAGCGTTCGACCGCGCTCTTGCCCGGCCGGTCGGAGAACTGCATCCGCGCCGCCACTTCGCGCTGAAGGTCGAAGGTCAGGCGGTCCTCCGCGCGGCGCGTTATGGTGTGCAAGTGGCAGCGCACCGCCCAGAAGAACGTCTCTGCCCGGCGGAACTGGCGGTATTCGGCCTGAGTCAGCAGCCCCACGCCGACAAGTTCGCTGGGATCGCGAACCTTGTGGATATACTTGCCGATCCAGTAGAGCGTGTGGAGATCGCGCAGGCCCCCCTTGCCTTCCTTCACGTTCGGTTCGACGACATAGCGGCTGTCGCCCAGCCGCTTGTGCCGCTCGTTGCGCTCGGCCAGCTTTTCCGCGACGAACTGGCGTTCGGTGCCCGCCACCACTTCGCTCCAGAAGCGGCGGCGCACATCGTCGAACAGGGCCTGATCGCCCCAGACGTAGCGCCCTTCCAGCATCGCGGTGCGGATGGTGAGGTCGGCCCGGCACATGCGGACCATGTCGTCCAGCGAGCGGCTGGAATGGCCGACCTTGAGGCCCAGGTCCCACATGAAATAGAGGATCGCCTCGATCACCTGCTCGCACCACGCGGTCTGCTTGCCGGGGGTGAGGAACGCGATGTCCACATCCGAATGGGGCGCCATTTCGCCGCGCCCGTATCCGCCCACGGCCATGATCGTCAGGCGCTCGCCCGTGGAGCGGTTGCTGGCGCGATAGACGTCGCCGACGACGTGATCGTGGACGATGCGCGTGATCTGGTCGATCAGGAAGGCCTGCGCTTCGGCGCTGTCATGGCCCGCCGAAGGGCGCTCCGCCAGCCTGCGGGCGATTTCGTCGCGCCCTTCGTTCAGCGCGCGGCGCAGGATTTCCAGCACTTGCGGACGCGCGCCGTCGCCGCCCTTGTCGGCGACGATGGCCGCGATCTCTTCGGTCAGCGCGCGCCGGTCGACAATGGCGCGCTGGTTGGGGATGCGCTTGGGATTCATCGGGCTCGTTCTAGCTGTTTCGCCGCCCGCCGGATAGCAGGCTTTGGCGGCTTGCCCGTGACAACCCGGTTTCCCCCGCGCCCGCGCTGTGCCAGAAGGCGGCTCGCGCGGCCCGGCGAGGGCCTAAGGAAAGGTTCGGCACTTGCTGTCATTGATCGCCGCGGCTGCGGCAGGCCAGGCACCGATTTACTGGCTCGACCTCGGACTGACGCGGGGCATAGACCTCGGGTTCTTCACGCTGCGCTGGTATAGCCTGGCCTATCTCGCCGGGATCGTGCTGGGTTACTGGCACCTGACGCGCATGATCCGCGCGCCCGGAGCCCCGATGGCGCAGCGCCATGCCGACGACCTGTTCTTTTATTGCACTGTGGGCATCATTCTGGGCGGCAGGCTGGGTTACGCCACGTTCTACGCGCCGGAATTATGGGCACAGCCGCTCGAACTGCTCAAGCTGTGGAACGGCGGCATGAGCTTCCACGGCGGGCTGATCGGCACGGTCGTCGCGATCGGATGGGTTGCGTGGCGCGGCGGGCTGCCGTTCCTGCGCGTGGCGGACTACATCGCGGTCTGTGTGCCGTTCGGCCTGTTCTTCGGACGGCTGGCGAACTTCGTGAACGGCGAATTGTGGGGCCGCGTCGCTTCGCCCGATGTCGCCTGGGCCATGGTCTTTCCGGATGGAGGTCCGCTGCCGCGCCACCCCAGCCAGCTATACGAAGCCGTGCTCGAAGGGCTGGTGCTGATGATCGTGCTGCTGCTGCTGTTCTGGAAGACGCAGGCGCGCTTCCGTCCCGGCCTGCTCGTCGGCGTGTTTACGCTGGGCTATGGCCTGGCGCGCTTCACGGTGGAGTATTATCGCGAGCCGGATGCCCAGTTGCAGGAACTCGCGCTTCGCACCGGCCTGTCCATGGGCCAGTGGCTGACGATCCCGATGATGCTGCTGGGCCTTGCGCTGGTTGCGTTCGCCCTGATTCGCAAGCCGTTGGCATCCGCCGCCCGCGCGGCCTGAGCGGACGATGGCAACGGACGCGGACGAGGAGACGACGGGCGAGGGGACGACGGGCGGGGAGACAACAGGTACCGAGCCGTTGACCGCCATGTTCCGCCGCCTGATCGCGAACCACGGGCCGATCTCGCTCATGCATTACATGGGGGAATCGAACGCCCGCTATTATGCTTCGCGCGATCCGTTCGGCACGGCGGGCGATTTCATCACGGCGCCCGAAATCAGCCAGATGTTCGGCGAACTGATCGGCCTGTGGCTGGCGGACATGTGGATCCGGGCCGGGCGGACGGAGCCGGTCCACTATGTCGAACTGGGGCCGGGGCGGGGCACGCTCGCCAGCGATGCGCTGCGCACGGCGCGCCGCTATGGTCTCTCGCCGCAGGTGCATTTCGTCGAAGCCTCGACGGAACTGAAGGACGCGCAACTGGCGACGGTGCCGCAGGCCCAGTGGCACCATGACCTGTCGACCGTGCCGGTGGCGGGGCCGGTCCTGCTTGTCGCGAACGAATTTCTCGACGCCCTGCCGGTGCGGCAACTGGTCAGGACGGATGAAGGCTGGCGCGAGCGGATGGTCGGATTGGCGGCGGATCACTCCGATCAGGGCGCGTTCGTGCCAGTCGCCGGACAACAGCCGATGGACGCCGCCGTGCCCGAGGCGCGGCGCGATGCGCCGCCTGGCACCATCATCGAGACATGCCCCGGCGCGGCGGCGGTTCTCTATGAAGTCGCGGGACGGCTGGTGGAGCAGGGCGGTGCGGCGCTGTTCATCGACTATGGGCACGATGTGCCGCGCGACGGCTCCACGCTTCAGGCCGTGCGCGCGCATCGCATGGTCGATCCGTTCCGCTTTCCCGGCGAGGCGGACCTGACGGCCCATGTCGATTTCGCCACACTGGCGAATGTGGCGCAATCGCGCGGCTGCCGCTGGCTCGGCACCGTGACGCAAGGCCAATGGCTGCGCGCGCTCGGCATCGAGACGCGGGCGGAGGCTCTCGCCGCGAAAGCGCCCGAACATGCCGCCGCGATCGCCTCGGCGCGCGACCGGCTGATCGGCGAGGGGCAGATGGGCGCGCTGTTCAAGGTCATGGGCCTTGCCGGGCCGGACTGGCCGGACGGCGCGGGGTTTTGACGCCATGCTGATCCGTTCCGCCGCCGCCGGCGACTGCGCCGCCATCTGGGCCATTCTGGAACCCGTGATCCGCGCGGGCGAGACATATGCGCTCGACCGCGACATGCGCGAGGCCGATGCGCTGGCCTGGTGGCTGGGGCCGGACAAGGAAACCTTCGTCGCGGAAGAAAATGGCGTCGTGCTGGGCACCTATTACATGCGTCCCAACCAGCCGGGTGGCGGCGCGCATGTCTGCAACTGCGGCTATGTGACTGGCGCCCATGCGGTGGGCCGGGGCGTTGCGCGCGCGATGTGCGGCCACTCGCTCGATCACGCGCGGGGGCGGGGCTATCGCGCCATGCAGTTCAACTTCGTGGTCAGCACCAACGAGCGCGCCGTCCGGCTGTGGGAGTCGCTCGGTTTTGCGACGGTGGGCAGGCTGCCGCTGGCCTTCCGCCATCCGGCCCACGGGTTCGTGGACGCGCTGGTGATGTTTCAGGCGCTGTAGCTCTGCGCTGAACGGAGTTCAGCCGCTAACGGTCCCGGATCAGGTCCGGGACGACGATCTTGCTCTACACGTCCAGATTGGCGACGTTGAGGGCGTTTTCCTGAATGAAGTCGCGGCGCGGCTCCACCACGTCGCCCATCAGGCGCGTGAAGATCTCGTCGGTCACGTCCGCATCCTCCACCTTCACTTGCAGCAGGGCGCGGTTTTCCGGGTCCAGCGTCGTTTCCCAGAGCTGCTCGGCGTTCATTTCGCCAAGGCCCTTGTAACGCTGGATGGAAAGGCCCTTGCGCCCCGCGGCCAGCACGGCGTCCAGCAGTTGCGAAGGCCGGGTGATCGCGACATCGGCAACGGCGGCGCGCACGGGCGCGACTTCGCTTTCCTCTTCCTCCCCGGCGACGGTTTCCATGGCCGGTTCGGGCGTTTCCTCCGCCACGCCCGCCCGCACGAGGCGGGCGACACCCGTATAGGCTTCGGCCTGCTCACCCGCGAGGGATGCCAGCTTGCGTGCTTCCGCGCTGGCGAGGAAGCTGGCTTCGATCAGGTGGTGATCGGTCACGCCGCGCCACAGGCGCTTCAGCGAAACCGCGCCCCGAGCCACGCCTTCCTCTTCGATCCGGGCGGACCATTTGGCTTCCGGGTCGCCCCGGTCGAGCCAGTCCACGGCGCGGGCCAGCGCCGCTTCCCGCGCGGCGGTGGAGAGGTCGGGATCGAGCACGCCCGCCAGCGCCAGCGTTTCGATGATCGCAGGATCGTATTTGCGCGGGGCGAAGGCCATGAGATTGCGCATGCGGATGGCGTGCTGGACGAGTTGGCGCAGTTCCTCGCCGCCGCGCCGGAGCGGATTGGCCGTGCCCGCCGTTTCCAGCACGCGGCCCTGAAGCCCGGCATCGACGAGGTATTCGTCCAGCCGCGCGTTGTCCTTCAGGTAGACTTCGCTGCGTCCCTTGGCGACCTTGTAGAGCGGCGGCTGCGCGATGAACAGGTGCCCGGCGCGGATGATGTCCGGCATCTGGCGGTGGAAGAACGTCAGCAACAGCGTGCGGATATGCGCGCCGTCCACGTCGGCGTCCGTCATGATGACGATCTTGTGATAGCGCAGCTTGCCCAGATTGAACTCGTCGCGGATGCCGGTGCCCATCGCCTGGATCAGCGTGCCGACTTCCTTGGACGAGATGATGCGGTCGAACCTGGCGCGCTCCACGTTCAGGATCTTGCCCTTGAGCGGCAGGATGGCCTGATAGTGCCGGTCGCGCCCCTGCTTGGCGGAGCCACCGGCGCTGTCGCCTTCGACCAGGAACAGCTCGCACTTGGCCGGATCGCGCTCCTGGCAGTCGGCCAGCTTGCCGGGCAGGCTGGCGATGTCCATCGCGCCCTTGCGCCGGGTCAGCTCGCGAGCCTTGCGCGCCGCTTCGCGCGCCGCGGCGGCGTCGATGATCTTGTGGATGACGGTCTTGGCTAGAGCGGGGTTTTCCTCCAGCCATTCGCTCATCTTGTCGGCCATCAGGCTTTCGAGCGGCTGGCGCACTTCGGAGGACACCAGCTTGTCCTTGGTCTGGCTGGAGAATTTCGGATCGGGCAGCTTGACCGAGACGATGGCGGTCAGCCCCTCGCGCATGTCCTCGCCGGAAAGGGAGACTTTTTCTTTCTTCAACATGCCGGACCGTTCGGCATAGCCGTTGAGCGAGCGCGTCAGCGCGGCGCGGAAGGCGGCGAGATGCGTGCCGCCGTCGCGTTGCGCGATGTTGTTGGTGAACGTCAGGACGTTTTCGTAGTAGCTCTCATTCCATTCCAGCGAAACTTCGATGCCGATCCCTTCCTTTTCCGCCGTGATGGTGATGGGATCGGGCAGAAGCGGCTGCTTGTTGCGGTCAAGATACTTCACGAAGGCCGAGATGCCGCCTTCATAGAACAGGTCGTGTTCCTTGACCTCCTCGTGCCGCTTGTCGCGCAGCAGGATGCGCACGCCGGAATTGAGGAACGCCAGCTCGCGATAGCGGTGCTCCAGCTTCTCGAAATCGAACTCGGTGACATTCTTGAAGGTCTCGGTGGAGGCGAGGAACGTGACGCGCGTGCCTTTCTGGCCCGGCGCGGCGTCGCCCACCACTTTCAGCGGGTTTTCCGCATCGCCGTGGCGGAAGCGCATCCAGTGTTCCTTGCCATCGCGCCACACCGTCAGCTCCAGCCATTCGGACAGCGCGTTGACGACCGAAACGCCCACGCCGTGCAACCCGCCGGAAACCTTGTAGGCATTGTCGTCGCTGGTGTTCTCGAACTTTCCGCCCGCGTGAAGCTGCGTCATGATGACTTCGGCGGCGGACACGCCTTCCTCGGCGTGGATGTCGGTGGGGATGCCGCGTCCGTTGTCGGTCACGCTGACCGAGCCGTCCGGGTTCAGTTCGATGAGGACAAGGTCGCAGTGGCCCGCCAGCGCCTCGTCGATGGCGTTGTCCGAAACCTCGAACACCATGTGGTGCAGGCCGGAACCGTCATCGGTATCGCCGATATACATGCCGGGGCGTTTGCGGACGGCGTCCAGGCCCTTGAGAACCTTGATCGAATCCGCGCCATAGGAATTGCCGTTCCGGTTGCTTTCCGCCCGGCTGTCGTCTGCGTTGCTGGCCATGCCAAGCATATAGGGTTTCGCGGGCGCGAACGGAACCCGCGACAAGGCTCCGTCCACAAGATTCCGGCCGCGTGATTCCGGCTGGGCGCGGGCAGGCCCGGCGGCCTGCCGCGCGCTATCCCCCTGCCATTCGCGCGTTCAGACGAGCGTGATCGCGAACATGAGGCTGCTCGTGCCGAGCGCGACGGCGATGCCGACGGCGTTGCGAACAATCCTGTCCATGGTTTTCCTCCTGCTAAACCCAATATGAGTGAAAGAAACTCATATTTCGCAGATGCAACATAGGAAGGTTAGTATTTTTCGCACTCGCAAAAGAGACAAGTAATGTTGCAAAAAATGCAATTATGGTTCGGCTGATCCGCTGCATGCCGGCAACACTGGACCCAAATGCTGGACAGGGCCTTTCGGGATGATTAGGTGCCCGACATGACAGTCCAGCCCTCAGATTCCATCCTCATCGTCGATTTCGGCAGCCAGGTGACGCAACTGATCGCGCGCCGCGTGCGCGAAGCGGGCGTCTATTCCGAAATCGCGCCGTTCGGCGCCGCCGAAGCGGCCTTTGTCCGCATGAAGCCCAGGGGCGTGATCCTGTCCGGCTCTCCCGCATCGGTGCTGGACGAGGACGGGCCGCGCATCCCGCGGGCCATTCTGGACAGCGGCTTGCCGATCATGGGCATCTGCTATGGCCAGCAGGCGCTGATGCACCAGTTGGGTGGGGAGGTTTCGGCGGGCGACGCGGGCGAGTTCGGCCGCGCTTTCATCGAGATTTCGGACTCCTGTGCCCTGTTCGACGGATTGTGGAGCGAAGGGGAAAAGCATCAGGTCTGGATGAGCCACGGCGACAAGGTAACTCGGCTCGCCCCCGGCTTCCGCCCGGTGGCGGCGAGCCCCGGCGCGCCGTTCGCCGTGATCGCGGACGAGGCGCGGCGCATCTACGCCATGCAGTTTCACCCGGAAGTCGTCCACACGCCGGACGGCGCGAAGCTCCTCAAGAACTTCGTGCGCCATGTCTGCGGGTTGGCGGGCGACTGGACGATGGCGGAATTCCGCAAGACCAAGATCGCCGAAATTCGCGAGCAGGTGGGGCAGGGTAAGGTCATCTGCGGGCTTTCCGGCGGCGTCGATTCCGCCGTCGCCGCCGTGCTGATCCACGAGGCGATCGGCGACCAGTTGACTTGCGTGTTCGTCGACCATGGCCTGATGCGGTTGGGCGAGAGCGAGCAGGTCGTCTCGCTGTTCCGCAACGCCTATAACATCCCGCTGGTCCACGTGGATGCCAGCACGCTGTTCCTCAAGGGACTGGAAGGCGTGACGGACCCGGAGGCCAAGCGCAAGTTCATCGGCAAGACCTTTATCGACGTGTTCGAGGGCGAGGCGAAGAAGATCGGCGGGGCGCAATTCCTGGCGCAAGGCACGCTCTACCCGGACGTGATCGAGAGTGTGTCGTTCACCGGCGGGCCGTCCGTCACGATCAAGAGCCACCACAACGTCGGCGGCCTGCCTGAACGCATGAACATGAAGCTGGTGGAGCCGCTGCGCGAGCTGTTCAAGGACGAGGTTCGCGAACTGGGGCGCGAACTGGGCCTACCCGAAGTGTTCGTCGGCCGCCATCCGTTCCCCGGCCCCGGCCTCGCCATCCGCATCCCCGGCGAAGTCAGCCGCGAACGCTGCGACATCCTACGCCGGGCCGACGCCGTATATCTTGAGGAAATCCGCAATGCCGGGCTTTACGACGCCATCTGGCAGGCCTTCGCCGTGCTGCTCCCGGTGAAAACGGTGGGCGTCATGGGGGACGGGCGCACCTATGACAGCGTCTGCGCGCTGCGCGCCGTGACATCCACGGACGGGATGACGGCCGATATCTATCCCTTCGACGCGGCGTTCCTGTCGCGCGTGGCGACGCGGATCATCAACGAAGTGAAGGGCATCAACCGCGTGGTCTATGACTATACGTCGAAACCGCCCGGCACGATCGAGTGGGAGTGACGGCGGGCTGAACTTACCACGCGTTGCCCGCCGCGATGGCGCGCGCTTCCGGCGGGGTCGTGGTGCGGCCGAGAACGGCGTTGCGATGGGGGAAGCGGCCGAACCGGGCGATCATGGCATGGTGCGCCCGCGCGAAGCGCAGGATCGAGGCATCGCCGAGCGCGGCATAGACGCGCAGCGACAGGCACTGGTCGGCGATGTGTTCGCTGTGCATCAGCGGCATGGCAAGGAACTGGCGCTCGTGCAGGTCCAGCCCCTTGTTCCAGCCCCTCGCCAGCGCCCCCAGCGTGAGCGTGCGTGCCAGCCGGTCCGTGGCGAAGGCGCGCCGGTCGCCCCTGTAGAGATTGCGCGGGCACTGGTCGAACAGCAGCACGGCGGCGCGTGCCGTCAGCGGATCGGCCAGGAACCGTTGCGCGGGCTGGCCCGCCAGCGCGGCAAGGCTTCGTCCGAAGCGGCGGCGCAATATGCCGTCAACCTCCGCGTCCTGGCCGAACCACTGGGTGGGGCCCAGCTCATGGAACCAGAAATGGAGCAGGTCGGCGGCCCAGGCGCGCGTTGCTTGTGTCACGCCCGGCGCGCCTGACCGCCGTCAATCGGCCTTCGCGGCCTTTGCCCTGGTATAGGGCACGAACTTGCCCAGGCCGACGAAGCCTTCCCAGAAATGCGAGGAACGGTCGCGCAGATGCACCGTGTCGATGCTGCACAGTTGCGATCCGGTCAGCCGGGTGACGAGCATCGAATCGCGATCGAGCGATTCCGCGCCGGAAGCCGGCCGGTTGACATAGATCGTGCTGCCCGCGTCATAGACGATCGCGGTCTTGTCGATGATTTGCGTGTTGCGCACGCTGGGCATGAAGATGCAGTCCACCGGCTCTCCGGCGACGCGGCCTTCGAGTATCTTGGCAAGACGGGCTTCGGGGGTCGGCTTATCGCTGGCCTGAACGGCGGGCGCGGATAGCAGGACGGCGCCCGTAGCAAGTGCAAGAGCAAGTTTGCGCATGTTTTCTTTCTCCTTGCTGGATCGCGCGGGAGATTATCATGACAAGCTGAACCGCCGATGGATGGCCTATGCGGGACGGCCTCAGGCCGTGCCGCCCACCGTCAGCCCCTCGATCAGCAAGGTTGGCTGGCCGACGCCCGCGGGCACGCTCTGCCCGCCCTTGCCGCAAACGCCGACGCCTTCGTCCAATGCCATGTCGTTGCCGATGCCGATGACACGCGTGAGCACGCTTGGTCCGTCGCCGATCAGCGTCGCGCCCTTGATCGGCGCGCCCAGCCTGCCGTTCTCCACCCGATAGGCTTCGGTGCAGGAGAACACGAACTTGCCCGAAACGATATCGACCTGCCCGCCGCCGAAGCTCCTGGCGAAAATGCCGTTCTTCATGCGGGAAAGGAGTTCCGCCGGATCGTCGCTGCCGCCTTTCATGAAAGTGTTGGTCATGCGCGGCATGGGGGCGTGGGCATAGGATTCGCGCCGTCCGTTCCCGGTCGGCTCCACGCCCATCAGCCGGGCGTTGAGGCGATCCTGCATATAGCCCTTGAGGATCCCGTCCTCGATCAGCACGGTTTCGCCGGTGGGCGTGCCTTCGTCGTCGATGGAGAGGGAGCCGCGCCTCCCCCCTCCATTTTGGGCCGCTATCGAGCCGTCGTCCACCACGGTCACGCCGGGCGCGCCCACGCGCTCTCCGATGCGGCCGGAAAAGGCGCTGGTGCCCTTGCGGTTGAAATCGCCCTCAAGGCCGTGACCCACCGCTTCGTGCAGCAGCACGCCGGGCCAGCCGGGGCCGAGCAGCACGGTCATCTCGCCGGCGGGGGCGGCCACGCTTTCCAGATTGGTCAGCGCCTGTTCCAGTGCGGTGTCGATGGCGCGGTTCCAGTTTTCCGGCTTGAACAGATCGTCATAGAGCCAGCGCCCGCCCATGCCGAAACTGCCGGTTTCCCGCCTGCCATTACTTTCCGCCACGATGCCCACGTTGAGGCGCACCAGCGGGCGGATGTCCGTCGCGACAAAGCCGTCCGCGCGCACGATTTCCACCACGGACCAGCTTCCCGAAAGGCTGGCGCTGACCTGGCTGACGCGCGGGTCGCGGGCGCGGGCGGCGGCGTCGATCGTTTCCAGCAGCTTCACTTTTTCGGCGAAAGGCACAAGGTCGAGCGGCGAGGCGTCAGTGTAAAGGTGCCGGTTGTTGAGGCGGGGCGGGGCAGCCATCGCGCCTGTCGCGGGGTCGAGCAGTTGCAGCGTTTCGCCCGCGCGGCGGATGGCCCTGGCGGAAATCTCGTTGGCGTGGGCAAAGCCGGTCATCTCGTCGGATACGCCGCGCAGGCCGAAGCCCGCGTCGCGCGAATAGTCGGCCGTCTTGAGTCGCCCGTCATCGAAGCCGAAGCTCTCCGACGCGATGAATTGCAGGTAAAGCTCGCCATCGTCGCAGCGCGCCAGCGTTTCGCGGGCCAGCGCCCGCGCCTCATCGGGGGAAAGCAGGCCGGGACGGTAGAGGAGCGAGCGAGGATCGGCGGAAACGGTCATTTCGCCGATATAGGCTGTTCAGACGCTCGCGCCAGAGGCGATGTCGGGCAGGCTGGCCTGGTCCGCGCCGTCCGCCGGGCCGCCTCTCAGGATGAAGCGCCGGTCGCAATAGCCGCAATCGACATAGCCGTGCTCGTCGATTTCCAGCCAGACGCGCGGATGGCCGAGCGCGGCGGGCGTGTAGGCGCCGGTGGCGCGGATGCCGGTGGCGCCGTCGCACATCACGCGATGGGAATCAGTCAGCACGGTTTCGGGCGGTTCGATCATGACGGGCCGATTACCAAGGCCGCGCGCGGTTTTCCAGACGGAAAGGGCGGACAATTCGCAATCCCCGTTTCGGCCCCTGTTCCGGCCCCCATTTCGACCCCCATTCCGGCCCCTGTTTTTGGCCCTCGTTCCGGCGCGACAATGTCGCGGCCTTGCCATTTCGCGGCGCGCGTGTTCTGCATCGCGCTTTCCGCCGGGGGAGAAGCGATGGACATGCGCGGTCTGGTTCTTTTCGCCGCCATGGCAATCGCTTCGCTCACGCCGCGGGCCCATGCGCGCGAAGAACTCTCCGATATGACGGATGTGCTGCGAGAGCAGAAAGTGGAGTCCGTGTCCGTCGCGCTCATCCGGGGCGGGCGGCTGGTCGCGCGGGCGGCCTGGGGCATGGCCGCGCCGGACAGGCCCGCCACGCCGGACACTACCTATAACCTCGCATCGCTGACCAAGCCCCTGACGGCCGAGATCATCCTGCGCCTCGCCTCGGCGGGCAAGCTTTCGCTCGACGAGCCGATGGACCGCTACTGGAGCGATCCCGACCTTTCCGACGATCCGCGCCGCCTGATGCTGACCCCGCGCCTGGCGCTCAGCCACCGGACCGGATTTCCCAACTGGCGGGCGGAAAGCGGGCTTGCCTTCGAACGCGATCCGGGCGGGGCGTGGGGCTATTCGGGAGAAGGCTATCAATACGCGGCCCGGTTCACCGAACGGCGGACGGGCAAGCCTTTCGCCGCGCTGGCGGAGCGCTGGCTGTTCCGCCCGGTGGGGATGCGCCACAGCGGCTATGTTTCGGCGCAAGGCGCACCCGCGCCGCGCGCGCTGCCGCATGACGATGCGGGCGCGCCGCTGCCGGACCATGCGGTGACCAGATACAACGCCGCCGATCTCGCGCATGCGACCGCGCCGGACTATGCCCTGTTCCTGATCGACGTGATGAAGAATCGCCGCGTGGCGCCGTCCATCGCCGCCGAGCGTGTCACGTTGCAGGCGGACATGCGCGATGTCGTATGTGCCGGCGCAAAGGCGGCGGGCTGTCCGCCCTGGGTTGGCTTCGGGCTTGGCTGGCAGTTGCTTGGATTTCCCGATGGCACGGTGATGATGCACACGGGCAAGGATCCCGGCTTTTTCAGTTTCGCCGCCATCGACCGGGCCAGCGGGAACGGTATTGTCATCCTGACGAACAGCGACAACGGCTGGCGCACGATTCTCCCGGTGCTGGAACGGACGGGCGCCGACCCGGCCCTGGTCCGCTTCCTGCGCGCCCAGATCGACTGACCTTGGGGATAGCCATGAATGCTCTTGTCCTTGCCGCCGCCGCCCTGCTCGCCGCGCCGCCGTCCTTGCCCGAAGGCGATGCGCTGACGGCCGAAGTGCGGGAACTGGATGCGAAAGTGTTCGATGCCTACAACCGGTGTGACCTCGATACCTTTCGCGGCTATTTCGATCCGGCGGTCAGCTTCTACCATGATACCGGGGGCGCGACGTTCGACCGCGAGACAATGGTCGCCAATACGCGCAAATATATCTGCGGCAAGGTCAGGCGGCAGCTTATCCCGGCATCGTTCCGGGCCTATCCCATAAAGGACCATGGCGCGATCGAGGAAGGCGAGCACCGCTTCTGCGAGATCGCGACCGGGCGGTGCGAAGGTATCGCCAGGTTCGTGATGGTATGGGCCGTGCGGGATGGAAGATGGCGCATCACCAGCGTCCTCAGTTATGGCCACCGCGCCGCCACCGTGGAGGAACAGCAGGCGGACGCTGCCGATCCATAAGGCCGATCCATAGGGCCGATCAATGGTGGGACTGCCCCTCTTTACCCCGCGCCCATCCTGCCGCATGGGCACGGGTCATGAGCAACGCGCCCGCCATTTCCATCCGCGATCTCGTCAAGCGTTATGCGCCCGTGGGCAAGGCTCCCGGCAAGCTGGCGCTCGACGGCGTGAGCTTCGATGTGCCGCAAGGCGGCATCTTCGGCCTGCTCGGCCCCAACGGCGCGGGCAAGTCCACGCTCATCAATATCCTCGCCGGGCTGGTGATGAAAACCTCCGGCACGGTGCAAATCTGGGGCTTCGATATCGACGCCGATATGCGCAACGCCAAGCGCGCCATCGGTATCGTGCCGCAGGAAATCGTGTTCGATCCGTTCTTCACGCCACTGGAAGTGCTGGATATCCAGGCGGGCCTCTACGGCATTCCCAAGGCCATGCGCCGCGGCATGGAACTGCTGCGCGCGGTGCATCTGCACGACAAGCAGGATGCCTATGCCCGCACGCTGTCCGGCGGCATGAAGCGGCGGCTGCTGATCGCCAAGGCCATGGTCCATTCGCCGCCGGTTCTGGTGCTGGACGAGCCGACGGCGGGCGTCGACGTGGAACTGCGCCGCCAGTTGTGGGAACTGGTCGGCGAAATGAACGCCGAAGGCGTGACGGTGGTGCTGACCACGCACTACCTTGAGGAAGCGGAAGAACTCTGCGACCGCATCGCCATCATCAATCACGGCAGGCTGATCGCCGACAAGCCGACGCGCGAGCTTGTCGGCATGGCGCGCGAAAAGGTCGTGGCGCTGGTGCTGGATCGCGACGTGGCCGCGCTGCCTTCCGATCCGGCGTTCCTCAAGTGCGAGCGGACGGGCGAACGCACGGTGGAAGTGACGTTCGATCGGGACCGCACCAACGCCGGGCAAGTGTTGGCGCTGGTCCAGGGCCAGGGCTTCGGCATTGTGGACGTGACGACGCGGGAGCCTGATCTGGAGGACGTGTTCGTCAGCCTGACGAGCGCGGCGCGTTAACGGGCGTTTTCCGGCGGCCCCTCAAGCCAGTCCCGCTCCCAGCGGTTGTGCTTTCGGCGCCGGATCGCCGCGCCGCAGCGGCGGCAGGTCGAGACATAGCTCCTGCCGTCCCACGGCGCCTGCTGACGGTCGGGCAAATGTCGGTTCAACTGGCACAGGAATCGCAACATGCGGACGATGCCGCCTCTTCTTCCGTAAGAGGCGCAGGATACGGACTTCTATTGCGATGCACAACGGAATTGACGGCATTTCATCGCGGCGGGGCCACGCCGTATTCCGCTTGATGCCCACGGCGTGGCCCGGCATGAGAGGCCGATGCAGTCCCATTCTCCGGTGTCCGCGATGGCGGAGCCATTCGCGCACGATGTCATCATTGCCGGGTCCGGCGCGGCGGGGCTGACAGCCGCTCTCGCCCTCGCCGAGAAAGTGCGGGTGCTGGTGCTGGCGAAGGGCACGCTGACCGGCGGCTCGACGGCCTGGGCGCAGGGCGGGATTGCCGCCGTGCTCGACGCGGGCGACACCTTCGAGGACCATATCCGCGATACCATGATCGCGGGCGCGGGCCTCAATCGGCGGGAAACCGTGGAGTTCGTGATCGAGCGCGCGCCGCACGCCATTGACCGGCTCGTGGCGCTGGGCGTTCCCTTCAACACCGAAGGGAAGGATTTGCACCTCACGCGCGAGGGCGGCCATTCGCACCGGCGGATCGTGCATGTCGACGATGCGACCGGCTGGGCGGTGCAATCCGCCTTGCTGCGCGCCGCCGAGGCGCATCCCAACATCACGCTGCTGCCGGGGCGGGCCTGCGTGGACCTCATCACCGGGCGCCATGAGGCGCGCTATTCCGGCTCGGGCCGCGTCTGGGGCGTCTATGCGCTCGACGAAGCGACCGGCAAGGTGGAAGCGCATGTCGCGCGGGCGACCATTCTGGCGACGGGCGGAGCGGGCCGGGTCTATCAGTTCTCCACCGCGCCGCGCGGCGCGACGGGAGACGGCATCGCCATGGCGTGGCGCGCGGGCGCGCGCGTCTCGAACATGGAAATGATGCAGTTCCACCCGACCTGCCTCTATAATCTTGAGGTCAAGAACTTCCTCATCACCGAAGCGGTGCGCGGTGAAGGCGGGCACCTCAAGCACCCCGTCACCGGCCATCGCTTCATGCCCGATTACGACGAGCGGGCGGAACTCGCCCCGCGCGACGTCGTGGCGCGCGCGATCGACGATCAGATCAAGCGGTTCGGCCTCGACTACGTGCATCTCGATATCAGCCACATGCCCGCCGACTTCGTCAGGCATCACTTTCCGACGATCCACGAGAAGCTGTTGGGCCTCGGTATCGACATGACGGCGCAGCCGATCCCGGTGGTGCCCGCGCAGCATTATACCTGCGGCGGCATCGTCATCGACCTTGCGGGGCGGACCGACCTGCCGGGTCTCTATGCGGCGGGCGAATGCACCGAAAGCGGGCTGCACGGCGCGAACCGGCTGGCGTCCAATTCGCTGCTCGAATGCTTCGTGTTCGGAGAGGCCGCCGCCGCCGACATCCTCGACAGGTGGGACAGTTTCGACCCACCGCCGCCGGTCCGCGCATGGGACGAAAGCCGAGTCACCAATTCGGACGAGGAAGTGGTCGTCAAACAGAACTGGACGGAAATTCGCCGGTTCATGTGGAACTACGTCGGCATTGTGCGGACGACCAAGCGGCTGGAACGCGCGCAGCACCGCATCAAGCTGCTGACCGACGAAGTGAACGATTATTACGGCCACTTCCACGTGACCACGGACCTCATCGAACTGCGCAACCTGTTGCAGACCGCCGATCTCATCGTGCAATCCGCCCTCAAGCGGCGGGAAAGCCGGGGGCTGCATTTCACGCTGGATTATCCGCGCATGCTGCCCGATGCGCGGGACACGGTTCTGGTGCCCTGACGCGAGCGTCCGTTTTTCGATGCCCGCAAAAATTTTTGCACAGATTCAATTTGGTCCTTGCGTCTGGCGCGGCCGCCGGAATTGCGCGCGTCGCTGCGTTGCAGCATGAGGCCGGTGCGGGAAACCGGGCCAAAGTCGCACCATTACCGGGCGTTTACCCTCTTGCGCCGGATTCCAGATGAGGCACTATGGGTTGTGGTCTGGAAGCAGCAGGGGCGCTACACCTAGGTTGCGGCTACGGTCCTGAGGGGCTGGGCCAGGACGCGATCCGGGTTTCGGAAATACTCCGGCGGCTTCAGGGACCGGCAGGAACGGACGGACCGAAAGTGTCCCGTTCGGCTGCGCGTTATGTTATGGTCGCGAGGTGCGGCCCGAGTCGAACGAAGGTGGAACATCGGGCGGCCTCTTGTGGCATGGCCGATGGTCCGGGTTCAGGGCCGGAATATTCAGGCCCGGATGTTCAAAGGTCAGGGGCAAGCCAGTATGGATTTCAGGAACAGTGACGAGGCGGCATTGGAAGCGGAAATCGAGGCTGGACTTTTCGGGGCCGACGACACGGACGGCCAGATCTCCGTCGCTGGGCGGGAGGAGGCGGGCGGCGGCCCGGCGGTGGCAATGACACGGGCATCCGATGCGGCGACTGCCGATCTGACAGCCGGTCTGGTGGCGGGCACGCTCGCCGCCGCGCGGGCCGCGGCCGCGATTCCCGACAGCAAGGCGATCAATGCGCGCCGCTTCACCATCGTGACGGACGAAGGGCGCGACGCGCTGCTGACCGATTTCGGCAAGGAAACGCTGGACGACCGCTATCTGCTGCCCGGCGAAAAGTATCAGGATCTCTTCGCGCGCGTGGCGGATGCCTATGCCGACGACGCGGGGCACGCCCAGCGGCTTTACGACTACATCTCGAAGCTGTGGTTCATGCCCGCGACGCCTGTTCTGTCGAACGGCGGCACCGGGCGCGGCCTGCCGATCTCCTGCTACCTGAACTCGGTGGACGATAGTCTGGAAGGCATCGTCAACACCTGGAACGAGAACGTATGGCTGGCCAGTCGGGGCGGCGGCATCGGCACCTACTGGGGTCAGGTGCGCGGCATCGGGGAGCCGGTGGGCCTCAACGGCAAGACCAGCGGCATCATTCCCTTCGTGCGGGTGATGGACAGCCTGACCCTGGCGATCAGCCAGGGCTCGCTGCGGCGCGGCTCGGCGGCCTGCTATCTCGATA
>CAZUOV010000029.1:0-35212 GCA_964621355.1 uncultured Novosphingobium sp. | reverse complement strand
GGCAAGACCCGCGTGTTCGATACGCCGATCAGCGAATGCGGCATCATCGGCGTGGCCGTGGGCATGGGTGCCTATGGCCTGCGCCCGGTGCCCGAAATCCAGTTCGCGGACTATATCTATCCCGGTCTCGACCAGCTCGTGTCCGAAGCGGCACGGCTGCGCTATCGCTCGGCGGCAGAGTTCATCGCGCCGATGACGGTGCGCTCTCCCTTCGGCGGCGGCATCTTCGGCGGCCAGACGCACAGCCAGAGCCCGGAGGCGCTGTTCACGCATGTTTCGGGGCTGAAAACCGTGGTGCCGTCCACGCCGCACGATGCCAAGGGCCTGCTGATCGCCGCAATCGAGGACAACGATCCGGTAATCTTCTTTGAGCCGAAGCGGATTTATAACGGGCCGTTCACCGGCTATTATGATAAGCTCGCCCAGCCGTGGAGCAGGCATCCCGGCAGCGAAGTGCCCGAAGGCTATTATTCCATTCCCCTGGGCAAGGCGCGCGTCGTGCGCGAAGGCTCCGCGCTGACCGTGCTGGCCTACGGCACGATGATCCATGTCGCCGAAGCGGTTCTGGCCGAAAAAGGCGTGGACGCGGAAATCATCGACTTGCGAACGTTGGTGCCCCTCGACATCGCGGCTGTGGAAAAGTCCGTGAAAAAGACGGGGCGTTGCCTGGTGATACACGAAGCGACGCGCACGTCCGGCTTCGGGGCGGAACTGGTGGCGCTGGTGCAGGAACGCTGCTTCTATTCGCTGGAAGCGCCGGTGGAGCGGGTGACGGGCTTCGACACGCCCTATCCGCACAGCCTCGAATGGGCCTACTTTCCCGGTCCGGTCCGTATCGGGGAAGCGGTGGACCGGCTGTTGGGGGAGGGCTGAACCATGGGACGCTATGCATTCCGCCTGCCTGACATCGGTGAAGGCATCGCCGAGGCGGAGATCGTCGCCTGGCACGTGAAAGTCGGCGACCGCATCGAGGAGGACAGCCGCCTTGCCGACATGATGACCGACAAGGCCACGGTGGAAATGGAAAGCCCGGTGTCCGGCCTGGTCGTCGAACTGGCGGGGGAGGTGGGCGACGTGATTGCCATCGGCTCGACGCTGGCGGTGATCGAGACGGAAGGGGAAGGCGAAGAGGCGACGCAGGATGTGGCGCCCGCGCCGTCTCCCAAGGCTCCTGAAATCCGGCAGCGTATCGAGGAGGAAACGCCGCAGGCCGCGAATGAAGCGCGCGTTGATGTCCCGTCGGAAGCTTCTCCACCCGCTCGGCCCGTGGCTGTCGAGGGCCCTGAACCGAAGCCGGCCCGAACCGCCGCCAAAGTGCTTGCCAGCCCCGCCGTCCGCGCCCGTGCAAGGGAACTGGGCATCGACCTTGCCGATGTGCGCGCGGCGGCGGACGGGCGCATCCGCCACGCCGATCTCGACGCCTTCCTGTCCTACAACGCGGCGGGCGGCTATCGCCCCGCCGGTGCGCGGCGCGGGGACGAGCAGGTCCGCGTCATCGGCCTGAGGCGGCGGATCGCGGAAAACATGGCTGCGGCCAAGCGCCATATTCCGCATTTTTCCTATGTCGAGGAAATGGACGTGACGGCGCTGGAACAGGCGCGCGCGCAGTTGAACGCGCATCGCGGGGACCGGCCGAAGCTCACCATGCTGCCGTTCCTGATCGTCGCGATCTGCCGGGCCTTGCCGCGCTTCCCGATGCTGAACGCGCGCTATGACGACGAGGCGGGCATCGTCACGCGCCATGGCGCGGTGCATCTGGGCATGGCGACGCAGACGCCCGCCGGGCTGATGGTGCCGGTGATCCGCGACGCGCAGGACCGCAACCTGTGGCAGCTCGCGACGGAGATCGGACGTCTGGCGCAAGCGGCGCGGGACGGCACGGCGCGTTCCGAGGAATTGTCAGGCTCGACGCTGACCGTCACGTCGCTGGGGCCATTGGGAGGCGTGGCGACAACGCCCGTCATCAACCGGCCGGAAGTGGCGATCATCGGACCCAACCGGATCGTGGAGCGCCCGATGTTCGTGGCCGACGAGTCGGGTCGTTTCGGGGGCGGCGAGCGCATCGAGAAACGCAAGCTGATGAACCTGTCGATCAGTTGCGACCACCGCGTCGTCGATGGCCATGACGCGGCCAGCTTCGTTCAGGCGCTGAAAGGCCTGATCGAAGCGCCGGTCCTGCTGCTGGGCGATTGACGCCGTATCAGCGCACGATACCGCTATAGGCGATGCGGCCATACCCTCTTGCGGCGACGGCGGGGCTGATGCGCCAGCGGATATGCGTCACATCCTCCGGTGTTGCGAGACGGTTGCCCAAGGCAAGCTCTCCCAACCGGCCCCACGTCCGTCCGCCATCGACGGACACGTCCTGGTCGTCGGCGGCGCTCTGCTGGAATGCTATGGCGCGAGGCAGGGGGTTGGTGATGACGAAGCCGGTATCCTCACTGCCCGATGCCCCGGATCGCTCCCATGTCAGGACCGTGATGATGCGTTCTCCGCGCCGGAAGCTGGCTGCCGGTTCCAGCGTGCGTGTATTGCCGCCGTCGAGGCGCTCCACGAAAACGGCGCTTCTGGTGGCGATGGCCGAGGCTGCCTGTGCCGCGACAGGTGCTTGCAATGGCATGATACCAAACACCATCGCCGCGACCGCGGCCGCGATTTCCCCGTTTTTCATGGGCCTGTTCCGCACTGGCCGATTTCCCCCGTTGCGACCCCTCATCAGGCCCGGGAGACCTATCACCGCAAAGCCGCCAAGATTTGGTTAACGCCGCATTTTCCATGCGGAGATCATCCGCAGGAGCCTTCGCGCCGCCAATTTTCGCACTCACCTATTTTCGCCGGGCAAGCCTGTTGACAGCCTTGGCACACTGGCCTAGTGGCGCGGCTCCCCAAGGGGCGCAGGCCCTCTCGGAACGCAAGTCAAACGCGGGTGTAGCTCAGTTGGTTAGAGCGCCGGCCTGTCACGCCGGAGGTCGCGGGTTCGAGCCCCGTCACTCGCGCCACTTGGGGATTTCTCTTGAATGGCAATAAGTTGTGCGTTGAGGTTCAGCGCCAGCGTCCGGTTTCCATCCAGCGCAGATAGGGCTTCATCGGCAGCAGCCAGATCATGCCCAGCACGGCATAGACCGGCAGTTGCGCCAGTCCGGGCCAGTGCCCGATCAGCGGCGGCAGAATGCGCGCCACCGCAATGCCATAGAGCAGCAATCCGGCCAGCAACGCCAATACGCCAACGGGAATCCGCCAGGTCGGTCGATTGCGCATTCAGTCCTCGATCCGCCAGAAACGGGTTGGGGTGACGACGGCCTGCAACGGCTGGTCGTGCGGTTCCACCAGAAGGTCATCCATCTTCTGCGCGTCCCAGGCAAGGCCGATGGCCACGGTGCCGGGATGCTCGGCCAGCCAGCGGTCATAGTGGCCGCCGCCCTGGCCCAGCCTGCGCCCTCTGGCCGTGAAGCCCAGCAGGGGCACAACGAGCACCGGCGGCACCACTTCCGGCGCATCGGGCTCCGGCTGTAGCCCGTAAGGTCCATCCACCAGACCTGTTTCGGCAAAGGGATCGCGCCATTGGCGAAACCGCATCGGCGCGGCCCGGTCGGCGAACCATGGCAAGGCGATCTCCCGCCCGTTCTCGACCAGCCAACGGGCGTAGGCCCGCGTCGGCGCTTCGGCGCCTCGCGCATGATAGAGGCCGACCATGCCCTTTTCGGGCAGGAGCTGCACCAGCGGCGCGGGCGGGCGCAGGAACAGGAGCGCGCGCGTCGCTTGCGGCAGGCTTTCCACATGAGATTGGCGCCGCGCGCGCATCCGCGTGCGCAGGGTGTGCTTGTCCTTCACGCCGGCTATGTCCTGAATGGAAGGGGGGAACGGAATGGGTGACGGGCCCACCATGGGTCGGTTGCCTTGAAATCCTCTGACGCCGCTTGCGTCAGGTGGGAACCATATGTGCCGGACCGCAATGGAAACAGAGTGGTCCGGCCAGGGACAGCCCCCATGGATTGCTTATAGCCTCAGGGATGTCGAACGGCTCGTGCCGGGCAGATCCCGTCGCGCGCCTATCTAGGTAGTAGCGGCCTCGCTCTCAAGCCGGGCGGCGAGATTTTCCAGCCGTTCGGCCAGTTTGTCGAGGTGAACGAGGCTGTTCCCGCTCGTTTCCGGCGCGGATTGTCCCGTGCTGCCTTCCACTTTGAGGCGCAAGTCATGCACTTCGTCCGCCAGCAGCAGGGCCGCGAACAGCAGCGTGCGCGATTCGCTTTGCGCGGAAACGTCGCCCATCGCGCGCAGCTTCGCGTCGATCAGGCGCCCGAGACTAGCGACATGCTGTTCTTCGCCCGAAGCGCAGGCGACGGTAAAACCGCGTCCGCCGATGGAAAGATCGACGTTGCTCATGCGCCCCCGCCTGCAATGATCCTCGTTACGAGACGAGTCACGGGGGCCATCACGAGGAATGCTCCGCGATGAGGCGATCGAGTTCTTCAAGCGTGCCGGAAACTGCCTGTCGCAAGCGTGCGTCGCGGCTTTCCAGCGACTGCCGTTCGGCCCGCGCGCGTTCAGTCGCGCGCTCTATCCGGGAAAGCGCCTGCTCGATCCGGGCGAGCTTCAATTCGACCTGATCCCCTGCCATGGACATTGGCTAGCGCAAAATCGCCGCGTTGCAAAGCGTTGTGCACGGGTGCTCAGAAACAGACGGATATAATGGCGGCCGCCCGCGCGCCTTGACGGGGCGGTCCCTCTCCCTAAAGGAAGCCCCGAGCCGATTCGCCGTCGATTCGACGGCGCTTTTTGCCGTTTCAGGAGCCGGACCAGATGACTCTCGACACCGCCCGCATGGGGCACATGGCGAATGCCATTCGCGCCCTTTCGATGGATGCGGTGCAGGCCGCCAACAGCGGGCACCCCGGCATGCCGATGGGAATGGCCGATGTGGCGACCGTGCTCGCGGCCCGGTTCATGAAGTTCGATCCCGCGCGGCCGGACTGGGCGGACAGGGATCGTTTCATCCTCTCGGCTGGCCACGGCTCGATGCTGGTCTATTCCCTCCTGCACCTGACGGGCTATGCGCGCCCGACGATGGAGGACATCCGCAACTTCCGTCAATTGACCAGCCCTTGCGCCGGACATCCCGAGAACTTCCTGCTGCCGGGCGTGGAATGCACCACTGGCCCCCTGGGGCAGGGGCTTGCCATGGCAGTGGGCTTCGCGTTGGCGGAACGGCACCTGAACGCGACGTTCGACGACGATCTGGTCGATCACCACACCTGGGTCGTCGCGGGCGACGGTTGCCTGATGGAAGGTGTCAATCACGAAGCCGTGGGCCTTGCGGGGCACCTGAAGCTGGGTCGCCTGATCGTGCTGTGGGACGACAACCGCATTACCATCGACGGCGGCACCGATCTTTCGACGAGCGAGGACGTTCCCACCCGCTTCCGCGCGGCGGGCTGGCACACCGAAAGCTGCGATGGGCACGATTTCGCCGATATCGAACGCGCCATCGCCGCGGCCGTGGCGGACGGGCGGCCTTCGCTCGTCGCCTGCCGCACGGTGATCGGCAAGGGCGCGCCCAACAAGCAAGGCAGCCATAGCGTCCACGGCTCACCGCTGGGCGCGGAAGAAATTGCCGCCGCGCGCGAAGCGCTGGGCTGGACGGCGCTGCCGTTCGAGGTTCCGGCCGATATCCTGGCGGACTGGCGCTCGCTGGGCGCTCCGGGCGCGCAAGCCCGCGCCGCATGGGAGGCGCGCGCCGCCGGTCATCCGCAAGGCGCGGAACTGGCACGGCGAATGGCGGGCGATCTGCCTTCGGGCGAGGAAGCGGCCCGCACGTTCGCGGACTGGCTGTCGCAATCGCAGAAAGTCGCCACCCGCAAGGCGAGCGAGATGGCGCTGGACGTGCTGACGCTGCTGATCCCCGAAATGGTCGGCGGCTCGGCGGACCTGACCGGTTCGAACAACACCAAGACGAAAGCCACCGGGCCGCTCACGGCGGAAGACTACGCCGGGCGCTATGTCTATTACGGCATCCGCGAATTCGGCATGGCCGCCGCGATGAATGGCATGGCGCTGCACGGCGGCGTGATTCCCTACGGTGGCACGTTCCTGGTGTTTTCCGATTATTGCCGCAACGCGATCCGGCTTTCCGCGCTCCAGCACGCGCGGGTCGTCTATGTCCTGACGCATGACAGCATCGGGCTGGGCGAGGACGGGCCGACGCACCAGCCGGTTGAGCACGTCATGTCGCTGCGGATGATTCCCAATCTGGAAGTGTTCCGCCCCGCCGATATCATCGAGACGGCGGAATGCTGGCATCTCGCGCTGGAGAACACGGGGACGCCTTCGGTGCTGGCGCTGACCCGCCAGAATCTGCCCCAGCTTCGCAACGTGGATAACTCGCGCGGCGAAATGCTGAGCGCGAAAGGCGCCTATCGGTTGAAAGGCGCGGACGCCGCGCGCAAGGTCGTGCTGGTTGCCACCGGCTCCGAAGTCGCGCTGGCGATGGACGTCGCGAAAGCGCTGGAAGCCGAAGGCGTCGGCACGGACGTGGTCTCCATGCCGAGCTGGGAACGCTTCGCCGCGCAGGACGCGGACTATCGCGCGGGCGTGCTTCCGGCCGACGTGCTCAAGGTTTCGATCGAGGCGGGCGTCACTCTGGGGTGGGAGCGTCATGTCGGCGCCGACGGGTTGACCATTGGTATCGACACCTTCGGCGCTTCCGCTCCAGCGGAACAGCTTTTCGATCATTTCGGCTTCTCTGTTGAGGCCATCGTGCCGAAAATCAAAGCGAAACTCGGCATCTAGGAGGAATAGTTCACATGGCTACCAAGGTTGCGATCAACGGTTTCGGGCGCATCGGGCGCAATGTCGCGCGCGCCATTCTTGAACGCCCCGACTGCGGGCTGGAACTGGTCTCGATCAACGACCTCGCCGATGCGAAGTCCAATGCCCTGCTGTTCAAGCGCGACAGCGTGCACGGGGCTTTCCCCGGCACCGTGGAAACCGACGGCAATGACCTCATCATCAACGGCAAGCGCATCCATGTGACGGCGGAGCGCGATCCGGCCAACCTGCCGCATGCGGCGAACGGCGTCGATATCGCGCTGGAATGCACCGGTTTCTTCACGGACCGCGAGGGTGGCCAGAAGCATCTCGATGCCGGCGCGAAGCGCGTGCTGATCTCGGCTCCCGCCAAGAATGTCGATCTGACAGTGGTTTACGGTGTGAACCACGACAAGATCACAGCCGATCACAAGATCGTCTCGAACGCGTCCTGCACCACCAACTGCCTTGCGCCGCTGGCCAAGGTGCTGGACGAGACAGTGGGTATCGAGCGTGGTTTCATGACCACGATCCACGCTTATACCAACGATCAGAAAATCCTCGATCAGATCCACAGCGACATGCGCCGCGCGCGCGCGGCCGCGATGTCGATGATCCCGACCACGACCGGCGCCGCCCGCGCCGTGGGCGAAGTGCTGCCGCAGCTCAAGGGCAAGCTCGACGGATCGTCGATCCGCGTGCCGACGCCGAACGTCTCCGTCGTCGATCTGACGTTCACGCCGAAGCGCGACACGACCGCCGATGAAGTGAACAGCCTGCTGAAAGCGGCGGCGGAGGGCGCGTTGAAGGGCGTGCTGGCCTATTCGGACGAGCCGCTGGTTTCCATCGACTACAACCACTGCCCGGCAAGCTCGACGGTCGACAGTCTCGAAACCACGGTCATGGAAGGAAAGCTGGTTCGCGTGCTGTCGTGGTATGACAACGAATGGGGCTTCTCCAATCGCATGCTGGATACGGCGGGCGTGATCGCCAGGCTCATCTGACCGAGGCGTCCCGGCGCGAGCCGGGACCGCCTGCGACCGGAAGATCAAAAACGAGGATTGAGGGATGAGCGCGTTCCGCACGCTGGATGATCTGAGTGACGTTTCCGGCAAGGTCGCGTTGGTGCGTGTCGACCTGAACCTGCCGATGCAGGACGGCGCCGTCACGGACGACACGCGCATCCGCGCCGCCATGCCCACGATCCTCGAACTGGCCGACAAGGGCGCGAAAGTGCTGTTGCTGGCGCATTTCGGCCGCCCGAAGGGAGAGCGCGTCTCCACCCAGTCGCTCTCCATGGTCGTCGGCGCGGTGCAGGACGTGCTCGGCCGCGAAGTGATGTTCGTGCCGGAATTGGCGGGCGAGGTCGTGAAGCAGGCCATCGGCATCCTGCGCGCGGGCGATATCGCCATTCTGGAAAACACCCGCTTCTGGAAGGGCGAGGAAAAGAATGACCCCGATCTGGTCCGCGCCATCGCGGCGAACGGCGACTTCTTTGTGAACGATGCCTTTTCCGCCGCGCACCGCGCCCACGCGACCACGGAGGGGTTGGCGCATGTGCTGCCCGCCTATGCCGGGCGGTCCATGCAGGCGGAACTGGAGGCGCTGGAAAAGGCGCTGGGCAACCCGGAACGGCCGGTCGCGGCGGTTGTCGGCGGCGCGAAGGTTTCCTCCAAGCTCGATGTGCTCAAGCATCTGGTGGGGCAGGTCGATCATCTCATCATCGGCGGCGGCATGGCCAACACCTTCCTGGCCGCGAACGGAGTCGATGTGGGCAAATCGCTGTGCGAACACGATCTGGCCGATACCGCGCGGGAAATTCTCGATGTTGCGGACAAGGCGGACTGCACCGTTCATCTGCCCTATGAAGTGGTGGTGGCGAAGGAATTTGCCGCTAACCCGTCCAGCTTGCGGACTTGCAACGTGCATGAAGTGGCGGCGGACGAAATGATCCTCGATGTCGGCCCTGCGGCGGTCGAGGCGCTGGGCGATGTGCTCAAGACCTGCCGCACGCTGGTATGGAACGGTCCGCTCGGCGCGTTCGAGACAGCGCCCTTCGATGCGGCGACCGTGGCGCTGGCCCGCACCGCGGCGGCGCTGACGCGCGAAGGCTCGCTCATCTCGGTGGCGGGCGGGGGCGATACGGTCGCCGCGCTCAACCATGCCGGTGTGGCAAGTGATTTTACATATATTTCAACCGCTGGTGGCGCTTTCCTCGAATGGATGGAAGGCAAGGAGCTGCCTGGCGTGGCCGCGCTGGCCAAAAGCGCAAACTGATCGGACGGATAGAGGAGGACTTGCATGGATTTTGAGGCAATGCGCGCCAAGATGGCCGCCGGTAACGGTTTCATCGCCGCGCTCGACCAGTCAGGCGGTTCGACTCCCAAGGCGCTCAAGGGCTATGGCGTCGAGGAAGGCGCGTGGAGCGACGAGGCCGGAATGTTCGACCTCATCCACCAGATGCGCAGCCGCATCATCACTTCGCCTGCCTTCTCTGGCGACAAGGTGATCGGCGCGATCCTGTTCGAGCGCACCATGGACGGGCAGGTCGGCGGCAAGCCGACGCCCGCGGCCCTGATCGACAAGGGCATCGTGCCTTTCATCAAGGTGGACAAGGGGCTTGAGGACGAAGCCAACGGCGTTCAACTGATGAAGCCGATGCCGGAACTCGATGCGCTGCTGGCCCGCGCCAAGGGCCTTGGCGTGTTCGGCACCAAGGAGCGCTCCGTCATCAACTCCGCCAATCGCGAAGGCATTGCCGCCATCGTGAAGCAGCAGGTCGAAGTCGGCCGGCAGGTGCTGGCGGGCGGCCTGATTCCGATCCTCGAACCGGAAGTGAACATCAAGAGCGCCACCCGCGCCGAATGCGACCAGATCCTGCTGGAAGAACTGGTCAAGGCGCTGAACGATATGCAGGGTGAAGGTCAGGTCATGCTCAAGCTGTCGCTGCCGGTGCAGGCGGGCCTGTTCGATCCGCTGGTCGATCATCCGCGCGTGCTGCGCGTCGTGGCGCTGTCGGGCGGCTACAACCGGCCCGAAGCCTGCGCCGAACTGGCGAAGAACCGGGGGATCATTGCCAGCTTCAGCCGCGCCCTTCTGGAAGACCTGCGCGCGCAGATGAGCGATGCGGAATTCAACGCTTCGCTGGGCGGCGCGATCGACGAAATCTACAAGGGTTCGACGCAAAAAACCTGATGGTACCGCGCTGGATCACGGTGAACGACCGGATGCAGCGCGGCTATCGCTATGCGCTGGCCGCGCCTGAGAGCCGCGACTTCGACCAGGGTTTCGAGCCACAACTGACGCCTGCCGAAATGCTGGCGCTTGGCGTGTTCGGCGGCTGCTACATGACCGATTGCCGGGACGAGTTTCCCGGCGAATGGTTCGCCGCCGCGCGGCTTTCGCCGGGCAGGCCCGACAGGAATTGCAACTTCTTCGGCGTCCTTGCCGGTCAGACGCTTGCCGAATGGCGGGGCAAGGGCTGGCTCCATCCCGACGATCCGCGCGGGTGGTTCCAGTGGTATTGCCGCTATCACCGGGGCCGCCGCCATGCGGACGATGCGCGGCAGATCGCCCGTTGGCGCGCCTTTGCCCGGCATGCGGCGCAAGTGCGGCGCTATTGCGAGCCGGGCGATCCCTTCTGCCGCCCCCCGGCAGCGTCAGGCGCTGTTGCAATGGGCCTATGACAGCAGAATTATGTGAAGACGGGGTGTGGGCCTGTGCTTCTGACGTTTTCGACTACAGCCCGCCCATGAAGCGGAAACCGAAGCGCCATGGCTTCGGGGGCGCATCCGGCGGAGTCTTGGCGCGCGGAGGCCAGACTTCGACCAGTTCCAGCGTGCCGTCCGCGACTTGCTCCGGCCTGTGCAGGACCAGTTCGCGGGTTTCGCTGCCGGAACCGAGGTCTATTCGCACGGAAAGTCGCACCCGGCCCGCCCAGACGCATTGCACGCCTTGCGGGCAGCGGCTGTCCTCAATCACTTCCAGAGGAGTGACTTTCGGCCCGTCAACATAAACCGTTTCGCCGATCCCCGCGTAGGCGACTCCGGGTGAAGGTGCGGGCGCTTCCAAAGGAGCGGCAGGCGGCGCGGAGGTCGTGGCGCAACCGGAAAGCCCGGCCGAAGTCGCGGCGAGGGCGATAGTGGAAAGCAGCATTCTCATCGTCCCAGTATCGCGCCTGGGCCTGAACGGTTCCCGAACCCTTGGCGGGCGGCGCTTCGGCGTTTAGAGCCGCGAAGATGCCTGACGATCCCGTTCGCGAACCCTGCCGCCTCTACCTGATCTCGCCGCTCGACGGGGGTGGGGCGTTCCCCGACCGGCTGGCCCGCGCGCTCGACGCGGGCGACGTGGCGGCGTTCCAGTTCCGCGTCAAAGGCATGGACGAGCATCAGGCCGCCCGGCTCGCCGAGCCGTTGCGGCGCCTCTGCGCGGATCGCGACGTGGCGTTCATCGTCAACGATTCGATCGCGCTCGCCAAGCGCATCGGGGCGGACGGCGTGCATCTGGGGCAGGATGACGGCACTGTGGCCGAAGCGCGCCAGCGGCTTGGCCGCGATGCCCAGATTGGCGTGACGTGCCACGCCAGCCGCCATCTCGCCATGGAAGCGGGCGAGGCGGGGGCGGACTATGTAGCGTTCGGCGCGTTCTTTCCCACGGCCACGAAAGACGTGAAACACCGCGCGGAGCCGGAGATCCTTGCCTGGTGGCAGGCCCTGTTCGAGATCCCTTGCGTCGCCATCGGTGGGATCACGCCGGAAAACTGCGCGCCGCTGGTGGCGGCGGGCGCGGATTTCCTCGCGGTTTCGGGCGCAGTCTGGAATGGAGATGAAGCCGCCGCCGTGCAGGCCTTCAATCAGGCGATGGCCGCCGCGCTCTGACCGTTTCCAGAAGGTCGGCGGCATCGGCAAGGTCCGCCGGATCGTCCACATCGCAGGCCAGCCCCGGCGTTTCGATCAGCAAGGCCGGGCTGCCGATGCGCGCGGCTTCCCGCCGGTGCCGGGCGAAGCTGCCGATGCCGAAAGCGAACCGGAAGCCGGACGCCGGTGGCAGAGGAAGCGACAGCGCGTTGGTTCCCGTCCCGTGCCGGTCCGGCGCGATGCCGACGATCCCCTCGGGAACCCGGGCGAGCGCATCGAGATCGCTTGCCGTCACGCGCGGCAAGTCGCCATGAATCAGGACCAGCCGGGAAACGCCTTCCCTGACCGCGATTTCGAGTGCGCCTTGCAGCGCGGGATTGAGGCCCCGCCCCGGATCGGGCAGCAGGCGCAGCGATTCCGGCAATCCGTTGCGCGCCGTTCCGACAAGGCATACCGTGTCGATCAGCGCCGATGCCTGACCGGCGCTCACGACACGGGCCAGCATCGCGCCCGCCATCTCCCGCCGTTCGACCGGGGAAAGCACCGGTGCCAGCCTGCTCTTGCCGCCGTGCGGGGGTTTTACCGGAATACATGCCCAGACAGTCACGCGGCGCCAGCCTCCTCCCCAAAATGCGCTTCGCTGCTATTCAGGGCTTGCCGATAGCGGCGTGTGGGCTACGCGCAAACCGTAAACCCATTGGGAAAGGCGCAATTCGCAAGATGCACGGCTCGCCGCGATTGACAGTTACTCCGCTGGCCGGGATGCCGATGTTCGCGGCGGGCGTGAGCATCGCCGATCATGTCGTGGAAGCCGTGGCGCGCGCCGGGCATGTGCTGGGCGATGACGATGTGGTCGTCGTGGCGCAGAAGATCGTGTCCAAGGCGGAAGGCCGCATCGCGCGGCTCGCCGAAGTGGCAGCGGGTGAACCGGCGCGCCGGATCGCGGGAGAGACGGGCCGTGATCCGGCCCTGGTGCAGCTTATCCTCGATGAAAGCCGTGAGATAGTGCGCGCGACGCCCGCCGCGATCATTGCCCGCCATCGCACCGGGCATGTGCTGGCCAACGCCGGGATAGATGCATCGAACGTGGCGGGCGGCGGCGAAGGGGCGGTGCTGCTGTGGCCGGTCGATCCCGACGCCAGCGCGCGCGCGATCCGGGCCGGGCTGCGGGCCGCTTGCGGCGCGTCACCGGCGGTCGTCATCGCCGACAGCATGGGCCGGCCGTGGCGGATCGGCACGACAGGCGCCGCCATCGGCTGCGCGGGGCTCGCCCCACTGGAGGACAGGCGCGGCAAGGGACGCGATCTCTATGGACGCACCTTGCAGGCCACGGTCATCGCGGTCGCCGATTCGCTCGCGGCCACGGCGACGCTGGCCATGGGCGAGGGCACCGAAGGCACGCCCGCCGCGCGGATCGGCGGAGCGGGGCGCTGGGTCACGGTGGAAGACGGGCCGGGCATGGCGGCGGGCCTGCGGCCTGTGGCGGAGGATATGTTCCGGTGAGCGGGCGGCATGTTCTGGCCCTGTCGGGCGGAGTTGGCGGGGCGAAGCTGGCGGCGGGGCTTGCCGCCGTTCTGCCGCCGGAAGACCTCACCATCGCGGTCAACACCGGCGATGATTTCGAGCATCTGGGCCTGACGATCTGCCCGGATATCGATTCGGTCTGCTATGCGCTGGCGGGCCTGAACGACACCGCGCGCGGATGGGGTGTGGTGGACGAGACATGGCAAGCCATGGCCATGCTGCGGCGATTGGGCGAAGCGGACTGGTTCAATCTGGGCGACCGCGATCTGGCCATGCACATCGCGCGGTCGTGGCGCTTGCGGGCCGGGGAAACGCTATCGCAAGTGACCGCGCGGCTCGCCGGGGAACTGGGCATCGCCGCCACGGTCGCGCCGATGAGCGACGATCCGGTTCGCACGCAGATCGAAACGGAGGAAGGCTGGCTCGATTTCCAGACCTGGTTCGTGGCCCGGCAATGCGCGCCTGCCGCGCGTGCGATTCGCTTTGCGGAAGCCGACGCTGCGAAGCCGTCGCCCGGGCTTGCCGCCGCGCTGGAAAGAGACGATCTGGCGGCGATCGTCATCTGTCCGTCGAATCCGTTCCTCAGCGTCGATCCCATGCTGGCCCTTCCCGGCGTGAGGGAGAACATCGCGGACAGGGGCGTGCCGGTCGTCGCGGTATCTCCGCTTGTCGGCGGCAACGCCATCAAGGGACCGCTCGCCAAGCTCCTCGGCGAACTGGGCCGACCGTGCGACAATGCCGCGATCGCGGCGCATTACAGGGGCTTGATTACCGATTTGGTCATCGACGCGGGCGATGAATCGGACGCGTCCGCCTTGCGCGGCGCGGGTATTTCGGTCACCGTGGCGCAAACTGTGATGCGCGACGCGGCGGATCGGGAAAGGCTGGCGCGCCAGGTGCTTGCCCTGTCAGGCGTTTGACCGGAGCGGCGTCGGATCGGATTGAGCGGAGAGATATGCAGGACAAGTCCCTCGTCGCGCGGCTGCTGACAGCGCCTCTCGATGCCCTGATGGCGGAAGCGCGCGCCCGGCGCGATGCGCGCGGGCCTGCCCGGATGACCTATTCGCCCAAGGTCTTCATTCCGCTGACCCGGCTTTGCGCGGACGTCTGCCATTACTGCACGTTCGCGACGACGCCGTCCCGGTTGTCCGCGCCCTATCTTTCACCGGAAGAAGTGCTGGACATCGCGCGGGCGGGCGCCGTTGCCGGATGCAGGGAAGCGCTCTTCACGCTGGGCGACGCGCCCGAGCGGCGTTACGATGTGGCGCGCGCATGGCTGGCGGATCGCGGGTTTGCGCGAACGGTTGATTATGTGCGCCATTGCGCGGAACTGGTGCTGAACGAAACCGGGCTGCTGCCGCATGTCAACGCGGGTATCCTGACGGAGGACGATTACCGCGCGTTGCGCCCGGTCTCCGCATCCATGGGGCTGATGCTGGAAACCACGTCCGAACGGCTGGGCGAGAAAGGCGGCGCGCATTACGGGTCGCCCGACAAGATTCCCGCCGTGCGCCTGGAATCGCTCGCGGCTGCGGGCCGGGCGCGCGTTCCCATGACCAGCGGCATCCTGATCGGCATCGGGGAAACGCCGGAGGAGCGGATCGAATCGCTGCTGGCGCTGCGCGACCTGCATCTGACGCACGGGCATTTGCAGGAAGTCATCGTCCAGAACTTCTGTCCCAAGCCTGGCACGAAGATGGCCGAGGCCCCTGAAGCGGGTGAGGACGATTTCCTGCGCGTGGTGGCCGCCGCGCGGATCGTGATGCCGGACGATGTTTCGGTGCAGGCGCCGCCCAATCTCAACGCGGAACGCCTGGCCGAGCTGATGGATGCCGGGATCGACGACTGGGGCGGCATCTCGCCGGTCACGCTCGACCATGTGAATCCCGAAGCGCCCTGGCCGGAAGTGGAGCTTCTGGCCGAAGTCTGCGCCGCGCGCGGCCGCCCGCTGGCCGAGCGGCTGACCGTCTATCCCCGTTTCGTGCGGGAGAGGGACGAAGGCTGGCTCGATCCGGCAATCCGGCCCGCCGTGCTGCGCATGGCGGACAGCGCGGGGTTGGCCCGCGACAGCCGGTGGAGCCCCGGCGTCGCCGATCCCGCGCCGGGAACGCCGGAATTGCCGCTGGGCCGGTGCCCGCAAGGGCCGGTCGCCGCCACTCTGCATCGCCTGCTCGATCGCGCGGCGGCGGGCATGGAACTGAGCGAGTATGAAATAACCACTCTGTTCGCGATGCGCGGCGCGGCGGCGCAGGCTGTGGTCGAGGCGGCGGACGCGGTGCGCCGGGCCGTCAACGGCGATGAAGTGACTTATGTCATCAACCGCAACATCAACTATACCAACATCTGCACGCATGCCTGTTCGTTCTGCGCTTTTTCCAAGACGTCGAGCAAGGCGGGCTTTCGCGACAAGCCCTATAACCTCGATCTGGCGGAAATCGCCGAGCGCGCGCGCGAGGCCGTGGCGCGCGGCGCGACGGAAGTGTGCCTGCAAGGCGGCATCCACCCCAGCTATACCGGCGAGACATACCGCTCCATCGTACGCGCGGTGAAGGACGCCTGCCCGGACCTGCACGTCCACGCCTTCTCGCCGCTGGAAGTCAGCCAGGGCGCGCGCACGCTGGGGATGAGCGTGCGGGATTATCTTGCCATGCTGAAGGATGAGGGGCTCGGTTCGCTGCCGGGCACGGCCGCCGAAATCCTTGATGACGAGATCCGCGCGCAAATCTGTCCCGACAAGCTGACGACGCGGGAATGGCTGGACATTGTGGCCGACGCGCATCGCGTGGGTTTGCCGACCACATCGACCATCATGTTCGGCCATCTGGAAGAACCGCGCCACTGGGCGCGCCACTTGCTTGCGCTGCGGCGGCTCCAGGCGGAAACTGGCGGCATTACCGAGTTCGTGCCCCTGCCGCTGGTCCATATGGAAGCGCCCTTCTACCGGCGCGGCCAGTCGCGCAAAGGCCCGACATGGCGCGAGGCGGTGCTGATGCATGCCGTGGCCCGGCTGGCGCTCAACGGGCAGATCAATTCTATCCAGTGTTCCTGGGTGAAGCTGGGCGTCGATGGCGCTGCGGCCGTTCTGGCGGCGGGCGCCAACGATCTCGGCGGCGTGCTGATGAATGAAAGCATCAGCCGGGCGGCGGGCGCCGCGCATGGCCAGGACGTGAGCGTGGACGACTTGCGTGCCGCCGCTACTGCTGCCGGACGCCCATTGCGCCGCCGCACCACGCTTTACAGGCGGCTGGAGGACGATGCCGTTTCCGCGTGACCGGCGCGGCTGCGCGTCAGGGCGAGCACGCTGGTCAGGATGTAGCGGATGAGGTCGGTCTGCCCCCGCGCCCCGGTCTTGGCGTATATTTTCTTGGAATAGTTGCGCGCGGTCTCGATTGTCAGATCAAGGCTTTCGGCGGCTTCGGCAATCGAAAGCCCCCGGCTGAGCGCAAGGGCAAGCCGCGCCTCGCTCGGCAACAGGCCGAACAGTTCGGCGATCTGTTCGTGCCGTCCGGCGGCGGACTGGTTGTCTCCTTGCAGATAGGCGATCATCGCGGGCGTATGCCCGGTGGCTTCGCTATCGTGCTTCATGGGCACGAGCAGCATGTCCACCCATGGGTCGCGGCTGATTTCCAGCGCGCGCGCGCGTTGCGTCGAGGCATGGGAAACGGCGCGGATCGCTTCTGTCAACTTGCGTTCCACATCGGCGCGGGCGGCGGTCAATCGGCCGTTACGGGCAATGCGCAGCCCGCAATCGTGCTGAAGGATACGTTGTGCTTCCGCGCTGGTTTCGATGATGCGGCCATGGGAATCGAGGCTGATCCACCCGAAAGCGAGGCGCTCCATCACATCCTGCGCGATGCTGGCGCGCAGGCGTTCGGATTCCATGGCGATGTGGCAGCGCAACGATTTGCGGAAGTGAATGGCGATGCGATGGAGCAAGGCGCTTTCGGTTGCCGCGAAATCCCGTCGCGCGCGGCCGATGTGCAGCCATGCGCTGACGCCGCCGGGTTCGGCGATGCGAACGACGCGCATGAAGTCCAGCCCCTGGGGGGCCAGCACGCGTTTGCGGAAGGCTTGATGACGGGGATTGTCCGGTTCGAGCAGTTCGTCGAGCGAATAGACGCGGCTATCGCGCATCGAGGGCTGACGGAACGGATTGTCGAGATGGAGTTCGCGAGCAACTTCGGCGACCTTCGGGTCGGATGCCGGTCCGGCGCGCAGTTCCACCGGCATGTTTTCCGGTCTGCCGGGCGGGCGGAATATGATGGCGGCGTAATCGGCGTTGGCGCGCTGGCGCAGCCGTTCGAGGAACGTCGACCATAACGGCTGCTCGAACGGCCCATCGTGCAGGGCGGTCAGCAGGTCGTTTTCGTCCAGAATGGTAAGCATGGTCATTATCCTCCCACATGGGAGGTTTGTTGTCGAGCGCTTGTGCCTATCGCGCAGTCAGAAATCGGGAATACCGATTCGCCGCGATGCGAACGCACCCGCAGGGGATCGGAGAAAGGCGCAAACGCAACATGACGAAGACGTTGACGCATCTGCAAAGGCTTGAGGCCGAAAGCATCCACATCATCCGCGAAGTCGTGGCGGAGGCCGAAAAGCCGGTCATGCTCTATTCGGTGGGCAAGGATTCCGCCGTGATGCTGCATCTGGCGCGCAAGGCGTTCTATCCTTCGCCGCCGCCGTTCCCGCTGCTGCATGTCGATACGACGTGGAAGTTCCAGGACATGTATCGCCTGCGCGATCGCATGGCGAAAGAATCCGGCATGGAACTGCTGATTTATCATAACCCGGAAGCCATGGAAAAAGGGATCAATCCTTTCGACCATGGCCCGCTGCACACCGATATGTGGAAGACGGAAGGGTTGAAGCAGGCGCTGGACAAATATGGCTTCGACGCGGCTTTCGGTGGCGCGCGGCGCGATGAGGAAAAGAGCCGCGCCAAGGAGCGCATCTTTTCCTTCCGCACTTCGTCCCACGGCTGGGATCCCAAGAACCAGCGCCCGGAAATCTGGAATCTCTACAACGCGCGGAAGAACAAGGGCGAATCCATTCGTGTGTTCCCGATCTCCAACTGGACCGAACTCGACGTTTGGCAATATATCCACCTGAACGACATTCCCATCGTCCCGCTCTACTTCGCGGCGAAGCGGCCCACGGTCGAGCGCGACGGGATGCTGCTGATGGTCGATGATGACCGCTTCCCGCTCCTGCCCGGAGAAGAGCCGGTCATGCGCTCCGTGCGCTTCCGCACGCTGGGCTGCTATCCGCTGACCGGCGCGGTGGAAAGCGAGGCGAAAACGTTGCCTGAAGTGATTCAGGAAACGCTCCTCACCACCACGTCGGAGCGGCAGGGCCGCGCCATCGACAAGGACGCCGGCGGTGCCGGCATGGAAGTCAAGAAGCAGCAGGGATACTTCTGATGCCCGACACTACAGATACAGCCACCACCGAAGAGCCGAAGTATGTCGTCGACCAGCTTATCGCGCGGGATATCGACGCTTATCTGGAAAGCCATGAGCACAAGACGATGCTGCGCTTCATCACCTGCGGCAGCGTCGATGACGGCAAGTCGACCCTGATCGGGCGGCTGCTCTATGATTCGAAGATGATCTTCGAGGATCAGCTTGCCGCTCTGGAAAGCGACAGCAAGAAGGTCGGCACGCAGGGGCAGGAAATCGACTTCGCGCTGCTGGTCGACGGTCTTGCCGCCGAGCGCGAGCAGGGCATCACCATCGACGTGGCCTATCGCTTCTTCAACACCGAGAAGCGCAAGTTCATCGTCGCGGACTGCCCCGGCCACGAACAATATACGCGCAACATGATTACCGGCGCCTCGACCGCCGACCTTGCCGTGATCCTGATCGACGCGCGCAAGGGCGTGCTGACGCAGACGCGGCGGCATTCCTACCTGTGCCACCTGATCGGCATCCGCAACATCGTGCTGGCCGTCAACAAGATGGACCTTGTGGACTACAGCCAGGATATCTTCGACACGATCGTCGGGGAATATACCGATTTTGCCAACTCGATCGGCATCAAGAGCTTCACGCCGATGCCGATCTCGGGGTTCAAGGGCGACAACATCACGACGCATTCGCCGAATACGCCGTGGTATAAAGGCCCCACGCTGGTGGATCATCTGGAAACAGTGGAAGTGCTGAGTTCGGTCGATGCCGACAAGCCGTTCCGTCTGCCGGTCCAGTGGGTCAATCGCCCGAACCTCGATTTTCGGGGCTTTTCCGGGCTGATCGCGACAGGCGCGGTAAAGCCCGGCGATCAGATCCGCGTCCTGCCTTCGGGCAAGACCAGCACAGTGACGCGCGTCGTCACGATGGACAACGATCTTGAGGAAGCCGTCGCGGGCGAATCCGTGACGGTCTGCTTCGCGGATGAGATCGATTGCTCGCGCGGTTCGGTCATTTCCGTGGCCGACAATCCGCCGCAGTCCGCCGATCAGTTCGAGGCGACCGTGGTCTGGATGAACGACGAGCCGCTCCATGTCGGGCGCGCCTATTGGCTCAAGCTAGGCACGCAGACGGTCTCGGTCACGGTCCACGAACCGAAATACACGGTCAACGTCAACACGATGGAACATCTGGCGGCCAAGACGCTGGAACTGAACGAGATCGGCGTGGCCGAACTCGCCACCGACAAGCCCATCGTGTTCGAGCCATACGAACAGAACCGGGCGCTGGGCGGTTTCATCCTCATCGACAAGATGACGAACAGCACGGTCGCGGCAGGGATGCTCAACTTCAGCCTGCGCCGTTCGCAGAACGTCCATTGGCAGGCGCTCGACATCGGCCGCAAGCAGCATGCCGACCTCAAGAACCAGAAGCCCGCCGTGCTGTGGTTCACGGGGCTTTCCGGCTCCGGCAAGTCGACGATCGCCAACCTTGTCGAAAAGAAGCTGCACCGGATGAACCGGCACACGTTCCTGCTCGACGGTGACAACGTGCGTCATGGTCTGAACAAGGATCTGGGCTTTACCGAGGCCGATCGGATCGAGAACATCCGCCGCGTCGGCGAAGTCGCCAAGCTGATGGCCGATGCCGGGCTGATCGTCATCACGGCGTTCATCTCGCCCTTCAAGGCGGATCGCGAGATGGTGCGTTCGATGCTGCCGGAAGGCGAGTTCCTCGAAGTGTTCATCGACACGCCGCTGGCCGTGGCCGAGGAACGCGACGTGAAGGGTCTCTACAAGAAGGCGCGGTCGGGCGAACTCAAGAACTTCACGGGGATCGACAGCCCCTATGAAGCGCCCGCCAATCCCGAAATTCGCGTCGATACGACCGCGATGACCCCGGAGCAGGCCGCGACGCTGATCGTCGATACTTTGCTGGGAGATGCGTGATGGGCATGCCCACTCCAAACCTCAATGATGCCGAATTGGCGGCCCACCTGGCGGAAGTGGCGGGCCGCATCCTGATCGAAGTGCGGCAGAGCGGGATGCTCTCGCTCAAGGCACTGGGCAAGGCGGGCGACGCTACCGCCAACCAGTTCCTTGTCCACGCCTTGCGGGAACAGCGCCCGGAGGACGGCCTGCTTTCGGAAGAGAGCAAGGACACGGACGAACGGCTGGGCAAGGAGCGCGTGTGGATCGTCGATCCGGTGGACGGAACCCGCGAATATGGCGAGGAGCGCACCGATTGGGCGGTTCACGTCGCGTTGGCGATCAACGGCGAGCCGGTCATCGGCGCGGTCGCACTGCCGGGGCTGGGTGCGGTGCTGCGCACCGACCGGCCCGTCAGGGTGCCGGATGCGCCCGCGGTGCTGCGCATGGTGGTGAGCCGCACGCGGCCTGCCAGGGAAGCGACGGAAGTGGCCGAACGGCTTGGCGCCGAACTGGTGCCGATGGGTTCGGCGGGCGCCAAGGCCATGGCCATCGTGCGCGGCGAAGCGGACATCTACCTTCATTCCGGCGGGCAGTATGAATGGGATAGCTGCGCGCCTGCCGCGGTGGCGCTGGCGCATGGCCTCCACGCCTCGCGCATCGACGGCAGCCCGCTGGTCTACAACCGGAAGGACACCTACATGCCCGACCTGCTGATCTGCCGGAAAGAACATGCCGGACGCATCCTGTCGGAAGTCGCCGCGCTGGTTTGAAGCAGCCAAAGGGGGGGAATCAATCGGCCGCGTGATCCATCGATTCTTCCTGGCGGTCGGCTCTGGCGTAGCAGTTGATCCCGCTGAGGTTCGCATACATCTTGTCGAGCGAAGCGACCAGTTGCCCCAGTTCCTCGTCGGAGAGACCGGCGAACACCTTGTCCTCCAGAACGCGGGCAGCAGTGGTCAACTTGGTCATCAGCGGCTCGGCGAGGCTGGTAAGATAGATGGCGTGTGCCCGGCGGTCGTCCTCGCGCGGGCGGCGTTCCAGCAGGCCATCGTTGCAAAGCCGGTCTATCAGCCGCCCGGCGGATGCTTCCGAAATTTCCAGGATTTCGGCGATGATCCGTTGCGTTGCGCCGGGGTGTCTCGATACGGCGGCGATCAGCGACCACTGCGAGCGCGTCACATTCAACCCGGCCACCTGCCGGTCGAACGAATTGCGGATCATTCGCGCGACAACGGTGAACCGCAGACTGATTGACCGCTTCGTTTCAGAGGCAGTGTTGATGGGGCACTCTCCCGGCAGGCTGAAGGCGCAGTCATACCCAATGCGGGAGCGAATTGCACTGGCAATCGCCGCGCCATCCTCGTCGATCAGCCTCCGAAGCGATTGCGCAGCGCATGGAGTGCGAGCGCGGCCTTCGCCGCTTCGCCGCCCTTGTCCTTTTGCGCAGGGTCCGCCCGCACGAGCGCTTGCGCTTCGTTCTCGACGGTCAGGATGCCGTTGCCGATGGCAACGCCGTCCATGGTCAGGGCCATGATCCCGCGCGCGCTCTCGCCCGCCACGATCTCGAAATGATAGGTCTCTCCCCGGATGACCACGCCTATCGCGACATAGCCGTCATAGTCGCCCGCGCCGTCGGCGAGCGCGATGGCGCCGGGGATTTCCAGCGCGCCCGGCACGGTCACGACCTCGACGGTATGGCCATCGGCTTCCAGCGCGGCGCGGGCGCCCGCCACCAGCATGGTGTTGAGGTGGTCATAGAACCGCGCCTCGACGATCAGAAAACGCGCCATCTGTTTCAGCTTTCCGGGATCTTGCGTTCACCGACGACGGACAGGCCGTAGCCGTCGATCGCGATGATGTTGCGATGGGAATTGGTAAGCAGGATCATGTCATGCACGCCAAGGTCGGCCAGGATCTGCGCGCCAATGCCATAGGCGCGCAATTCGCTGTCGGGCAAGGTCTTGCGTTTCATCCCGGTAAGCAGTTCCTCGCGGTCGCCCGCCATCAGGATGACGATCAGCCCCGAACCGGCGCTGCCGATTTCCTCCATCGCGCGTTGCAGCGCGCGCTTGCGCGGGCCGGGCGCTCCGAACACATCGGAATAGAGCGACAAGGTGTGCATCCGAACCAGAGTCGGCTCGCCGGGAACGATGCGCCCTTTCTGGAGGACAGTATGCAGCGCGCCATCCACTTTGTTGTGGAAGGTCTTGGCCACCCAGTCTCCGCCATAGTCCGACTGGAACGGCGTTTCCTGAATGCATTCCACCAGATGATCGTTGCGGCGGCGATATTCGATGAGGTCGCGGATTGTCCCGATCTTGAGATCGTGCATTCGGGCGAAACCGACAAGATCGTCGAGCCGCGCCATGCTGCCGTCCTCGCGCATGATTTCGCAGATCACCCCGGAGGGGTTGAGACCCGCAAGCCGGGAAATGTCCACGGCGGCTTCGGTGTGCCCGGCCCGGACCAGCACGCCGCCGTCGCGGGCACGCAGCGGAAAGACGTGGCCCGGCGTGACGATATCATCCTTGCATTTGGTTCCGTCGATGGCGACGGAGATAGTGCGGGCACGGTCTGCCGCCGATATGCCGGTGGTCACGCCCTCGCGCGCTTCGATGGACACCGTGAAGGCGGTTTCGTGGCGGGTGCCGTTTTTCGGCGCCATGGCGGAAAGGCCCAGATCGTCGCAGCGGCCCCCACTGAGCGCCAGGCAGATCAATCCGCGCCCATGCGTCGCCATGAAGTTGACGGCGGCGGGCGTCGCCATCTGGGCCGGAATGACGAGATCGCCTTCGTTCTCGCGGTCCTCGTCGTCGACCAGCACGAACATGCGGCCGTTGCGGGCCTCGTCGATGATGTCCTCGATGGGAACGAGCACCGGGCGGTCGTCGTTGGCGAAGAGAAACCGTTCCAGCTTGCCCAATGTGTCCGAAGTGGGGTTCCAGCCCGGCTCGGCGCAGTCGCGCAGGGTGTTGGCGTGAAGCCCGGCGGCGCGCGCCAGTCCGGCCTTGCTCATGGTGCCGTCGCCGATCAGAGCGCGCACCTTGTCGATCACATTCGCGGTCATGGCGGCTGCTCTTATTCACATTAAAATGTGAATGCAATCCAAAAACATCACATTGCCAGCGCCGCGGGATGCGAAGATAGTCGGACGGATGCAAGACAGGTTCGTATCCGCGAAAGCATGGCCGCCATTGCCGGAGGCATGCCGCGCGTCTGACATGGCGCGCAGGCTCGAACTGCTGGCCGATAGTTTCCACCGGCTTCTGGGCCGCCGCCTGATCCCGCAGGGCAGCGGCGATCCGGCAGAGGCTCTCTGGCGCGCGCCGTTCGTGGTGGTCGCGCACGATACGCGGGCCGACCCCGTGTTCTTCTTCGGCAATGCCGTGGCCTTGCGGGCGTTCGAGACGGACTGGACCGGGTTGACCGCAATGCCTTCGCGTTTTTCCGCCGAAGCGCCCGCGCGCGGCGAACGCCAGCGCCTGCTTGACCGGGTAAGCCGCGACGGTTTCATCGACGATTACAGCGGGATTCGCGTCAGCGCCACGGGCCGGCGCTTTCGCATCGGCAATGCGGTCGTCTGGAATATCGCGGACGATGCGGGGCACAGGCACGGGCAGGCCGCGATGTTCGCGCCGCCGCCGTTCGTGGCGGATGGCGGACCGGGATATTGACTGGCACGGGCGAAAGCACGGCGGCTGTCCTGTCGCTGATCGGCGAGGGGCTGGCCGGTTCGCGCGCGCGGCCGCTGATTGTCGGGATTTGCGGCGCGCAGGGCATCGGCAAATCCACTCTGGCGCAGGATGTGACCAGCGTGTGTGCTGGGCGGGGGATCGGCTGTGCGGTGCTTTCGCTTGACGATATCTATCTGACGCGCGCGGAAAGGCGGGGTCTCGCCATGCGAGTCCATCCGCTGCTCGCCACGCGCGGACCGCCCGGAACGCATGACATCGCGCTGGGGCTGAATACGCTGACGGCCTTGCGGCGGGGAGAGGCCACGGCGTTGCCGCGTTTCGACAAGGCGAGGGATGACCGCGCGCCCGCCAACGAATGGCCGCTCGCGCCGCGCCCCTGCGATGTCCTGCTGTTCGAAGGCTGGTGCGTTGGTGCGCAGCCCCAGCCGGAGAAAGCGCTGCTGGCCCCGGTCAACGGACGCGAAGCGGCGGAGGATCCGCAGGGCATCTGGCGGCGCTATTGCAACGATGCGCTGGCGGGCGAATACCGCACGCTGTTCGCGGCGGTGGACCGGCTGGTCCTGCTCGCGGCGCCGGGTTTTGAAGCCGTATACGACTGGCGGCTGGAGCAGGAGCGCAAGCTGCGCGAAAGCAGACCGGACGGGAACACCGCCGGGATCATGGATGCGCAAGGCGTGGCCCGGTTCATCCGGCTTTACGAGCGGTTGACGCGCCATATCCTCGATGAAATGCCCGCGCGTGCCCACCTCGTCATCGCGCTCGACAAGGACCGCCATGTCACGGGGATCACACGGCGCTAGCCGACGAAAGCGCGCTCGATCACGAAATCGCCCGGCGCGGCGTTGGAGCCTTCGCGGAAGCCCGCGCTTTCCAGCGTGGCGGAAAGGTCGCGGATCATCGCCATGCTGCCGCAGAGCATGACACGGTCGGTGGCGGGGTTGAGCCTGCGCTCTCCACCGATGCCGCGAAACAGCCTGCCATCTGCGATCAGGTCGCCGATCCGGCCCCGGGTGTGGAACGGTTCGCGCGTCACCGTCGGCACATAGATCAGTTGCAGCAGGCCTTGGTCGCGCACCAGCGGATCGTCGGCGAAATGGCTCTCCAGTTCCTGGCGGAAGGCAAGGTCGCTGACGTTGCGCACGCTGTGAACGACGATGACCTGCCCGAACCGCTCGTAGATGTCGGGATCGCGCGCCAGCGACAGGAACGGGGCAAGGCCGGTGCCAGTGGAAAACAGGAACAGCCGGTTTCCCGGTAAAAGCGCGTCGGCGACGAGTGTTCCGGTCGGCTTGCGGCCGAGGAAGACCGGATCGCCCGGCCCGACAAGCTGAAGGCGCGAGGTCAGCGGGCCGTCCGGCACCTTGATCGACAGGAATTCAAGCTCATCCGCCCAGGCGGGGCTGGCGATGGAATAGGCGCGCAGCAGTGGCCGACCTTCAGCGGGAAGCCCGATCATCACGAACTCGCCCGAGCGGAACCGGAACGCCGGCGGGCGCGTGATCGCGAAACTGAAAAGGTGCTCGTTCCAGTGCCTCACCCACCGGACGTCCTCCATGGTCAGCGCCGCGGAAGGCGCCAGTGCCGCCATAGCCGCTTTGCGATCGCTCATCACATCGAACCCCTATTCTCATGCAGATCCAGTTGGGAAAGCTCGCAGCCCGCCAGCGCGAGCTTCGCCGATGCCGCGGTCAGGGCGCGATAGACCGGCGTGATCGCCGTATCCTCGACCAGCAGGGCCAGCGTGGCGCGCGCCTTGTCGAAGCGGGCAAGCGACAGGTCGCGCCACAGCGCCAGCAACACGGCCTCGTGATCGACGATGCGGCGGCACCGGAGCGGCGCCAGCGCGATCCGGTCACGCCCGTGCCGGTTGAGCAGGACCATGGCGATGTGGAAGTCGGGCAGGGCGGCCTGCGCGTCGATGCTGGCGAACCCCCGGCACAGCGCGAGCGGCGGGCAGGTTCCGCGCTCCACGGTGAAGGCCCACCCGCGCATCGCCCAGAGCAGGAAGCGCGCGTCGTCCCGCAATGCCGCGACCGGCCGGTCGATGAGGTCATACATCGGCTTGGCCCGCCATGCGCTTTCCCGTCACTGCAAGCGTGTCGCGGGGTTCGATGCCGATGGGGCCTGCCGAGCCGCAATGCGGTCGGGAAACACACCGGCCGCGACCATGGTTTCACCCAGCCGTGTCAGCGACACGATGAGGTCGCCCAGCGCTTCTTCCTCGACCAGCAGGGCCAGTGTCGTCCGCACCGCTTCCGGCCGTTCCTCGCGCAAGGCGCGAAGCAGGCTGACGATGATCGCCTCATGTTCCGAAACGTGATTGCATTGCAGGGGGCAGAACTGGAAATTTTCCAATCCGTGCCGGTTGAACAGCGCCATCGCGCGCAGGAAGGGCTGCAGGCCGGGCAGCATGTTCCAGCGGGCAAAGGCGCTGGCGACGACGCTGGCCGGGCAGGTGCGCTCGCCCATCGCCTTGACCCAGCTTCGCATGGACCAGATGAGGACGCGCCCGCCGTGATTGAGATCAGTTATGGGTCGATCAATGAAATCATACACGGCAGGCTCTCCTCTTCTTATGTCTGGTCGATAGGCATGACGGGAACGGGCCGCTTAGAGACGGCGGGTGTTCTCGGAAATCAGGCGCACGGCTTCCTTCGCGGCCTTGGCGGTGGTCGTCTTGCCGGACTGGATATCGTCGGCGAGCTGCATCAGCTTCATCGAGACGACCGTGCCGGTATCGGCCTGCTCCTGCACCGCGATGCCGCCTTTTTCGTCGGCCACGCGCGCCCATTCGGCGCGGACGGCGGCCCAGTAGTCCTTCGTCGCTGTCCAGTAGTCGTCGGCGGCCTTGACGTTGAAGCCGTCGAACTTCGTATAGGTGTTGAGGACGTATTCCTGCACGATGGGCACGAGCTTGCCGTCCTTCGGCCCCATCTTGGTGTTGTCCTGCCAGTGAATCCAGCCGTCCGGGCTGTTCTGGTGGCGGTTGATGGAAAGGTAGCGGTCATAGACCGGGTTGCGCACCGCGTCGCGGCGGGCCAGCGGCCGCCACGTCCAGCTTGAGCGCCAGCGGCGCACACCGCCCGCCGCGTCGAACTGGCCCCAGCCGCTGTAGCGCGGGGAATCGTCGACTTGCCACACAGTCTGCGACCAGCGTCCGGCGCGCAGTTGCTGGGGCACGTCTTCCCACTTCCAGGTGTTGCGGTCGGCATAGACGAGGACTCGGGCCGGTTCGTATTCCCAATCCTGCCGCCAGTGCTTGATGACCATGTCCTGCCCGTCGTGCTGAACTACCAGGATGTGCTGCAGCACGATCCTGCGGCCGGTGTCTTCCACCACGCGGACCGCTTCGTGGCCGCCCGAGGTCTTCTTTTCCAGCGGCGTGTAGGCCGGATCCCAGCGCGTCGATTCCTGCATGTCGAAGCGCACCTTGTAGTTGCCCGCCATGGCGAGGATGTCGGCGCGGTCCTGTTCGAAACCGGCGGCAGGCCGTGCGATGGCCGGTGTGGTGACGGTCTGGGCAAACGCCGGAGCGGTGACGGTGGCGAGGGCCAGAAAGCCGGTGCCTAAAATGGTCGTGATGCGTGTCATGAGGTGTCTCTCCCTGTTTTTCAGAAGCGATAGCTGAGCGATACGCTCGCGTTGCGGCCGGGCTGGGTGTAGGCGTACGTCACGGTGGAGGTGGAGGCGAGGCCGCGCACGTCGCTCCACCAGGCGTATTTGGTGTCGAGGATGTTGAACACGCCCGCGCGCAGCGTCAGGCCGTCCATCAGCCGGGCGTTCGCCGTCGCGTCGAGGATAGTGAAAGCACCCGGCCGGTAGCATGCCGGCGCGCAGATGCCGGTCGTGCGGTTAGCTTCCTTCTGCGCGCTGTGCGTGGCGATGACTTGCGCGCCGAAACGGTCTTGCGGATCGCGATAGCCCACTCCCACCACCAGCTTGAGCGGGTCGATCGTGGACAGCGGTGCACGCGAACCGTCGGGCGCGATGACGTTGCCTGTCGCGTAGGACAGCGCAAGCGTCGTGTGCAGCCCATTGGGCGAGCGCCCCTCGAAACGCGCTTCCGCACCTTTCACGCGGACCCTGTCCAGATTGACGAACTGGTAGATTGCGGGATCGGCCGGTGTAAAGCTTCCGCCGGTGACTTCCTGACTGATAAAGTCCTTGTAGCGTGACGTGAAGGCCGTGACGTCCAGGCTGACGCCGCGTCTCGAAAAGCGGATACCGCCCTCGAAGCTCTCGCTGCGTTCCGGCCCCAGATCCGCGTTCGGTTTCGACGTATAGCCGAAGGCGATGTTCTCGAAGAACTGGTTGACCTGCCCCGGTTCCGGCGCCTTGAAGCCGGTTGCATAGTTGGCGAACAGGCGCACAGAGTCATTGAGCTTCCAGATCGCGCCGAATTTGGGCGACAGGTGGGAGTCCTCCTGCCCGGACGCAGTGAAACCCGGCAGAAACGCATCGTTGCGAGGCGAGAGCTTGTACCAATCGAAGCGCAGTGCCGGATAGAGCGTCAACGGCCCGATCGAGATCTCGTCGCCGATGAACAGGCCCGATCGCGTGAAGTCCGTGGTCGGGAAAGCGCGGGTCGGGAACACCTCTCCGGCGGGTGGGATCACGCCATCGCGCAGGCCGCGCTGGCGGGTCTTGCTGATATCGCCGCCAAAGACCAGACGGTGAGACAGCGCCCCTGTCGTGAAATCGGATCGGGCGTCGGCGGAAGCGCCGATCACGCGGTTCTCGAAAGTGTTGAACCTTTCGCGGTCGGCCGCCGGAGTGCGGTCCTCGTCGGTGAACTGGCTGTCCTCGCCGTCCTGCCAGTAGACGGCGGCATGGGCATTGCTGATCGCGCCGTCGCCTTCCCAATTCCAGTCGAGGCCGATCCGCTTGCGTTCGCCCTTGTCCACGGCCTGCAACAGCTCGACCGTGGAACTCAGCCCGGTAAGGCCATCCGTGAACAGCCGAGTGTCGAGATATTCGCCCGTCAGCCGGACCTTGTGGCCGCCCGCCGGATCGAACACGATCCGGCCCAGCACGGCGTTGGAGCGCCCATCCTGCGGGTTCGGTTTCGTGCGCGCGGCGCCAGTGCCGCCGACCTTGCCCTTGTTGTCCAGTTCCTGCCAGTCGCGCCGCGTATAGGCGACCATGCCGGACCAGTCGCCCGCGCGCGCCGCAAGGATCGCGGTTTCCGCGAACTCGGTGTCCGAACTGGAAAAGGCAGCGCGAACGAGGCCGCCCACGGACTTGTCGCCTTCGAGAAAGTCCGCCGGATCCGCCGTGATGAAGCTGACGGCCCCCGCCAGGCCGTCGCTGCCGTAGAGCGCGGAGGACGGGCCGCGCAGGATTTCCACCGACTTGATGAGGCCGAGATCGACATAGTCGCCGCGTCCCACGCTCTGCGCGCCGAAGGAAAAGCCATCGGGAACGCGCACGCCGTCCACCTGGATCAGCACGCGGTTGCCGCCGATACCGCGGATGTTGAAGCCATCGTTACCCGCGCGGCCCGTGGCGGAGAGCGCCGCGTTGAAGCGGGCGGGCTGGCGCTGGACGCTGACGCCCGGCTCGAACCTGACGAGATCCTTGATGTCGGTCGCCAGTTCGTTGGCGATATCCTCGTCGGTCCTGATCGAGACCGAGGCGGCGAGATCCTCGATCTTCACGGGCGTGCGCGTGGCCGTGACGACGATCTGGTTCATGCGATTGACCCAGAAACATCCGTCGTTGTCCTGTGCCTGCGCGGATGCCGAAATTGCCGCCAGGGCCAACGCAAGGCCGGAGCACGCCGGTCGCGCGATGCGGAGCGCGCGATAGCCGCCCCGGTCGAGCCAATGCGAGCAACCTCTCTGCCGGCGTGGAATGAACGTCCAATCAGGCCCCACTGAAACCCCCTTTTGCTAATGCGATTGATTCGCATTATATGCAGTTGCACCTGAGGCAAGCGGCGTCAACCGTTTTGACGGGGGCGGGGCAAAATGAATGCTTGGGAAGCGGCTGCGATCTGCGCGCCGCGCGGTGTCCCGGTGTGAAGCGGGCGGCTATTCGCCGTCGATCAGGGCGCTTGCCGCCTTGATCGCATCCGCGAAGTTCGCGCGGAAGATGATGCCGGACGGGGTTTGCCCCGATGTCGCGCGCATGAGCATCGCCATGGGCTGCGGCCGCACGCCGGACAGGATGATCCGCGTGCCCGCCGCCGCGGCCTGCGCCGCGATCCGCTCGATCGTCGTCGCGCCGCTGGCGTCCAGGAACGGCACGTGCCGCATCCGCAGGATCACGGCGCGCGGCGCGGGGCCGATGCGCCTCAGCGTGTCGAGCAGTTCGTCCGCGACGCCGAAGAATACCGGGCCTTCGATGCGGAACACTTCGACTCCGGCGGGCAAGGCGTCACGCTGGCCGATATCCTCGCCCTCGCCGTCATCGGGCGCCGCGATGCCGCCCTCGATTTCGACTGACTGGCTCATCCGCATCATGAACAGCAGCGACGCCAACGTGACGCCCACGCCGATGGCGACGGTAAGATCGACCAGCACCGTGAGCGCGAATGTCAGCAGGAGCAGGCCCCTGTCTCCGCCCGGCATCCGCAGCAGGCGCAGGAAACGTTCGTGCTCGCTCATCCCCCAGGCGACGATGAACAGGATCGCGGCCAGCGCCGCCAGCGGAACATAGGCCATGAGGCCGGACGCCAGCAGCATGAACAGCAAGAGGAACACGGCATGGAGTATCCCCGCAACGGGCGTCCTGGCGCCGGCCTTGATATTGGTGGCGGTGCGCGCGATCGCGCCGGTCGCGGGCAACCCGCCGAACATGGCCGATGCGAGATTGGCGATGCCCTGGCCGACCAGTTCCTGATTGGAACGGTGGCGCGATCCGATCATGCCGTCCGCCACCACGGCGGACAGCAGCGCCTCGATTCCCGCGAGGAAGGCTATGGTGAAGGCGCTGGGGATCACGGCCTGGATTTTCGCCAGCGACACATCGGGCAGGGAGGGGGCGGGGATGCCGGAAGGCAGATCGGGATAGCGCGACCCGATCGTTTCGACCGGCAAGTGAAGCATCGCCGCGATGGCCGATGCGGTGATGACGGCAATCAGGAAGCCCGGCAGGCGCGGCGCCCATTTGCGCAATGCCAGGATCAGCGCCAGCGACCCCGCGCCGATGCCGAGCGCTTCCCACCGGACAGTGCCGAACGCGGCCAGATAGGCTTCCCACTTCGCGACGAAGTCCGCCGGAACATCATCCATCGACAGGCCAAGGAAGTCTTTCACCTGGCTCGACGCGATGACCACGGCGATGCCTGCGGTGAACCCCGTCACGACGGGGTGCGGGATGAAGCGAATCAGGCTGCCGAGCCGTGCCACGCCCGCCGCGATGAGCAGCAGCCCGGCGATCAGCGTTGCCAGCAGCAGCCCGTCATAGCCGTGTTGCGCGATGACGTTGAACACCACGACCACGAATGCGCCGGTCGGCCCGCCGACCTGCACGCGCGATCCGCCCAGCGCGGAAATGAGGAACCCGGCGACAACGGCCGTAATCAGCCCCTTGTCCGGCGACGCGCCGCTGGCGATGGCCAGCGCCATGGCCAGCGGGAGCGCGACGATGGCGACAGTCAGCCCGGCCACGGCGTCGCGGCGCAGGCGGTCGGGCGAATAGCCTTCGCGCAGCACCGTGACGAGCTTGGGCGTAAATGCCGTCAGCCGGGCCTCATTCGCCATCGCGGTGGTCCGCCGCCTGATCGAAGAGCAGGGAAGGCACCCGGCGCGGCTGTTTGCCGTCCGCCGTTTCCTTCAAGCGCACGCCGCGCCCCGCGCCGCTGCTGGGCGCGTTCTCGCCGATGATTTCGATACCCGCGGCTTCCAGGGCGGTGATGACTTTGACCAGCGTATCGACCACGCTTCTGACCTGCCCCCGTGAGGCTTCCATGCGCTGGATCGTCGGCAGCGAGACACCCGCCATGGCGGCAAGCTGGCGCTGGTCGATACCCAGAAGTGCTCGCGCCGCCCGCATTTGTTGTGACGAGATCATGTGTGCATCAATGATGTATTAAACATCAGAATAGGATTATATAACTTATTTTTGATGGATGCTAGTTGAATTATGGCAAAATTTGCAGGCCGCACTCTCCTGCCATCCCCGGCGTGTGCGGTTGCAATCATCTGGGCGCGTTACCAATTATCCCGGGATATACGACAATCGTAAGGAGAGGATGCGATGCCTGTGAACGTCATCTACAAGACCCGCGCCACCGCGACCGGGGGACGGGACGGCCGCGCCCGGTCGGAGGACGGTCAGCTCGATATCAAGCTGACCGTGCCGAAGGAAATGGGCGGCCCCGGCGGCGAAGGCGCCAATCCCGAAATGCTGTTCGCCTGCGGCTATTCCGCCTGTTTTCTGGGCGCGATGAAAGCCATGTCGGAGAAGGTCGGCGTAAGTATGCCCGCCGATGCCACTGTCACCGCCGAAATCGGCTTCGGCCCCCGTTCCGAAGGCGGGTTCGGCATTACGGCCGATCTCACCATCAACCTGTCCGGCGTGGACAAGGACGACGCGGCAAAGCTGGTGAACGCCGCGCACGAAGTCTGTCCTTATTCCAACGCCACCCGGAACAACGTGAACGTCGGATTGCACATCGCCTGAACTTGCCGTCAGGCTAGTCCCGCCGCTCGCGCTCCAGCGCGCTTAGCACGCCGCGCAGAGTGCGCAGTTCAAGGCTGTTCCAGCCCGGCTTGGTGAGCATGTTGCGCAAGGTTCGCCGCGTGGCGGCAGCGCGGCTTTCGGGGAAGAAATAGCGGCGCGGGGCGAGCAGTTCCTCGAAATGGCCGATGACGCCTTCCAGTTCCTCCTGCGGGGCGGGGGGCAGGAGATCCTCCGCCGTCGGCAGTTCGAGGCTTGCCTGTTTGGACCACTCATAGGCGCAGAGGATCACGGCCTGCGCGAGGTTCAGCGACGCGAAAGCGGGATTGATCGGCACAGTCACGATGGCGCGGGCCAGCGCCACGTCGTCGGTTTCCAGCCCCGAGCGTTCCGGCCCGAATACGATCGCGCAGCGCCCTTGCGCGCCGTGGATTTCCGTTGCCGCCTGCTCCGGCGTCAGCACCGGCTTGGTGACGCCGCGCTTGCGGACAGTGGTGGCATAGACGTGCGAGCAGTCGGCCACCGCTTCGGCCAGCGTTTCGTGCACCGTCGCGCGCTCCAGCACCGTGTCGGCGCCCGCCGCCGCCGGTCCGGCCGAAGGGTTCGGCCAGCCGTCGCGCGGAGCGACAAGGCGCATCTCCTCCAGCCCGAAGTTGAGCATGGCGCGCGCCGCCTTGCCGATGTTCTCGCCAAGCTGAGGGCTGACCAGGACGATTACCGGATGTGCAGGCACTGGACGCGCCGGGAGGGCGCGCTCAGTCGGTGCGGGCACTTTTCCCGCCCATGTCCTGAACCGCGCTGGCGAATTCCTCGAAATCGCGGGCTTCGGCGAAATCGCGATAGACCGAAGCAAAGCGGATATAGGCGACGCTGTCCAGTTGCCGCAGCCCGTCCATCACCATTTCGCCGATGGCCTTGGACGTGACTTCGCTTTCGCCCAGCGTCTCGATCCGGCGCTGCACGCCAGAGACAAGCTGGTCCAGCCGTTCCTGCGCGATGCCCCGCTTGCGGCAGGCCAGCGCCACGGACTGGTCGATCTTCGCGCGGTCGAACGGCTCGCGGGTCTGGTTGCTCTTGATGACCGCGATCTCGCGCAATTGCACGCGCTCGAACGTGGTGAAGCGGCCGCCGCAGCTTTCGCACTGGCGGCGGCGGCGGATCGCGGTGTTGTCCTCGGCGGGGCGCGAGTCCTTCACCTGACTGTCGTCATGCGCGCAGAACGGACAGCGCAAGGGCCGCTCCTCCCCTTACATGCCCTGATAGATCGGGAAGCGGGCGCAAAGCTCCTCCACCTTGGCGCGGACGGCCTGCTCCACTTGCGCGTCGCCTTCCTCGCCGTTCTTGCGAAGTCCTTCGCAGACCTGCGCGATCAACTGGCCGATCTGGCGGAATTCCTCCACCCCGAAGCCGCGCGTAGTGCCCGCGGGCGTGCCGAGGCGGATGCCCGATGTGACGAAGGGTTTTTCCGGATCGTTGGGAATGGCGTTCTTGTTGCAAGTGATCGACGCGCGGTCGAGCGCCTTTTCAGCGTGCTTGCCCTTGGCCCGATAGGGCCGCAGGTCCACCAGCATGAGGTGGTTGTCGGTGCCGCCGGAAACGATATCCAGCCCTTGTTCCTGCAAGGATGCCGCCAGTGCCTTGGCGTTTTCCGCCACCGCATGGGCATAGGCCTTGAACTCCGGCGTCATGGCTTCGGCGAAGGCGACGGCCTTGGCGGCGATGACGTGCATCAGCGGGCCGCCCTGCATGCCTGGGAAGATCGCGGAGTTGATCTTCTTGGCGATGGCCTCGTCGTTCGAGAGGATCACGCCGGAGCGCGGGCCGCGCAGGCTCTTGTGCGTCGTGGTCGTGGTGACGTGCGCGTGCGGCACGGGCGAGGGATGGGCGCCGCCCGCGACGAGGCCGGAGAAGTGGCTCATGTCCGCCAGCAGATATGCCCCCACTTCGTCCGCGATCTCGCGGAAGCGCTTGAAATCCCAGTGACGGGAATAGGCCGTCGCGCCGCAGACGATGAGCTTCGGCTTGTTTTCGCGTGCGATGCGGGCCACTTCGTCCATGTCGATCAGGTGGTCATCGGGCCGCACCGTGTAGGGCACGGGATTGAACCACTTGCCGCTCATGTTCACGGGCGAGCCGTGCGTGAGGTGGCCGCCGGCGGCAAGGTCCAGCCCCATAAAGGTATCGCCGGGTTGCAGCAAGGCGAGGAACACCGCCTGGTTCATCTGGCTGCCCGAATTGGGCTGCACGTTGGCGAACTGCGCGCCGAACAGCTTTTTCGCGCGCTCGATGGCCAGCGTCTCGATCTCGTCGACGTATTCGCAGCCGCCGTAATAGCGCTTGCCCGGATAGCCTTCGGCGTATTTGTTGGT
>CAZUOV010000028.1:0-36599 GCA_964621355.1 uncultured Novosphingobium sp. | reverse complement strand
CACCATCATCATCCACCCGGCGGACCGTTTCGGCCTCGCCCAGCTCTATCAGTTGCGCGGGCGTGTCGGGCGATCGAAGCTGCGCGCCTATGCCTATCTGACGACGCCCGCCGATACGGCCTTGTCCGAAGTCGCCGAAAAGCGGCTGAAAGTGCTGGGCGACCTCGATTCGCTGGGCGCGGGCTTCCAGCTCGCCAGCCACGATCTTGATATCCGGGGCGCGGGCAACCTGCTGGGCGACGAGCAATCCGGCCATATCCGCGAAGTGGGTTTCGAACTTTACCAGTCGATGCTGGAAGATGCGATCATGGCCGCCAGGGCTGGCGACGCGGGGCTGGAAAAGGACACCGGCGGCCTGTCGCCGCAGATCACGGTCGATGCGCCGATCATGATCCCGGAAGACTACGTGCCGGACCTTGCCGTGCGCATGGCGCTCTACCGCCGCCTGAACGACGCGGAGGACCAGCGCGAGATCGACGCGCTCTCCGCCGAGATGATCGACCGCTTCGGCCCCCTGCCGCAAGCGACCGCCAACCTCATTCAGCTCATCGCCATCAAGCGGCAGGCGATCGAGGCGCATATCGCCAAGATCGACGTGGGCGCCAAAGGCACGCTCGTCACCTTCCACAACGACAGCTTCCCCGATCCGGCGGGCCTGATCGCCTATGCCCAGCGGCTGGAAGGCACGATCAAACTGCGTCCTGACAGCAAGTTGGTCGTCTCGCGTGCGTGGAACGACGCGAAATCGCGGCTGAACGGGCTGTTGCAATTGACCAGGGGGTTGAGCGCGATTGCCCGCAAGGCGGCGGCGTAGCTTCTGGTTACCCAATCGTAAGGCCCGCGCGTCCATAAGCGGGCGCCATGGCCACGACCGCCGCTCCCTCCCCGCTCGAAACCGCGCCTGCTCCGCGCAAGACCCGCGCCTTGCCGCGAGCCGGTTCGGTCACTGCGTTCCTCCTTCTCGCCGTGCTGGTCCTGCTCACTCAACTGGGCGGGCTGGCGCGCGAAATGATCGACTGGGACGAGACGACGTTCATCCTGATGGGCGCGGACGTGGCCAAGGGGCACCTGCCCTTCGTCGAACAGTTCGACCTCAAGCCGCCGGGCGTGTTCCTGCTGATCGGCGCCTCCATAGCGCTGTTCGGCAAGAGCCTCGCCGCCATCCGCCTGCTGGGCGACCTGTGCCTGCTGGCCAGCGCGTTCCTTGCCTACCGGATCGCAAGGCCGTGCACGGGCAACTGGCCCGCGCTGGGCGGAGCGGCGCTCACTATCGCCATGGCGAGCATGGAATTCGGCCAGCCCACGTATTCCGAACTTCCCGCCACGGCCTTCCTGATGGCGGCAGTGTGGGCGCTGGCGCAGCCGCCCACCACTTTGGCACCCGTCACGCTGGGCCGGGCGGCGCTGGCCGGGCTGTGCCTGTCGCTGGCTGTGTTCTGCCGCACCAACCTCGGCGTCGCGGCGCTGGCGGGCGGGCTGCTCCTGCTGGGCGCGGCGCTGCTGCGCTCGCCGCGCGTGGACCGGCTGGCGTTCCTGGCCTATGGCGCGGCGGGGCTGGTGCCGCCCGCGCTGATGACCGCCATCTATGCCATGGCCGGGCAGATCGACACGCTCAGGCTGGCGATGATCGACGTGCCGCTGGCCTATTCCGGCCAGCAGGGGCTGGCGGACGTCCTCCTCTCGCACATCAGCCAGTTCTATTACACCGCAGGCAGCGCGCCGCTGATCTTCCTGCCCGCCGTCCTGCTGATCGCGGCGGGCGTTCCGGTCATGCTGACCCGGCTTGTCCGGCGCGGAGACGGCCAGTGGCACGCGCTTGTCGTGCTGGCGATGACCGGGGCCGTGCTAGTTTCGCTGCTGGCGGGCGGAGCGGCCTATCCGCATTACTGGCTGCAAGTGCTGCCGCTCCTGGCCGTGATAGCCGCCCACGCGCTCGCCCTGATGAAGCCCCTGCTCCTGCGCTTCGCCGGCACCGCCATGGTGCTGATCCCATGCGGCGCGGCCCTGACCGCCGAAGCGCCGCAAGCGCTCCGCGTCCTCGCCGATCCGGCCGCAACCGACGATGGTTTCGGCATGGAACAGGCCGCCCGGCATATCGCGCGAACCTCGCCCGAAGGCCACACCGTCTGGGCACTGCACAAGCATCTGGTCCATTGGTATCTCGATGCGCCGCAGCTTTCCCGCGCGGGCGTCCACCCCAACAACCTCGCGCCCGGGCCGATCATCGGCACACTGGCGAAGCAGGGCTATGTCGGCGCGGACGAACTGGACCGCGTGATACGCTCGCTGCCCGATTTCATCGTGACGGACGGGAAAGGCGTGGGTGTGGACTGGGTGCGGCAATCGGGCAAGCCGATCGATTCATGGCTTGCCGCGCACTACCGGCTCGACGCACGGTTCGGGGATGTGATCGTCTATCGCCGTTCAGGACCGCGCGGCTAATCCGGCAAAGTCCTCCGCGCTCATCGGCTGCGCCTTGAGGAACCCCTGATAGAACGCGCATCCCTCGCGCGCGATCGCGTCGCGTTGCGCCTCGCTCTCGATCCCTTCGGCTATGACATCGAGATCGAGCGCCTTCGCCATGGCAAGGATGGCGCGGAACACGGCAAGGTCGCGCGGGTCCGAGACAATCCCGTCCACCATCGAACGGTCAAGCTTCAGATAGTGCAGCGGCAACACTTTCAGATAGCGGAAGTTGCAAAACCCAGCCCCGAAATCGTCGAGTGCCACGCGCACGCCTCGCGCGGTCAGTTCCCCCAGCACAGGCGCGGCCACCGCCACATCATGCAGCAAGGTCTGCTCCGTCACTTCCAGCGTCAGGCGTTGCGGGTCGAAGCCCGTCTGCCCCAGCAGCCGCAACAGTTCCTCGCCATAGGAACCGGCGGAAAGGTCAGACGGAGTGACGTTCAGCGACAGCCGCAAGTGCGCGGGCCAGCGGCGCGCCAGTTCCAGCGCCTGTCCGGCGATATGGCGCGAAAGCGGCACGAGATGATCGCTGCTCTCCGCAATGGAAAACAGTGTGCCCGCGCCGATGCGGCCCAGCCGGGGATGCCGCCAGCGTGCCAGTGCTTCCGCACCGCTCAGCCGATCGTCGGGCAAGGCGAATTGGGGCTGGAACAGCACCTCGATCTCGTCGCGGTCTATGGCCCCGAGCAAGTCGGCTTCCATCCGCGCCGTCGTGGTGCCGGGCGGCGCGGCCTCGCCCGTCGCCCAGGCCATGCGGCGGCCGTTCTGGCGCATGAGGCGCGCCAGCGTCTCGTCCAGCCGGTCTATCGCGGATTCGGCATTCTCCGCTTCGACTCCGCGCAACAGGGCGATGCGCGGCGAAAGGCGCACGATACCGGTCGACGTGGGGCCGGCCGATGCGGGAAAAGGCGCGGCGATCCTGTCGGCAAGCTGGCTGGCGAAAAGCTGCCAGCGTTCGCGGCTGCATTCCTCGTGCGCGATCAGGAGGAACCGCCCGCCGCTGGCCCGCGCCGCCAGCCACGCGCCGTCCAGTTCGTCGCCCGCGAACTGGGTCAGCCGCAAGGCCACTTCAGCCAGCGCGCCGTCGCCCGCCGAAGGGCCGAACGTCAGGTTTATGGTGTCGAAACGGCGCAGGCCGACCAGCAGCGCGTGAACGTGCGGCGGCTTGCCCTCCGCCGCCGCCCCGTGCAGCCAGCCGTCAAGCCTCGCACAAGCCGCGTCAAGGCCGGGCAGGCCCGTCAGCCGGTCCCGCAAGGCGCCATCCCGTTCCGTATCGTTCGCCATCGTCATCGCACGCGGTTTTAAGCCAAAGCCTTTGCCAAAGCGTCAACAGCGCCTATCACGCGCAGCGACATGGGACAGGACACGAACGAGACCGACAGCCGGACACGGCTGGGCATTCTTGCCTCGCCGATGCCGCAGGCGCAGGAAGCACTGGCCGCGTTGCGCCCGGAACATGACTGGGTGCGGCCGGACGAAGCGGATGCGCTCGTCATCCTGGGCGGCGACGGTTTCATGCTCCATGTCCTGCACCTGATGCTGGACAACGACAGGATCGTGCCGGTCTATGGCCTGAATTACGGCTCGGTCGGCTTCCTGATGAACAAGGCGAAAAGTTCGCGCGCCCTTGTCGAGCGGGTGGCCAGGGCAAAGGAAGTCGCCGTCGCGCCCCTGAGGATGACCGCGACCACCAATGGCGGCGAAGAATCCTCGTTCTACGCCATTAACGAAGTGTCGCTGCTGCGCGAAACGCGCCAGACGGCCAAGCTGGAAGTCTTCGTCAACGGCAAGCGGCGGATGCCGGAACTCGCCTGCGACGGCGTGCTGGTGGCGACACCCGCCGGATCGACGGCTTACAACCTCTCCGCCAACGGGCCGATCCTGCCGCTGGGGTGCGAGATGCTGGCCCTGACACCGATCAGCCCGTTCCGCCCCCGCCGCTGGCGCGGCGCGATCCTGCCGGATCGCTCGAAAGTCTCGTTCCGGGTGCTCGAATCGCAAAAGCGGCCGGTCGCCGTGGTGGCGGATCAGAAAGAAGTCCGCGACGTGCGCGACGTGCAGATCTCGGTCGCGCGCGAACACCAGCTCACTTTGCTGTTCGATCGCAACAGCAGCCTGGAAGAGCGCATTTTCGCCGAGCAGTTCCAGGTCTGACGGCACCGGCCCGCAGGATTGGAAAAAAGAGCGGCAAGAACGGATTGGCCGCTTGCATTGGCGGCAGGCGTTGCTATAGGCGCAGCCCTGCCCGGCGTTGACCGACTTTGGCCGGGCTGTTCCCCGATAGCTCAGCGGTAGAGCACTCGACTGTTAATCGAGCGGCCGTTGGTTCGAATCCAACTCGGGGAGCCACATTTTCCATTGAAATCAAAGCTTTGACTGTGGTTTTTGTGAACCGGAGCCACAAGACTTGCGCGTTTGCGCTCCGCCGCCTCGCCCGTTGCGCCACTGCGCTTGCAGCGTGCTGCCCCGCCTTGTAGAGAGCGCGGCAAATCCCCAGCTTCGCCATTTTTTCGCAGAGGACTCCGATGGCCGCGCAATACGCCTTCGTCATGAAAGGCATGACCAAGACTTTCCCCGGTGCCCAGAAACCGGTGCTGAGCAACATCAACCTTCAGTTCTATCAGGGCGCGAAGATCGGCATCGTCGGCCCCAACGGCGCGGGCAAGTCCACCCTGATGAAGATCATGGCGGGCATCGACACCGAGTTCACGGGTGAAGCCTGGCCGGGCGAGAACATCACGGTCGGCTATCTGCCGCAGGAACCGCAGCTCGACTCCACCAAGACCGTGCTGGAAAACGTCAAGGACGGCGCGCGCGAGACGGCGGACAAGCTGGACCGTTTCAACGAGATTTCCATGATTATGGCCGACCCGCCGGAAGATGCGGATTTCGACGCCCTGATGGAAGAAATGGGCACGCTTCAGGAACAGATCGACGCGGTGGACGGCTGGACGCTCGACAACCAGCTTGAAATCGCGATGGAAGCGCTGCGCTGCCCGCCGGGCGACTGGGCGGTGGACAACCTTTCGGGCGGTGAAAAGCGCCGCATTGCCCTCACTCGCCTGCTGATCCAGAAGCCGTCGATCCTGCTGCTGGACGAACCGACCAACCACCTCGACGCCGAAAGCGTCGAATGGCTGGAAAACCACCTCAAGGAATATGCCGGCGCCGTGCTGATGATTACGCACGACCGCTATTTCCTCGACAACGTGGTGGGGTGGATCCTCGAACTCGACCGGGGGAAATACTTCCCCTACGAAGGCAACTATTCCACCTATCTGGAAAAGAAGGCCAAGCGGCTCGAACAGGAAGAACGCGAGGAGTCCGGCAAGCAGAAGGCGCTGGCCCGCGAACTCGAATGGATCAGGCAGACGCCCGCCGCGCGCCAGACCAAGAGCAAGGCCCGTATCCGCAAGTTCGAGGAATTGCAGAACGCGCAGGATGGCCGCGCGCCCGGCAAGGCGCAGATCGTCATCCAGGTGCCCGAACGCCTTGGCGGCAAGGTGATCGAGGCCAAGAACATCTCCAAGGCCTATGGCGACAAGCTGCTGTTCGAGAACCTGTCGTTCATGCTGCCGCCGGGCGGCATCGTCGGCGTGATCGGGCCGAACGGCGCGGGCAAGTCCACGCTGTTCCGCCTCATCACCGGGCAGGAAACGCCCGACGAAGGAACGATCGACATCGGCGAGACCGTGCATCTGGGCTATGTCGATCAGAGCCGCGACCACCTGAACGGCAAAAACAACGTCTGGGAGGAAATCTCGGACGGGCTGGACTACATGAAAGTCAACGGCCACGACATGTCCACGCGGGCCTATGTAGGTGCGTTCAACTTCAAGGGGCAGGACCAGCAGAAGAACGTCGGCAAGCTTTCCGGCGGTGAACGCAACCGCGTCCACATGGCCAAGATGCTGAAGGAAGGCGGCAACGTGCTGCTGCTGGACGAACCGACCAACGACCTCGACGTGGAAACGCTGGCCGCGCTGGAAGACGCCATAGAGAACTTCGCGGGCTGCGCCGTGGTCATCAGCCACGACCGCTTCTTCCTCGACCGGCTGGCCACGCACATCCTCGCTTTCGAGGGCAACAGCCATGTCGAATGGTTCGAAGGCAACTTCGCCGCCTATGAGGAAGACAAGCGCCGCCGCCTGGGCGACGCGGCGGACCGCCCGACACGGCTGGCCTACAAGAAACTGACGCGATGACGGCCTATCGCCATAATCATTCAGCCAGATTGATACAAACCTGAACGAACGGACATATGCCCGGTTCAGGGACAGGACAGCGCCAATCGGCTATTTCCAACCTCGATGTTTCCGGGATAAATCGGAGCACGACAGATTGGAGAGCGGCCATGGCCCTCGCTATGTTCAGGAAATCAAGTGGTATCGCCGCGCTGGCGGCCGGTCTGGCCATGGTGGCCATGCCCATCGCCGCCTCCGCGCAGCAGCAGGATCGCGGGCAAGGCCGTGGCCAGTGGAGCCAGCGTTCGACGAACCAGGCCCAGCCCCAGAGACACGTCAACCGGCAGGCCGCCCCCCGTTCTTCCGGCGCGACGGAATCCTCTTCCCGGAACTCGCCGCGGCAGAACTGGTCGCGCGGCCAGTCCGGCCAGCAGCAACAGGCGAATCCCTCCCTGCGCACGCCGCGCGCCACCATGCGCGACGATCCGCGACCCTCGGTTGACCGATCCGTGGACCGCCGCCCGACGATGACGGATCAGCGCCAGTGGCAGAACCGCGCGCCGGTTCAAAACACTGCCCGGAACACCGGCCGGAACACCGGCCAGAACACTCAGGCCGAACGCCGCGTCGAGGCGCCGTCCGCGCAATCGCGCAACCGCAGCTATGCCGATCCGAACCGTAACGGCACATACTCGCGCGATGACCGCAACCGGCAAGCCGGGCAACGCGATCTGCGCAACGACAATCGCCGCGACTGGCGTAACGATCGCAACGCAAACCGGGATCGCAACACCAACTGGCAGCGCAACCGGCAAGGCTACGCAGGCGATCACCGGAACTGGAATCGCAACTGGCGCAACGACAACCGCTACAACTGGTATTCCTACCGCAACCAGAACCGGAACCATTACCGGCTTGGCCGCTATTACGCGCCTTACAATGGCTATTCCTACCGGCGGCTGTCCATCGGGTTCTACCTGAGCACCATGTTCTATTCGAACCGCTACTGGATCGACGATCCGTGGTCCTACCGGCTGCCGGAAGCTTACGGTCCCTACCGCTGGATACGCTATTACGACGATGCCCTGCTGGTGAATATCTACAGCGGCGAAGTGGTGGACGTGATCTACGACTTCTTCTGGTAAGTCGCTCCGGCTCGATCGGCGAAAGGCCCTCGCGAGGACATCGCGGGGGCCTTTCCGTTCCGGCCCCACTTGCCGCGCCCACTTGCCGCACCTTGCCTGCCTGTGGCACGAGCGGAACCGTGAACGATCTTACTCACCTCGACGAACACGGCCACGCACGCATGGTCGATGTCGGCGGAAAAACGCCGGCGAAGCGAGTCGCCATCGCATCCGGCCGCATCCGCATGTCGGCGCAGGCGCTGGCCGCGATCCGCGCGGGCGACACACCCAAGGGCGATGTACAGGCCGCGGCCCGCATCGCGGGAATCATGGCCGCCAAGCGCACGGCTGAACTGATCCCGTTGTGCCATCCGCTCGCGCTCGATGCCGTGACCGTGGACTTCACGTTCGAGGGCGACGCCTTGCGCGCCACCGCCACGGCATCGCTGACCGGCAAGACAGGCGTGGAAATGGAAGCCATGACAGCGACTTGTGTTGCCTTGCTCACAATCTACGACATGGCAAAGGCCCTCGACAAGGGCATGGTGATCGAAGACGTCCGCCTGATCGAGAAACAGGGCGGCAAATCGGGCCTGTGGCGAGCGGCAACCGCATGAAGCCTGCTCCCCTTTCGCTGGAAGAGGCGCAATCGCGCCTGCTGTCGCTCGCTGTTCCCTTGCCCGTGGAGCGGGTTGACGCGGAGTCCGCGCTGGGCCGCTATCTCGCGGCCCCCCTCGCCGCACGGCGGACCCAGCCTTCGGCGGACCTTTCAGCCATGGACGGCTATGCGGTCCGCGCCGACGACCTGAACGGACCGTGGACTCTCGCCGGAGAGAGCGCGGCGGGCCATCCCTTTACCGGAACGCTGACGCCAGGCCATGCCGTGCGCATCTCGACCGGAGCGCTTCTGCCCGCCGACGCGCAGGCGATTATCCTTCAGGAAGATATAAAGAGGCGGAACGATTCCATTGAATTATCTGGTGATCCTCCAAATCCGGCGGACAAGCATATCCGCCGCGCCGGGCTGGATTTCCATGAGGGGCAGCAAGTGCTCGCCGCCGGCGAGCGCATTGGCCCGCCGCAGATCGCGCTGGCGCTTTCAGCCGGACATCGGCTCCTGCCCGTGCGCCGCAAACCCGCCGTGGCCATCATCGACAGCGGCGACGAACTGGCCGCCGATTGCGAGAACTGCCCGCCCAACCAGATTCCGGCCAGCAACGGCGCCATGCTGGCCGCGATGGCGTCCGCCGTGCCCTGCCGGACGGAACGACTCGGACCAGTGCCGGATACCATGGCCGCGCTTGCCGGCGCGTTCGACGCCGCGCGCCACGCGGATCTGGTGGTCACCACCGGCGGCGCCTCCGTGGGCGACCACGATCTGGTTATCCCGGCAATCGAGGCGGCGGGCGGAAAAATTGCTTTCTGGCGCATCGCGATCAAGCCGGGCAAGCCGCTGCTGGTGGCGACGCGCCATCGGGAACGCGGCCGTCAGGTGATCGTCGGCCTGCCGGGCAATCCGGTGTCCAGCTATGTCACGGCATTCCTCTTCGTGCTGCCGCTGCTGCGCGCCATGCTCGGCGCGGGCAGCCCGCTTCCCCGCCGCTTCGAGGGACGGCTGGCGGCACCGCTGAAGGCCAGCGGGTCGCGCCGCGAGTTCCTGCGGGGGCATTGGAACGGGCTGCTGGTCGCTCCGCAAACTGTGCAGGACAGCAGCGCGCTGGCGGCGCTGGCGGCCAGTAACGTCCTGATCGACCGGTTGCCAGGCCTTCCTCCGGCCGAACCCGGCGACGTCGTTCACGCCTATCTGCTCGAAAATGGCGGAATAGCTTGACGCACCGCTTATTGTTGCTTAATTGTTCCGTATTCGTTCACGAACCGGACTGATTCCGCCCCCGGTTCCTCGTTGCGGGAGACATGCCTGATGCTGACGCGCAAGCAGCACGAACTGATCCGCTTCATCCAGTCGCGGCTTGAGGAAACCGGGATTTCTCCTTCGTTCGAGGAAATGAAGGAAGCGCTTGATCTCAAATCGAAATCGGGCGTGCATCGGCTGATTTCCGCACTGGAGGAACGCGGGTTCATTCGCCGCCTTCCCAACCGCGCCCGTGCGCTGGAAGTGCTGCGGCAACCGGAAAACGCGGTTTCGGGTAACGTTCCGCGTCCCTCTGCCGGAAACGACCGGACGGAAGGGACGATCAAGGCACCCGCCACACGCCCCGAACCGGCGAACGACGTGATCGAGATTCCCCTGCACGGCCGCATTGCCGCCGGCGTTCCGATCGAGGCGCTGGAAGGCCAGTCGACGCTGCCCGTGCCCGCCGCCCTGCTCGGCGCAGGCGAGCACTATGCGCTGGAAGTGTCCGGCGATTCGATGATCGAGGCGGGGATTCTCGATGGCGATTATGCCCTCATCCGCCGGACCGATACCGCCCGCGACGGCGAAATCGTCGTGGCGCTTGTCCGGGGCGAAGAAGCGACATTGAAATACCTGCGCCGCAAGAACGGAATGGTTCAGCTCGATCCCGCTAATTCGGCTTACGAGGCTCAGGTCTACCGCCCGGACGAAGTGCAGGTCCAGGGCCGTCTTGCGGGATTGCTGCGACGCTATCACTGATCGCGGAGCGGGGTAGCCACATATCCGGGCAGTTCGGAGGCAGCGGTTGATGAAACGGCTGGCGGGCCCGTTCCATCAATACCTGCTCCATCACTACCCGCTTCATCATCGCCAATGTGAACGCTCGCTTTTGCCCTTCCGGCATCCGCCGCCGCGAAGGCCGCATCGGACGAAGCGGCAGGCGGCGACGCAACGGGCCGGGGCAACGGCGGGCGCCGGTCCCGAGCGCGCCACCACCCATGCTCGCCTTGATGCTCGGCCACGGTGCGGATGCGCGGCCCGGCAAGATCGATGGCAAGCCCCCCGGTCGCGGCCAGCAGGCGCCGGTCCGCCTTGATCCAGCGCGGACGGCAACTCGCGGGCAGCCAGCGGTCCGAAATGACGATATCGGCCCGGTCACAGGCGGCGGCCAGCGCGCGCTCCGGGACATTATCCCTGCCGCGCGACAGCAGGAGCCGCCAGGCACGCCCCTCGCGCACGACGTCGGCGAAGCAGAAATCGCGGTTGCACACGGTTCCGGGCCTGGCGGCAAGCCCACGCGAAGGGCCTTTCGCACCGGCGACTTCCTCTGCCGTATCACGGGCATAGCCCGCGCGCGCATCACGCAGGAAGGCCAGTTGTCCCCCTTCCACGATCGCCACATGCCGCCCGTCGCCCGAAACGAGCACATCCGGCGCCCGCGTCTGCATCAGCATCACCGCACCGATCGCCGCTGGAACCAGCCCCAGCATCCGCGCCCTGCCCTGCCAGAAGGCCAGCCAAAACCCGCCAGCCGCAATCGTCAGAGCGCCCGCCGCGCCGAACGCGGGCATGGCCGTCACCGCACCCGGCCGCGATGCGATCAGGTGCGCCAGCCACAGCAGGAAATCGAGCGACTTGCCCACCAGCCACCACGCGGGCGCGCCCGCCTTCACGATATCCAGCACCAGCGCCAGCGCGATGAGCGGCATCGTCACCATGGTGGTCAGCGGGATGGCGATGAGGTTGGCCAGCGCTCCGTAAACTCCGGCGCGATGGAAGTGATACAGGCCGATCGGCATCAGCGCCAATTCGATGACGACACCGGTAAGGAGAAGCACCGCTCCCTGGCGGAGCCAGCGCACCCACAGCGGCTCCTCGCGGGGAGCCAGGAACGCCCGCACCGGCGCGGCGCCATGCAGCGCCACGATGGCGATCACCGCGGAAAAACTCATCTGGAAACTGGGGCCGACGACCGCTTCCGGCCAGAACAGCATGACGAACAGCCCCGCCGCCGCCACCATCCGCAAGGACAGCGGCTGCCGCCCCAGGGCCAGCGCCGCCAGCACCAGCAGCGCGGCGACGCACGAGCGCACCGTGGGCACTTCCGCGCCCGTCAGCAGCGTATAACCGATACCCGCCAGCGCACCCGCCCCCGCCGCCGCGATCGGCAGGCGCACGCGCAGCGCCAGCCATGGCCAGAGCGCAAGCAGGCGCAGCGCGATCAGATAGGCCGCGCCGACCACCGCCGTCACGTGCAGCCCGCTGATCGACAACAGGTGCGCCAGTCCCGAATCGCGCATCGCCTGATCGTCGGCGGGGGGAATCGCGCCGCGATCTCCACTGGCGAGCGTGGCGGCAATCGCGCCGCTGCCCCCGTCAAGCCGCGACCGGACATGGCTGGAAAGCGCGGCCTGCGCGTCATCCAGCATCCGGCCGCTCTCCGCCGGCTCGACGATGGCGAAGGGACCGAGCGCCGTTCCCGTCGCGGCAAGGCCCTTGAACCAGGCCGTCCGCGCGAAATCGTAGCCGCCCGGCAGCATCGGCGGCGCGGGCGGCATCAGCCGTGCCCTGCCGCTGATCCACGCGCCGGACACGAAACCGGGCCGGTCCAGCTTCTCGGGCAGGTTCAGCCTGACCCGGATCGGGCGGCCGTCGTCGGGATCGCGCGTGGCGACGATCAGGCGCACGCGCTGCTCGGCCGGACGCTCTTCGCGCGACAGCACCGTGCCCGAAAGTGTCGTCACGCGCGGCCCGGCGATCGCGGGAGTGCCCACCAGCGCGGATTTCAGCCACACCACGCCACACCCCGCCGCGATCATCACCGGAACCGCGATCAGGGCCTGCCGCAGAAAGGGAAACCGCCCGTCCGCGCGCGCCAGCAGAGCGGCGGACGAGGCCAGCCCCGCCATGCCCGCCAGAAGCGCCAGCCATTGCCAGCGGTTTTCCAGCGCGAACCACAGGCCGATGCCGCTGGCGAAAGCGACCGCCAGCCACGGCGCGCGGTCGAACCCGGATGCCGCAAGAAAGTTTTCCAATGCCTCCGCCACACTGGACAATCGGCGGAACCTGCGCCAATGGCCATGTTGCAGTGCAGCGCCCACGGATGCAGACTCGCCATCGGTCAGGCAGGACGTCGCATCGCTCCCCATGGGCGCCATAGGACAGGAAACGGGAATGAAGGCAAGCGATAGCGTGACGGACAATGGGACGGCATCGGCCCTTCCCGGCGATCGTCGCCCGGTCGTCACGCGCTTTGCCCCTTCGCCCACCGGATACCTGCACATCGGTGGCGCGCGCACCGCGCTGTTCAACTGGCTGTTCGCGCGCCATCACGGCGGCAAATACCTGCTGCGGATCGAGGATACGGACCGCGCCCGTTCCACCGAACCGGCCATCGCCGCGATCTTCGACGGGCTGCGCTGGCTCGGCCTTGATGGCGACGAACCCGCGACGTTCCAGTTCGCGCGCTCCGGCCGCCATGCCGAAGTGGCCAGCGCCCTGCTGGATACGGGCCATGCCTATCGCTGCTACCTGACGCCGGAGGAACTGGCCGCCCGCCGCGCCGCCGCGCAGGCCGAACGCAAGCCTTTCCGCATCGACAGCGAATGGCGCGACGCCGATCCCGCGACATGGCCGGATGGGCAACCCTACGTCGTGCGGATCAAGGCCCCGCGCGAGGGGCAGACCGCCATCGCAGACCAGGTCCAGGGCGATGTCACGGTCGCCAACGCGGAAATCGACGATTTCGTGATCCTGCGCTCCGACGGCACGCCGACCTACATGCTCGCCGTGGTGGTGGACGACCACGACATGGGTGTCACGCACGTCATCCGGGGCGACGATCACCTCAACAACGCCTTCCGCCAGCTTGTCATCATCCGGGCGATGGACGCCATCGAGGGCGGCTGGCCCGATCCGGTCTATGCCCACGTCCCCCTGATCCACGGGGCGGACGGCGCGAAGCTCTCCAAGCGCCATGGCGCGCTGGGCGTCGATTCCTATCGCGACGACTTGGGCATCCTGCCCGAAGCGTTGTTCAATTACCTGCTGCGGCTCGGCTGGGGCCACGGCGACGATGAGATCATCAGCCGTGAACAGGCCGTGGAATGGTTCGACATCGCCCATGTCGGCAAGTCGCCTTCCCGGTTCGACCTCGCGAAGCTCCAGAACCTCAACGGCCACTACTTGCGCGAGGCGGACGACGCGCTCCTCGCGGACATGGTCGCCCCGCGCATGGACGGCGCGCCCGACGCAGCGTCCGACAGGGCCCTGCTCGCCCGCGCCATGCCCGTGCTGAAAGTGCGCGCGAAGGATCTGAACGAACTGGCCGCGGGTGCGGCGTTCCTGTTCGCGCAGCGCCCGCTGGCCCTCGACGACAAGGCCGCCGCGCTGCTGACGCCGGACGCGCGCGGCGTTCTGGCCCACATCGAGACGTGTCTAACTTCGCAAACGGACTGGACAAGCGAGGCTCTGGAAGCCAGTCTCAAGGCCATGGCGCAGGATCTGGGGCTGGGCCTCGGCAAGCTTGCGCAGCCCTTGCGGGCCGCCCTGACGGGGCAGACGACCTCGCCGGGTATTTTTGATGTTCTGGTTCTGCTCGGCCGGGAAGAAGCGCTCGCGCGGATCGCCGCGCAGGCGCAACCGGCCGAAGCCGGTCCGATGTAAGGAGGGAAGTGCAGGTGGGTGATCAGGTTAAGCTGAACGCGGCAGGCAAGGATTTCGAATACCCCGTGCTGAAAGGCAGCATGGGGCCGGACGTAGTCGACATCCGCAAGCTCTATGGCCAGACGGACATGTTCACGTTCGATCCCGGCTTCACGTCGACGGCAAGCTGCGAAAGCGCGCTGACCTTCATCGACGGCGACGAAGGCGTGCTGCTGCATCGCGGCTATCCCATCGGGCAACTGGCCGAAAATTCCAGCTTCATGGAAGTGTCCTACCTGCTGCTGAACGGCGAATTGCCCAGCAAGGCCGAACTGGAAAAGTTCAGCTACACCATCAGCCGCCACACCATGCTGCACGAGCAGCTCGCCACGTTCTATCGCGGGTTCCGCCGCGACGCGCACCCGATGGCGATCATGTGCGGCGTGGTCGGCGCGCTTTCGGCATTCTATCACGATTCGACCGACATCTCCGATCCGCAGCAGCGCAAGATCGCCAGCCACCGCCTGATCGCCAAGATGCCGACCATCGCGGCCATGGCCTACAAGTATTCGGTCGGCCAGCCCTTCCTCTATCCCGACAACTCGCTGAGCTACACCGGCAACTTCCTGCGCATGACGTTCGGCGTCCCGGCGGAGGAATACGAAGTGATCCCGGCGGTCGAAAAGGCGATGGACCGCATCTTCATCCTCCACGCGGACCACGAACAAAACGCCTCGACCTCGACCGTGCGGCTTGCCGGTTCGTCGGGCGCCAACCCCTTCGCCTGCATCGCGGCGGGCATCGCCTGCCTGTGGGGCCCGGCGCATGGCGGCGCGAACGAGGCCGCGCTCAACATGCTTCAGGAAATCGGCACGCCCGATAAGATCCCGCACTATATCGAGCGCGCGAAGGACAAGAACGATCCGTTCCGCCTGATGGGCTTCGGCCACCGCGTCTACAAGAACTACGACCCGCGCGCGACCGTGATGCAATCCACCGTGCGCGAAGTGTTCGACGCCCTGAAAGTCAACGATCCGCTGTTCGAGACGGCCCTGCGGCTTGAGGAAATCGCCCTCAACGATCCCTATTTCGTCGAGAAGAAGCTGTTCCCGAACGTGGACTTCTATTCCGGCATCATCCTGTCGGCCATCGGCTTCCCCACCACGATGTTCACCGTGCTGTTCGCGCTGGCCCGTACCGTGGGCTGGGTGGCGCAGTGGAACGAAATGATCTCCGACCCCGGCCAGAAGATCGGCCGCCCGCGTCAGCTCTACACCGGCCCGACGCAGCGGGATTACGTGCCGCTCGACAAGCGCTGAGGCCGATACGATCGTCATTGCGAGGAGTGGAACTCCGAAGCAATCCATGCTTCGACATGGGCTCAGCATGAGCGGAGCGCGCAACCTCTCTGGATTGCTTCGCTTCGCTCGCAATGACGAATTTCAGGATTTGACGAGGCGGTGTGCAATACATATCCGCTTTTTTCAAACTTGTGCCCCATAATCCCATCATGGACATTCCATGATCCAGCAGTCAAAATCGGGAGCACCGCCTTCTGCGACAATAAACTTGGCGCGGTGTGCCCGCCCGGAGCCTTCGTGATGACGAACGCTTTTCTCCACGGCACTGTCCACGAGGCAGGGGAAGACCTTCAGGCGGCAGTGCGATCCAATCCGCAGGCGCTGGCGTTATGGGAACACCTCACGCCGCTCGGCCGGAATGAGTTCATTTGCTGGGTGGATGACGCGAAGCGTGCTGCGACCCGTCAACGTCGCATCGAACGGACCTGTGCAGAATTGCTGGAAGGAAAGACGCGGCCTTGCTGCTGGGCAGGCTGCATCCACCGCACCGACAAGGCACCCGGCCGGTGGCAGCAAGCAGTCCTGATCGACAAGAAAGAAAAGAACCGCTGAAAGTCAGCAGTTGTCCTCAACCGCCGCTCTTGCTCTACACCACCCCCGGCAGTTCCACGATAAACCGCGCGCCCTCGCCCAACTCGCTTTTCACCGAAAGCTCTCCCCCCATGGCGCGGGCCAAGCGGCGCGAGATGTAGAGGCCGAGACCCGTGCCGCCGTCGCCGCTGCGGCCGAGGCGCTCGAACTTCTCGAACACTCGCTGCTGTTCCTCCGGCGAGAGGCCCGGCCCTTCGTCCGTCACAGTGACGGTGGCGGTTTGCCCGCGATCCTCCAGCGCCACGACGATCCGCGAACCATCGGGCGAATAGCGGATGGCGTTGCCGATGAGGTTGAGCAGGATCTGCAAGGTGCGGCGGAATTCCGCGATGGCCTGCACGCCCTCGCCTGGCGGCGACGCTTCCAGCGTAATCCCGCGTTCCCGTGCGCGCACGCCCAGGATGCCGCAGGCCTGCCGGGCCACGTCGCCCAGGTCGATCCGGTCCGGTGCGGTGGAGAAATCGTCGGCCTCGACAATCTCCATGTCCGAAAGGTCGGCCAGCAGGCTTAGCAGGTGCTGCCCCGCCGAGACGATCTCCGCCGCATAGCCCGCATACTGGTCGTCCAGCGGCCCGGCGAGCCGGGTGCGGATCGTTTCGGCATTGGCGATGATGCTGGCGATGGGCTGGCGCAACACCGGGGCGACGTCGCGCCCGATCGTCGCGAACTGCATGGGGGCGACTTCTCCGGCACGCTCGTCGCCATCGACTGGCCCGGCCGGTTCGGGCAGCGCTTCGTCGGAGACGAGGCTCAGTTCGAACCCGTGCGGCTCCTCGCCCGGCCTGGCGCGCGGCGTCAGGCAGGCCCGCCAACCCCGCGACGAGCCTTCGGCATGCAACCTTGCGCCATCGAGCAGCCGCCAGTGCAGCGGCTGGGCATGGCCGCTGTCGTCCAGTTGCACGAAAGCGGTCCACGGCTGGCCCGCTCCGGCACGCATCCGCTCGGCCAGTGCCTGCAAGTCGGGCGCCTCCGCCTCCGCCGCGAGAACGCATTGCGCGGCATCCAACTGCGCGGTCAGTTCGGCCAGTTCCCGGTCGATCCCGGCGCGGCGCGCTTCGGCGGCGTTCTGGTCATCGGCGGGCAACACTTGCGCCTGCCAGTCCTTCAGGGCGATGTCGCAGCCCGGCTCGCCATCCTCGCGCGGCATGACTTCCACCCATGCGCGAATCCGTTGCGCGCCGTCCTGCGCGAAGATGTTGCGCGAGAGGTTCAACCCGCTGCCGCGCACCTTGCGCACCACGTCCAGCAGAGCGGGAATGGCGATCCGGCCCGGCAGATCGCCGCCGCAATGGCGCTGCAGTTCGGCCAGCAGCGCGTCCGCCGAGACGAGAGCGTCGGCGCCATCGCTGCGCGCGCGGGCAAGGGCGGGAGGCACCGGCATCAGACCGTCCCTCCCGCACCCGCCATGGCAAGGATTCGCGCCGCCTGATCCGCCTCCAGGGCATCGAAACCTTCGGGCGGGACAGCGGCGGGATGGAGCGCCAGACACTGTTCCGCGATTGCGGCAGGTTTCAGACCCGCCGCGCGCAGGGACAGCGCCAGCCGCGCCAGCCGGGAATCGGCGGTTGCCAGCGTGACGAGATCGCGTCCCTGCCCCGCCCCGAGCGCCAGAGCGGTCAGGAACAGCGGCAGGCCCGCGTGCGAAACGGAAAGCGCGGCATGGGCCCGCCCTCCCATCGCGCCGACCAGCAGCGACAGCAAACCGAGGCGGCTGGTCGCTTCATCATAGGTGCCCCGCAACTTCGCCTGCGCCTGGGCGGCGCGCCCGTCCGCCTCCGGGTCGTCCCCCGCCTGCGCGCGCATGGCGAGCAGCGCCCCGTGGAAATGATCGCCGGGCAGTTCCCGCAGCGGCAATTCCATGCGCCGCATGGCTTGGGCAAACCGCGCCTGCGAGGCCAGCAAGGTCATCGCGCCCGCCGATTGTTCCGGCTCCGGCGAGGCGATCAGATCCTGCACCAGCGACGTCAGGACAGGATCGACGCCCAGCCGCGCCTGCATGCGCGCCGTCAGGTGCCATTCGAGGGCAAGGGCATGAACATGACCGAGGATTCCGGGGTTTCCCGCAAGGCTTTCCACCAGCGCGGAAACCGCTTCGACGGGATGCTCTTTCCCTTCCCCGCCTTCTTGCGCGTCGAGCAACTGAATGGCGAAACCATGCAGGATGCCCCTGACGCGGGCGATGATTTCATCGCTGAAGAACGTGCTGTCGCCGCTGGCCAGCAAATGCCGCAGGACCGGCACAACCGTGCCCAGCGCCGCATCGCCCCCGGAAAGTTCGCGGCGCAGCACGTTCTCGATGGAATCGCCATCGGAAAGGGACAGGGTTTCGGTCATTGCCTCGCCGATAGCACGGCGTGGTTAACTCCGCGTTATGCGCGCGATGCCGCCGCCCAACGCGAGTCCCGCCACGACCAGCGCCACGGCAAGCCCCGGTATGCCCGTCCTGAGAACGCCAGCCGCGCCCAACGCCGCAAGCAGCAGCACCAGCAAGGTACGGTCCTCCAGCCAGGCGGCCCAGCCGCGCGGCATGCTCAGCGGCAGGAGACGCAGGAGCCCGATCAGCACAACGGGCGGAAACACCCGATCCACGACTGACTCCCAGGGCAGCAGCGGCGCGCGCCACACCACAAGAACCACGATCACGGCGTCGAGCAGCCAGCCCAGCCCTTGTTCCTGCAAGGCAAGGAAAGGCGTGCGGTTCAGGCTCGCCTTCTCGATCCGTTGCACCAATGCCATCGCCTTGAGCACCAGCCACGCAGCGCCGCAGAACAGCAGCCCCGTCGCCGTCAGATCCAGCCAGCCCGCACCCAGAGCCAGTGCCAGAAGGGCAAAAGCGCCAAGCGCCAGCGACATGCTGCCGTATCCGCCCTGCATCAGCGGAGGGCCGAACGCCGTCACACCGGCCCGCGCCAGCATCAGACCGGGCGTGAGCCGGTCCCATTCCCGGACCCGGTCCGCGATCAGCGCGTCTTCCGCCGCATGGGCATCGTCCTCGTTGCGGATCAGGCGCCATCCCCTGCCCTCGCGCGCGCGTTGCGGCACTTCGCGCATCGGAACGCCGCTCTGCAAGGCAATGCGCGTCAGGGCGGAAACCACGTCGCAATCGGCGGGCAGTTCGGCCAGCCGCTCGATCAGGCGGCCGGGAATCCGCATCAGTCCGGCAGAAGCATGGTTGAGGTCGATCCGCTCGAACCCGGCGGCAAGGCCGCTCTCGATGGGCTGGACCAGCACCGCACCGCTCCGCGACAGCAGTTCCCGCGCGCATTCGCCATCGGGCAACAGACCGTCGCCGAACACGACGACTTCGTCATGGGCCGTCACTTGCGCGACGAGCGCCTGCGCGCTGGTGACGACATGGAAACCGGCATGCGCCGCTTCGGCCGCGTGCTGGAGATCGACCACGTCGCTTGTCATGTTGCGGACCAGGCAGATCACGCGCTGGCATTCGAACGCCAGCGCAAGGCCAAGCTGATGGCGCGCGACGCTGGCCCCGCCCACTCGCAGGGAAGCCCTGGGCAAGGGCATGTCCGCCCCGCCCGGCTCGATCATGACAAGCAATGCAATGCGCAGCGCGCTTCTCCTGGCAGCGGCGACGTTCTAGGCAATCACCGGGTCGGTGCCAAGCGCAAGCGTGCGGGATCAGTTACCGGCGAAATCGTCCAGAAACGCCTGCAACCGGCGCACGATGGCGGGATCGCCCGGCGCGCCATCCATCGCGGCATCGGCCAGTTCGATCAGCGGATCGGCATGAAAGCTGGCGCCAAGCCCTTTCAACCGCATCGCGGCCAGTTGCCAGTTGCCGTCGCAGCGCGCCCGGCCCAGCAAATCGATCTGCCGCGAAAGGCTCTCGACAAACGCTTCGCGAAGCTCTGCGAACAGGGCGGAATCATCTCCCGCCGCCGCCGCGAGAGTCGCATCCAGTTCTCCCGACGCATAGGCCATGCCGCACGGCCTATCGCATGACGGTTAATGCGGGGTTACTCCCCAGCGGCGAAAATGATATGTCGCCTGTCATGCAAGGGGGAACACGCATCATCTCGCTTGGCACCGGCCATACGGTGCCGGGGGCCGAAGTCGCCCGCGACGAACTGCTGCTTTCGCAAGAAGCGGAGCCTGCATGGGACGCGCCGGAAGATCTGGAAAGCCCTTATGAATCAGCCGCGAGCGAGGAGATTGAACCTGCCGTTCCCTCCCGCGAATGGCTGCTTCCCGCCGGGGCGCTGACCGCGCTGCTGGCATGGACGGCTTTCTTCGCCTGGGCCAACTGGCCGCTTCTGGCGGATGCGCCCGGCGCCGCCCGATGGGCCGGGCTGGTCAGCCAATGGGCGACGCCCGCTCTCCTTATCGGCGTCGCGTGGCTGCTCATCATGCGCAACAGCCGGCGCGAAGCGCGCCGCTTCGGCGATGCAGCATTCCTTCTTTCCACGCAGTCGCGCCAGCTTGAGGACAGGCTGGCCACGGTCAATCGCGAATTGAGCCTGGCGCGGGAGTTCATCGCGGCGCAATCGCGCGATCTCGACTCGCTGGGCCGCATGGCGACCGAGCGGCTGTCGCAACACGCGGAGCGGCTGCACAACCTGATCCACGAGAACAGCGCGCGGCTCGACGCCATCGGCGCCGTCAGCACCGCCGCGCTGGAAAACATGGACCGGCTGCGCGGTCAACTGCCGGTCATCGCCAGCTCGGCCAAGGATGTCACTAACAACATCGGGCAGGCCGGACGGACGGCGCAGACCCAGGTGGACCAGATGGTGCGCGGGTTCGAGCGGATCAATGAATTCGGCGCAGCCAGCGAGCGGCAGGTCGATGCGCTCCGGGCCATGGTCGATACCGCGCGCGCGGAACTGGCTCGCCAGTCAGACGAATTCGACCAGGCCATGGCGGCGCGTTTCGCCGCGCTGGACGAACGCGGGGCCGCATTGCACGCCCGCCTGGAAGACGAACAGGCCGAAGCGATCGGAAACATCCGCGCCCGTGCCGCCGCGCTTGCGGAGGAACTGCACGAAAGCCGCAAGGCTTTGGATGCGCACGAAGCCGAAATGCTGGTTTCCTTGCGATCGCGCGTCACCGCACTGCGGGACGAGGGACAGGCCGTGGCGCGGGCGCTGCGCGAGGGAGAAAGCCGCGCGGCCGACGGCTGGCAGGAAACCGTGGCCGGCATCGCCGGCCAGATCGCGGAACTGGACGCCGAGATCGCACGCCGCCATGCCGCTCAGGCCGAACGGATCGAAGGCACTGCCGACGCCAGCCGGGCGATTGTCGAACAACTGGCGCATTACCAGCAGCAGATGGCCGACCTCGCCGAGAATGCCGCGCGGGCGAGCGACGCCCTGACGGAGAGCACGGCCGCGTCCGCCGACCGAATCCGCGCCAGCAGTGAAACGGTAACGCGGTTGAGCGGGGATCTCACCGGCCTCACCGACCGCAGCGTCCGCCTGCTCGAATTGATCCGCGCCAGCGCCGAGCACAGCCGGGACGACTTGCCCGCCGCCCTGTCCGCGGGCGAAGCGCGGCTGGCCGATCTCGAACGCCGGGCAGGCACCCTGCGCGGCGAAGTCTGCCTGTCGCACGACCAGAGCGAGGCGCTGGGCAGCCAGCTCGCCCAATCGCGCGAACGCATCGCCGCGCTGGCGGCGGACCTCGACTCTCTCCAGTCGCGCGTTTCGCAGACCGGATCGGATCATGCGGAAATGCTGCAAGGGCTGCGCCGCGCGCTGGGCGAACTCGACACCGAAGGCGAAGCGATTGCCCGGCGAGCGGAAAGCCAGCTATCGTCGGCGCTGGCGGAACTCGCCGAGGCGGCCCGCAAGGCAACGTCCGATCTGGCTGACAACAGCGCGCCCGTCATAACGCAACTGGCCCGGCAACTGGGCGAGGAAAGCGCCAATGCCATCGACAGGGCCATGCGCGCCAGCGCCGCCGAGACGGCGGGCAAGCTGGAACAGGCGGTCGCCCACGCGGCGGGCGCCAGCCGCGAGGCCGTAATCCAGTTGCGCGACCAGCTCGCCAAAGTGAACGAACTGGCGGGCAATCTCGAACGGCGGGTGGCGCAGGCGCGCGAACGGGCGGAAGAGCAGGTCGACAATGACTTTTCCCGCCGGGCCGCGCTCATCACCGAATCGCTCAATTCCAATGCCATCGACATCGCCAAGGCGCTGTCCACCGATGTTTCGGACATGGCATGGGCCGCCTATCTGCGCGGCGACAGGGGCATCTTCACGCGCCGGGCCGTCGCTCTGCTCGACGGGGCGGAAACGCGTGCAATCGCGCAAATCTATGAAACCGACCACGATTTCCGCGACCATGTAAGCCGCTACATTCACGATTTCGAGGCAATGCTGCGGCAAGTCCTTTCCACGCGGGACGGCCATGCCCTCGGCGTCACTCTATTGTCGTCCGATATGGGCAAGCTCTATGTCGCGCTGGCCCAGGGCATCGAGCGCCTGCGCGCCTGACCGGACGCACTTCGTGGCCGATCAGCGCGGACGGAGGTAGTCGGGATCCTCGTATCCCGGCGGCGCGCCGAACAGGTCCAGATCCTGCGGCGTGATCCACCCGTTCACGTAATTCGCGTAATAGAGGCCGAACAGCACCGCCGAAAGGATCGTCGCGCGCAGGGCGATCCGGCCGGGCCGGAAACGGACGGGCGCGCTTTCCGCCTGCCCCGCCACTTTCGCCACGCCTTCCTCATCGTGCGTCCTGACGCCGAAGGGCAGCACCAGAAAGGCGCTCAACACCCAGAACAGCATGTAGATCGCCAGGATAGACGTCCATTTCATCGGAGGCTCACTCCTTCTCAATCCAGCAGCATGACCTGCACTTGCGGCCGTTTGCCAGACCAGCGCTGCGCCGCCCGGCGCGCGGCAAGGCGGGCTGCTTCGGTGCGCGCGGCGGGATCGTGCGCCTTGCCGCCTTTCAGTTTGGCCAACGCACCCGCGACATCGCTGCGTGCTTCTTCCAGAAACGGCTCGTAATCCTCGTCCAGCGGCAGGCCGAGCGCCGCCACGTCTATCGCTTCGGCGCCCACGCCCACTATGACCACGCCATTGTGCGCCAGGCGCCGGCGCATGACCATGGCCTCGCCATTGGCCGGGGCGATGATGTCGCCATCCAGCACCAGCCGCCCGGCGCGCACTTCGCCGAACTTGCCCGGCGCGCCGGGTGCGAGGCGGACGAGATCGCCGTTCTTCTGCACGACCGTCTTTTCGATGCCGCAGGCGCGGCCCAGCCGGGCCTGTTCGCGCATGTGGCGCATCTCGCCATGCACCGGCACAAGGATATCCGGCCGCAACCAGCCATAGAGCGCTTCAAGTTCCGGTCTGCCGGGATGGCCGGAAACGTGGATCATGCCCTGCCGGTCGGTCACGATCAGAATCCCGCGCTCGGCCAGCCGGTTCTGGATGCGGCCGATGGATACTTCATTGCCGGGAATCTGGCGGCTGGAGAACAGCACCACGTCGCCCGCTTCCAGCGCGATGGGATGCGTGCCTTCCGCCACGCGGGCGAGCGCGGCACGCGGTTCCCCCTGCCCCCCGGTCGCCACGATCATCACTTCGCCACGCGGCAAGTGCATGGCCGTGTCGAAATCGACCAGTTCCGGCAAGTCGTCCAGATAGCCGCAGGCCTGGCCGGTGGCGATGATCCTGTCGAGCGAGCGCCCGGCCACGCAGAGCCGCCGGTTGGTGGCTTTCGCCACTGCTCCCAAAGTCTGCAAGCGGGCGACGTTCGACGCGAATGTCGTGACCAGCACACGGCGCCCCGCGTGGCGGGACACTTCGTCCAGCAGCCCGCGCAGCACTTCGCCTTCCGATCCCGACGGTTCCGGGTTGAACACATTGGTCGAATCGCAGACCAGCGCCAGCACGCCGTGATCGCCGATTTCGGTCAGTTCCTCCGCCGTCGCGGGCGTGCCGATCTGCGGTTCGTCGTCCAGCTTCCAGTCGCCGGTGTGGAATATGTGGCCGTAAGGCGTGTCGATCAGTAGCGCGTTACCTTCCGCGATCGAGTGCGCCAGCGGCACATAACGGATCCCGAACGGCCCGAGCCGGAACCAGTCGAGATGATCGACGATCCGCACCTCCACTTCATTGACCAGCCCCGCTTCTTCCAGCTTGGCGTGGACCAGCCTGGCAGTGAAGGGCGTCGCATAGAGCGGCACGCCAAGGTCGGCGGCGAAATAGGGCACGGCGCCGATGTGATCCTCATGGGCGTGAGTCAGCACTACGCCGAGAAGATCGGCCTTGCGATCCTCGATGAATTCAAGGTCCGCGAACACCAGATCGACGCCGGGATATTCGTTACCCGAAAAGCTCATGCCCAGATCGACCATCAGCCACTTGCCGTCGCACCCATAGAGGTTGACGTTCATGCCGATCTCACCCGATCCGCCGAGCGCGCAGAAGATCAGTTCCTTGCCGGGTCTTGCCGAATCGCGCTTCACCGGGACGCGGCCCTTTCCGCCAGCAGCACCAGCCCGTCGAGCGTCAGGTCGGCATCGACCGCATCGAAGATATCCGTCGCCTCGTCGAACAGGATGGCAAGGCCCCCGGTCGCGATCACTTTTGCCGGACGGCCGATTTCCGCCCGGATTCGGGCAACCAGCCCCTCGATCATCGCGACATAGCCCCAGAATACGCCGATCAGCATCTGGTCCTCGGTATTGCGGCCGATCACGCTTTCGCTTTCCGGCACGGCGACGGCGATGCGCGGCAGCTTGGCGGTGTTGCCGACCAGCGCATCCAGCGAGAGGTTGAGGCCCGGCGCGATGATGCCGCCCTTGTAGGCCCCGTTGAAGTCGACCACATCGAATGTCGTCGCGGTGCCGAAGTCGATGACGATCAGGTCGCCCGGATACTTGGCATGCGCCGCGATGGCATTGACCGCGCGGTCCGCGCCGAGCGAGCGCGGTTCGTCCACGTCGATATCCATGGCAAAGTCGGCGGGCCCCTGCCCGGCGACCAGCGCATCGACGCCGAAGTAGTTCTGCGCCAGCACCTGAAGGTTATGCAGCGCGCGCGGCACGACCGTGGACACGATGATCTGTGTGACCGAGGCGCGGTCTATGCCCTGGATACCCAGCAATTGCATGAGCCAGACGGCATATTGATCGGCGGTGCGCCGGGGATCGGTCGCAATGCGCCAGCGCCCGACAGACTTGCGCCCGTCGAACAGGGCGAAGACGACATTCGTGTTCCCGACATCGACCGCAAGCAGCATGATCCGTGCGCCTTTCGCCTAATTTTCCGCTCAATCGCCCTTCGCGGCGAGTTGCACTTCGCCGGAATGAACGACCTGCGTGGTGCCGTCCGCCAGCCGCAGTTGCAAGCCGCCATCGTCCGCCAGACCGGCAAACGTGCCGTGGACCGCCTCGTTCCCCGGCCCTTGCACGGTGAGCATCGTGCCGGCGGGATGGGCCGCCGCCTGCCAGCGCCGCAGCAGCGCGGGCAGGCCCGCCAGGCGCCACCGCGCCAGTTCGGCGGCGAAAGCATCCGCCAGAAGCCGGGCGAAGCGTTCCAGTTCCGGCACCTCGCCGAATCCGGCGAGCGCCGCTGTCTTGCGATCGGCCAGCGGCGGCGCGACGGAAAGATTGACGCCGATGCCGATCACCACGCAATCGCCTTGCCGTTCCAGCAGGATGCCCGCCACTTTCCCGGCCCCGTCCACACCGCCCGCCATGAGATCGTTGGGCCATTTCAGCCGCAGGTCGACCCCGGGCGCAAGCGGCGCGCAGGTCTCGTGCAGCGCCAGCCCGGCGACAAGCGCCAGAGTCGCCGCGGGGGGATCGCCCGCTCCGCAACGCACCGGCGTGGACCCCATGAAGTTGCCCGCGCCGTCGTCCCATGACCGCCCCAGCCGTCCCCGCCCCGCCGTCTGGCGGAGCGCGACCAGCCATTGCCCTTCGCTCACTGCGTCGCCCGCCCGCAGGCGCGCCAGCACATCGGCATTGGTGGAGCCGGTTTCCGCCAGAACCTCTATCGAAGGGCCGGAAACGCTCACACCGGCAGCATGAGCGCGGCCGCCGCCTTGCCCGCCCAATCGGCCAGGCACCGGGTCAGCAGATAGCCAAGCGGCGAAACCGCGAGGGCGCAGACGGCAAGAATGGCCTGATGCACCCAATCGCTCCTACCCACGGCAATGCCGGTCGGTTCATCGAAATAGAGCGCCTTGACGACCTTGAGGTAATAGAACGCCGAGATCACGCTCGCGGCGATGCCGATCAGCGCCAGCAGGATGAGGTCCGCCTCGACCGCAGCCTGGAACACCACGAACTTGCCCCAGAAGCCGAACAGCGGCGGAATACCGGCAAGGCTGAACATGATAACCGCGAAGCATCCCGCCAGCACCGCCCGTTCCCGCGAAAGGCCCGCCAGTTGCGCGATGGATTCGACAGGCTGCCCGTCCCGGTCCCGGAACATGAGCACGGCGACGAAACCGCCCAGCGTCATCGGCACATAGATCGCCAGATAGACCAGCATGGCCGAAAGCCCCGCCTGGGTGGCACAAGCCAGGCCGATGAGAATGAAGCCGACGTTGTTGATCGAGGAATAGGCGAGCAAGCGCTTGATGTTGTCCTGCCCGATCGCGCCCAGCGCACCGACGATGATCGAGGCCAGCGCGGCGAAGATCACGATCTGCCGCCAGGCATCGGCCTGCGTCCCGAAAGCCTGCAACGCGACCAGCGCAGTGAGCGCGAGCGCGGCCACTTTCGGCGCGGTGGCGAACAGAGTCGTCACGGGCGTGGGCGCGCCTTCATAGACGTCGGGCGTCCACATATGGAACGGCACGGCGCTGATCTTGAAGGCAAGGCCCGCCAGCACAAAGGTCAGCCCGAACACCGCGCCCATCGCCACGTCGCCGCGCAGCGCCTCGGCGATGCCGGTGAACATGATGGTGCCGGTGAAGCCGTAAGTCAGGCTCATGCCGAACAACAGGATGCCGCTCGCCAGCGCGCCCAGCACGAAATACTTGAGGCCCGCTTCCGCCGAACGATCATCCACCCGCAGGAACGCAGCCAGCACGTAGGCGGCGAGCGAATTGAGTTCGAGACCGACATAGAGCGTGAGCAGATTGGTCGCCGAAACCATCAGGCACATGCCCACCGCCGCCAGCAGCACCAGCACGGGATATTCCGCGCGATAGCCGCCCGCCCGCTCGAAGAATGGCGGCGCCACCGCCAGCGCGGCGGCGGAGGACACAAGGATCAGCAGCTTGGCGAAGCCGGAAAAGGCATTGGCGGCGAAGAGATCGGAGAAGGCCAGCGTATCGGGGCCGCTCGCCCCGCCGGTCACGACAGGCAGGACCAGAAGCGCGGCCAGGACAAGCGCCGCGATCGCGATCCAGTTGATCGTGCGCGCCGCCCGGGCACCGCCCGTCCACGCGGCGGCGAGCAGGAGCACCAGCGCGGCGACGCTCAGCAGTTCTTCCGGCGCGGCAAGGCGCAGCGAATGGGACCAGTCCATCAGTGCGCCCCCCCGTGCGCCGAAACTTCTTCGTGGCCGCCCCCGTCATGCGCCGCTGGCACGGGCTTCCCGGCGGCAAGGCGCGCGTCGCCTTCCGGCCTCGCCTGCGCCAGACGCGCGTCGAGCGCCGCGATGTCGGCCCGCATCGGGGCCAGGAACGATTCGGGATAGATGCCCATCCACAGCACCGCGAGGCCCAGCGGCACCATCATTGCCAGTTCCCGCATCGACAGGTCCGGCATGGCGGCCGCGTCCGCGTTCTTCTGTTCGCCGAAGGCAACACGCCGGTAGAGGTAGAGCATGTAGGCCGCGCCGAGGATGATGCCCGTGGTGCAGACCAGCGCCACCCAGCTCGACATCTGGTAGATGCCCGCAAGGCTCAGGAACTCGCCCACGAAGCCGCTGGTGCCCGGCAGACCAATGGACGCCATGGTGAACAGCAGGAAAAACAGCGCGTATTGCGGCATATTGATCGAAAGCCCGCCGTAGCGGTCGATCTCGCGCGTGTGCAGCCGGTCATAGATCACGCCGACGCAGAGGAACAGCGCGCCTGAGACGAGGCCATGGCTGAGCATCACGATCATCGAGCCTTCGAGGCCCTGCACGTTGAACGCGAACAAACCCACCGTCACGATCGCCATGTGCGCGACCGAGGAATAGGCGATCAGCTTCTTCATGTCGTGCTGCACCAGCGCGACGAGCGAAGTGTAGACCACCGCCACCATCGACAGCGCATAGATCAACCACGCGAAATGCGCGCTCGCTTCCGGGAACATCGGCAGCGAGAAGCGGATGAAGCCATAGCCACCCATCTTGAGCAGCACGCCCGCGAGGATCACCGAACCGGCGGTCGGCGCCTGGACGTGCGCGTCGGGCAGCCATGTGTGAACCGGCCACATCGGCATCTTCACCGCGAAGCTGGCGAAGAAGGCCAGCCACAGCCAGTTCTGCGCACCCGAAGGGAAGTCGTAGGCCATGAGAGTCGGGATATCGCTCGTCCCCGCCTCGTTCACCATCCACAGCATCGCGATCAGCATCAGCACCGATCCCAGCAGCGTGTAGAGGAAAAACTTGTAGCTGGCGTAGATGCGATCCTGCCCGCCCCAGATGCCGATGATGAGATACATCGGAATGAGGCCCGCCTCGAACATGATGTAGAACAGGAACAAGTCCTGCGCCGCGAACACGCCGATCATCAGCGTTTCCATCAGCAGGAAGGCGGCCATGTATTCGCCGACGCGCTTCTCGATCGAAGTCCAGCTCGCGCCGATGCAGATCGGCATCAGGAACACCGAAAGCATGATGAGCATCAGTGCGATGCCGTCGATGCCCAGCGCCCAGTTGAAGCCCGCGAACAGCGCGGCGCGCTCCGTGAACTGCCACTGCGGGCCGCCAATGTCGAAGTTCGCCCAGAGCACCACGCCCAGCAGGAAATCGACCAGCGTCGCGGCCAGCGCGATTCGGCGCGCGGCCCCGGCCTCGACGAACAGGCATGCCGCGCCGCCGACGAGCGGCACGAGCAGCATCAGGGAAAGGATGGGAAAACCGTTCATTGCCTTGCCCCGCCCGTCAACCGGCCATGATCCAGCTTACCGCGCCGACAAGGCCCAGCAGCATGACCAGCGCATAGCTGTAGAGATAACCCGACTGCACCTTGCGGGCGACATCGGTGCCGCGCGCCACCACCCAGGCGGCGCCGTCCGGGCCGAAGCGGTCGATCACGCCCACGTCGCCCGCTTTCCAGAACACGCGGCCCAGCCAGAACGCGGGCTTCACGAAAATAAGGTCGTAAAGCTCGTCGAAATACCATTTCCGGTAGACGAACTGGTGCAGCACGCGGAACTGATCGACGAACTTGCGCGGGAAATCCGTGTTCTTGAGATAGGCATACCACGCGATCAGCAGGCCCAGCGCCATCACCGTGAACGGCGCCAGCTTCACCCACAGCGGAACGTCGTGCAGTTCGTGGATCAGGTGCTCGCTGAACACGAGGCTGCCCTGCCAGAACGGCCCGGATCCTTCGCTGATGAAATCATGATGGAACACGGAACCGGCGAAAATCGCGCCCAGCGCCAGAACACCGAGCGGCACCAGCATGGACAGCGGGCTTTCGTGCGGATGGTATCCGGCAGTGCCGTCCTCGCCGTCGCCGTGCCCCCCATGAGCATGAGCATGATCCGCTTCGTGGTGATCGTCATGCACCGCGTGCTGGATATGCTCGGACCCTGCCCAGCGGGCTTTTCCGAAGAACGTCAGGAACACGAGGCGCCAGGAATAGAAGCTGGTCATCAGCGCCGCGGCGATGCCCGCCCAGAACGCGATGCGCCCCAGTTCCGTGCCGCTGCCGAACGCGGCTTCGAGGATCGCATCCTTGGAATAGAAGCCCGCGAAGCCGAACACGCCCAGCACGCCGACCCCGGTGATCGCCAGCGTGCCGGCCATCATCGCCCAGAACGTGAGCGGGATGTGCTTACGAAGCGCACCGTAATAGCGCATATCCTGCTCATGGTGCATGGCATGGATGACCGAGCCCGCGCCGAGGAACAGCAGGGCCTTGAAGAAGGCGTGCGTGAACAGGTGGAACATCGCCGCGCCATAGGCGCCGACGCCCGCCGCGAAGAACATGTAACCAAGCTGCGAACAGGTCGAATAGGCGATGACGCGCTTGATGTCCCATTGAGTCGTGCCGACCGTCGCCGCGAAGAAGCAGGTTGCCGCCCCGATCACTGTCACGAAGCCCAGCGCCACGGGGCTGGCCTCGAACATTGGGGACAGGCGGCAGACCATGAACACACCCGCCGTCACCATCGTCGCGGCGTGGATCAGCGCGGACACCGGCGTCGGGCCTTCCATCGCGTCCGGCAGCCAGGTGTGCAGGCCAAGCTGCGCCGATTTGCCCATCGCGCCGATGAACAGCAGGATGCACAGCACTGTCATCGTGTCGAAGCGATAGCCCAGGAACCCGATGGTCGATCCCGCCATGCCCGGCGCGGCGGCGAGGATTTCGGGGATGGAGACGGTCTGGAACACCAGATACGTCCCGAAGATGCCCATCATGAAGCCGAGGTCGCCGACGCGGTTGACGACGAAAGCCTTGATCGCCGCCGCGCTCGCGCTCGGTTTCCTGAACCAGAAGCCGATCAGCAGATAGGAGGCGAGGCCAACGCCTTCCCAGCCGAAGAACATCTGGACGAGGTTGTCCGCCGTCACCAGCATCAGCATGGCGAAGGTGAACAGCGAGAGATAGGCGAAGAACCGGGGCTGGTCCGGGTCTTCCGCCATGTAGCCCCAGGAATAGAGGTGGACGAGCGCCGAAACCGTCGTGATGACGACCAGCATCACGGCCGTCAGCGTATCGACGCGCAAGGCCCAGTCGAACGTCATCGTGCCGGACTGGACCCAGTGCAGCACCGGCGTGACGCCCGCTTCGGCGCTGCCCGTCAGGAACCCGATGAAGATCGGCCAGGACAGCGCGCAGGACACGAACAGCGCGCCGGTCGTCACCGACTTCGCGGCGACATTGCCGATGGCGCGGTTGCCCAGCCCAGCGACGAGCGACGCCAGCAACGGCAGGAAAACGATGAAGAGAATGGACGTCACGAGAAGCTATCCCTTCATCCGGTTCACGGAATCGACCGCGATGGTGCCGCGGCCGCGGAAATAGATGACGAGGATCGCCAGACCGACCGCCGCCTCGCCCGCCGCCACGGTCAGCACGAACATGGCAAAGACCTGCCCCGTCAGATCCTGGAGGAACGCGCTGAACGCCACGAGATTGATGTTCACGGCCAGCAGGATCAGCTCGATCGCCATGAGGATGACGATCACGTTCTTGCGGTTGAGGAAAATGCCCAGCACGCCCAGCACGAACAGGATCGAGCTGACCACGACATAGTGTTCGATACCGATCATCAGAGGTTGACCCCCTTGCCCACTTCCGGCCGCGTGTTGATCGTGGCCTCTTCAGGACGGCGCGCGTTCTGGCGGGCGATGTTCTGGCCGCGCACGCCGCCGCGCCGGCGATGCGTCAGCACGATCGCGCCGACCATGGCGACCAGCAGGATCAGGCCAGCGGCCTCGAACAAAAACAGGTAGCGGCCATAGAGCAGCGCGCCGATGGCCTCGATATTGCTCGCCCCCACCGGCGCTGCGCCCGTGCCGTCCGGTGTGCCCAGCTTGAGCGCGCCGACCTGCCAGGCGCCGACACCCATCACGATTTCGGCCAGCAGCACCAGCGCCACCAGGATACCCAGCGGGAAATTGCGGATGAAGCCCGCGCGCAGTTCCGCGAAGTCGATATCGAGCATCATCACCACGAACAGGAACAGCACCGCGACCGCGCCGACGTAGACGATGACCAGCAGCATCGCGATGAACTCCGCGCCGACCAGCACCATCAGCCCGGCGGCGTTGAAGAACGCGAGGATCAGCCAGAGCACCGAATGCACCGGATTGCGCGCGAGGATGGTGATCGCGCCCGACGCGACGGTCATCACCGCGAAGAGATAGAAGGCGATTGTGTGGATCATGTTGGCCCCCGCGCGCCCCTACCGATACGGCGCGTCGGCTTCAAGGTTCGCGGCGATGGCCCGCTCCCACTTGTCCCCGTTCGCCAGCAACTTGGCCTTGTCATAGAGCAGTTCCTCGCGCGTTTCGGTCGCGTATTCGAAGTTCGGCCCCTCGACGATGGCATCCACCGGGCAGGCTTCCTGGCAGAAGCCGCAGTAGATGCACTTGGTCATGTCGATGTCGTAGCGCGTGGTGCGGCGCGATCCGTCTTCGCGCGGCTCGGCCTCGATGGTGATGGCCTGCGCCGGGCAGACCGCCTCGCACAGCTTGCACGCGATGCAACGCTCCTCGCCGTTGGGATAGCGGCGCAGCGCGTGCTCGCCCCGGAAGCGAGGGGAGAGCGGGTTCTTCTCGAACGGATAGTTGATCGTCGCCTTGGGCCTGAAGAAATACTTCAGTGTCAGCCAGTGCGCCTTCACGAACTCCCACAGCGTGAAGCTCTTGATGAGTTGCAGGGCGGTCATGCGTAATGTCCGGTTGCCATGAGGTAGCCGCTCACCAGCACCACGAAGCCCAGCGAGACGGGCAGGAACACTTTCCAGCCCAGCCGCATCAACTGGTCGTAGCGATAGCGGGGAACGGTCGCCTTCACCCACGAGAAGACGAAGAAGAAGAACAGCGTCTTGCCGAGTAGCCAGACCACGCCCGGCACGGCGTAAAGCGGCGCCCAGTCGAACGGCGGCAGGTATCCACCAAAGAACAGCACCGCGTTCAGCGCGCACATCAGCAGAACGTTCGCATATTCGCCCAGCCAGTAGAGCGCAAAGGCCATCGAAGAATATTCGGTCTGGTATCCGGCGACGAGTTCGCTTTCCGCTTCCGTCAGGTCGAACGGCGTGCGCGCGGTTTCAGCCAGGCTGGAGATCAGGAACATCACCCACATCGGGAACAGCAGCAGGTTGAAGAAGAATCCATTGACGAAGCCCAGGCCGTGCCCCCGCTGCGCCTCGACGATATCGCGGAGGTTGAACGTGCCCGCCCAGAGCACCACGCAGATCAGGATGAAGCCGATGGAGACTTCATACGAGATCATCTGCGCGCTGGCACGCATCGCGGAAAAGAACGGATATTTCGAGTTGGACGCCCAGCCCGCGATAACCACGCCGTAAATCCCCAGCGACGAGATCGCGAGGACATAGAGCAGCCCGACGTTGATGTCGGCCAGCACCGCGCCCGAATTGAACGGGATCACCGCCCAGGCGATCAGCGCCACGGTGAACGTGATGATCGGCGCGATCAGGAACAGGCCCTTGTTGGCCGCCGCCGGCACGATCGTTTCCTGCAGCATGACCTTGAGGCCGTCCGCGAACGATTGCAGCAGCCCGAACGGGCCGACCACGTTCGGCCCCCGGCGCAGCGCCATCGCCGCCCAGATCTTGCGGTCCGCATAGATAATCATCGCCACGCCGAGCATCAGCGGCAGCGCGATCAGCAGAATGCCGCTAATCGTGGCCAGGAACCACGCCCAGTCGTGGCTCATGCCGAGCGATTGGAAAAAGGCGGTCATCAGAATATCCCCCCGACCCGCTCAGGCTGAGCTTGTCGAAGCCCATTCCAGACGACTGCGAAAAGCGCGTGCCCTTCGACAGGCTCAGGGCGAGCGAATGTTGCGAGAACCCTCATTCCGCCGCCTCCGCGAAGTCCTCGCCGTGCAGCAGTTCGGCCGAGCAGCGCTGCATCGTCTCGCTGGCCCGCGCGATGGCGTTGGTGAGGTAGAAGTCCTTGACGGGATAGCCCGCGATCACGCCGCTGGCCCCGGCCTTCCCGGCGGGCAGTTCGCGCCCGTAATCGGCCAGCCCTTCGACGCCCAGCGCCGGAACTTCCGCGATCATCGCCGCGCGCAGGGCGTCAAAATCGTCGAAGCCCACGGAAACGCCCAAAGCATCCGCCAAGGCGCGCAGGATCGTCCAGTCCTCGCGCGCGTCGCCCGGCGCGAACACGGCCTTTTCGGAGAACTGCACCCGGCCTTCGGTGTTGACGTAAGTGCCGTTCTTCTCGGTATAGGCCGCACCCGGCAGGATCACGTCCGCCGCGTGCGCGCCCTTGTCGCCGTGATGGCCGATGTGGACGATCATGGAATCGGCGAACTTCGTGTAATCCACTTCGTCGGCGCCCAGCGACAGCAGCAGCTTCGGTTTCGCGGCGGCGAGATCGGCAAGGCCGCCCTTGCTGGCATAGCCCAGCATCAGCCCGCCCATGCGCGCCGCCGCCATGTGCAGCACGTTGAAGCCGTTCCAGTCCTCTCGAACCAGATTCCACTCGCCCGCCAGCGCCAGACCGGTTTCCAGCCCGCCCCGGCCCAGCGCCGCGCCGCCCATGACGATCGCGGGCCGCGCGGCGTTCTTCATCGCATCCGCCACATGGCCCGGCAGGTTGCCGAGCAGCGCCAGGTCGTCGCCCAGGAACTCGCCGCCGAACGTGGTTTCCCACTCCGGCCCGATGAGGAACACTTTCGCGCCGTTCTTCACGGCCTTGCGCAGCCGCACGTTGACGAGCGGCGCTTCCCAACGGACGTGGCTGCCGACGACGAGGATGGCGTCCGCCGTCTCGATTCCTGCCAGAGTGGAATTGAAATTGACGGCGGCGAGGCTTTCGGTGGCATAGTCCATGCCCGTCTGCCGCCCTTCCAGCAGGCTGCCGCCCAGCGCCGTCACCAGCTTTTTCGCCGCGAACATCGTCTCGCAATCGACCAAATCGCCCGCGATGGCAGCAATGCTCGCCCCCGGATTGATCCGCGCGATGGCGGCGAAAGCCTCATCCCACGTCGCGGCGGCCAGCTTGCCGTCGCGCCTGATCCACGGCCGGTCCAGGCGGCGGCGCGTCAGCCCTTCGACCTGATAGCGCGCCTTGTCGGAAATCCATTCCTCGTTCACGTCGTCGTTGACGCGCGGCAGCACGCGCAGCACTTCGCGGCCCCGGCTGTCGATGCGGATGTTCGCGCCGCAAGCGTCGGACACGTCGATGCCGATGGTCTTCTTCAGTTCCCACGGCCTTGCCTCGAACGCATAGGGGCGGCTGGTCAGCGCGCCGACCGGGCAGAGGTCGATCACGTTGGCCGACAGCTCATGCCTCGCGGCATGTTCCAGATAGGTCGTGATCTGCATGTTCTCGCCGCGATAGAGCGCGCCGATCTCGTCCACGCCCGCGATCTCTTCCGAAAACCGCACGCAGCGGGTGCAGTGGATGCAGCGCGTCATCACGGTCTTGATGAGCGGCCCCATGTATTTCTCGGTCACGGCGCGCTTGGCTTCGTGATAGCGCGACTTGCCCCGGCCATAGGCGACGGACTGGTCCTGAAGGTCGCACTCGCCGCCCTGATCGCAGATCGGGCAATCGAGCGGGTGGTTGATGAGCAGGAACTCCATCACGCCTTCGCGCGCCTTCTTCACCATCTCGCTGTCCGTGCGGATGACCTGCCCTTCGGCGGCGGGCAAGGCGCAACTGGCCTGCGGCTTGGGCGGCCCCGGCGAGACTTCGACCAGACACATGCGGCAGTTGCCCGCGATGGACAGCCGCTCATGATAGCAGAAGCGCGGGATTTCCTTGCCCGCCAGCTCGCAGGCCTGGAGCACGGTGGCGCCGTTGGGAACTTCGAGTTCGAGGCCGTCGACGGTTACCTTGGGCATCAGTGAACACTCTCCGGCGCTTGACCAAGCGAAAAGGCATTATCGACAGCATAGGCCGCCTCGCCGAGAAACCCGCGCAGTGCGACCTTGCTGAACCTCATCTCCTGTCCTTCGTCCGCGGGGAGGCAATGGCCCAGAAGAGGCGCCAGCCGCTCGACGGCCTCACTCTCCGCCTTCTTGGTCGGCTCTGTCGCCAACAGACTTCGCACATCATGCGGTGAGGATCGAAACACACATTCGCCAAAAGCCAGCATGACGATACGCTTCTTCTCATCGACCGTGACTGTCCGCTCGAGGCTGGCCTGATCGAACAGGATCGGCACCGTCGAATAGTCGGGAAGAGGCTCACCCCGACGGCTCAAAAAATAGGAGCCGGCAAGCGCCCCGCGAAAAAGAGTGTGGTCAGCGCGCATGATATCGCCCGGTGCCAGACAGTTTGCGTAACGCTGCGCAAAACGCTGCGGGGCCTCGTCCTTCCTCACATCCCAGTGGAGAGAGATAAGAAGCTCCGCAACCTTGTCAGGCGCAAGCTTCACCACACAGTTCGAATAGTGCCAGAACGCCCGGGCGGCTTCTCTATCGCTCGCTTCTTTGCCGCTCGCCTGCGCATACGCCGGCGGCGTCGCTGCTATCGCCAGCAAAGCAAGGGGCAGTCCGCTTCTCACTCCGCCGCCTCCCGCACGTTCTCCGCGATCCGGCGTTCCAGCTCGGGGCGGAAGT
>CAZUOV010000027.1:0-38410 GCA_964621355.1 uncultured Novosphingobium sp. | reverse complement strand
CGCGACAGGGCGAGGGCCACTGCGACATCGGGGTCGCCCGCTTCCGCCAGCGCCCGGTGCTGCGCGGCAAGCCGCTCCGCTTCCTGATCGAGCCGCGCGAGCCGTTCTTGCGCCTGCGCCAGTTCGGCGTCGGCCACGCGCCATTCCGCCTCGATCCCCGCTTGCGCGGCATTGGCCTGCGCCAGAGCGAGTTCGGCGGTGCGAGCGGCATGCTCCGCCTGTTCCAGCGTGTGGGCGAGGTCCGGCCGCCGGGCCTCATCTCCGGCCAGCCGGGCTTCGTTTTCCGCCATTTCCCGTTCGAGCCGGGCGAGGGCCTGTGCCGCGTCCTGGGTCAGCCGGTCGGCATCGCCGCGATCCTCTTCGAGTCTTTGCCGCTGCCGGTCGAGATCGGCGAGGCGCTGTTCCGCCGCCTCCAACTGGCCGGAAAGCGTGGCCATGCGGTGCCCGTGGGCGCTGGCGTCGTCGCGCCGGTCCGCCAGTTCGTCGCGGGCTTCCAGCAGCGCTTGCGCGGCGGCGGCTTGCGCCTTTTCCGCTGCCGCCACCAACTGCTGCGCTTGCGCCACGCGCGTTTCCGCCGCGCTCGCTTCGGACCGCGCGGTTTCGGCGGCCTGCGCCGCATCGCGCCAGCGCGCGAAGACCAGCCGCGCTTCGGCCAGCCTGATGCGTTCCGTGACCGCGCGATAGCGTTCCGCCGCGCGCGCCTGCCGCCGCAAGGTGGCGATCTGGGCGTCGAGTTGACCCATCAGATCCTCCAGCCGGGCGAGGTTCGCTTCGGTCGCGCGCAGTTTCTGCTCGGCGTCCTTGCGGCGCACGTGCAGTCCGGCGATGCCCGCTGCTTCCTCCAGCATCTGGCGGCGTTCGGCGGGTTTGGCGGCGATAACGGCGGCGATCCGCCCCTGGCTGACGAGCGCCGGGCTGTGCGCGCCGGTGGCGGCATCCGCGAACACCAGCGCCACGTCCTTGGCGCGCGCATCGCGTCCGTTGATGCGATAGGCGGAACCCGCGCCGCGCTCGATCCGGCGGACGACTTCCAGTTCCTCGCGGTCCCGCGTTTCGGCCTGAAGCACCACTTCGGCGAAATCGCGCGGCGGGCGCTGCGTAGTGCCCGCGAAGATCACGTCCTCCATGCCGCCGCCGCGCAGCGACTTGGGAGAACTTTCGCCCATCACCCAGCGGATCGCTTCCAGCAGGTTGGACTTGCCGCAGCCATTGGGGCCGACGACACCCGTCAGCCCCGGTTCGATGCGCAGTTCGGCAGGCTCGACGAAGCTCTTGAATCCGCTGAGCTTGAGCCGCCTGATCCGCATCGTGTGGCGCCTAGGCCGCCGGAAGCGCCATCATCAGCGCGCGCCCATGGCTTCGAGCCGGTTCTTGATGACGTCCCAGGTGTTGGCGTCCGCTTTCTCGCCGTTGATGATGAAAGTCGGCGTGCCGGTAATCTCGAACTGCTCGCCCTGTTTCTGCGCCATTTCCGCGAGCGCCTGCGCGGCCTTGGTGTCCGCGAGGCAGGCATTGGCCTGATCCACCGAGATGCCGCGCGCGGCGAAGAACTCCGTCAGCCCCGTCAACCGTGCGATCGCCGCGCCGCGGGTGGCGGGCGGCTGGCTCATCGCGGCGGAATAGGCCGCTTCGCCCGCCGCCTGTGCCTTGCTGAACATCTCGGTCTGGTTGGCAAGCACCTGCTCGGTCAGCGCGAAGAACGTCTCCGGCGCGCCGCAGCGCGTCAGTTGCGCCGCCGTCAGGTCGATCGGATCGCGCACGAAATTGCGGAACTCGTAACTGACGCGGCCCGAATTGACGAAAGTATCGCGCAGAGCGGGCATGCTTGCCTCCGAAAACTCGGCGCAGTGCGAGCAGGTGATGGAAGCATATTCCACCAGCTTGATCGGTGCGTCCGGGTTGCCCATGCGATAGCCGCCTTCGGGCGTCTGGCCGATCACGTCGGCCCAGACCTTGCCCTGCGGCGCGGCGATCGAGGCAATGGGTTCGCCGGAAACGGCGGAGGCATCCTTACCCTTGCCGCAGCCTGTCAGGCCGAGAACGGCGGTGGCCAGCGCGAGGGCGGCGATGCCCGGTTTGGAACGGTTCATGACTATGCTTCCCTTCATGTCCGGCCTTCATGCCCGATGGGTTAGACCATGGAGGGAGGAGCGCAAACGCCGCCCCCCCAAATCTCCACAATTTCGCGGCCCTTGCGCTGGCACTGCCGCTTTACAGCCTGGCCTTGATCGCGGCTTCCAGCCCCGGCCAGTCGTGCGTGTCGTCCAGCAGCGCGCCGTTGAGGAGGAAACTGGGTGTTCCCTGCACGCCCTGTTCGCCTGCGGCCTGCCGTTCGGCGACGAGCCGGCGAGTCATCGCCTCGTCGGTGAGGCACCGGTCGGCGTCCGCACGCGTATAGCCGCGCCGTTCCATGATGGCGAAGAGGCCGAGGTCGCTGGCGATGGCGCGGAACCGGCCGGCCATCGGCCCGTTCGCCCACCGCTGCTGCTGTGCCGCCCCCGCCCTGGACGCGGCCTTGAGCCAGGTGTCCTGCGTTTGCAGGAACAGGTGGTGATTGGCGAAGAACTTCTTCGGATCGCCGCAATTGGCCAGCATGGCGACAGTCAGATCGACGGGATCGCGCACCAGATGGCGCACTTCCACCGAAACCTTGCCCGGCTGGACATAGGCAAGGCGCAGGGGCGCCTCGGACGCGCGCTGGAAATGCGCGCAATGCGAGCAGGTGTAGCTGACCCACTCAGTCACTTTCACCCCGGCGTCGGGGTTGCCGAGCACATGGCTGCCGCTTTCCGTCACTGCTATCGTGGTAAGCCAGTTCGGATGGGCGGCGTGGACCGCGCCGGGCAGGGCGGCCGTGCCCGCCACGGCCAGCAGCGTGGCCATGGCCGCGCGGACGGATCGTCTGACCTTGCTCATTCGGTTCATTCCTGTTCGTTCCGGCCATTGCCAAGGCTGCGGGCCAGCGATTCGAGGACGGCGCGCAGTTCGGGATCGCCGATATCGCGCAGGCTGTCCCCCAGTTCCATGGGAATGGGCTTGAGCGAAGGCGGCGAACGCACCGGCGCTTCCTTGCGGGGCGGCTTCACTTCGCCTTGCCGCAGCTTGACCCTGGCGACCGCGCGATAGCCGAAGAAGCGGTTCACTCGCTCCATGATCTCGGGCACGACATGCTGGATCAGCGGCGCGTGGGCGGGCACGACGACCAGTTGCAGGATGCCGTCGGCCTTCTCTCCCGGAGGAAAGCGGATCGATTCGGGCGCGCAGACCTTGGCGTGGCGCGGCCCGACGATTTCGGGCCAGCGCGTCACGACGCTCGATTGCACGAAGCCGAAGCGGCGGAACGCGGTGCGGCCCACTTCGGGCATGAGGTCCGCGATGGCGCGCGCCGGGCCGCCGCGCGGGCGCTCGAACCGGCGCGCCTTGCTTTCGGCCTTGCCCCCGCCTTTGGTCCCGCCGGACCCTTTTGCGCCTTGCCGTTCCATTGCACCGCGAGCAATGCCATAGCGGTGCGATGGACGCCAGCACGCAGACGCTTTTCCCGGACGAGACGGTCTCCGGCTTGCTGCTGCGCTGGTATGACAGGCACGCGCGCGACCTGCCATGGCGCTCGCCGCCGGGCGCGCCGCCGCCCGATCCCTATCGCGTCTGGCTGTCCGAAGTGATGCTGCAACAGACGACGACAGCGGCTGTTGCGCCCTATTTCGCGAAGTTCCTGGCCGCATGGCCCACGGTGGAAGCGCTGGCTGCCGCCGACGATGCCGATGTGATGGGCGCGTGGGCCGGGCTCGGCTATTATGCCCGCGCGCGCAACCTTCTGGCCTGCGCCCGCGAAGTGGCTGCGCGCGGCGGCCTGTTTCCGGGCACCGAAGCGGAACTGCGGCAACTGCCGGGGCTGGGGGCCTATACGGCGGCGGCAGTGGCGGCCATCGCTTTCGGGGAACGCGCGGTGGTGGTGGATGCCAATGTGGAGCGCGTGGTGGCGCGCCTCTTCGCGATCGCGGAGCCTCTGCCGGGCGCGCGGTCCACGATCCGGGAATGCGCCGATGTCCTTACGCCCGATGAACGCGCGGGCGATTTCGCGCAGGCGATGATGGATCTGGGCGCCACGGTCTGCACGTCCCGCAACCCGCGCTGCCTGCTCTGCCCGCTGGCCGGCAGTTGCGAGGCGCGGGCGGCAAGCGAGCCGGAGCGCTATCCGGTGAAGGCTCCGAAGAAGGCGCGGCCCGAACGCGGCGGCCATGCTTTCTGGATTGAGCGGAATGGCGCGCGGGGGCTGGAGGTCTGGCTGGCGCGCCGCCCGGCAAGGGGCATGCTCGGCGGCATGATGGCGCTGCCCGACGACGAGTGGAGCGCACGGACGGATGGGCACGGCGCGGCGCCGCTGCCCGGTCCGTGGCGTCATGCCGGAACCGTCAGCCACGGTTTCACCCATTTCACGCTGGCGCTGAAAGTCATGCTTTATTCCGGCCGCGATTGCCCTAGTCTCGCGGTGAACAAAAGTCTCGGGGCGGACAACGGCGAATGGTGGCCGGTTTCGCGGCTGGACGGCGCGGGCCTGCCGACGCTGTTCGCCCGTGCGGCGCGGCTGGCGCTGGCGGATGCGGAAACGAGAACGGGAGAAGACGTTTGAGGACTGCTACTTTCCCGGCCGCGATGGCGCGGCGCGAAGCCCTGCGGCTGGCGGTGCTGGCGGCAGCCGCCGGAATGTCGGCCGCTCTCCTGCCCCGGCTGGCGTGGGCGGCGGAAGAACCCGAGTTCATGCCGCATGTTCGCGCGATGATCGAAAAGTGGGTGGGGCCGGGCAGGTTCCCTGGCCTCGTCGCCACGTTGGGCCTGCCGGGAAAAGAGCCGGAAGTGGTGGCGCGCGGCAGTGAAGGCTTCACCGATTTCGACGCGATGGGGTCGGATACGCTGTTCCGCATCTATTCGATGACCAAGCCCGTGACCGGCATGGCCGCCATGATCCTGATCGACGAAGGCAGGCTGTCGCTGGATCAGCCGCTGGCCGATATCCTGCCGCGCTATGCCCGCATGACCGTGCAGAAAGTGCCGGACGGGCCGCTGGACGAAGTGGTTCCGGCAAAGGCGGCGATAACGATTCGCCACTTGCTGACGCATACGTCGGGCCTGGGCTATACCATCGTCCAGAAGGGGCCGATCAAGGCGGCGATGGAAGCGCGCGGGCTGATTGCCGGACGGATCAGCCGGATACCCGTGCCGGGGCTCGACCGGGGCGAGGCGGTCCCCAGCCTGGCCCTGTTCGCCGACAGGCTGGCGGAAATCCCGCTCGTCCATCAGCCGGGAACGACCTGGAGTTACAACCTGGGGCTGGACCTGCTGGGCCGGGTAATCGAAGTGGCGTCCGGCCAGCCGTTCGACCGTTTCCTGCAAGAGCGCATTTTCGATCCCTGCGGCATGGCCAGCACGTTCTTCCAGGTTCCGGCCGGCGAAGCGCACCGGCTGGCGACCAACCATGCGGCACTGGGGCAGGTGCTTGCGCCCATCGACCGGGGCGAGGACTCGATCTATCTCCATCCGCCCGCCTTTCCGTTCGGCGGCTCGGGGCTGGTCAGCAGCCCGCGCGATTATGACCGTTTCCTGCGGATGCTGGCGCAGGAAGGCGCGATCGGGGGGAGCCGGGTGATGAGCGCCGCCGCTGTCCGTCTCGGCACGAGCGACCTTCTGCCGGAAGGCATCGACACGCGCGGCACTTATGCCATGGGCGGCGGCTTCGGCGCGGGCGGGCGTGTGGGGCGCGGGGCCGAAGCAGGCCTGTTCGGATGGGCGGGGGCCGCGGGCACCGTGGCCACGGTGGATATGCGCCGGGGCTTGCGTTCCCAGTTCTTCGCGCAGTTCATGCCGCCCGATGCCCTGCCGCTGCTGCCGGAATATCAGGCGGCCCTGCGGGACGATGTGACGGATTTGATAAACAGAGGGGAGAAAGGCGCTTGAGCCGGGATGTCATCGTCGCCGCCAGTGTCACGCAGGCCATCGCGTTCGCCGGATCGCGGATCGACCGGGCGGATCATATCCGCTGCGATCCCGATGCGCTGGCGGGAATCACCGACTGGCGGGCAAGGCTGCTGCGGCTTGACGGTCTCGATCCCGTGGTCGCGCCGGACGGAAGGCTCGCTTGGGGCAGCCTGGCCGACGCCGATCCGGCGAGCGAACTGGTATTCCTGGGCGTGGAAGAGGGGCACGGCTGCTTTGCCGAAGTGGCGACGGCCCTCCACGGCAGCGTGCGGCCGCCCCATCCGCGCTTGTGGCAGGCGCTCGCGGCGCTTTCGGCGGAGGATCTCGCCACTTACGGCGGCGCGCGCAGTCTTGTCGACTGGCACGCGCGGCACCGCTTCTGCGCGCGTTGCGGTGGCGGGACTGTGCTGGCCAAGGGCGGCTGGCAGCGCAACTGCACCCGCGAGGGTTGCGGCGGGGAACATTTTCCGCGCGTCGATCCCGTCACGATCATGCTGGTGGAGCATGACGGCGCGCTGCTGCTGGGCCGCCAGCCGCGCTTTCCGCCGCACCGCTATTCCGCGCTGGCGGGCTTTGTCGAACCGGGCGAATCCATCGAGGAAGCCGTGATGCGCGAAGTGCGCGAGGAAACCGCGGTGGTGACGCGCGACGTGACTTATGTCGCCAGCCAGCCCTGGCCGTTCCCGTCATCGCTGATGATCGGTTGCCATGCCTTCGCCGACGCGAGAGACATCACGCTCGACGAGACCGAACTGGACGACGCCCGGTGGTTCTCGCGCGAGGACGTGGCCGATGCGCTGGACGCGGCCGGACATGATGAGCCCGGCCGCGCGTTCCATGCCCCGCCGCGCCACGCCATCGCGCATCATCTGCTGCGCTGGTGGCTGGCGCGGGATGCGAAGTAAGCATGGGATCGTCATCGCGAGGGGTGAAACCCCGAAGCGATCCAGGGCGTCTGTCTGCGCGGTCCTAGATTGCTTCGGCCTTGCGGCCTCGCAATGACGAACGCATCATTCGGGATCAGAAGCGGAAATAGACCCCGCCGCTGACCACCCACGGATCGAGCTTGTGCTTGGTTTCCAGCGCCTTCACGCCCGTCGCCGTGTAGAACTTCGCTTCCGGCCTGACGAAATAGCGCTTGGCGTCCAGGCTCAGGCCCATGCCGCTGCCGTTGACGGGAATGTCGACGCCGGCTTGCAGCGCGAACCCAAGCTGGTTCGACATCTTGACCTTGCTGGCGCCCAGCGCGCGGGCGTCCGCCCCCGGCTTTTCCCCGAACACGGCAAACAACGCCGGCCCCACACCGACGTAAGGTTTGATCGGTCCGGCGTTCAGGTGATACTTGAGCGTCACTGTCGCCGGCAGGATCAGCACATGGTTGACCAGCCGCGCGCCCGAAAGCGGGCCCGCGCCGTTGACGTGGTGCTGCGTGAAGCAGCAGATGGTCTCGACCGAGACGTTCGGCGTGGCGAAGTATTCCACCGCCAGCGTCGGCACCACGTTGTTGTTGGCCTCGGACTGCGATCCGGCGGGAAGGCCGATCAGGTCGGTCCTGACCTTGTCAATCTTGCCGTCGGGGAGAACGCCGGTGGCGAGCACCTTGACCTGGATCTTGCCTTCGGGATTTCCGGCCATGGCCGGTGTTGAAATGAGTGGTGTGGAAATGACGGACACGGCTACGGCCGCGGCTGCCCACGTGAGTTTGTTCATATTGCCCTCATCGACGCCGCATGGGTTGCCCTATGCAACCCGTAAGGCGCGGCGACGGATGAATGATCGGCCGATCCGCGGGTTGGGGAATTGATGGAAAGCAAATTTCCCGCGCGATTTCCGCAAGCTGTATTGCAGAAAATGCAATTAAATATAATCAATATATATCAGTAATTTATAATGACGGTGTGGTAATTTGATCGCCGTCAATGTTAGGGCTTTCGGACAGGTTGAAATGAGCCGATATTTCGTATATTAGTTATAACTTATTTAAATGCGATCAAATTCGTCCATTTCCACGATGGGGGGAAGTCAATGCAATCCGTTCTCGCGCGCGCCGGCTGGTGGCTCGTCGCGCTTCTCATCGCGATCGTCGCCATGGCGGCCGCGGCCGACAGCGGTTTCGCGGTCCAGATGGCGATCATCGCCGTCGCGGCCTTCGTCGGCCTGTGGGTCAGCCTGACGCGAACCGATTACGCGGCCGTGGCGCGCGGCATCCTGCGCGCGCCGCCGGACGAAGGCGTCTATGACGACGATCCGGTCCGCTGGGGCGTGCTCGCGACGGTGTTCTGGGGCATCGCCGGTTTTGCAGCCGGCCTTTTTATCGCCCTGCAACTGGCTTTCCCCGACCTTAATTTCGAGCCTTACCTGAACTTCGGGCGTGTCCGGCCGCTGCATACTTCGGCGGTGATCTTCGCGTTCGGCGGCAATATCCTGATCGCCAGCAGCTTCTACGTGGTGCAGCGCACCTGCCGCGCGCGGCTGGCCTTTCCCGGCCTCGCCCGTTTCGTGTTCTGGGGCTATCAGCTCTTCATCGTGCTGGCCGCGACCGGCTATCTCCTGGGCATCACCCAGTCCAAGGAATACGCCGAACCCGAATGGTATGTGGACCTGTGGCTGACCATCGTCTGGATCGCCTATTTCGTGGTGTTCGTCGGCACGCTGGTCAAGCGGAACGAGCCGCATATCTACGTGGCGAACTGGTTCTACCTTTCCTTCATCATCACGATCGCCCTGCTGCACATCGTCAACAACCTGGCCGTCCCGGTCAGCGTGACCGGCTCGCAAAGCTATACTCTGTTCGCCGGGGTGCAGGACGCCCTGGTACAGTGGTGGTACGGCCACAACGCCGTGGCGTTCTTCCTGACCGTGCCATTCCTCGCCATGATGTATTACTTCGTGCCCAAGCAGGCGGGGCGGCCGATCTATTCCTATCGCCTGTCGATCATCCACTTCTGGTCGCTGATCTTCCTCTACATCTGGGCCGGTCCGCACCACTTGCACTACACCGCGCTGCCCGACTGGGCGCAGACGCTGGGCATGGTATTTTCCATCGTGCTCTGGATGCCGAGCTGGGGCGGCATGATCAACGGCCTGATGACGCTGAACGGCGCGTGGGACAAGATCCGCACCGATCCGATCATCCGCATGATGGTCATGGCGATCGCTTTCTACGGCATGGCCACGTTCGAAGGGCCGATGATGTCGATCAAGGCCGTCAACAGCCTGTCGCACTATACGGACTGGACCATCGGCCATGTCCATTCCGGCGCGCTGGGCTGGAACGGCATGATTTCCTTCGCCGCCGTCTATTACCTCGTGCCCCGGCTGTGGAAGCGGCAGCGGCTCTATTCGCTGCGCATGGTCAACTGGCACTTCTGGCTCGCGACCGTGGGGATCGTCTTCTACGCGTCGTCGATGTGGGTCGCGGGCATCACGCAGGGCCTGATGTGGCGCGAATACGGGGCCGATGGCTATCTGGTGAACACCTTCGCCGAAACGGTGGCGGCGCTTCACCCGATGTTCCTGCTTCGCGCGCTGGGCGGCGCGCTCTACCTGGCCGGCGGCGTCATCATGATCGTCAACGTCTGGGCGACGATCGTGGGCAAGCTGCGCGAGGAAGCGCCGATGAGCGATGCTCCCTACGATGCGCAGGCCGACCGTCCGATCGTTTCCGTTCCCGCCGAGTAAGGGCCTAGAAATGACCGCAAGCAATTCAAAAGTCCTCGACGGGCACAAGAAGATCGAGCGCAACGTCACGTTGCTGGGCGTGTTCGCGTTCATCGCCGTCGCCATCGGCGGGATCGTGGAGATCGCTCCCCTGTTCTGGATCGACAACACCATCGAGAAAGTGAAGGGGATGCGCCCCTACACGCCGCTCGAACAGAAGGGGCGCGACATCTATGTCCGCGAAGGCTGCTATACCTGCCATTCGCAGATGATCCGCCCCTTCCGCGACGAAGTGGAACGCTATGGCCACTACAGCCTGGCGGCGGAAAGCATGTATGACCACCCGTTCCAGTGGGGGTCGAAGCGCACGGGGCCGGACCTTGCGCGCGTGGGCGGCCGCTATTCGGACGAATGGCACGTCCAGCACCTGAAGGATCCGCGCTCGGTCGTGCCGGAATCGATCATGCCGTCCTATCGCTTCCTGGCGGAGACGGACCTGACTTCCCGTGACATGCCGGCGCGGCTGACGGCGCTCTACCGCACGGGCGTTCCCTATACGAAGGAGCAGATCGAGCAGGCGAATGCCGATCTCGCGCTTCAGGCCAGCGCCGATGGCGACGCTGCCGATCTCCAGTCGCGCTATCCCAAGGCGCAGGTTCGCGATTTCGATGGCGATCCCTCGCGTCTGACGGAAATGGACGCGCTCGTCGCCTATCTGCAGGTGCTGGGAACCATGGTCGACGTGAACGACGCGGCCGCGCAGGAAATACTGGCGAAGGAGAAGGGACGGTGAGCGACTCGTTCCTCTCCGGCTCCGCGCATTCGACATATGAAACGCTGCGGCACTTCGCCGACAGCTGGGGGCTGGCCGGGATGGCCGTGGTTTTCGTGCTGCTGTGCCTGTGGCCGCTCCGGCCCGGCGCGCGCGAGGACAATCACAAGGCCGCCAACATGATCTTCGAGGAAGGACACGAAGATGGGCAATAAGCACATCGACCAGGCGACCGGCGTCGAAACCGTCGGTCATGAATGGGACGGCATCGAGGAACTGAACAACCCGCTGCCGCGCTGGTGGCTGTGGGCGTTGTATGCCAGCATCCTCTGGGCCATCGTCTATGTCGTGCTCTATCCGGCCTGGCCGCTGGTCTCGAAGGGGACCGAAGGCGTGCTCGGCTGGACCAGCCGGGGCCAGCTTCAGGGCGAAATGGACGCGGCGCAGAAGGCGCGGAGCGGCGTGCTCGCGAAAATCGCGGTCATGCCGGTGGAGCGCCTGCCTGAAGATCCGCAACTGATGAAGGCGGCGATCGCGGGCGGCAAGGCGGCGTTCCGGGTGAACTGCGTGCAGTGCCACGGCGCGGGCGCGGCGGGCAGCAAGGGCTATCCCAACCTGAACGACGACGACTGGCTGTGGGGCGGCGACTTGCGCGCGATCGAATACACGATCACGCATGGCATTCGCCAGCCGGACGTCGACGACAAGTCGCATTTCAGCCAGATGCCCGCGTTCGGCAAGGACGGTCTGCTGACGTCCGCCCAGATACAGGACGTGGTGAGTTATGTGCGGACCTTGCCCGGCCTTGAAAAGCCCGGCGCGGCCTCCGCGCGCGGCGCGCAGGTCTTCGCGGAAAATTGCGCCGTTTGCCATGGGCCGGACGGCAAGGGTCTGCGGGAGTTGGGAGCGCCGAACCTCGCCGACGCCATCTGGCTTTTCGGCGGCAGCCGCGAAGACGTGACGCGCAGCGTTTCCTATCCGCCTTTCGGCGTCATGCCGGCGTGGGGAGGGCGCCTCGATCCGGTGACGATCAAGATGCTGTCGGCCTATGTCCATTCGCTGGGCGGGGGCGAGGATTTTCTCGCTTCCCCCGGCGGGGCGTCCGCCGATTTCTCCGCCGATTCCGCGGTGAAGGCCGATGCCCAGCCCTGACATGATCTCTCCGCCCGCCAAGGCGGAGCGCTCCGGCGCCGCCACGATAGCGTGTTCGGCGCCCGTCCGGGATGCGTCCCCGTCCGCCGCGCCGCTCTATGAAAAGCGGGAGCCGGTCTTTCCCAAGGCGGTGCGGGGCAAGTTCCGGCTGCTGAAATGGCTCATCATGGCCGTGACGCTGGGCATCTATTATCTGACGCCCTGGCTGCGCTGGGACCGGGGCCCCTACGCGCCCGATCAGGCGGTGCTGGTCGATCTGGCGCACCGCCGGTTCTATATGTTCGGTATCGAGATATGGCCGCACGAATTCTATTTCGTGGCTGGCCTTCTCATCATGGCGGGCATCGGCCTGTTCCTGGTGACGAGTGCGGTGGGCCGCGCCTGGTGCGGCTATTCCTGCCCGCAGACGGTGTGGACCGACGTGTTCCAGCATATCGACCGTCTGGTCGACGGCGACCGCAACGCCCAGATGCGGCTGCAAAAGGCGCCGTGGGGTCCGGCCAAGATCGCCCGGCGCGGCTTCAAGTGGTCGATCTACCTCGTCATCAGCCTGCTGACGGGCGGTGCCTGGATTCTCTATTTCGCCGACGCGCCGACCCTGTTCCGCGAGTTCTGGGCGGGCGAAGCGGCGCCCGTGGCCTATGCCACCGTCGGTGTGCTGACGGCGACGACGTTCGTGCTGGGCGGTTTCATGCGCGAGCAGGTCTGCGTCTACATGTGCCCCTGGCCGCGCATCCAGACCGCGATGCTCGACGAGAAATCGCTGATCGTCACGTACAAGGACTGGCGCGGGGAACCGCGCGGCAGCGTCAAGCAGGCGGAGAAGAACCCCGGCGCGGTGGGGGACTGCATCGACTGCAACCAGTGCTTCGCGGTCTGCCCCACGGGGTATGACATCCGCAACGGGCCGGATATCCAGTGCATCACTTGCGCCTTGTGCATCGACGCCTGCGACAACGTGATGGAGCAGATCGGACGCCCGCGCGGGCTGATAGACTATGCGACGCTTGAAGATACGGAGCGCGAGAAGGCGGGCGCGGCGCCTACGCCGCACTGGAAGCTGATCTTCCATCTGCGCACGCTGATCTATCTCGGCATCTGGTCCGCGATCGGGCTGGCGATGCTGTTCGCGCTGGGCGCGCGCCAGCGCATCGACATCTCCGTCGCCAAGGATCGCAATCCGCCCTACATGCTGCTGAGCGACGGCAGCGTGCGCAACGCCTATACCGTCAAGCTGCTCAACATGGAGAGCAGGCCCCGGCCGATGGAAGTGAGCATTTCGGGCCTTCCCGGCGCCGCGATGTGGACCGATGACATGGGCCGCGAATCCGCGTCGCGCACGCTGAAGCGGACCGTTCCCGCCGATCAGGCCGATCCGGTGCGCGTCTATGTGGTGGCGCCCTCCGGCACGGACGGGCGGGAGTTCACTCTGACGGTCCGCGCGCTCGACGACGAAGGCGGAAGCGACACGCATGCCGTCCGCTTCGATGCTCCGGGGGACGAGGGATGAAGCCGAAAACGAAAGGCCGCTTCACCGGCCGGCATATGGCCGCGATCATCGTCGGGTTCTTCGCGGTAGTGATCGCGGTCAATCTGCTGATGGCGCGGTTGGCCACCAGCACCTTCGGCGGCGTCGTGGTGGAAAACTCTTACGTCGCGAGCCAGAACTTCAACCAGTGGCTGGAGGAAGCCGATGCGGCGAGGGCGCTGGGCTGGCGGGCGGAAATCCTGCGGCGGGACGATGGGCGCATCGCCGCTTCGCTGGCCAACCTGCCCGAAGGCCCGGCCACGGTGACGGCGCTGGCCCGCCATCCGCTGGGCCGTCAGCCCGATCAGCCGTTGTCTTTCGCGCGGCAGGCGGACGGGCTCTGGCTTTCGACCGGCGCATTACCCGTCGGGCGCTGGCGGCTGCGGCTGGAAGTGAGCGCGGCGGGCCATATCTGGCGGCATGAGGAAGACGTTTCGTGAACGTCCACGCCCGGCAACCGGCGGACGGCCTGGCGGAAACGGTCCTGATCGTGCCCGGAATGCATTGCGCCGGGTGCATGGGCAAGGTCGAGCGCGGGCTTGCCGAAGTGTCGGGTGTCGACGCCGCGCGCGTGAACCTTTCCGCCCGGCAAGTCACCGTGCGGCATCGCCCGGACCTGACCGGCCGCGATCTCGTGGCCGCGCTGGATGCGATCGGCTTCGAATCACAGCTTCGCAGGGGCGCTCTGGCAAAATCCGAATCCGCCGCTCGCCCGCTGCTGGCGCCGCTGGCGGTGGCGGGCTTCGCGGCGATGAACGTCATGCTGCTCTCGGTCGGCGTCTGGTCGGGCGCGGAAGGAGCGACGCGCGAACTGTTCCACTGGCTTTCCGCCGCGATCGGGATTCCGGCCATCGCCTATGCCGGACAGCCGTTCTTCCGTTCGGCGTGGGGGGCGTTGCGGCGCCGCCGCACCAACATGGACGTGCCGATTTCCATCGGCGTCCTGATCGCCACGGGCCTCAGTGCCTATGAAGTCGTGGTCGGCGGGCGCCATGCCTGGTTCGATGGCGCGCTGATGCTGCTGACGTTCCTGCTGGCCGGGCGCGTGCTCGACGCCATGATGCGGGACCGGGCGAGGAGCGGCGTGGACGCGCTGCTAAGCCATGTCGGACATGGTGCGACGGTTGTCGCGGCGGACGGCACGCTGGGCTGGCAGGCGACGGACGCGCTTGCGCCCGGCACGGTCATGCGCGTGGCGGCGGGTGAGCGGCTGGCGGCGGACGGCGTGATCGTTTCGGGCGGGAGCCGGTTCGACCAGTCGCTGCTGACGGGGGAAAGCGCCCCCGTCTCGGCCGGAAACGGCGATCTCGTCATGGCGGGCACGCTCAACCTCGACGATCCCGTGGACGTGAGAGTCGTGGCGGCGGGCGAGGATACGACCGTGGCGGAAATCGCCCGGCTGATGCAAGCCTCGGCGCAGGATCGCTCGAAATACGTCCGCATCGCCGATCGCGCCTCGCGCCTCTATGCGCCCGCCGTGCACACGCTGGCGGCGCTCACGCTGGTGGGCTGGCTGCTGGCGGGCGCGGGGCTCTACAAGGCGCTGGTCATCGCCGTGGCCGTGCTCATCATCACCTGTCCGTGCGCGCTGGGGCTGGCCGTGCCCGTGGCGCAAGTCGTGGCGAGCGGCGCGCTGATGCGGGCGGGCGTCATGGTGAAGGATGGTTCCGCGCTCGAACGCATGGCGACTGTGGACTATGCCTTGCTGGACAAGACGGGCACGCTGACGCTCGGCAGCCCCGCGCCCGACAAGGCCGTGCTGTCCGCCATGCCGGCGCATGCGCGCGAAGTGGCGCTGGCGCTCGCTTCGCACAGCCGCCACCCGATTTCCCGCGCGCTGGCCGCCGCGCTTTCCGCGCAGGGCGTGAAGGCCGCGCCGCTTGTGGATGTGACCGAACGCGCGGGCAACGGCGTTTTCGCGACATGGACCGACAGGCCGGGTGCGCCGCGCGCCGTCAGCCTGCGGCGGCCCGATGCCGCATCGGGCATTGCCGTCAGTCTAGACATCGCGGGCGATCCCGCCTGGCTGATCCCGCTGGCCGACCCCCTGCGCCCCGACGCGCGCGAAGCGCTCGCGCGGATGAAGGCGCTGGGCATCCAGTGCCAGATTCTTTCGGGGGACAATGCCGCCGCCGTGCGCGATGTCGCGCGGCAGACCGGCCTGTTCGGGCAGGCCGCCGCTTCGCCTGCCGACAAGCAGGATGCCATCGCACGGTTGCAAGCGATGGGGCGCAGCGTCCTGATGGCGGGTGACGGGCTGAACGACGGCCCGGCGCTCTCGAAAGCGGATGCGTCCATCGCGCCCGGCACCGCCAGCGACGTGGGGCTTCAGGCATCGGACCTCGTGTTCGTGCAGCCTTCGCTGCTGGCCGTTCCCCGCGCGGTGCTGGCTTCGCGGCGCACGATGCGCGTCGTGCGCCAGAACTTCGCGCTGGCGATCGGCTATAACGTGCTGGCCGTGCCGCTGGCCATGGCGGGCTTCGTGACGCCGATGATCGCCGCCATCGCCATGTCAGTGAGTTCGGTGATCGTCATCGGCAATTCGTTGCGCCTCAATCGCGCCACGCGCCTGCCGCGTCTGGCGCAAGCGAGAGGGCAGAAGGCGGCATGACCAGCCTGCTTGTCCTTATCCCCATTGCGCTGGGGCTTGGTCTGCTGGGGCTGGCGGCGTTCTTCTGGGCGCTGCGCGGCGGCCAGTTCGACGATCTCGATGGCGCGGCGGCACGTATCCTGATCGAGGACGACAACGAGGGACGCGGCGATTGAAGCATCTGCTTTACGGGCTCGGCATCGTGGCGATGCTGCCCGCCGCCCTGAACCTGGGCGCGACGGCACAGGCGCGCACGCTGGTCATGCCTGTCTGCACCGGCGACGGCACGGTGCACATGATGCGGATTCCGCTCGATCCGGCCGACCCGGCGTCCGGGCAGACCGGATGCTGCGTGAAAGGGTGCCACGCCGGATCGTCGCGCAAGCGCGGAGATGGATGCTGTTAGCCTCGTTCGGCGCGGCCTGAACCGGAAGAGTCCGGGGCAGAAAGGATAAGTGCCGGGATTTTGACCGGCCGCAATGTTCGCCCCGCCAGGCTCTGCAACAAGACCCGCATGTGGCCTTACCATCCCGATCTGCTGCAAACGCCCGTGCCGCGCTATACCAGCTTTCCCACGGCGGCGGAGTTCACTGACGCGGTCGGCGCGGCGGAGATGGCGGCCGCGCTGGACATGGTCGATGAGCCGGTATCGCTCTATCTCCACATCCCGTTCTGCGAGAAAATCTGCTGGTATTGCGGCTGCAACACGGGCGCGGCGAACCGGCGGGAGCGGCTGGAAAGCTATCTCGGCGCGCTGGAACAGGAAATCGCCATTCTGGGCGCCCGGCTGCGGGGCAAGGCGCCTGTCACGCGCATCGCGTTCGGCGGCGGCAGTCCCAATGCCATTTCCCCCACCGATTTCGTCCGGCTGGTGAACGGGTTGACCATCGAGTTCGGCTGCGCGTCGCCCGACTGGTCGGTGGAGATAGATCCGCGCACCTTGACCCAGGCATGGGGCGATGTGCTGCAAGGCGTGGGCGTCCGCCGCGCCAGTTTGGGCGTGCAGACGTTTTCCGCCCGCATTCAGGCGGCGATCGGGCGCGAACAGCCGGACGAACTGATCGAACGCGGCGTCGATATCCTGCGCCGGGCGGGCATCGCTTCGCTCAACTTCGATCTGATGTATGGCCTGCCGGGCCAGACGATGGACGATCTGGAAGCGAGCCTCGGGCGCAGTGTGGAACTGGGCGCGGACCGTATCGCCCTGTTCGGCTATGCCCATGTGCCGCACATGATTCCGCGCCAGCGCCGGATCGACGGTTCGGCCTTGCCCGATCAGGCACAGCGGTTCGCCATGGCGGCGACCGGATACGATCTGCTGGTCGGCGCGGGATATGTTCCCATCGGCTTCGACCATTTCGCCCGTCCGGGTGACCCGCTGGCAGAAGCGGCGCGAGCCGGACGCCTGCATCGCAACTTTCAGGGTTTTACCGACGATGCGTCGCGCGTGCTGATCGGCATGGGCTCATCGGCGATCAGTTCGTTTCCCGATCTGCTGGCGCAGAACGAAAAGAACTCCGGCCGTTACCGGATGCTTCTGTCGCAAGGTATGTTGCCGGCTGCCCTGGGTGTGCCGCGCAGCGCGCGGGACCGCGCGGACGGCGCCGTGATCGAGGGTCTGCTCTGCCGGGGCGAGGCACGGCTCGATCCCGCGCTGCCGCGTGTGATGGAGCGGCACCTCGCGCCGTTCGTGGAGCGCGGGCTGGCCGAAATGGGCACCGGGGCGGACCGCGACGTGCTGCGCATCCTGCCTGCGGGCTTGCCCTATGTGCGCACGATCGCGGCGCTGTTCGATCCCTATCGCACGCATTCGCCCCGCCGGTTCAGTTCGGCGATCTGATCCGTTCCCGAACTCGGATGCGGGCAGGCAGGGAGCCGCCGCGTCTGGCGTTCCGCTAACGTGGTCGCGTCAAAAAAAGAGCGGCCGTCACAAGGCAGGCCGCTCGAGTTGGGGAGAAGTCCGTTTGCCCGCCGGTCGCCGGACCATGTCGGGGCAGAATGAAAATCAGGCTTTCGCTGCGCTCCTTACGCGTCGCCGACGTGATACCGGTATATTGGCCCGGTTCGCTCCGAGCGGCTTTGACGGCAATCAAGCGCGGGCTTGATCGTAATCAATGCAAGCGTGAAAGACGCGGCGAAGGGGGGCGGATTTCGCCGTTTCCATGATGCCGCAATCCCATGGCCGGGCGCATTTGCGAACCTTGGCGCGAACCACGGCGCGAACCTGGCGGAACAATAGCGAAAACGCTTCGTTCCTGCTGGCAGTGGTTTTCGAAAGGATCAGGACATGACTCTGATACTCATCCTCATTGTCGGCGGCGTCATCGGCTGGCTGGCCAGTATCGTCATGCGCACCGACGCGCAGCAAGGCATCTTTCTCAACATCGTGGTCGGCATCGTCGGCGCGCTGATCGCGGGTTTCCTCGTCACGCCCCTGCTGGGCGGCGCACCCATCACCAGCGGCAATTTCGACATCATGTCGCTGATCGCATCGTTCCTCGGCGCGGTGATCCTCCTGGCGATCATCAACCTGTTCCGCCGCGGCTCCATACGCTGAATGTCGGCGCGACCGTTCACCCGCAAGCTTCGTAATCAGGAGAAACCCGATGAAACGCACTTTGCTGCCCGTCGCGCTCATGGCCGCGGCCGGTTCGCTCGCTCTCGCCGCCTGTGATTCGGCCGCCGAGAACAACATGGAGGACCGCGCCGACGCCGTTCGCGACGCCGCCGATGCCACGGCCGATGCGCTGGATCGTCAGGCTGACGCCCTCGATACGCGGGCGGATGGCGTCGACCCGGCGGCCGAAAGTTCGCTGGAAGCAAAGGCTGATGCGGTGCGGGACGCCGGAGAAGCCAAGGCCGACGCGATGGAGAACCAGGCCGACAAAATGTAACAGTCCCACCGGCGCAGTTTCCGGCTCCATGGCGGAGGGCCGGGACGGCGGAAGATTCGGGTGGCGGGAGGCACGGCTTTCCGTCGCTTTTTTTGCCTATCGCCTTTTTTGCCCCATCGCCTTTTTTGCAATGTCTGTTGCATGAAAATCACCGGAAACGGTGTGCTTCGCGGCCTATAGGGGTCAAATCCTCCAACCGACATTCAATCATAACAACAGGATATTGGACAAATGACAATTTCTCTCATGCCATTGCCTTACGCCGATACCGCGCTGGCGCCGCATATCTCGCAGGAGACGCTCAAGCTGCATCACGGCGCGCACCACAAGGGCTATGTCGACAAGGTGAACGACGCCATCGCGGGCACTGACCTCGCCGACGCTTCGCTGGAAGAGATCGTTCGGGCATCGGATTCCAAAGGCAATAAAAAGCTGTTCAATTCCGCTGCGCAAAGCTGGAACCACGGCTTTTACTGGCACAGCCTGTCGCCGGAAAAATCCGAACCCTCGCCGGAACTCGCCGCCGCCATCGACAAGGCGTTCGGCTCCATGGCAGACCTGAAGAAGCAGCTTGCGGCGGAAGCGGAAAACCACTTCGCCTCCGGCTGGGCCTGGCTCGTGGAAGAAGGCGGCGCGCTCAAGGTCGTTTCCACGCATGATGCCGAAACGCCGATCACGGGTTCCGCCAACCCGCTGCTGACGATCGACGTGTGGGAACATGCCTATTACGTCGACGTGCGCAACAAGCGCCCGGCCTACGTCAAGGCAGTCATCGACAACCTGCTGAACTGGGCGTTCGCGAGCGAGAACTTCGCGCGCGGCAAGGCATGGACCTATCCGGTCTGATTCCGGCGGGAAAGCAATACGGGAAACAGGTCAGGGGCGGGCGCCGCAAGGCGTCCGCCCTTTCCCGTCAGATGTGCGGCAAGGAAGCGTCTTCCGGCTCGGGATCGAGCAGACGGGCCAGTTCGGCGCGGGCGCGCGCGACCCGGCTCTTCATCGTGCCGATGGCGCAATCGCAGATCCGCGCGGCTTCCTCATAAGTAAAGCCGCTGGCGCCGATAAGCAGCAGCGCCTCGCGCCGTTCGGCGGGCAGCTTTTGCAACGCGGCGTCCATGTCCGACAGGTGCAGGGGGCCTTCCTGGTCCGCGTCCATCACCAGCAGGCGCTCCGCCGCCTCCGGGTCATAATCGACCTGGCGGCGGTGGCGCCGCAATTCGCTCAGGTAATGGTTGCGCAGGATGGTGAAGGTCCAGGCGCGCATGTTGGTGCCGGGCTGGAACCGAACCTGTGCCGCCCATGCCTTGATGGCGGTTTCCTGGACCAGATCGTCGGCAAGGTCGGGCCTTCCGCACAGGCCGCGCGCAAAGGCGCGCAAGTGCGGCAATGTCGCTATGAGCGTTTGCCTGAAATCGTCGCGGGAATCGGTTTCCTGCCGGGTGTCACTTGCCATTATCGGAAGCGTCCAGCTTCTTGAGCAGTTCGTCGAAGCTGTCGGGGAGCGGCTCGTCGAGCACGGAGTCATAGAGCTTGCGCAAGCCTTTGGCCCATCCAGGTTCGCCGTCATGGCGCGGACGGGACGGGGGGCGGTTGCTCTGCCTTCGGTCAACCATCGTATGACAGGGCCTTAAAGCCGACTCCATGAGGACAACATCCTATGCTTGCCCGATGCCTTGCGCGTCAACCCGAAGGGGTTTCGTGAATGGCCATCGGCGCTTGCCTTCTGGAACATTCGGGGACGGACAAGGTTCCTTTGCCTCGCAAAGCTTGTCATGATTGCCGGGGCCCTGGCATGACGGGGCATCGGCATGACGGGGCCGCGCGTGAGCGATCAACGGGCAGAAAGTGAATGAAGAACATGCTGTTGGCCCGGTTCGCCAGTCAGGGCTGGCTCAACCGCTACCCGAGGGGCTGGCCGGCCCTTCTTTTCGTGATGATCGTGGCGGTTACGGTGCTGAGCGTCGCGGCGATCGAGCGCGCGGACGATGAACGGCGGCAACTGGAACTGGAGCGCAACGTCACGGAAATCGCCTCGGGCCTGCAACGCCGCGGGGCGGAAAACATCGCCATTCTGGCGGCGGGCGCGGCTCTGTTCGAAACGCGCGAGGAAGTGACATACGCCGATTTCCGCGATTTCGCCTCGGGCCTTTACAGCAAGGACGATTATCACGGATCGCTCGGCATGGGCTGGGCGCGCGTGATGGACGTCATGGTCGCTTCCGACTTCGAAACGGCCATGCGCGGCAATCTCGATCCGGCCTATATGATCTATCCCCGGCCCGACGTCGCCCGGAAGATCGCGATTCCCATCGTCTACCTGGACCCGATGACGGATGCGAATCGCGCCGCCATCGGCTTCGACCTCTATTCGGAAGCCAATCGCCGCCGCGCCATGGAAGACGCGATCCGGCTGCGCCAGCCCGTCATGTCGTCCAAGGTCCATCTGGTGCAGGATCGCGGCGAAGGTGAAGCTTCCGGCTTCCTGATCCTCATGCCCGTGTTCCAGCATGTGGCGGGAACCCGGCGCATCAAGGGTTTCGTCTACAGCCCCTTCCGCGCCAGGGAGTTCCTCAGCGCCGCCAATGAGCTTTCGCGCGTGCAGAACGTGGAAGTCGCTCTCTACGACAGCGCGCCGAAGCCGGAAAACCTGCTGGCCGTGCAGGAGCTTGCCGGAGAAACCGGCATGACCGCGGATCGCGATATCGTGATCGGCAACCATAAATGGGTGCTGCGCGTCAGCATCAAGAATACCGGGGCGCTGTCGGTCCTGTCGAGCGTGGTGCTGGTGCTCGGTATCCTGATGGGCCTGCTCGTGACGATCATCGCCCGGCTCATCATCCGCCGCTCGAACGAGGATCGCCGGACGGTCGACCTGATGACCCAGCAGGCGGCGATCCGCAATTCGCTGACGCGGGAACTCAACCATCGCGTCAAGAACACGCTGGCCAACGTGCTGTCGATCGTCGCCCTGACGCGGCGCGGCGCCACCAGCATCGACGATTTCGCCGAAAGCCTCGGCGCCCGGATCAGGGCGCTGTCGGCGACGCACGACCTGCTTTCGCAGACGGACTGGACCGATGCGCCGGTCGAGGAGATTATCCGCAGCGAACTGGCGCCCTACATGCGCGACGGCGACAGCCATGTGGACCTGTCCGGCCCATCGGTAAGCCTCGCGCCGAAGGACGCGCTGTCGCTGGGGCTGGCGGTTCATGAACTGGCGACGAATGCCGCGAAGTATGGGGCATTCAGCGTGCCCGGCGGCATGGTCAGTGTGCGGTGGAAGCTGCTGGAGCCGGAACTGGCGGAAATCGAATGGCGTGAAGCGGGCGGGCCGCCCGTCGTCGCCCCGGCCAAGCGCGGCTTCGGGCGCGATCTCATCGAAAAGATCGTGGCGCACGAACTGAGATCGCAAGTGGACTTGCGCTTCAATCCCGAAGGCGTCGAATGCACGCTCCAGATTCCGGTGCGGCGGCGCGGCGATTTCGCGCTGCGCGCGCCTGTTCCGGTCCCGGCCCCGATGCCGGCCTCCGTGTCGGCCCCCGTTCAGGGCTGACCGGCGCGAAATTACGCCAGCGGGCGGCTCGATCCGAAGAACAGGGCCTGGCTGATCGCCGTGCGCACGGTGGATTCCTGAAACGGCTTGGTGACGAGGTAGGTCGGCTCCGGCCGTTCCCCGGTCAGCAGCTTTTCGGGATAGGCGGTGATGAAGATGACCGGAACGTCCCCGAATTTCAGCAGGTCTTCCACCGCGTCCATGCCGGAACTGCCATCGGCAAGCTGGATGTCGGCCAGAATCAGCCCGGCAGGATCGTCGCGGAAGATTTCCAGCGCCTGGGTCCGCGTCGCGGCCGTGCCGATCACGCGATGCCCCAGATCGGACACCAGCCCTTCAAGCTGCATGGAAATCAGCGGCTCGTCCTCGATGATGAGAACGTCGGTGGCGGATTCGCCCTCGATCTCGGCAATGGCCTGGACCACCATGTCCTGCACGTCGTTAACGGGCAGGGCGAGGATCGTGGAAGCGTCCTCGATGCTGAAATCCTCCAGCGTTGTGAGCAGGAGCGCCTGCCGGTGCCTGGGCGTGACGTAGGCCAGCCGTTCCTGCGCGGCCTGTTCCAGTTCGCCTGCCGCTTCCGGCAGGTCCGTGTCATCGACGTGGCTCGACGCCCAGATCGAATTGAACGCGGTGTAAAGGGCCACTCTGCTCCGTCCGATCCCGGCCCGCAGTTCCTTGTCGGCGAGGGCCGCCTCCAGCGTCGCCCGCACATAGGCGTCGCCGGAACTCTGCGAACCTGTCAAGGCGCGGGCATAACGCCTGAGATAAGGAAGCTGCGCGCCGACCTGATCTGCAACGGACATGGAATTTCAATCCTTTCGTTCACTCGGCGACACTACAACGGGACAGGCCTGCGCCAAACCCATTTGTGAACATTCGCACACTGCCCCGCCCGGTTTTCGGATCCGGTTTTCCGGGGAAGCCGCAAGGCGCTGGCCGGCGCGGGCCATGCCCGTGCGATGTATCGTGGTGCTTCGGGCGATTTTTTTCAACTCCGGGGGAACCCTTGGGGCGCGGCGGTGTTTAAGCCTTGTCACCATCGGCCCTCCACACCCTCCCCCCGCAAACCGGTGGTGATCCGATCCCCGAAAGGCCCCCGCAGTTCCCTGATGCGGGGGCCTTTTTACGGCCCGGTTCCGGCCGTTGGTTCGAAAGGCGCGCTTCAGGCCGGGAACCATTTGTCCGCGAATTTCGTTGCTTGGGTATTGGTCCATAGTTCCCGGAGAAGAAAATTGCCGCACGCAAACGCATCGCTTCCGGCCCATGCTCCCGCCTCCAGCCCCACTTCCGGCATTGAACCCCCCAAGATCGAAAGATTGAGCGACACCGATTTCAAGCGCGCGCTGACGGACGTGGCGCCGCATCTGCGCGCCTTTGCCCGCGCACTGTGCGGTTGCCGCGACCGCGCGGACGATCTGGCGCAGGAGACGCTCATGCGGGCATGGGCGGCGCGCGACCGCTATGCCGCGGGCACCAACTTCAAGGCCTGGACGTTCACGATCCTGCGCAATCATTTCTACAGCGAGGCGCGCCGTGCCCGCTTCCACGGCGATTACGACGAACTGGTGGCGGAGCGCACCTTGCGCACGCCCGCGACGCAGGAAAGCGCGGTCGAACTGTCCGATGTCCTGCGCGCCCTGTCGATGATTCCCGAAAGCTATCGCGAGGCGCTGATCCTCGTGGCCGTGGGCAGCCTTTCCTATGACGAGATCGCGGATATCTGCGGCATTGCGCTCGGCACGGTGAAAAGCCGGATCTGCCGCGCGCGGTCGATGCTCGCCCAGGCGCTGGAATCCGGGCAAATGCCCGATTTCCGCCACAACTTCGTGTTGAACGGCGAAGCGATCGACTGTTTTTTCGACGAACTGCTTCGCATCGCCAACGTCGATTCGCTGGCGGAACTTGCCGCCTGAGGGCAAATGAAAAAAGAACGGGTTCAGGGATTATGTGCGCCAAGGTCCTCATCGTGGAGGATGAATTCCTGATTGCGATGCAGTTGGAGGATATCGTCACTGAAGGCGGCCATGACGTGGTCGGCACGATCTGCGACATGGCCTCGCTCGGCGGACTGGAGGAAGCGCCGGAAGTGGCGTTGGTCGACCTCAATTTGCGCGATGGACCCACCGGCACGTCGATCGCGCGGGAACTGGCCGCGCGTTTCGGCACGTCCATTCTCTACGTTACGGCCAACCCGGCCCAGATCGGCGAACCGGCCAGCACCGCGATCGGTTTCATCCTGAAGCCGTTTTCATCTGCCGCGATCCTTACCGCGATTTCGCTGGCGGCGGGCAACGGCCATGGCATCGCGGCGGTGCCGAGGGAAATCAATGTCTTTCCGCGGCCCGCGAACTGACAACGATTGAATCGCGCGAGCATCGCGCGTTTTGGCCGATTTTTCGCTGCACTGCGGGAACAATCGTGGCATCCTTGCATTGGCCATGTTGTCCACAGGCGATTCTCGACTGGAAGGAAAAGGCATGGAGCACGTCGGTCGCTCTAATCAACGATATGAAAGAGAAGATTATTCTCCCGGTGAGGTAATTGCGCTCGAACGGCAGGGCGCGGAGTGCGAGCCAGCCGCTTTCCCGCCGATGCGAGTCGCCCTGGTCGGCAACTTCGCGCCACGCAAATGCGGCATTGCAACATTCACGACCGACGTGTTCGAGCAGTTACGCCAGTTCCATCCCCAGGTCGGCATCGACGTCTATGCGATGCAGGATCCGGCGGAGCCCCTTGAGCACCGGGGCGCTTACGCAGAAATAGACCGGAACGACCGCGCCGCCTACGATCGCGCGGCGCGGCGCATGAACGAGGACGGCGTCGATGCCGTATGGCTTCAGCACGAATTCGGCATTTTCGGCGGCGAATGCGGAGAATACGTCCTGCGGCTGGTCGATCGCGTCGCGGCGCCGCTCGTCGTGACCATGCACACTGTCCTGAGCGATCCCGCCCCCCGGCAGGAAGTTGTCACGCGCCGCCTGGTCGAGCGCGCCAGCCGCATCATGGTGATGTGCCGCAAGGGACGCGACACTCTGATCGAACGCTACCGGGCCGAGCCGGATCGTATCGCGATCATCGAGCATGGCGCGCCCGACCGGCGGCTGCGCCCGTTGAGGTCCGGCGCGCCGCGCACGCTGATGACGTTCGGCCTGCTGGGGCCGGGCAAGGGGCTGGAAACCGTGATCGGGGCGCTGCCCGCCGTGATCGCGCGCCATCCCCGCACCACCTATCGCATCGCGGGTGTCTCGCACCCCAACGAAGTGCGGCGAAATGGGGAAGCCTATCGCGACGGCCTGAAGGCGCTGGCCGAGCGGCTGGGCGTGGCCGGCCACATCGAATGGGTGGATCGCTTCCTCGATACGGACGATCTGGTGGCGCTGCTGGAGGATTGCGACATCTATGTCACTCCCTATCCCAACCTTCAGCAGAGCACGTCCGGCACGCTGAGCTATGCGGTGGCGCTGGGCCGCGCCATCGTTTCGACGCCCTATGTTCATGCGCGCGAACTGCTGGGCGATATCGGCGGCGTACTGGTGCCGGTGAACGAGACCGGGGCGATTTCGCGGGCCGTCAACCGGCTGCTGGACAATCCCGCCGAACTCGAAGCCTTGCAGGTGCGCGCCTACCGGCGAGGCCGCAAGACGGTGTGGCGCCATTTCGCGGACAATTCGCTGGCCCTTCTGCAAGCGGCGGCGGGATCGGACGCCGTGGTCCCCACGCCAGGCGACCCGGTTGCCCCCGGCCTGACCGGATTCGACGTGCTGTGCGACGGGACGGGCATTCTCCAGCACGGCAAGCACATCGTCCCCGACCGGAACCACGGCTATTGCCTCGACGACAATGCGCGGGCGCTGATGCTGGTTCATCGGGTCTCGTGGGACAGTCCGGGCGAGGAATTGCGCCGGGCCATGCCGTTCGCGTCGTTCGTCGAGCACGCCTGGAACGGGGACGCGAAAGTGTTCCGCAATTTCATGAACTATGACCGAACCTGGTGCGAGACCGCCGGTTCCGAGGACAGCAACGGACGGGCGCTCTGGGCGCTGGGCGACGCCGCCCGCCGTTCGCGCCTGCCATCGCTGTGGAGCTGGGCGCTCGATTGCTTCGGTCGCACCGCGTCCATCGCGCTTGATTTCGAGAATCCGCGCAGCATCGCCTTCGCCGCGCTGGGCGCGACCGCCGTTCTGCACGGCGCGCCCGATCACGCGTTGGCCCTGCGGATCGCCGAACGGTGCGGCGGGCTGCTCCACGCGCTGCTGGACAAGGCGCGCGGGCCGGACTGGACGTGGTTCGAGGCCCTGATCGGCTATGACAATCCGCGCCTGTCCGAAGCGTTGATCGCTTGCGGGGAAACGCGGGGACGTCCCGAATGGACGGCGGCGGGGCTTGAGACTCTCGACTGGATCATGGCGCGCCAGACGTCCGCCAAAGGGCATTTCCGGGCGGTCGGTGCGGAAAGTTTCGGGCGCTTCCACGAAATCCTGCCGTTCGACCAGCAACCGCTGGAAGCCTGGGCCGCGGTCGACGCCTGCGCCGCCGCGCTGCGGATCGAGCCGGGGGAAAGCAAGTGGTTCGAGCACGCACGGCGGGCCTATACATGGTTCCTGGGCGCCAACGACCGGGGCGTGGCGCTGGCCGACCTGCAATTCGGCACCTGCATGGACGGTCTCAACCCGCACGGTGCCAATCTCAATTGCGGGGCGGAGTCGCTGCTGGCTTTTCAACTGGCCTATTACGCCTATGAAGGGCTGGCGGAACGCGCGATTCCGGCGTGGAGGGAAAATGGAGCTGCGAGCCGCCGGACCTGATGCCACCGGGCCTGATGCCGCCAGGCCGGACGATGCCGTTGCCGCGGTGATGTCGGACGGTCCGCTGACGATCCATCCGCTGAAGCTGCGGGCCGATCCGGCAAGAGTCGTGATCCGGCCGTTCCATCTGGGCTGGCAGGCGCCGAACGCCAGTTCCTCGCGCGCGGGGCGGCTCGTCGCCGATGTCCTTTCGCTGAGCGAACGGGAAGTCGAGGAGGAATACGCGGCGATCCTTTCCGATTTTTCCGAGCGGCACTGGCAGACGGAAAGCGTGTTCGACGAACGCTTCCGGGAAGTGGCGACGTCCGTACGTATCCGTCCCGCGATCTCGGCCACTCGCAAACGGCTGATCGGCGCCTATTTCTGCCATGAATACAGCTATGCCGCTGCCGCCCTGATGAACCCCAGCGTCGTGGCGCACCCGGACCAGTCGGGCCTGACCAAAGGGTCGGAACGGTTCATCATGTCGATGCGCGCGGTCGGGGAAGGGCACATCAGCTCGATCGCTTTCCGCGAGGGCATCATCGAGGCGGATGACGGCTTCAACCTTTGGCCGCAACCCAATGTGGCGACAGCCGCGATGATAAACATCAACGAACCGCGAAGGCCGGACGGCACGGTCAGCATTCACCGCCATCCCGAAAGCACGCTGTCAGGGACGGTGATCTTCCCGATCACTGAACATCAGAGCAACGGACTGGAAGACCTGCGTCTGGTCCGGTTCGATCACGGCGACGGCAACTACGAATGGATCGGCACCTATACGGCCTACAACGGGCGCGACATCCGGTCCGAATTTCTCCGCACGCGCGATTTCCACGACTTCACGCTGGGTCCGATCACCGGCGCCGCCGCCCGCAACAAGGGGATGGCCCTGTTCCCGCGCCGGATCGGCCACAGCTACTACATGCTCAGCCGGCAGGACGGAAAGAACCTCTATCTGTTGTCCTCCAACCGCATAGACGAATGGGACAGCGAAGGGGTGCTGCTGCTGGAACCGCGCTTTCCCTGGGAGTTCATCCAGCTCGGCAATTGCGGCAGCCCGATCCTGACGGATGAAGGCTGGCTGGTTCTGACCCACGGCGTGGGGGCCATGCGCAAGTATTCCATCGGTGCGATCCTGCTGGACCGCGATATTCCCTCCAAGGTCATCGCGCGCAGCGAACGTCCGCTGCTTTCCGCCAAGGACAGCGACCGCGAAGGCTATGTGCCTAACGTGGTCTACAGTTGCGGCGGCATGAAAGTGCGCGACAAGCTGTTCCTGCCCTACGGCATTTCGGACAGCGCCATCGGCTTTGCCACGGCGTCCATCAAGGATCTGCTTTCGTTCCTGAAATAGCGCGTGGCCTAAGGAAAAGCGGAATGCTCCGCGTCGGCGCCGGCCAGGGGCACCGCGTGAAGCTGCGAGCCGGATCGCGCCGGATTGTTCCCCGGATTGTTCCCCGGATTGTTCCCCGGATTGTTCCATGGCGACGCGTCCGGTGGCAGGGCGTCGGAAACGGGTTCGGGAGAATCGGCGTCGCCCGGCGCCGGGCGTCCGAAGGTCCAGTTGGCGCGCATGCGAACCAGCGGATTGGGCGCGCACCAGATTTCGCCGCTGTCGTCCAGCGCCGTCACCCAGATCAGGTTGTGTTCGGGGCCGTAGTCGATAACGCCGAACGACATGCCCTTGCCCTTCCCGATGACATGTACGGGAAGCGGCGTTTCAAGTTGCTGGAAAGCCATGGGCTTTATCCTTGATTTGATTGCATATGCCTAACGCGCGGACGAGACGGAACGTTCCCGCGCGCCTATTCGCGGGCGTCGCCGGGCATTTCGTCTTCGGCGCGTTCGCGTTCGGCGGGCTTGCGCTTTTCGAAAACCGCCGCTGCCTCGTCTTCCGCCTTCTTGCTCAGGCCATCGGCGGCGGCGGGAAACATTTCGTCTTCCTCCTCGTCGATATGATGCGTGTAGCGGTCGCGCATCTGCTTGAACTTCTTCAGCCATGCGCTTGAACTCATGTCGGTTTCGACAAGTTCCCCGAGCATGTCGTCGACTTCCTTGTGCTCGGCGACGGAATGGCGTGCCTCGTCCCGCAGATCGGGCTTGGCGAGCATCGTCGCATAGAGGGATTCCTCCTCCGCCGCCGCGTGGGCCTGAAGCTCGACGCGCAGTTCCTCGAACAGCGTGCGCCGTTCCTCGCTGTCGCCGGACGTCTTTTCCAGCTTCGTCAGCAGTTTGCGCTGGCGATCGTGATCGTGTTTGAGGTCGGCGAAGATGCGGGCATCGGCCATGATCGGTTCTCCTGTGCGGGAATAACCGGCAAATCCGCGAGTTGTTTCAGAGGGAGTGCGTCACGCCATGCGGGCATGGCGCGATCAGTTTCCGCACCGCCCATTGCCCAATGAGGCCAGTTCGCCGCCCGCCCTGCCTTCCATGATTCTGGCCCAGGCCCCGTTCGCCAGCGCGCTCGCGGAGAAAAACGCCCGCATCGCACCCAAGCCATCGGCCGTCAGGCGCACGATCGTGCGCCGGTTGTCGCCGGCATCGCCCTGGCGTTCCACGAGGCCGAGGTCTTCGAGCATCTGAATCCTGCGGAGCGCCGTCGTTTGCGGAACATGGGCGGCAAGGCATGCACTCGATACGAAAACCTGCTTGTCGTCTCCCGCCGCGATGAACAGATCGAGCAGGATGTCCCACGCCGGTTCGCCGAACAGCGCCGCCGGAAGGTGTTTTTCACGTTTGCGCCTGTCAGCGTAGTGGATGCGGGCAAGCTCGATCAGATCGGCTTGGCAATCGAAGGTCATGAAACAGCTTCCCACATCGCGGGGAGGCGGAAAACCGTGGCTGTCCGAACCGGTCTGCTATCCCTGGTTGCAAACATCGCCTGCCGCACCCCCTGCACCGATCTTGTCGAAGGTGTCCGAGAAAACACCTTGCGCTTAGTCAGAGGAATGATTGCGTAATATTTTCGGCTTAGGCAAGCACCGGGAGAGACTACAAAGCTTGTAAATTGCTGGAATTTACATTTGTTTGGTCCAATCCGGAGTTACTTTGCCTTATTTGGCCGGATACTGACCACACAAATCCGCCGCAGGCGGAACATTGCCCGAGTCATGCGGTTCGAATTGTCCGACTGTAAGCGCGGATCGGTGGGTCGCACAAGACAGGGTGACCCCGGCGACGATCCGCCGGCATCGCTTTGTCGTCTGAAACCGTCGCTTCGTCGCGTATCCGGCTGCCGGAAACACCGCAACTCACATGGAAACGACGGGGAAACGGCGGGCCGTTCCGCCTTCGTCGGCCCCGGCCCCGGCGAGGGCTTCCGCGCGGCGGGCCGAGACAAGGCGCAATGCTCTTCCTCCCGCATGCAGGGAGGGCATATGCCTTAGAATATAAAGAATATACCTTACACTACAGATAGTATAAGAACGCGTTTTAACAGACGGGATGCCGCCGGAGCGATCCCGCAGAGCGATCCTGGCCTCTTCGCCCGTCAGTGCCGGCCGAAGAAATCTCCCAGCAGTCTCGCGGTATCTTCCGGCCGCTCTTCGGGGATGAAATGGCCGCAAGGCAGGCTTGCGAACGACAGGTCGGTGCCTTCTCCGGCCCATGATGCCCGAACGTCGAACAGCGAGGCCGTCGTGGCGGATTTCTCGCCCCAGAGCACGAGCAGTGGCGCGGCGATCACGGTGTCCGCATCGTCCGCGTCCTGATGCCGGCAGATATGGTAGCCCGCGCGATAGTCTTCGCACATGGCATGATGGGCCTCGGGGTTGCCGTTCGTCTGCAGATAGTCGTCGACGGCCTTGTCGTCCCCCAGATGGCGCAGCCCTTCGAGCATGGCCCTGAAATTGAGGATGCGCTCGGCATGGGGTGCGACGAACATCACCCAGTTCCAGAGCCCGATCGCGACTCTGTCGTCCATGTGGTCGTAGATCCACCTGGTCGGAACGATGTCCAGCACGGCGCCCCGTTCCACGCGCAAGGGGTGATCCTTCATCAGCCTGCGGACCACCCGCGCGCCGCGATCATGACCCGCCGCGCCGAAGCGGTCGAACCCCAGGTGGGACATGAGCGCGGCCATGTCGGCCGCCATGGCGCGCTTGGTATAGTCGCCGGACGCGGGCTTGTCGCTGCGGCCATAGCCGCGCAAGTCGGGAACGACGAGCGTGAACCGGTCGCGCAGGATCGCCGCGACCTTGTGCCACATCGTGCCGGACTCAGGCGCGCCGTGGACAAGCAGCAGCGGCGGGCCGGACCCGCCGGTGACATAGTGGATGCCTACGCCGTCCACCGTGATCCGGCCTTCGGTGAAGCCGGGAAAGAACGCCAGATTGGACATTCGCGCCGTGGCCCTGCGCCTTACAGCAGCCGTCCCGGCCGCGCTTCGCCGTAGGCGCCCCGGTCGACGAGAACCTCTCCGTTGACGATCACTTTCTCCACGCCGCGCGCGCCGCGCACATAGCGGCCGCCGCCGCCCGGCAGGTCGTCCACCCAGACCTCGGGCTCGCGTGCGATGGTTTCGGGATCGAACACGACGAGATCGGCATAGTTGCCCACGGCGATCTCGCCCCTTTCTTTGAGGCCCCAGTCGCGGGCGATGTCCGATGTCAGCCGCTGCACCGCGCGCTCCAGCGTCATCTTCTTTTCCGCCCGCACGAATTTCTCGAACAGGTAGCAGGTGTCACCCGCTCCCGAGAAAGCGGTAATATGCGCGCCCGCGTCGGCCGAACCGATGTGCATCGCCGGATTGTCGAGCAGAGACGTGACGTTCTCGATATCGGCGTGAATGAGGCCTGTCAGCGTGAACTCGGTCCTGAGGCCATCGGCCAGCGCGACGTCGATCAGCACGTCGCTGATGCGTTTGCCCTCCTTGTCGGCGATCTCCTGAATCGTCTTGCCGACATAGGGTTTGTTCCCCTCAGCAAAGACAGTGCGCACGACAAGCCTGCGGATGATTCCGCGCCCTTGCTCCGTTTCCTCCGCCAGCGTCTCCCGGTTGGCGGGATCGGCCATCATGGCGATCTTCCCCGCGACCGGCTGATCCATGATCTCGCGCCACAGCGGCGTCTTGCCGAGCAGCAGGGTTCCCTTGCCGAGGTCGACCGTCATGTCGAGCGGGCGCACCTGCGTCTGCGCGAACAGTTTCGCCCCCTTCGCCCGCCATGATTCCAGCCGGTCCAGCATCTCGCGCCAGCCGGGCCTGCCGTTGGCGATCACCAGGATCGGCGAAAGCGTCACGCGCGCGCCCGTTTCGATGGAAAGTTCGCCGAACAGGTCATAGCATTGCAATGTGTCCGCTCCGGCGCGCAGGTCAGGCGCGACTTCCACCATGCGATCGGCCCTGGCCACTTCGGTCAGCAAGGCGGCAAGTTCCCGCCGGTCGGCATAGGCGCAGGGCAGTTCCCGCCCCTTGTCGTCGAGATGGTTGTAGGTGAAGGACAGGCCGAACGCACCGGCCGCCAGCGAGGCGCGCAGCACTTGCGCCATGCGCGCGATTTCCTCGTCAGTCGCGGCCCGTTCCTGCGCCGCCGGCCCCATCACATAGAGCCGCAGCACGGCATGGCCGACGAAAACGCCCACGTTCGGGCCCAGATCCTGCCCGAGTTCGGCGGCGTATTGGTCGAAGGTTTCCCAATCGAACGAGACGCTCTGGCGCAGCAGCGCGCCGTCCATGTCCTCCACTGAGCCGAACCAGCCGATAAGCTGGTCCTTCGCCTGAGGCGCGATGGGGGCGAGGCCGACCGAACAGTTGCCCATGATGAGCGAGGTCACGCCATGCTCCGGGGTCGGCGTCGCGAGCTTGTCCCAGCAAAGCTGCGGATCGTAGTGCGTGTGCACGTCGATGAAGCCGGGCGCGAGCACCTTGCCGCCCGCGTCGATCTCGATCTCGGCCCGTTCCTCGACCTTGCCGATATGGGAGATGCGATCCCCGCGGACGGCGACGTCGCCGGGAAACGCCGGAGCGCCGGTGCCATCGGCGATCAGCGCGTTGCGGATGATGAGCGAGGGGGACGGCATGGGCTTCTCCTTGACAATTATGTTCTCTATTGAGAATTCATGTTTATGATGCAGAATGAATCCTCTTTGCGCAAGCAAAACGTCATGGGATCGCCCGGTCCTGCGCTCGTCAGCAACAGGCCCGGCAGGGGCAAGCTGGTCGGCGCCACTGTTTCCACCATCGCCATCCTGCGGCATCTCTACGGGGCGTCGGGGCCGCTTCGGCTGATCGAGATTTCCGGCCCGCTCAGCCTCAATCGCAGCACGGCCTTCAATATTCTTCGCACATTGGCGCACGAGGGCGTCGTCACGTTCGACCCTGCGGCCAAGACCTATTTCCTGCAGCCGGATTTCGGGGAAGCGATGATGGGCGGCGGCCGGACGCGCGATCGCGAACGGCGGCTGGAAGAGGGGATGGCGCGTCTGGCGCAACTCTACAAGATCAACGTCACGCGCTGGGCCGTGCGAGGGGAAAGGCTGGTGCTGACGGCCGTCGCGGAAAGCCCTGCGCCTGTGAAGCTGTCGCACAATCTGGGCCAGCGCATTCCGCTGCTCCAGGGGGCGGTGGGCCGCGCCGTGGCGGCCGCCATGCCTCTGGCGGATGAGGATATCGCCGCCCTGTTCGCCCGCACGGTATGGCAGATGCCGCAGGATCTGGACACGCTGATCGCGGACATTCATCGAACCCGGCGGCGCGGCTGGGCGGATGACGGCGGGTCCGTGCCCCCCGGAACGCGCGCGCTTGCCGTTGCACTGCGCGACGACGCGGGAACAGTGGAGGGCGGGTGCGCGGTCTTGCTGTTCGCCGGGCAATACAAAGCGCGCGACGAACGGGCGATCGTCGCGGCGCTGGAGCAGATTTGCGCGGACGCGCGATAGCCGCTCCCGCGCGGCGACTCGCGCCCGGGCGTTGTCAGTTGCGGATCAGGCTCAGTTACGGATCAGGTAATCGAACGCGGAGAGCGAAGCCTTGGAGCCTTCGCCCATGGCGATGACGATCTGTTTGTAGGGCACGGTCGTCGCGTCGCCCGCCGCGAACACGCCGGGCACGCTGGTCGCGCCGCGCGCGTCCACTTCGATCTCGCCGCGCGCCGAAAGCGCCACTGCTCCGTCCAGCCATTCGCTGTTGGGTATGAGGCCGATCTGCACGAAGATGCCTTCCAGTTCGACCGTGTGCTCCTCTTCGGTGTTGCGGTCGCGATAGCGCAGGCCGACAACTTTCGCGCCGTCGCCCAGCACTTCGGTCGTCAATGCGGACGTGACGATCGTGACGTTGCCCATGCTGCGCAGCTTGTTCTGGAGCACCGCGTCGGCGCGCAACTGCGGGTCGAACTCGATCAACGTGACGTGCGCGACGATGCCCGCGAGGTCGATGGCGGCTTCCACCCCGGAATTGCCGCCGCCGATCACGGCCACGCGCTTGCCTTTGAACAGCGGCCCGTCGCAGTGCGGGCAATAGGCGACGCCCTTCGTGCGGTATTCGTCCTCGCCCGGCACGCCCATCTGCCGCCAGCGCGCGCCGGTGGACAGGATCACGGTCTTGGCTTTCAGGCTCGCGCCGTTTTCCAGCCGCACTTCATGCAGGCCGCCAGCCTGCGCGGCGGGCACGAGTTCCACCGCCCTTTGCAGGTTCATGATATCGACGTCATAGTCCCTGACGTGCTGTTCCAGTTGGGCGGCAAGCTTCGGCCCTTCGGTGTGCGATACCGAAATGAAGTTCTCGATTGCCAGTGTGTCGAGCACCTGCCCGCCGAAGCGTTCCGCCGCGACGCCGGTGCGGATGCCCTTGCGCGCGGCATAGATCGCCGCCGCCGCGCCCGCCGGGCCGCCGCCGACCACGAGCACGTCGAACGGTTCCTTCGCGGCGATCTTTTCCGCCTCGCGCGCCACGGCGCCGGTGTCGACCTTGGCCATGATCTCGGCAAGGTCCATGCGGCCCTGGCCGAACGGTTCACCGTTCAGGAATATCGTCGGCACGGCCATGACCTGCCGCCGTTCCACTTCGTCCTGGAACAGCGCGCCGTCGATGGCGGTGTGATGGACGCCCGGGTTGAGGGCGGCCATGATGTTGAGCGCCTGCACCACGTCCGGGCAGCTCTGACACGTGACGGAGAAGAACGTCTCGAAGCGGTATTCGCCTTGCAGCGCGCGGACGCTGCCGAGCAGGTCGGTGTCTTCCTTCGGCGGGTGGCCGCCGACATGGAGCAGGGCGAGGATCAGCGAAGTGAATTCGTGCCCCATCGGAAGCCCCGCGAACACGACTTCGGCGCGGCCTTCATCCGCGCGGATCGCGAAGGAGGGGCGGCGGGCGTCATTGCCGTCGAACCGCGCGGAAACCTTGTCCGAAAGCGCGGCGATCTCGGAAACGAGTTCGCGCATCTCGGCCGATTTCGGGCTGTCGTCCAGGCTGGCGACCAGCTCGATCGGACGGCGCAGGTTGCCCAGATAGGCGTTCAACTGGCTGGTGGTCGCGGCATCAAGCATAGTCGTGTTTCCTGGTCATGGCTTCGCCGTCGCCGCGCGAGCGGGACGCACGCGGCCGGGCGGGGTATCCGGTCTGGAGGGAAGGGGGTGCTCCGGGACGCGCGCTGCGCCCCGGAGCCGGGGGAAAGGTGTCAGATCTTGCCGACGAGGTCGATCGAAGGCGCGAGCGTTTCTGCGCCTTCTTCCCACTTGGCCGGGCAGACCTGGCCGGGATGCTCGCGCACGTAGATCGCGGCCTTGATCTTGCGGACCAGTTCCTCGGCGTTGCGGCCGACGCCTTCGCACGTGATTTCCATCACCTGGATCACGCCGTCCGGGTCGACCACGAACGTCGCGCGGTCGGACAGGCCCTGGCCTTCGCGCAGCACGCCGAAGTTGTTGGAGATGTCGTGGTTCTGATCGCCCAGCATGTGGAAGTTGATCTTGCCGATGGCGGGCGAACTGTCATGCCAGGCCTTGTGGCTGAAGTGCGTGTCGGTGGAGACCGAATAGACTTCGACGTTCAGCGACTTGAGCGTCTCGTACTGGTTGGCGAGGTCTTCCAGTTCGGTCGGGCAGACGAACGTGAAGTCCGCCGGGTAGAAGAAGAACACGGCCCACTTGCCCGCCGTGTCGGCATCGGAAACTTCCACGAACTTGCCCTGATGGTAGGACTGCGCGGTGAACGGCTTGATCTTGCTACCGATGATACCCATGGGTCTTCCTTCTGGTTGATGCCGGAACGGTCCGGCGAAACTGACAGGCAGCAGATGGGGGCAGAACGCCCGATTCGCCAATTGGATTTGTTTGGCGGAGTAATCAGTTTTACCGATCACCGGCGACGTTTTTTGCGCATGACGTGTTTACCGGTATCGCGGTGCAATGGCGCCGATTAAAAATTGGCCGGGGTGCGAACACCCCGGCCGAAGTTAGGGAGAAGATGCTGGGCAGGTGCCAGCGATGAGCCGGGCGGACAGGTCAGGCCACCCGGCGCGAATCATTCGCTACTGATAATCATTCTCAGATGCAACTAGGAATTGCGCCGGTGCCGCTTTTTTGCCGGAAATCGTTCCGGCCGGTCTACATGCGCGATATGCGCAGCCAGGAAATCGCCGCCAGAAGGACATAAGTCGCCGCGCTGCCCATCGCCACTGCCCAGGCGATGCCTTCCGCTTCTCCGTGCCAGAACAGGGCGATGCCCGTGGTCATCACGGCCACGCCGCCCAGCCGGGCGGCCAGCGCGCTGCCAGCGCGCTTCGTCGAATGCAGGATCGGCTCGAAAGCTACGCTGGCCAGCTCGAAGCTGCTGGCCACCGCGAGCGGGATCAGGATCGCGGTGCCCTGCCGGAACGTCTCGCCGCCGATGAGGGCAAGCAGCTCCGCGCCGAGGAAATGCGCGAGCAGGACCGTGGACAGGCCCGCCGCCCCCGCGATCGCGCTCGTCTGCACGGCCATCCGCCGGAAATCGGACGTGCTGGCCACGGCCTTGACGTGCGCGACTTCGGTATAGACCGCGCGCGTCAGCAGGCCGGAGAGCTTGCCGAGCGATTGCGTGAGCTGGCTGGCCAGGCGGTAAAGCCCGGCCGCGCTGGTGCTGACCAGCCCGCCCACGGCCAGCAGCGGACCATGCCGCATCACGGCATCGACCGTGCCGCCCGCGTGAGTCACCAGCGCGAAGCGGATGAGGCCGGGGTTCTCGTCCAGCGCCAGCCGCCAACGGCGCAAGTGCGCCAGCCGCACCGCTTCCGGCCTGAGCCGCCGGGCCATGGTCCAGTAGAGCGCCGCTTCGATCAGATCCACGGCGGCCCAGGCGATCAGGAACCGCGCGACCGACGGTCCGGTCCACCAGATGAACAGCGCCGCCAGCAGCCGCCCGATGGGCACCACGCTTTCGACGTAGACCGCGCGGTCGAAACGGTGCAGCGCGCGCGCGATGCCGGTCGGTGCCGAGACCAGCGCCCACAGCATCGCGCAGGAAAACCAGAACGCGGCATCGATATAGTCGGGATTGAGGTCGAGGCTGTCCGCGAAACCGTAGATCACGACGAAGGCGATGCCGCAGCCCGCCATGGCGCCCACCGCGTCCATCAGGCCGCAGGTCATGGCCAGGCGCCCGAAGCGGTCCCAGTCCTGCCGGTGCACGTATTGCGCGCCATATTGCACGACGACGCGCCATGTCTCGAACCCGGCCAGCGCAATCAGCGCCTGTGCCGTGCCGAAGATCAGCGAAAAGTGGCCGAAATCCTTGAGGCCGAGCGAGCGGGTGAGGATCGCCAGATAGGCGATTCCACACAGCGCGGAAAATCCCTTTCCGCCAAGCAGCCAGGCGGTGTTGGCCAGGATGCGCGCCAGCGGAGACCGGGAGGACGAAGGTGCTGGACCGGCACTCATACCGGTTCGTCTGGACGATATGGCGATGGGGCGCAACCGAAGGATGGCGGCGGCGGAAGATGGCGGGGACGGGCGGATGCCGCTATATCCCCGTGCCCGGCCCGTTCAGCATGTCGGCTTCGATGATGTCGGCGGCTTTCGCGACGGGATCGCCGCCGTGGAAGGCGATCCGGCCCTGCTCGTCCCAACCCACGCCGTCGAGCGCCGCCCGCGTCCGCTCCTTCTGCACCGGCAGGAACTCGCCGTGGCGGGAAAAGGCGCGCTCGATCGCGGAGGCGACGGGCGCTTCGGGCGCGATGACTTCGCCGAAGCGCCACATGGCGTAATCCTCGCTCCCCTGCCATGCCGCGCCATGCGAATTGACGAAGAGGCAGGGCCGGGGCCGCACCAGGAATTCATAGACCTGGCTGCTGACGTCGCCGAGATAGAGATCGGCGCCCAGCGTATAGGTCATGTCGACGGATCGGCGGGAACCGAGATCGACCGCGACGCGGCCCGGCACCGCCATGTCTTCCCATTCGCGCCGCCGGGGACCGTTCCAGTTCTGGGCCATCCGCAAGTGCGGCGCGATCACGAGGTTGTAGCGGTCGTCGCGCGCGATCGTCTCCACCAATCGCCGCGTGATCGCCCGGGCCGATGAAAGC
>CAZUOV010000026.1:0-39472 GCA_964621355.1 uncultured Novosphingobium sp. | reverse complement strand
CTTGCGGAGCCTGAATCAGATCGCGCCTCTCATATCAATGGGTCCTGACCCTAGGCATCCTGCGGCCCAAGCTCACGCACGCGCACCTGCTCGCCGCCGGCATAGTCGAACAGGGTGGCCGGCCCGAACTGGGCGAGAATGGCGAAATGCTCCAACGCCTTGAGCCGCCGCGCGGTTTCCACATGCGCCCGCCCGCCCGCTTCAAGGGCCGGAACGAAACCATAGACTTCGCCGGGTTCGAGCGGACCATGCGCCTTGCGGACGCGCTTGAAGAGAAGCGGCGCGTTCGCGGTATCGTCCTCGTTCCAGTCGCCGTAGTTGAGATCGCCGATGCCCGCGAGCGTGGCGATGACTGTCTGGTCCGGCGTCCCGCCCGCCACCACGGCGCTGATCGAAGCCCACATACGCGGCAGGTTCACCTGAAGCAGCCCATGGTCGTGGTTCCAGGCCATAATCTCTCCGAAGGCGCTGTAGCCGAACAGGGCGGTCCGTTCGGGCCGAAAGTCCCTGTCGGCTTGCAGCAGCATGTCGACGATCGGCTGGAAACGCAGCGGATCGCAGAACTGGAAGCGTCCGTCGAGCCAGATGCCGATGCCGCATTCCAGCAGGAACCCGCCCAGTTCCGGCGGCAGCATCCGGCCCAGTTCCGCCTGTGACGGCGCATCCAGCGGGTGAGCCATCGCCGGGGGCCCAAACGTATCAATAAGGTATTGATAATTTTCGCTAATCATGCCTGGTGCCTAGCATTTCTCAAGATCGACGTCCATTTTGCTCTTGCCCTGCGCCTTGGCTTTTTCCGCCGCCTTGCGCAGTTGCTCGCGCCGAGACAACTGGCTGCCGTCTCCGGCGCTTTTCCATTGGGATCCGATCGAACGGTTGATCGAACGATCCCCCATGCCCGAAATCTCCCCATCGCCGCCCGCGATCCAGTCCAGCGCGTGTGTCGCGTCCTTGCCCGCCAGAGCGCCCCTCGCCGCCTGATCCGCAAGCGCGTTGGCCTCGCCCAGCGACTTGCCGGACGCCAGCGCCTGCTTGCGGGCCGCATCGCCTGCCTGGCGCGCGGCCGCATCCCTCGCCGCCGAACGCGCCGCCGCGTCGCCCGCGCCGCGATAGCTGCCGGTCGCCATTTTGCGCGCATCGCCATCGGCCAGCCGCTTGAGGAGTTCGTCGGGGGACAGCTTGTTGATCGCGTCCTGCTGCTCCTTCAATTGTTGCGCGAACTCATCGGGGTCCGATCCCTTCGGCGGCTCGAAGCAGTCCGGCCCGTCGCCGCAATCGGCGCAAGCCTTTGTCTGCGTGCCTTCGCCCAGTGCTTCATCGGCGTCCGAACTGGCGTTTTCCACCGCCTTGGCGAGCAGGAGGCCGACGCCGAGTCCCACCAGACCGCCGATGACCGCCCCGGCGGCGGCACCGAGGGGACCGCCCAGAAGGCCGATTTCCGCTCCCGCCTGCGCACCGGCCGCAATCGTCGCCATGGTTCAGTCCAGGCCCTGCGCCTGCCGGCTCATCCGCTGCATCAGATACTTGAGCTTGCGATCGGGCGTGGCGGTCGATGGAGCCGTCATCAGCGCGTGGACTTCGGGCATTCCGGCGAAGCGCCCCTGCGTGACGAGTTGAAGCCATGCGAAGCGCCCGATGCCGGATTCGCTGGTGATCCCCCACGCTCCGGCCTGAGCGCGGCAATCGCCGACATAGCGTTGCAGCGCCTCGTCGTCCGCCGGTCCGGTGTGCGCCGCGGCATTGCGCCGCAGATAGCGCGCGATCTTGCGATCGGAGCGGGCGAGCATCCCGGCTTCGATAGTGGCCATCTGCGACGCATCGAAATGGATGGGTCCGCGCCGGGCATCGTCCGCGGGAGCCGTGCCGGATTCCCGAAGGGCGACCACGCCTCCTTCCGCATCCTCGACGAAAAACGCCGCGCGCTCGAACGGGCCGAAGAGCCTCGCCTTCTGCGCGGGTGTCATCAACGGCAGCATCAGGCCGAGCGTTTCATTGTCCCAGTGCCGGAACAGCACGCTTTCGGGCTGTTTCTCGTCGTTGACGATCCGTGCGCGGTTGATGCGGCGAAAATGCTGGAACGCGACGCCGGGATCGCTGACACCGCCCCAGAGCACGCAGGACGGTTGCATTCCGGGTATCGACAGGAACTGGCCCAGCCGCTCCGGCGAGAGAGGAAGCATCCAGGGGCCGGATCGCGGCGCGGGCTGGCGCGGCGATTCGAGAATCAGCGAATGCGCGGTGAAGCCGCCCGCTTGCAGAATAGCCGGAAGATCGGCGAACTTCGCGCCGTTGCACACGGCGATGATCGCGGGCCAGCCTGCCACCAGTTCATACAGGCCCGGCCCCGGCACGCGATCAGCCTCGCACGAAAGGAGCGCCCTGCTTCTGGGCGGAGGTCAGGCATGGCGGATCGGGAGTTTCCGGCACGGCCGCCGCGACACCCACGCTGGCGCCGCCCGCATCGCCGATCAGCACAGTAAACAGGCCCGCCGTAATCAAGCCCCCATGAACGGTGGGATCGAATTGCCGCGCGGCGGGCAAGCCGCCCACGAACACGGTCAGCGACCCCTTGGCGATCGGATCAGGCGGACCGACGCACACGCAGATGTCGCCAACCCTTGCCTGCGGGCTGCCGCCGGTCAGGACGTTGACTTGTCCCATGACCACAGGACCGCCCACATGGGGAACGGGGCCGGGATTGACCATGGGGCAACTGTGAAAGTCGCCAATTCTCGCAGCCGGAAGTCCCATCGCACTTACCTTGGAATACGCCCTGAATAGGCTATTTCACCACTGGCCGGCAATGGTGCGCGAACCCCATCAGCAGCCGCTCTTGCCAGCGGGCGCGAAAGTCCAGCCCGTTTCCACTCGCCGCGCGACGAAATGATCGCGCTGTAGCGCGGCAAGATCAGCAGCCGCGCCGTTCCAGCGCGCGAACGGCACCGCCGAAAGAGTCACGCAGGTTTCCGATTCCCAGCGATCGACGCGCCAGTCCAGCATTTCGGGCAAGTCCTCGATCTTCGCGACCTGAACCGTGGCATAGGGCCCGACCTGCCAGACGGCGAAACCCTGAAGCGCGCTGAACGCCGTGGGGGACTGGTGCACGGCGGCGACCAGCGAACCCGACGGCGAGAACACCGGGACGCCGCCCGTGTCGATATGGCTTCCGCTACCCGCACGATCGACAAGGATGGCGCCATCGCTGCGATAGCCCCTGTCCTGAAAGCCTTCCCAGACGAATGACACGAAGCGGTCGTTCTGGTGCGACTTCATGCCGGTTATCGCGATCATACGGCGGATATCCACGCAATGGACACCACCGCCCTGAGCCGCGACGGCGAATTGTTCCTTGCTGGACGCCGTGAACTTGCGGAGCGGATCACCTGTCCGGGACGGAAGCTCCACTGGCTCCATGCGCGAAGCCGCGCCGCCCGACAGCGCGGCAAGCGCGGGACAGCGGGAAAGATCGACGTTGACCGCGACGGGCTTGCTGGCACGGGGAAGTTTCTGCCCCTGCTGCGAGGAGCAGGCGGAAACAAGCGCAACAATCGCTAGCATCATGATTTTCCGCATCTGTCCCCCTTCGCCCGCGATGCGCATGCCCCGGCGAAACCAGAGCTGCCGTTGATCGCTACCGGCCTGGCGAACACTATTCGGGCCGCGTTTTTATTGCCAGAGCAAAATGCCCGGCCCGACCGGTTCGTTAATGCGGTTAACTCTCGTTCCGCTTTGAACTATTCTTGGGACAGTAACGCCAGGTGACGATTCGGGGAAGAGCGCAGTGGTCCATGCCCAAAGCCTGATCGACGGCCGTTGGCTCCGGCGGATCGCGGCGTTCCTGTTCCTGCTGGCGATTGCCGCGGGCATAGCGGCCCCCGCGGAGGCGCGCCGGGTTGCTTTGGTCATAGGCAACTCGACTTACAGCCACGCGAACCTGCTGCCCAATGCCGGCAAGGACGCCGGCCTCGTGGCCGAGGCCGCCCGGCAGGTGGGGTTCGAGACAGTAGTGCTGTCCGATCTCACCAAGGCCAATCTCGATCAGGCCCTTCGCAGCTTCCGCAAGCAGGCGGACGGCGCCGAAGTCGCGATGATCTATTACGCCGGGCACGGCATGGAAAGCGGCGGCAAGAACTGGGTCATTCCGGTGGATGCCGTGCTGCCCGATCCGCTCGAACTGCGGTTCGAGGCGATTGATCTCGATGGCCTCCTCGAAACCGTCAGCGGTGCCACCTTGCGCATCGTCGTTCTCGACGCCTGCCGGAACAATCCCTTCGGCAGAACTTGGCGCTCGGCGGTCCGCACGGTGCCCGCCGGGCTGGTCGAAACCGAATTTCAGGGGTCCGGCTCGCTGGTGATCTTCGCGGCGGCGGGCGGGCAAGTCGCCACGGACGGCGTTGGCGAAAACTCCCCGTTCGCGCGCGCCCTGGCGCATAACCTGACGGAGCCGGGGCTGTCGATCCACCGGCTCGGCCCGACGATCCGCGAGGAAGTGATAAACGAAACCGGCGGCAGGCAATCGCCGTGGGTCAGCATGACCCTGGAAGGCAAGGAGTTCTTCCTAGTGCCGCCGCCTTCGGCGGTGACGGCGCAGGGGGGCGGCGAAGGGCTGGCCGTGGCGGACGGCTTCGCATGGCGCTATGCCGACGCCAAGAACACCATCGCGGCCTATCAGGAATACATCGGAAAGTTCCCCGACGGCATATTCGCGAGCGATGCCAGGGAACGCATCGCCCGGCTTCAGTCCGCCAGACCGGCATCGACGCCCGGCCCCGCGCCTGTTCTCGTCGCTGATGCCGCCCGCATCGACCGGACGCCTCCCGCCAAGGCAGTCACGACTCTGCCGGAAGCCGGAAAACCTCTCTCGCCGCAGCCAGGCGCCACGCCGCCGGGCGTGATCGCGTCGGCCGAGCCACAGTCGATGGCCGCCGTGACCGTGAACGCCAACACCACCACGGATCGCGCGGCCCTGCCAAAGATTCCCATGACTCCGCGCTTCCCCACGGAAGGCTATCCCAACTGCCGCGAGAACCACGCGGCGATCGTCGATCCCATCGCGAAGGTCGTGAAGATCAACGAATGCCTCTCCGCGCTGACCCGCTATGTGACCGATGTGATGAACGGCTATTCGGCCACCATGATCCGGCATCAGGAGGAATTGACTCGCCTCTACAACGAGGAAGTCGCCAACAAGCCGGTCTATTCGCCACAGAGCCAGCAGCGCTTTTTCAGCGAAGCCATGGCGGAGTTCCGGGAATCCAACCCCGCCGGATCGCATTTCGCCTCATATCGCGCGGCCAGGGAACGGGTCCAGCGCGACCGGGAGTATCTTGAGGCGCAATACTGCCTGCACGCCAGAACCTGCTAGGACCAATCGACATTCACGGCGTATGGACGCCAATCATCCGAAGACTGCCCGTTTCCACGGCCACCCCATCTGTGTAAGCAACTCCCGCGCAAGCCGACGACATCGCGAGCGATACGGGCGACCCATCATGGACGGAGCAATCTTCATCAGGACCGGAGCGGGCGCCCGATGGCGATCCTGACCGATCTCCTCGAATCGGTCAGGCTGGTCGCGGCCTGGCCGCGCATGATCGACCTGCGAGGCGAAGCGGTCCTGCAATTCGATGCCACGCATCGAGTAACGCTGCACCTGGTATTGGGAGGCTCCACGAAGGTTCAGGCATGCGACGGAGCTTTCGACCGTGCGCTTTGCGAAGGCCAGTATCTGTTCGTGCCGCCCGGATATGCGCAACTGGTCGGCGGCGCTTCACGCCACCCGCAACGCTTGCCCGCCATCAGTCCCGATGACCGCATTCCTGCGCTGCGCTTCGGCGACGGGCCCATTACCTGCACCTTGCTGAGCGCGGAACTCGAACTCGACCACGCCCGGCTCGATACCATCGCCCGAATCATGCCCGAAGTGAAACGTCATGTTCCCGACGGTGCCCCGACCATATTCCCGCTTCCGGAAATGCTTTCGGTTCGCGGCCTTAAACAGACCGGGCTGCTCGCGGGCGGCCATGCGCTCTTCCGGTGCGCGGCGGAAGCCATGTTCGTCAATTCGGTGCGCGAGCACATCAGTTCCGGCACGGCGGAAGCATCCACGTCTTCGGACGTTCGCGCCGCGCCGGTCGCGGCCGCATTGCGGCTGATGTATCGCCGCCCGGAACATGGCTGGACACTTGGCGAACTGGCAAGCGCATGCGGCGTCTCCCGCTCGGTCCTGGCCAGCGCGTTTTCGCGACAGGTCGGCACCACGCCGATGGCGTTCCTCGCGCGGGTGCGGATGATGCGGGCGGAAACTCTGTTGCGCGAAGACCGTCTTGCGCTCGCGCCTATCGCGGCCCTGTGCGGCTATCGTTCGGAAACGGCATTCAACCGCGCGTTCAGCATCCACGCGGGCGTCAGCCCGGGCGCATGGCGCCGCGCAATGCGCAATCCGCGGCGCACGTTCGCGCAAGCATGATTCCATTCCCGCACCGCGTGAATTGGGACACTGTGAATAGACGCCTTACCGATAGGCAAAACCCCGAAGCCCCACAAACTTAGCAGATCGTCCGGTTCTTTTTGCCGCAATCGCGCCAACCCGGCGCATCAAATGACAGATGGGGCGCAGTGGTTCATGCTCCCGCGCGGCAATGGCGAAAGCCCTATGCACGGGAGAGAACCGATGAACGTCCAGACCGCCGATCCACGGCCGCTCAAGCACGTCGCCGCAGGCGAGCAGAGCACTCTCTATTTCACTCCATCGCCCGAAGCCGAGGTCGCGCTGCTGGCGCGGATGCTTTACCGCGAGGGCTACAACAACCACAACTGGGGCCACATCACGTATGTGCAGCCGGACGGCACGATCCTCATCAATCCATGGGAAGTGCCGTGGGACGAGATGCGGGCGTCCGACATCCTGAGGATCGACGACAAGGGCAATCTTCTTTCCGGCAGATGGACAGTGACTCCGGCGGTCAAGCTTCACCTCGCCACCCATCGCCTGCGTCCCGACGTGAAAGTGGCCCTGCATCACCATTCGGAATGGGGCACGGTCTGGGCCGCGGCGCATGAATTGCCGCCCGTACTGTTCCAGAACGGAGCCAGCATTCCCAAGCTCGCGCTCTATGAGGAGTTCGAGGATACCGTCGTGCATGACGACCTTGCCGAAGCGAACGTGCGCGCCATGGGCGATGCCGACGCGGCGATCCTCGCCAACCACGGAGTGTTCGTCGTGGGCGAGAGCATCGCGAACGCGCACTGGCTGGCCGTGACGCTGGAATTGCGCTGCAAGGTCGCGTGGCGCGTGCGGGCAATGGGCGCGGAAGGCGTGCCGCTGAAGCAATCGGCGGTCGATGCGCTGATTCGCTCGGTCAGGAAGGGCATTGCCGGCAGTCGCTTCCACCATGCGATGATCCGGCGCGAAGTCCTGGCCGATCCATCGGTCCTTACCTGATCGCCAATCCCTGATCGTCCAGGAGCCTGCCGCATGAACCAGCTTTCCCGGATTCCCGACGCACCGGCCTTTTCGCTCGATGACCTCATTCGCCACGATCGGGTCCATACGAAGCTCTATATCGACCCGGATATCTTCGAGCGGGAGATCGAGCGCATATTCGAGAGCACTTGGCTCTTTATCGGCCATGCGGGGGAAACTCCCGAGAAAGGTGATTTCCGCCGGCGCACCATGGGCCGCCAGCCGGTGATTTTCGTGCGGGACCAGAACGGCAAGGTTCAGGTTCTGATGAACCGTTGCACGCACCGCGCCAACGCCGTCTGCACGCTGGACCGCGGCAATGCACCGGGCTTCACCTGCTCCTACCACGGCTGGCGGTTCAGGCTGGACGGCGAACTGGCCGCCGTTCCCTATGCCGACCGGTATGGGGAGGAGTTCGACAAATCGAAGCTGGGCCTGACGCCCGTGCCCCATGTCGCCGAGCATCGCGGTTTCGTCTTCGCCTCGCTCAACCCGGATGTCGTCCCGCTCGACGAGCATTTCGGACCGCTGGTGAGGCAGGAACTCGACGATATCGCAGACCTCTCTCCCGAAGGTCATCTCGATATCACGGCGGGCTATCATCACTTGCGTTTCGCCGGGAACTGGAAGCTGCAAGTGGAAAACGTCATTGACGGCTATCACGCCAACTTCGCGCATCGCGCCTATTTCGAGAATGTGAAGCGCCGGACCGGCACGGACCCGTCGCCGCTGGGATCGAGCAGCGCGCCGGCCACGGTGCATTCTATCGGCCGGGGACATGGGACATGGGATTCACGCCCGCTGATCGCGGCGTCCGGCCGGCAGGAGCAGCCGGGAAACCCGGAATGGGCCGATTACGTCGCCGCGATGGTCAAGGCGCATGGCAAGGAGCGCACCGAGTATCTGCTCTCGAAGCAGGGTTCGCATCTCTTCATATTTCCCAACTTTTCTTACACCGGAGTGCATTTCCGGCAGTTCCGGCCGCTTGCGGTAGACTACACCGAATTCACGCTGTTCCCCATCATGCTGAAAGGCGCGCCGGATTCGGTGAACGAGCGGCGGCTACGCGGCCACGAGGCATTCTATGGCCCCTGCGCGCTCGGCGGCCAGTCCGACGACCTCGAAGTGTTCGAGCGCAACCAGATCGGCCTCAACGCGGAACTCTATCCGTGGTCGCTGCTCTCGCGGGGGATTCACCTGGAGAAGCGGCAGGCCGATGGCTCGATCGCGAACCAGATTACGGATGAACTTTCCAATCGCGCGTTCTGGGCGCGCTACAAGCAGGAAATGACCGCCTGAAGCGGCAGGAGAGACGATGGCGACGAACGACGAGACTCGCGTCAACCGAGCGGCGGTGGAGGATTTCCTGTATGAAGAGGCCGCACGCGCCGATGCGCACGATTTCAACGGCTGGCTGGACCTCTGGGCCGAAGACGGCACCTATTGGGCGCCCGCCAACGATGACGACGCCGACCCGCGCCTGCATGTGGCGCTGATCAACGAAGGCTACGAAGAACTGAAGAGGCGAGTGCGGACACTGGGCGAAGGTCTGGTCCACGCGCAGGCGCCCCGCGCGCGCATCAGCCGGACGATCGGCAACGTGCGAGTGCGCGCGCTTACCGATAACCTTGTGGCCGATAACCTTGTGGCCGATAACCTTGTGGAAGCGCGCGCCGTCTTCAACCTGACGTCGTTCCGGCGCCAACGGTTCGAATTCTTCGCTGGCCGGCTCCTCTACCGGCTGAGGCCGGAGGGCGGGAGTTTCCGCATCGTGCGCAAGGAAATTTTCCTCATCAACAACGATGGCCACTTGCCGAACATGACCTTCCTTCTCTGACGCATCCGGTCCGATCAGTTGAGAACGTCCTTCCCGGCCTTGCCGACGGACTCTATATCGCGGCCCACGCCCTGAACCGTATTGCAAGCGGCAAGCGCGGACAGCATCAGGCTGGCGACGAGAAAAGTGATGGCACGGCTCATGGACTATAGGCTCCTCGTGGAACGAGGCCCCGGAATAGCGGGTGCGGACGCCATGAAGAAGCCCATTTTCCGTTGCATGGGCACGGAATATGCCATGAAGCCGGAGATCAGGCAGACCGATGAGCACAGAACCCACAATCACGTTTCATGGCGCCGCGGGGACCGTAACCGGCTCCTGCATGGAGCTTCGCCACGGCAATCACGCCGTGCTCGTCGATTGCGGGCTGTTCCAGGGGTCGCGGACACTGGAGACGCTCAATCGCAACCCCCTGCCGTTCGATGTCCGCCGCCTGAGCGCGGTCATCCTGACCCATGCTCATATCGATCATAGCGGCCTGCTGCCCCGGCTCACGGCGGAAGGCTACCGGGGGCCGATCTTCTGCACGCCCCAGACGCGCGACCTGATCTATTACATGCTGCCGGACGCGGGTCGGATTCAGGAGAACGAGGCGGAACGGCGCAACCGGCGCCTCGATCGCAGGGACGAGGATCCGATCGAGCCGATCTATACCGAGGCCGATGCCATGGCGGCTTACGAACTGGCGGAAACGGTCGGGCTGAACCAGTGGTTCGAGCCGGCTCCGGGGTTCCGGGCGCGGTTCTGGAATGCCGGGCATATCCTGGGATCGGCGTCGGCTGAAGTCGAGGTGGGCGGCGCCCGCCTGCTCTTTTCCGGCGACCTCGGCCCCTTGCACAAGGCGTTTCACGCCGACCCGGAAAGCCCCTCCAATCTCGATCACGTCATATGCGAGAGCACCTACGGCGACCGGGTTCGCGAGGACGTGACGATGGAGGAGCGCCGGACGCTGCTCGAAGCCGAGATCCGGGCGGCGCGCACGCGCGGCGGCAATCTCGTCATCCCGGTGTTCGCGCTCGAACGGACGCAGGAACTGCTGCTCGACATCGCAACGCTTATCAACACCGGGCGCCTGCCGCATCCGCTGGTGTTCATCGATTCCCCGCTGGCGACGCGCGCCACCGAGGTCTTCGCGAAACATGCGGGCGAGCTTGAGGACATGGGTTCGGGCGAGATATTCCGCCACCCCGCGTTCCATTACGTCGCAAGCGCCGCCGAATCGATGCGGCTCAACTCGATGTCCGGCGCCATCATCATGGCCGCTTCGGGCATGTGCGAAGCCGGGCGTATCCGCCACCATCTGGTGCACAATCTGGCGCGGCGCGAATCGACGGTGCTGTTCGTCGGTTTCCAGGCCGCCGGTTCGCTCGGGCGGACGATCCTCGACGGCGCCAACCGGGTCCGCATTTCGGGCAAGGAGGTGGCGGTGCGCGCCCAGATCCGGCGCATCAACAGCTATTCCGCGCACGGCGATCAGAGAGACCTCGAAAGATGGATCACGGAAAGGAAGCCGATCGAGGGAAGCCTGTTCCTGACTCATGGCGAAACCGGAGCCATCGAAACCTTGCGCAGGCTGATGCAGAGCAGGGAAGCGGCCACGTCCATCGTTGCGCCTCGGCTGGGGGAGACTTACGCGCTTCCCCCCGGCGCCCCCGCGCGTCGCCTCAAAACTGGAAATCCGGACATCCAGGACGCGGTGGGGCGGGACTGGCAGAACGACTATGCCGACTTCACGACTCACCTGAAGAATGAACTGAAGGAAATCGAAAGCGCTTCCGCACGCCGCGAGGCGCTCGCACGCATGTCCGAAATCCTGCGATCCTACCAGACTCACCGGGACAAGCGGAAAGGACGCAACCGGCGGGAGAAACAGCCATAGGGCGCAATGCGCGTATCAGGGCGGCGGCAGCGGAGCGCCCTTCGTCAACCGCTCGACCGCCTCGCCCAGCGCCCGCTCCCGAAAGGGCTTTTCCAGAACCTGGCTGAAACCGTGGGCCAGCGCCCGCCGGGTGAGATCGTCCGAAGGGAAGGCCGTGATGAGCACCGCCGGCCCCCGCCAGCCGCCACTCCGCAAACGGACGAGCACCTCGATGCCATCGATCGCGTCCAGGCGGTAGTCGGCGACGAGGCAGCAGGCTTGCCATGCCAGACGATCGGCCAGAAGCGAGGCGCCGGTGGCGTAGGCGCGCACATCGAAGCCGCGGGCATGCAACAGGAGTTGCAGCGACCGGCGCACCCCCGCATCGTCCTCGACCAGAAGCAGCCGGGGCCGCTCCCCGGCCGGAGCAACGGTATTTCCGCCTGACATCGTACACCACCCGGACCCGGCTGCATTGCCGTCGGCCGGGAATGTCAGGAAAACGGCGCCGGGTCGCTACGTAACTGTCCCAAGCCTTGCCGGCCTAACCCGTCACACCGGCGGAAAAGGCGATCCGCAGCACTTCCGACAGGTTACGCGCACCCAGCTTGGTCATGAGATTGGCGCGGTGGACTTCCACGGTGCGAGGCGAAATGCCGAGATCGTAGGCAATCGACTTGTTGGGCAGCCCCCGGGCCAGCCCCTTGAGAACGTCCTGCTCCCGCGCGGACAGCCCGGCGATAAGGATCGCGGCGTCCGCGGCGCGGCTGGCGCGGCCCTCGGCATGGGCGAGTCGCTCGAAGGCATTTTCGATGGCGGCAAGCAAGACCGCTTTCTCGAACGGCTTTTCGATAAAGTCCACCGCGCCCGCCTTCATCGCGCGCACCGCGATCGAAACGTCGCCATGGCCGGTCATGATGACGACAGGCATGGCGACGCCGCGCTCGGCAAGCCGCTGCTGGACTTCGAGGCCGTCCATTTCCGGCATGCGGACATCAAGGAGAACGCACCCTTGCGCCGCGCTTTTCACGTTCTTGAGGAACTCCGTGCCGGAACCCCATGTGTCTACCGTGAAGCCCGATTTCCTGAGCATGAAGCCGGCCGACCGGCGAAGCGGCTCTTCATCATCGACGATGTGAACGACGCGCTTATCTTCCATCGGGCTTCTCCGTATCAGCCCTTGTCACGGTGAAATGAAACTGAGTGCCGCCGCCTTCCGCCGGTTCCATCCAGATGCGGCCGCCATTGGCTTCCACGATAGTCCGGCAGATGGACAGCCCCAGCCCCATGCCTTCCGATTTCGTGCTGACGAAGGCCACGAAAAGCTGATCGGCCACATCGGACGCAACGCCGGGGCCGGTATCAGCCACCGTGACTCGCACGAATCCCGGCTGATCGGGAGCGGTCCGAAGCGTAAGAACGCGCCGGTCGGCGCAATTCATGGCTTCGGCTGCGTTGCGGATCAGGTTTACCAGAACCTGCTGGACCTGGATCTTGTCGACGAGAACGGCGGCGGCCTCATGATCCATATCCATCCGGGTCTGGATCGCCGTCCCGCTCATGCCCATCAGCCCGAAGGCAACGGCCTCGTTGATCAGGTCCGGCAAACTTTCGACGGTCTTTTCCACGTCTCCACGCGCAACGAAATCGCGCAGGCGCCGCACGATGCGGCCTGCCCGTATCGCCTCGCGCGCGGCATCGTCCAGCGCCTCGCGAATTTCGGGCAAGTCTTCCTCCGCCGGTTCGGCCAGCAGATCCCGAACGGCCTCGACATAGTTGGCGACCGCGGTGATCGGCTGGTTGAGTTCGTGGGCGAGCGTCGACGCCATGGTCCCCATGGCGCTGACGCGGGCGACGTGGATGAGTTCGGACTGAAGCTCCTCAAGCCGCTCCTGCGTCCTCTGGCGGTCGGTAAGGTCGCGGATGAACCCCGTGAAAAGCCGTTGTCCATCGCCGGTGGCTTCTCCCACGGACAGTTCCATCGGGAACGTCGAGCCGTCCTTGCGCATCGCGAAGACCACGCGGCCGGTGCCGATGATGTGCCGTTCTCCGGTCCGCAGATAGCGTTCCAGATAACCGTCATGGCGCTCGCGATACGGCGACGGCATCAACATGCTCACGTTCGAACCGATGACTTCGGCCTGCGTATAACCGAACAGGCGTTCGGCGGCGGCGCTGAACGAGACCATGCCGCCGCGTTCGTCGATGACCACCATGGCGTCGGGGACGGTGGAAAGAATCGAACGCAGATGGGCCTCGCTGTTGCGGAGCGAACTTTCCACCGCGCGCTGGTCGGTGATGTCATGGACCACGGTCGCAAAGCCGCGCAGCGCCCCGTCCGGTTTCCGCAGCGCGGTGAGCGAGATGTGGGCGAGAAACTCGCTGCCGTCCTTGCGCACGCGCCAGTCGTCCACTTCCACTTTGCCCCGCTCGGCGGCCATGGCGAAGAACGCCTCGGGCTTGCCCGCCGCGACCGCGTCGGCGGGATAGAGAAGCCTTGCCGGGCGGCCCACCATTTCCGCCGCCGTCCAGCCTTGCAGGCGTTCCGCGCCCTGATTCCAGATCGTCACGCGTCCCTCGGGATCGAGCATGTAGATGGCGTAGCCCTCCGCGCCGTCGATCAGGAGGTTGAGTTCCTCGCCCAGAACCATGGTGCGGTCGGCCAGCGCGCGAGCGAACGCGACGGTGCGGCGATGGCTCCACCGCAAAAGCACCATGGCGGCAAGGAACAGGACGACCGCCGCCCACTGGCTGATCCCCGCCGGCCATCCGTCCACCAGCAGCAGCGCCGCCAGGGCGATGAACGCGACGCAGGAGAGCACGAGAGTGTCCGGCCTCAACGCGACAAGCACAGTCACCGCCACGCCCAGAGTCACGAAATAGTGGACATCCTCATCGACATGGCGCGCCAGCCCGACGCGAGTGACGAAAGCAATGACGGCAATGGCAAGACCGGCAAGGATGACGGTCGCGATCCGGGGACGCACCGCGGCGGCCATCGCCGGCGGCAATTCGCCCTCGCGCCCGGCCTGCCCCCCGATCCCGGTAATCACCCCGCCCCCTTCAAGTTCGGCGGGATGCGGCGCACCGCCCGCGCGTCTCCTTCAACCGGGCGCCTTCGTATCAATTCCCGGAAGGCCGAACCATCGAAACCTTCGCGGCATCAGTGAGAGATCAGGACGGGCAACCGGGGCGACGCGAGAATCGACCGGGTCACTCCCCCCAGAACGAACTCACGCGCGCGGGAGTGTCCGAACGCGCCCATCACCAGCAGTTCGCGCCCGTCCCGCTCGCACCAGGATTGCAGCGTCGCGGCGGCATCGCGCCCTTCCAGTGGAATTTCGACCGCTTCGGCGTCGATGCCGTGGAATTTCAGGTTACGCACGGCATCGGCGGACGATGCCGCCTTCGACAGATCCTTCTCGCCGGTGATCTGCACAAGCGCCACTGAGCCGGCCTGTCGGACCAGAGGCATCGCATCGCCCAGCGCGCGCGCCGCGACGCTGCTGCCATCCCAGGCGATGGCGATCCTGTCGAACCGCAATTCGCGACCGGCTATTTCCGGGAGCAGGAGAACGGGACGGCCGGATTCGAAGATCAGCCCCTCCGCGACGGAAACCGTCTCAGCATGGCCATGGACCGGAACGATGGACAGGTCATGCGTCCGGGCCCTGACGGCGAGTTGCCAGTGCGGAACGATCCCCGGACATTCGACCACGAACGCGCCGCCGAGCTGCCCGGCGGGAACGCGCGCCTCGAACGTCCGGGCCAGGTTGTCGGCGTTGGCGGCGCTCTTCCTGTTTTCGCCCGCTATCGTGTCGTCCATGGCCAGCAGCTTGTTCGCGAGCCAGTTGGACACGGAAGGAAACCGAACCTGGCAAACGCACAGCGATGCTTGCGCTCCCAGCCTCTCCGCCAGTTCGGCAACCCGGTCGATCGCCCAGTCCGGCGTCGGCTCGGGATGGGTGTTGGCATACAACAGGATATCACGCACGGTCATGTTCACTCTCCAGCTTCAGCTTCGGGATGCCGCCTGGACCGGGGGCACGAAGGTTCGCCTTCCCGCACGGTTATTCCATCCGGGGGCCGGATGGCCATCGGGAAACCTACTTATGGGCATGCTCCGGCAAAGCGTCCTATCATCGCTGAGTGGACTTCAACGGAGAACAACATGTCTAATACACCGCATACCCTGGGCGAGGAATTTCCAGGACAGATGGACAGGATCCACGCCCTCAAGGTTTCGGATTCCCGCTTCGCGGCGTTGCTGGCACGGTATGACGAAGTCAACGAAGAAGTTCACCTGGCCGAGACCAACGTCCATCCGGTTTCGCAGGACCATGAGACGGAACTGCGCAAGCGCCGCCTCGCCATCAAGGACGAGATCACGCAAGCGCTGGCGCGCAGCGCCTGACGGAACGGGGCCGGATGCGGCGTATCCGGCCCCTCCCGGCGCTGCCGGTCAAGTGCGCTGGATGATCAGATAGGCCAGATAGGCCGCATAGGCGCCCACGAAGAAGCTCCCTTCCAGACGCGATATTCTGCGCCCGCTGATGAATACGGGAATGCAAAGCAGCGCGACCCCCAACATCACGGGAATGTCGATGCGGACCAGATGCCCGCCGACCTCGATCCCGTCCGCGGGGAACAGGCAAGTCACGCCGAGAATCACCAGGATATTATAGACGCTGCTGCCGATCAGGTTACCCATGGCAATGTCGCGCTCGCCGCGCAGAGTGGAAATGATCGCGGTCACCAGTTCCGGCGCCGAAGTGCCGATGGCGACGATCGTCAGACCGATGAAGGCATCCGATACGCGCCATAGCCGGGCCAATGCGACCGCCCCGTCCACCAGCCAGTCGGCGCCGGTGACGATCACCACGATGCCGATGGCCAGCATCAGCATTTCGGAAAGGGCCTGCCGACTGGTCAGGCGGCGCCTTCCGAACTCGCGGGCGAACTCCAGCTTGACGCCGATGCTCTCGCGCCGCGCGACGCGAATGACCGCCAGCGTGAAAGCCGCGCCCATCGCGACCAGCATCAGCCCTTCCAGACGCGAAAGCACGCCGTCCCAGGCAAGGACAAGCAACGTGGCGGATGCGATCACGATGACCGGCAGTTCCAGGCGAAGGGTCTGCATCTGGATACGAGCGGCCGCAGCATGGCGCTCAACCCCAGAATGAGCAGGATATTGACGGTGTTGGTACCCGCGATGTTGCCGACCGCAAGCGAACCGTTGTCCTGAATCGCCGCCTCGATACCGACCGCAAGTTCGGGCGTGCTCGTTCCCAGCGCGACGATGGTGAGGCCGATGTGCAAGGGCGAGATGCCCAGCCGCGCCGCCAGCGCGGAACCGCCTCTTACGAGCAGTTCGGCTCCCGTGACAAGGGCCGCCAGACCAGCGAGGCACCAGACGAGGGCAAGCGTCATCCAGCCGGGTTCACCTTGCGCCGGGCAGGGTCGGGCACGAGCAGCACGTCGCCGGGAACCGCGTCGATGATCTTGCGGGCCGTGCTTCCGATCACCGTTTCGTAAAGCAGGCCGCCGCCGTGCGTTCCCACCACGGTCAGGTGACGCCGCGACGTCCGCGCATAGTCGCGCAGGAGCGCCTCCGGCACCCCGTGTTCCACTCTGCGCTCGATGGTCGGCACGGCTTCGGACGGCAAATTCGATTCAGCCAGAAACGTCTCTGCCGCACCCCTGGCATGGGCCTCGAACCGCCGTTCGGTTTCCGAGCCACCGAGATAGTTCGCAAACGGCACGTCATAGGCATGGAACAGGGAAATGGCCGTATCGGGGAAAAAACGGACGGCGGTTTCCAGCGCGATCCGGGCGGATACGGAAAAGTCGGTCGCCACTACCATCGTCCGGTAAGGCTCGAAGGCACGGTCGCGAACGATCAGGACGGGAACGGGCGATTTGCGGACCAGCCGGTCCACGGTGTCGCCCAGCAGCATAGACATGAGCGGTCTGTCGCGGGCGACTCCAGTGACGATCAGGCCCACGCCCGCCTTCCCGGCCGCATCGAGGATAACCGGCGCGGGTGAGCCGGATTCGACATGGATCGAGATATCGGCGCCAGGCATATCGCGGACCATATCCCGATAGATGCGCTCGCGAACCGCACGAACCGGATCGGGCGGATTTCCGTCGCCGGCCCCGGCAAGGGCGTGGACGATCATGAGTTGCGCCGCCCATGCATCGGCCACCATCAGCGCACGATCGAAAGCACGGTCGCAGCGGTGGCTGAGATCGGTGGCGAGCGCGATGCGGGCGGGAAAGCCGTTCTGTCTCATGCCGCGTCCCCTCCGTCCGCAAGTTCCGCGAACCAGCCCAGCCGCCGCATGACTTGTTTCTCCACTTCCAGCAACAGCATGAGGCCGATGCCCGTCGCCAGCAACAGGGCCCAATCGCCGACATCCAAAGGCCGCGAACGGAAAATCGCATTCATGAACGGCGCATATGTGAACAGCGCCTGCCCGATGACGAGCACGGCAATCGCGACCAGCACGGCGGGCGTTCCCATCGCACCGCGCCAGGTAAGGGACGTCATGTGCAGATAGCGGACATTGAAGAGATAGAAAATCTCCGCCACGATGAACATGTTGACGACCATGGTGCGGGCCACGTCAAGCTCGCGCCCTTGCGCCAGCGCATGGAAAAAGATGCCGAGAGTAGCGGCGGCGAACAGCACCGAGACGAGAACCACGCGCCACAGCAGGAACGGCGACAGGAGCGGCGCGCCGCGCTCTCTCGGACGGCGCCGCATGGCGTCGGGCTCGGTCGGCTCGAACGCCAGCACCAGGCCGAGCGTGGCGGCCAGAATAAGGTTCACCCAGAGTATCTGGGTCGCCGTCATGGGCAGCGCGAAGCCCAGCAGGATCGCCAGCACGACGGCCAGCGTTTCCCCGCCGTTGGTGGGGATTTCCCACGAAATCACCTTGCGGATGTTGTCGTAGACCGTGCGCCCTTCCCGCACGGCGTTGACGATGGAGGCGAAATTGTCGTCGAGCAGCACCATGGACGCCGCTTCCTTCGATACTTCGGTGCCCTTGATCCCCATGGCGACGCCGACATCGGCCTGCTTGAGCGAGGGCGCATCGTTCACCCCGTCGCCCGTCATGGCGACGATCTTGCCCCTCGCCTGCAACGCCTGGACGATGCGCAGCTTCTGTTCCGGGCTGGTGCGGGCAAAGACCGAAACGTCGAAAACCGTTTTCTCCAGTTCCGCGTCCGAGACCTTTTCCAGTTCAAGCCCGGTCAGCACGCGCGGATCGTCGGCAAGATCGAGCTGGCGCGCGATGGCCAGCGCCGTCGCCGCGTGATCGCCGGTTATCATCTTGACCGCGATGCCCGCCGACCGGCATTCGGCAATCGCGGTTTTCACTTCAGCGCGGGGCGGGTCTATGAAGCCGACGAGGCCGAGAAGATCGACGCCCGATGCGACGTCATCGAACGAAATGCGCTCCGTTCCCGCATCCATGATTTTCGCGCCGAAGGCCAGCACACGCTCGCCGTCGTTTCCGGCGCCGGCAATCGCCTCTTCCCACCGGGAAAGATCGGCCGGCGCGGTCATCGCGAAAATCGCCTCGGGCGCGCCTTTCACGAACAGAACAGTGCTTGCATCCGGCCCGCGCCAGAGCGTGGCCATGAAGCGGTGCGCGGCATCGAAGGGAATCTCGTCGAGCCGTTCCCATTCCGTGCGTTCGCGTTCCGGGTTGAGGCCCGCCTTCATCGCCAGGGCCAGAAGCGCGCCTTCCATCGGATCGCCTTCGACCCGCCATTCCCCCCCAACCTTGCGCAGCGCCGCATCGTTGCAGAGCAACCCGCAACGGATCAGCGGCAGGGACGCGGCCAGCGCCTCCCCCTCATCGCCCGGCCCCGCGATCCCGACATCGCCTTCGGGGCCATAGCCCGTTCCGCTGGCGATCATGACGTGCCGCGCGGTGACGATGCGCCGCGCCGTCATCTCGTTGCGGGTCAGCGTGCCGGTCTTGTCCGTGCAGATGACCGAGGTGGCCCCCAGCGTCTCCACGGCGGGCAGCTTGCGGATAACGGCGTTGCGGGCCGCCATGCGGCGGACGCCGATCGCCAGAGTGATGGTGATGACGGCAGGCAAGCCTTCGGGCACGATACCCACCGCCAGCGCCACCACGGCGATCAGCGCGTCGACCCAATCATAGCTCCGCGCCAGGACGGCGAAGACGAACAGGGCAAGCCCCCCGGCCAGCACGAACCAGGTGAAGCGCCGGGCGAAGCGGTCTATCTGCTTCAGCAGCGGAGTGGCCAGTTGCTCGACCGACTGGATCAGCGAACTGATCCGCCCGATCTGCGTGTCGGCCCCGGTGGCAACGGCAATGCCGCTGGCCTGCCCCGCCGCAACCAGCGTGCCCGAAAAAGCCATGTTCCGCCGGTCCGCCAGCACCGTCTCATCCGGCAACGCCGTTTCATGCTTTTCGGCGGCCACCGATTCCCCGGTAAGAAGCGCCTCGTCGATCAGCAACCGCCGCGCATGGAGCAGCCGGAGATCGGCGGGCACCCGATCGCCCGCCTCGATCAGCACGAGGTCTCCGGGCACGATGTCCGGGACGGGAACCGTCTGCCTCACGCCGTCACGCACCACGCTCGCCTTCGGCGCGATCATCTGCTGGATGGCTTCGAGCGCCTGCTCGGCCTTTCCTTCCTGGATATGCCCGATAACCGCGTTGACGATCACGACCGCGACGATAACCGCCGCGTCGATCATGTGATCGAGCAGCGCCGCCGCGAACGCTCCGGCAAGGAGCACGTAGATCAACGTGTTGTGGAACTGCGTCAGAAAGCGGAGGAACGCATTGCGCCGCGCCGATCCGGGCAACGCGTTCGGTCCGAAACGCGCCGCTTGACGTTCGACGTCCTGCCGCGAAAGCCCTGTCGAGCCGACGCCGAGCGCCCTGGCGGTTTCACTGCCGGACAAGGCGTGCCAGCGCGTTTCCCCGGTATCGGCGGGGGTATCGACAGGCGCGGGCATGAGTTCTCCTTGTGTAATCTTCGATCTACGATGTGGCGGCAGTCCTGCGGTTATCCGCAAACATGAAGGCTAGGCCAGCCTGTTGTAAATACGTAGTGCCAAGGGCACGCCGGGAAGCGATGAAAGCCACGGCGGGCAGATATCGGAGCAATGAGACGTGAATGACGAGGCAACGATCGAGAACCGGACATTCGACGAAATCCGGGTCGGCGATACCGCCAGTGTGTCACGCACGCTGACCGGGGAAGACATTCAGCTCTTCGCGCTCGTCTCGGGCGACGTGAACCCGGCCCATATGGATGCCGACTATGCCGCCAACGATACATTCCGGCGCGTCATCGCGCACGGCATGTGGGGCGGCGGCCTGATTTCCGCCGTTCTGGGCACCGAGCTGCCCGGCCCGGGCGCGATCTATCTCAGCCAGTCGCTGAAGTTCACGCGGCCGGTGGGACTGGGCGACACGATCACCACATCGGTCACGGTGACGGAGAAACGGCCGGGCCGGATCGTCCTGCTGGACTGCCGCTGCGTCAACCAGAACGGCGAGGAAGTCATCAGCGGGCAGGCCGAAGTCGAGGCGCCGGCCGAGAAAGTGCGGCGCCCGCGCATGGCGCTGCCGGAAGTGAGCCTGCGCGACCATGACCGCTATCGCAAGCTCATCGACATGACCTGCTGCGGCGCGCCGGAGCCGACCGTGGTCGCGCATCCGTGCAGCGCCGCCGCCATGCGCGCGGCCGTGGAAGCGGCCGAAGCCAACCTCATCGCGCCGATCCTCGTCGGGCCCGAAGCGAAGATGTGCAAGGCCGCCGAAGACGCGGACAAGGACATTTCCGCCTTTCGTATCGTCCCTGCCGCCCACAGCCATGACGCGGCGGCGAAAGCCGTCGAACTCATCCATCGCGGCGAAGCAAAACTGCTGATGAAGGGCTCGCTCCATACCGACGAACTGATGGGGGCCATCGTCCGCTCCACCACGGGGCTGCGGACCGAACGCCGGATCAGCCATGCCTATATCATGGACGTGCCGGGCCATCCCACGCCACTCATCATCACGGACGCCGCGATCAACATCGCCCCGACGCTCGACGAAAAGGCGGACATCATCCGCAACGCCATAGACCTCGCGCACGTCATCGGCATCGAGGAGCCGAAAGTGGCGATCCTCTCCGCCGTGGAGACAGTCAATCCCGCGATGCAATCCACGCTGGACGCCGCCGCCCTGTGCAAGATGGCGGATCGCGGACAGATTACCGGCGGCGTGCTGGACGGCCCGCTGGCTTTCGACAACGCGATCAACGAAGCGGCGGCGAAAGAGAAAGGCATCGTCTCACCCGTGGCGGGCAAGGCCGAAGTGCTCGTGGTGCCCAATCTGGAAGCAGGCAACATGCTGGCCAAGCAACTGACGTTCCTCGGCGGCGCGGACGCGGCGGGCATCGTGCTGGGCGCGCGCGTGCCGGTCATCCTCACCAGCCGGGCGGATTCCTTGCGCACCCGCCTTGCTTCCTGCGCCGTCGCGGTGCTGATGGCGCGCGCCGCCACCAAGGCCGCGCCCGGCCTGCCCGAACCGCCAAGCGCATGAAAGCCGTCGTCTCCATCAACTCCGGCTCGTCCAGCATCAAGTTCTCGCTGTTCGCGCTCGGCGGCAAAGACGGACTATCGCTCTCGGCGGGCGGCAAGATCGAAAAGATCGGCATCGCGCCCAGCCTGCGCGCGCATTCCGCCGATGGCGAGACTCTCATCGAACGGGACTGGCCCGACGGCGCCCTGCTCACGCACGCGGACCTGCTGGCCGACCTGCTCGCCTGGGCAGGCGAACACCTGCTGGAAGGGCAGGATGTGATCGCCATCGGCCATCGCGTGGTTCACGGCGGCACGGACTTCGCCGCGCCCCGGCTGGTCGATGCCGCCCTGCTGGACAAGCTGGAAGCGTTGTGCCCCCTCGCACCGCTGCATCAGCCGCACAACCTCGCCGCGATCCGGGCGATCGCGAAGCTGGAACCCGGCCTGCCGCAAGTCGCCTGTTTCGACACCGCATTCCATCACGACAAGCCGGACGTCGCGGCCCGCTTCGCCATTCCGCGCGCGTTCCACGACCAGGGCATCCGCCGTTACGGCTTCCATGGCCTGTCCTATGAATATGTCGCGCGGCGCCTCGCGGAAATCGACCCGGCGCTGGCCTCGGGCCGTGTGATAGCGGCGCATCTGGGCAACGGAGCCAGCCTCTGCGCCATGTGGGGCGGCAGGAGCGTCGATACGACCATGGGCTTCACCGCGCTTGACGGCCTGGTGATGGGCACCCGCTGCGGCGGCATCGACCCCGGCGTAGTGCTGCATCTCCAGCTTCGCATGGGCATGAGCGCGAGGGACATAGAGGAGATGCTCTACAGGAAGTCGGGCCTGCTCGGCGTGTCCGGCCTGTCCAGCGACATGCGGACCCTGGCGGCCAGCGATGCGCCGGAAGCGGAAGAAGCCATGGCGCTTTTCGCGTGGCGCGCCGCGCGCGAGACAGCCGCCCTTGCCGCGTCGCTCGGCGGACTGGACGGCATCGTCTTTACCGCCGGAATCGGAGAGAACGACGCCGCCATGCGCGCGCGGATCTGCGCGCGGCTCGCGTGGCTGGGCGTGGAACTCGACGAACGGGCGAACGCGGCCAACGCCCCGCTTGTCAGCACACCGGGCAGCCGGGTGGCGGTGCGCGTCATCCCTACCGACGAGGAGCGGATGATCGCGCTGCATACGTTGCGGGTTCTGGGGGAGAGAACACCCTAGGACCAATCGACATTCAGCCCTGACGGCCTGCAAATGGCAGCTTTCCGCGCTTCCGGTGCTCACGTATAGGAAATACGCTGCGCTCCAGGTCGCGGAAAGCCACCATTTTCGTCACGCCATCATCTGAATGTCGATCGGCCCTAACCGTTCCACGCGAGCAAATGCGCCGGGCAGACCCGGCAATCGCTGCTCCCGAAACCGGCGAGCGCCGGGGCGAAGCCCTCCAGTTCCATCAGCCTGGCGACAATCGCGCACTCCGCCCCGCCCGCGAGCGGAACGGCGCGCAGGTGCTTCGCGGCGCAAGTCAGATCGTCGATATGCCAATGGCGTTTCTTGTCGCGCCGGAAATGGCGGCGCAGCCTTGCGCGAATACCGCCGGGGCCGCGCGCGCTTCCCGCATAGACATACCACCCCGCCGGAAAACCGTGCGCGAGGCCTGACCTGACGAAATCGACCGTTCCATCGAGGTGCAGGAGCAAAAGGTAAGCGCCCTTTTCCGCGGGCCCCCTCTCGACCGTTTCCGGTGTGAGAAGCGGGACGGAGCCAAACAGCGAGGACAAGCTATCCAGGAAAGGTGCCCCGCCCGTTCCGGTCATCGAAGGTGAGGATGCCGCCGTGTCATTCCACGGCCCGCGCGCAATCAATGCAAAGCGCCGCCTCCGGTCGGACCTCAAGGCGTTTTTCCGCGATGGCATTGCCGCAACGGACGCATTCGCCATACGTGCCGTTATCTATCCGGTCCAGAGCCCGCTCGACCGAAGCGATTTCGCGGGAAATCAGCGCGGCTTCGCCCTCAAGCGAAGCGTCGTCCTCGACTTCCACCGCCTGTTCCGATGAATCGGCATTGAGAGGTTCGGACAGTGCGTCGGCGACCCGCGCGCCACGCCCCTTCAGCTCGGCCAGCAATACTTCGAGCCGGGCCTTGGCCGCCGCAATATCCGTCATAGTTCAAACTCCCGCACATGATCCGGCATTCAGGCTACGGGGACATCCTGCCCCCATCAGGCCGGCCACGATCAAACCATATGAAAGTCCAGCTTATCAGGCTGACGCCTCTCTGCAACTCCGCCTGGCGCCGCACACCCGCCTTGTCGAATATCTTCTCGCGATGCGAAAAAATTCGCGGAACATCGCTCGATACCATGATGCGGGCACGATCCGTCCCGGTCATGAGCGCATGGGAAATACCTTGCCCGAGGGCCGGGAAGGTGGCGGTCGCTCTCAATGTCCTAGGCTTCCGGGAGCGCCTGCGCCGCGAAGCCCCAGCCCAGAAGCGACTTGTCGCGCGACCTCGCCAGAAGCGTTTTCGCATCGCCGATGGTGAAAGGCCGGGCGTCCTTCATTCCGTCCAGTTCCTCCCACGGGACCGGCACGGCGACGGGCGCTCCGGCTCGCGCCCGTGCGGAATAAGGCAGTATGGCCGTGCCCCCGCGTTGGTTGCGCAGCCAGTCGATGAAGATGCGATCCTTGCGTTTCGCCTTGCTCATCGCGGCCGTGAAGCGGTCGGGCTCGGCAAGGCTCATCGCTTCGGCAAAGCGTTTCGCGAAATCCTTGTGCGTGTCCCAGTCGTGCCCCGGCGTCAGCGGCGCGATCACATGCACGCCCTTGCCGCCGGACAGCATGGCGAAGCTGACGAGCCCGATGCCGGACAGCCGCGAGCGGATGTCCCGGGCCGCGCGCTTCACTTCCTCGAAGCCAAGCCCCTCGTCCGGGTCGAGATCGAAGATCATGCGATCCGGGCGTTCCACATCGTCCGCTTTCGCGCACCAGCCATGGAACTCGATCGTTCCCATCTGGACGCAGGCAAGAATGCCCGGCGCGTCCGAGATATAGAGATAGTCATCGATCCCCCCATCCTTCTCGACAATCGGCACATGATGGACATGCGGGCCGAAAGAGCCGCTGTCGTGCTTCTGGAAGAAGCACTTGCGGGCGCGTCCCTGTGGACACCGGACAAGGCTGACCGGGCGATTGGCCGCGAAAGGCAGCATGAGCGGAGCGACAGTTTCGTAATAGGCGGCCAGTTCGCCTTTCGTCCGGCCGCTTTCGGGAAAAATCACACGATCGGGGTTGGTGATGCTGATGCCGGTCCCGGCCCTCGGCGTGGCCCCCGGTTTCTCAGCCTTCACGTCATCGGCCCGCTTGTCGGCGCGCAGGCCGATGAAGCTGGCGTGACGCACCCGGCCTTCGCCCGTCAGTTCGGCGAAGGCGATTTCCGCGACGAGAGAGGGCGTGATCCAGTGCGCGCCGCGCGCCTCGGCGCGAGGAACGTCCGCCGGGGCCGTCTTGCGTTCCAGCAGCGCCATGCGTGCCGCAAGGTCAGCCATGGTATCCGCGCCGAAGCCCGTTCCCACCTTGCCTTTGTAAACCAGTTCGCCGTCCTGACGCTGGGCGAGCAACAGCGACCTGAACGCGCGGCCGCGCGCGCCGCTTGCCGTCCATCCGATCACGACGAATTCCTGGCGCATGGTGCATTTGACTTTCACCCAGTTGCGCGTGCGGTCCCCACGATAAGGGGCGTCCACGCGCTTTGCGATGATCCCTTCCTGCCCTGCCCCGCACATCGCGGAAAGCAGCTTTTCACCGGCGCCGATCACGTGATCGGCGACATGGACGGGCGGACGGGCGCCGGACAGCAAAGCCTCCAGCCGCTCCTTGCGCTCGATATTGGGAAGCGCCTTCAGGTTCTGCCCGTCCAGCGACAGCAAATCGAAGGCATGGAACGCCAGCCGGTCCTGTGTCCCTTGCTGGCCATGGCCGCGCTTCAGGACGGCTTGCAGCGCCGAGAAGTCCGGGTTGCCTCGCGCGTCGGAGGCAACGATCTCGCCGTCGATCAGGCAGGGCGGCAGGTCCAGAGCCCGGATGCTTTCGGCCAGCGGCGCGAACTTCTCCGTCCAGTCGAGGCCGGAGCGGGTGTGGACGCGAACATCGCCGCCATTCGCGGCAACCAGCGCGCGATAACCGTCGAACTTGATCTCGTGCATCCAGCCATTGCCGGTGGGCACGGCATCGACCAGAGTGGCAAGCTGGACCGGCTCGAACGGCGGCAGGCCGCCAGTTGCCTTCCTGCCTGCCGATTTGCGCGCGTTGCGCCGCGCCGCCCGCGCCATGGCGGCATCGAAGTCCCTGCCCGCCTTGCCTTGCAGCGATTGCGCGCCTGCCTTGTCGGCCGCGATCTCCGCCATGCTCCGGCCGGTGAGCACGCTTGTCAGCCCGCGCTGCACCAGTTCGTCGCCATTCCCGGTAAAAGCATCGTCGATCTTGCGCAGCAGCCAATTCTCGCGCTTCTCCCCCGGCTTCCCGCGCATCCTCACCAGCAGCCATTCGCCGTTCATCCGCGTCCCATGCAGGCGGAAATGGAGATGGCCCTTTCCTATATCCTTCGCGCTCTTGCCCTCGACCGGCTCCCAGGTTCCCTGATCCCAGAGCATGACCGTGCCGCCGCCGTATTCCCCCTTGGGAATCACGCCTTCGAACCGCGCATAGGACAGGGGATGATCCTCGGTCCGCACCGCCAGCCGCTTGTCCTCGGGGTCGAGGCTCGGCCCCCTGGTCACGGCCCAGCTTTTGAGCACGCCGTCCATTTCCAGCCGGAAATCCCAATGTAGCCGCGTCGCTTCGTGCTTCTGCACGACGAAGAGATTGCCGCCGGGGCTGCGTTCCGCCTCGCCCGCCGGTTCGGGTGTGCGGCGGAAATCGCGCTTTTCGTTGTAGCGGGCAAGGGAAGCAGCCTTTCCCATCAACCGCGCTCCAGAGGGCCCCACGGCATATCAGGCGCTCTTGCGGCGAGGTTTCCTCGCGGCCTTGCCGGTATCCTTGGCGGCCCCGCCCCTGCCCTCCGTTTCGCCGACCGACTTCTTCAGCGCGGCCATCAGGTCTATGATGTTGGCACCGCCTGCCCGACCCGGTTCCTCCACGTCCTCAAGGATGCGCCTGCCGCCCCGTGCCTTGCGCTTCTTCTCGATCAGGCAATGCAGCGCATCCACATAGCGGTCATGGAACTCGGCGGGTCTGAACGGCGCGGTCTTGCGTTCGATCAGGGCCGTCGCCAGGTCCAGCAATTCCTCGTCCGGCTCCGCATCGCCGATATCGCGGAAATAGCCCTGTGCCTTGTTCACTTCATCGGCATAGCGCAACACTTCCATCACCATGCCGCGCCCGCACGGCCGGATCGCGACAAGCTGCTCCCGCCCGCGCACCGAAAGCTGGCCGAGGCCGACCTTGCGCGTCTGGCGCAAGGCGTCACGCAGGACGATATAGGCTTCCTCGGCCAGATCGTCGGCCGGAGCCACGAAATAGGGCTTCTGGTAATAGAGCACGTCGATCTCGCTCGCCTGGACGAACTGGACCAGTTCCAGCGTCTTGCGGCTTTCGATGCGGACGGCTTCGATTTCCTCGTCGTCGAGCAGGACATATTCCCCCTTCCCGACTTCATAGCCTTTCACGATTTCATCGCGGTCCACCGGACCGACACCGGGCGCCACTTTTTCATAGCGGATGCGCTTGCCGCTGGGTTGGTGAACCTGATGGAAGCTGATCGCCGCGCCCGAGCGGGTGGCCGGATAGACTTCCACCGGAATCGACACCAGCGCCAGCCTGATCTGTCCCTGCCAATATGCCCGTGCCGCCATTGATGCCTCCTGCTCCGCAAAAGCGGATGGCACGGCATTTGGTTCCCGTTCAGCTTCCCACGATCGTGCCACCGTTGGGGTGCAGCACCTGCCCGGACATATAGCTGGCGTCCTCGCAGGCGAGAAACAGGAAGGACGGCGCGACTTCATTGGGCTGGCCTGGGCGGCCCATCGGCGTGTTCTCGCCGAAATGCGCCAGCTTTTCCTTGCTCGCGCCGCCGCAGGGATTGAGCGGAGTCCAGATCGGGCCGGGCGCGACGCCGTTCACGCGAATGCCTTCGCCGATCAGGTTTTCGGACAGCGAACGCGTGAAGGCCGTAATCGCGCCCTTGGTGCTGGCATAGTCCAGCAGTTCCTCCGATCCCTTATACATGGTGACGGACGTGCAGTTAATGATCGCCGCGCCTGCCTTGAGATGCGGGCGCACGGCCTGCGTCAGAAAGAACATGCCGAAGATGTTGGTCTGGAACGTCCGGCGGAGTTGTTCCTCGGTGATATCGGTAATGTCCTCGTCGGGGTGCTGCTCGCCCGCGTTGTTCACCAGGATGTCGATCCGGCCAAAGGCTTCCAGCGTCGCTTCCACGATCTTGCGGCACATCCTGGGCGAACCGATGTCCTCGCGGATCGTGATGGCGCGGCGGCCTTCGCTTTCCACGATACGCTTGCTTTCCGCCGCATCGTCGTCCTCCAGCAAGTGGACGATCGCTATGTCCGCGCCTTCCCGCGCATAGAGCGCCGCGACGGCCCGTCCGATGCCGCTGTCCGCGCCGGTGATGATGGCAACCCTGCCCTCCAGCCTGCCCGACCCGGGATAGCGCGGCTGCCATTCAGGCTTCGGTTCCAACGCGCTTTCGCGTCCGGGCAGCGCGTCCTCATGGATCATTTCGACGGTGTCGGTCATGGCGATTCTCCTTGGGCCGGAAACACACCGGCGCCCGGATCGTTCGCTCTCGCAGTTGCCTGAATGGCAGTTTCGCGGCGGATGGAGCGAAAGGCAGGTCGGCTGGAACAGAGCGGCCCGGCAGGCGTTTTCCCGCCGGAGCGCAACGAAGATGATGGCGGGACCATGAGCAGTCATGACAAGGGCGCCGCCGAGCCGGACGCGGAAACCCTGTCACCCGTGCTGCCCGACGATCTTGTCCGCACGGCCATCGCATTGCTCGACACGGCGAACCGGGCCGGACTGCGCATCGCCACGGCGGAAAGCTGCACCGGCGGGCTGCTCGCGTCCTTGCTCACGGACATCGAAGGCATCAGCAATGTCTTTGACCGGGGCTTCATCGCCTATAGCAAGGATGCGAAGTGCGACCTTCTCGGCGTGTCGCGCGCCATGATCAAAAATTGCGGCGCGGTGAGCGAACCCGTCGCACGGGCGATGGCCGAAGGCGCGTTGGCCCGGTCCAACGCCGCCGCAGCCGTCGCCATCACCGGCTTTGCCGGGCGCGGGCACAAGGATGACGAGCCGGGGCTGGTCCATTTCGCCTGTGCCGGACAGGCAGACGCGACGCGCCATTGTGTCCGGCATTTCGGCGACATCGGACGCGGCGCGACACGCATCGCCTGCCTGCGGGTCGCGCTCGATATGCTGGCCGCGACGATCGCCACTCTTGCCGGGCCAGAAAACCGGCCCCTATCCGAAGCGGAGAGTTGAACAGATGGATCGCATTTTCACCAAGGTGGCGGGCCGGATCGCGGCGCTCGCGGGGCAGCCGGTCGCCTTCATTCTCGCCCTGACGCTGATCGCCGTCTGGGCGGTGAGTGGACCGGCCTTCGGCTATTCGGACACCTGGCAACTCGTCGTCAATACCGGCACGACCATCATCACCTTTCTCATGGTGTTCCTGATCCAGAACAGCCAGAACCGGGACGGCGCGGCCATGCAGGCCAAGCTGGACGAATTGATCCGGGCCATGGACCAGACACGGGAGCAGTTCATCGGGATCGAGCACCTGACGGAGACCCAGATCGAGGAAATCCGCGCGGCGCTGGAGCAGGAAAGCCGGGAGAACCCCCATTTGCGCGAAGGAAAGGCGGCAACCGCCGGTTCGACGGTGGAACGGTTGCTGGCGCGCTATTGATGGCGCACCAGCAGCAACTCAACGTCTACAACGGATTATCGAGCTGGATGATAGGCTCGTCGCTGACGCGCTGAGTCGTCTTCGCCTGGCGCGCTTTCTGGAAGCTCGCCAGAACAGGCGCGTCGCGGCTGTAGATGTCGTTGAACTTCCGCATCTGGCCTTCGATATCCCTGCCCATCGTGAAATAGGTGAGATAGACGGGGAATGTCTGCGTCATCGGCACTTTGGTATATTTGCCGGAACGCCAGATTTCGGTCGCTTCATCGGGCGAGAGCCCCGCGCCCATGATCGCCATCGTCATGCCCAGTTCCACCGCGCGTTCGGTGCGGATACAGCCGTGGCTGTAGGCGCGCACGGGATGCTGGAAATACTGTTTCGAGGGCGTGTCGTGCAGATAGATCGCGTGCGGATTGGGCATGTCGATCTTCATACGGCCCAAAGAGTTGTTGTCGCCCGGCTGCTGGACGACCGTGATCGTGCCGTTCGCGGCGCGCGTCACTCTATAGCCCTGCCGCGCGGCGGAAGCGGGATTGCGCAAAAGCTGCGCGCCCAGCCCTTCGCCCTGCACGATGGATTGCGGCACCGTCCATGTCGGATTGAACACCACGGCGGTGACCGTTTCGGCGAGTTGCGGCGTGGCCGTGCGGCCTGGCTTGCCGACAACGGTGCGATAGGTCCGCACGATGCGCTTGTTGGTGGCGAGGCGTAGCTGAAATTCCGGCACATTGGTCAGCAGGAACAGCGTGCCGAGATCGCGGCGCAGCCAGCGCCAGCGGTCCATGTTGGCGCGGATCAGCGCCCGCGTCGCCTTGTCGGACGCAGGCGTGGCGGCCAGCGTCGCCTTCAGCGCGGCGTAGTCCGGGTATGTGGGCGCAAGATCGGCCAGCACGCCCGCCACATCGTGCGTCTGGAGCGCACGGATCATCAAGGCATCGGTCGGATTGTCGTCCCGGTCAGAGTCGACCGCGAACCACTGGACACGCGCGCTGACCGGGGTGCGGCCGTCCCGCAAGTCTTCCGCCAGCCAGGCGAAGCTCTGGCTCGCGGCTTCGTCCAGCGCCTGCCCTTCACCCGCCGCGATCGCGGCGCTCAGGGCATCCGGGCGATAGTCCGCCGGGATCAGCCCCTCGCTCTCGACCCCCTTGATGACATCGAGCAGCACCTGCGCATCGCGCACGTTCCACGGCATGACGGGTTCCGCGATGGGCGCGACGACCGGCTGGGGCGGCGCGGGCGCCGCTTCGGGCGCGATCGTCGGGACGGACGAAGGCGCCGGGATGGATGAAGGCGTTGCCGCCGGAACGGACGATTCGGTGGCAACCGGCACAGGCGGGATGGCAACCGGAGCCGGAGCCGCGCCGGCCTGGGCGCTTGTCATGCCCGTCATCGCAAAAGTGCCGGAAACCAGGGCCAGCGTGGCCACACCCGATCGCATCACTGTTTCGATTCCCCCGTGTCGCAAGGATAGCTAAAGACCTGACCGCCGATGGACAGGCGGCCACTGGATAATCCGTTGATTTTGCCTGCAACGCCCCGCCGCCGCAAGTGCAACCGGGAAATGCGCCGCCCCGAATGAAGGAACGGGGCTGACTCTGCGATGAATCAGTGCCGCCGCCGCCCTGCCGGTCATGGCGCGGAATCCCCCCCGCCCCTTGACCTCGGCAGCCGGAACGCGCAGGGGCAGCCCCACGATTCCTTATCGCAATGCAACATCGCCCGGCGCCGCCGCATGGCGGGCGGGCGTAACAGGGAGCTTCGCCGCATGACTCAGGTCGGACAGGACACTCTTCAAACCCGCAGCACGATGACCGTGGGCGGCAAGGAGATCGCCTACTATTCGTTGAAGAAGGCGGGCGAGAAATTCGGCGACGTCAGCCGCTTGCCTTTCTCCATGAAAGTCCTGCTGGAAAACCTGCTGCGGTTCGAAGACGGCGGCTTCACGGTTTCCACCGACGACATCAAGGCCCTGGTCGACTGGCAGAAGAGCCCCACGGAATCGCAGAACGAAATTCAGTATCGTCCCGCGCGCGTGCTGTTGCAGGACTTCACCGGCGTGCCCTGCGTCGTGGACCTTGCCGCCATGCGCGACGCCATCGCGAAGCTGGGCGGCGACACCAGCAAGATCAACCCGCTGGTCCCCGTCAATCTCGTCATCGACCACTCGGTGATGGTGGACGAATTCGGCCATCCCAAGGCGTTCGAGCAGAACGTGGAGATCGAATACCAGCGCAACCTTGAGCGTTACGACTTCCTCAAGTGGGGATCGAAGAGCCTCAACAACTTCTACGCCGTGCCGCCGGGCACCGGCATCTGCCATCAGGTGAACCTGGAAAACATCGCGCAAACGGTGTGGACCAGCACGGATGAGTCCGGCGCCACGGTTGCCTATCCCGACACCTGCGTCGGCACTGACAGCCATACCACCATGGTCAACGGCCTGGGCGTGCTGGGCTGGGGCGTGGGCGGCATCGAGGCCGAGGCCGCGATGCTGGGGCAGCCTGTCTCCATGCTCATTCCCGAAGTGGTCGGCTTCCGCTTCATCGGCGAACTGAAGGAAGGCGTGACGGCGACCGACCTCGTGCTGACCTGCACCAACATGCTGCGCCAGCACGGCGTGGTCGGCCGTTTCGTCGAATACTACGGCCCCGGCCTTGCCTCGCTGACACTGGCCGACCGCGCCACGCTGGCCAACATGGCGCCCGAATACGGCGCGACCTGCGGCTTCTTCGGCATCGACGACAAGACGCTGGACTACTTGCGCCTCACCGGCCGCGAGGAAAGCCAGATCGCGCTGGTCGAAGCCTATGCCAAGGAACAGGGCTTCTGGATCGACCCGGCGGTCGAGCCGATCTTCTCCTCGACGCTGGAACTGGACCTTTCCACCGTGGTGCCTTCGCTCGCGGGGCCGAAGCGTCCGCAGGACCGGGTGTCGTTGCCCGACGTGGACGACGTGTTCAATTCCGACATGGCCAACGTCTACAAGAAGGCCCCGGCCCGCGTTCCCGTGCAGGGCAAAGATTTCGACATCGGCGACGGCGACGTGACCATCGCCGCGATCACGTCCTGCACCAACACCTCGAACCCCGGCGTGCTGGTCGCGGCGGGCCTCGTCGCCAAGAAGGCCGACGAACTGGGCCTGAAGCCCAAGCCCTGGGTCAAAACCTCGCTGGCACCCGGATCGCAGGTCGTGACCGACTATCTCGAAAAGGCGGGGCTGCAAAAGCACCTCGACAACATCGGCTTCAATCTCGTCGGCTATGGCTGCACCACCTGCATCGGCAACTCCGGCCCGCTGGCAGAGCCGATCAGCAAGGCGATCAACGAAAACAACCTCGTCGCCGCCGCCGTAATTTCGGGCAATCGCAACTTCGAGGGCCGCGTCTCGCCGGACGTGCGCGCGAACTTCCTCGCTTCGCCGCCGCTGGTCGTCGCCTATGCGCTCAAAGGCACGGTCGTGGAGGATTTCACCACCACACCGATCGGAACCGGCAAGGACGGGCAGGACGTCTATCTCAAGGACATCTGGCCGACCAACCATGAAGTCGCCAGCACCATCGCGACCTGCGTGGACCGCCCGATGTTCCAGGCCCGCTATGCCGACGTCTACAAGGGCGACAGGCACTGGCAGGCGATCGACGTCACGGGTTCGGAAACCTATCAATGGCGCGCGGGCAGCACGTATGTCGCCAACCCCCCTTATTTCGAGGGCATGACGATGACTCCCGCCCCGGTGCAGGACATCGTCGAGGCGAAGCCCCTGCTGATCCTCGGCGATTCGATCACCACCGACCACATCAGCCCGGCCGGTAACATCAAGGCCGACAGCCCGGCCGGCGAATGGCTGATGGCGCATCAGGTCGCCAAGGCGGACTTCAACTCCTACGGCGCGCGGCGCGGCCATCACGAAGTGATGATGCGCGGCACGTTCGCAAATATCCGCATCCGCAACGAGATGGTGCCGGGCACCGAAGGCGGGTTCAGCCGCTTCGGCGACGAAGTCGGCGCGGTCTATGACGTCGCCATGAAATACAAGGCCGAAGGTACGCCGATGGTCGTCATCGCCGGCAAGGAATACGGCACCGGCTCCTCGCGCGACTGGGCGGCCAAGGGCACCAACCTGCTGGGCGTGCGCGCGGTGATCGTCGAAAGCTTCGAGCGTATCCACCGCTCCAACCTGGTCGGCATGGGCGTGCTGCCGCTTCAGTTCAAGGACGGCGAAACGCGCCAGACCCTCGGGCTGACCGGCGATGACAGCTTCACCATCCGGGGCGTCGCCAGCCTGCAGCCGCGCCAGGACGTGGACGTGGAAGTGACCCGGCCCGACGGCTCGAAGTTCACGTTCACCGCGCTGTGCCGCATCGATACCGCCAACGAAGTGGAATACTTCAACAACGGCGGCATCCTGCAATACGTGCTGCGCAAGCTGGCGGCCTGACGGGCGCGCGGCGCGCGGGTTCGATGCCGGGGCTGCGGCTCCGGCGTTGAACCGTCCCCGTTTCTTCCTATCTGACGTTTCGGCGGGACCACGTTCCCGCGCCCCGCTTTTGGGGTCTTTCAAGACCGGGACGGCCCGGCAGCCACAACAAGGAGGCTGCCGTCATGGCTTGGATCGTTCTGTTCACCGCCGGACTCTTCGAAGTCGTCTGGGCCACCGCGATGAAGCAATCGCAAGGCTTCACGCGCCTGTGGCCCTCGCTTCTCACGCTGGGCGCCATGCTGGTCAGCTTCGGTTTGCTGGCATGGTCGATGCGCAGTCTGCCGCTGGGCACGGCCTACACGGTCTGGACCGGGATCGGAGCCTTGGGCGCGTTCGTGGCGGGAATCGTGCTGTTCGGCGAAAGCCTGAGCGCCCTGCGGATTGCCGCGGCTCTCCTTATCGTCAGCGGCCTCGCGCTGATGAAACTGTCCGGCTGAGCCGCCTTTGAGCGACGCGGCCCGGCAGTTGGCCACAAAAAAGGGCGGCACCGGCGCGCCGCCCTTCGTGTTTGCCCGTTGGGGTAGGCAAAGCTGTCAGTCAGTCTTTCCGCTGGCCGCCGCGAGCCATGTGCTTGCGACCAAGAACCGCCGCCGCCGCTGCGCCGAACAGCAGGACCATCGGCGGGGCGGGAACTTCGTGCCCGCCAGTGCTGGACGTGCTGCCCGACGTGGAAGTAGAGCCGGACGTCGACGAACTGCTGGACGTGCTGCTCGACGTCGAACTGCTGGTCGATGTCGAGCCGGAAGAACCGCTGGAGCCGGAAGAACCGCTGGAGCCGCTGGAACCGCTGGAGCCGCTGGAACCCGATGAGCCGCTCGAAGAACTCGATGACGAGCTGGAGGAAGAGGAAGAGCTGGACGAGGACGAAGACCCGGAAGAACCTGATGAACCGCTCGACCCCGAAGAGCCGGACGAGCCCGAACTTCCGCTCGATCCCGACGAACCGCTGGAGCCGCTCGACCCCGAGGAGCCGCCCGAAGAACTCGACGACGAACCGGAGGAAGAGGAGGAGCTGGACGACGAAGACCCGGAAGAACCCGAGGAACCGCTGGATCCCGAAGAGCCGGACGACCCCGAACTTCCGCTCGATCCCGATGAGCCCGAACTTCCGCTCGACCCGCCCGATCCCGAAGAACCGCCACAGTGCTTGCCGCCCTGGCAGGGCTTGCCGCCCGTGCTGCCGCCACTGCCGCCCGAAGAGGACGAGGAACTGGAAGACGACGAACTGGACGACGAGGACGAACTCGACGAAGACGAGCTGGAACTGGTCACGTTACCCGAGCTGCTTGACGTCGACGTGCTAGTGATGCCGCCGCTCGATGTGGACGTCGAACCACCGCTGGTGGACGTGGAGCCGCCACTCGTGGATGTGGAGCCGCCGCTGGTCGAAGTCGAACCGCCGCTAGTGCTGGTGCTTGTGCTGATACCGCCGGTCGACGTGATTCCGCCCGTGGACGTCGAAGTCGAACCACCGGTCGATGTCGAAGTGAACCCGCCGGTAGAGGTCGAGGTGGACCCACCGGTAGAGGTCACACCGCCCGTCGAGGTGGAAGTGGAGCCGCCCGTCGACGTCAGGCCGCCAGTCGAAGACGAAGTCGAACCGCCCGACGATGTGGACGAGATCACCACGTTGCCGCCACTCGATCCGCCGCCGCCGAAGAACCCCCCGAAGAAGCCGCCACCGAAACCGCCCAGAGGACCGCCGCCGATGATGACGGGCACGCCGCCACCGCCGCCGGAAACCGGCTGGGGCGGAAGCGGCGGCACATAGGGCATCGGCACCATGGCCATCTGCGGCTCTTCGCAGCACGTGCGGGTCACGACCCGGCGAATGCGCTTGACCGTGCGCGGGGCCGGACGGCGAATCTGGCGCTTGGCCACTTTCGCGCGCTTCTGCACCACGGGGGCCTTGGCCTGTTTGACATATTGCGTCTGCTTCGCGGGCTTCTCGGCCACGTGGACCGCGCCACCGCCGATCAGCGCGCCGCCCGCCACTGCCGCGGACAATTTCGCAAGGGCCATCCGAACCGACATATTCGTCTCTCTTTTTCCCATTCCCATGGCCACCAGCGGGTGAGTCATGAGGAACCTGTCGCCACAGAAACGCAGAGAGTTTCCCGGGGAACAACCGCGTTAACCCTGTTCGCAGTGTCCCGATGCGAGAAATTCGGTCATTTGGCTAACGCTTCGGAGCAAGTGTCCCGTTCTGGAACGGAACGCCGGGCAAATGCCAACAATCGGCGACCCGTGGCGCTAATCGGCGCCCTGCCCACTATCGCCCGCCGGATCGAACAACCCGCCCTGCATACCCGTCGGCGGCGCGATTCCCAGATGACGCCAGCCGGTATCGTTGAGGCAGCGCCCACGCGCCGTGCGCGCGACGAGGCCCAACTGGATGAGGTATGGCTCGATCACGTCCTCGATCGTGTCGCGCGGCTCGGAAAGCCCGGCGGCCAGCGTTTCGACGCCGACCGGCCCGCCCTTGTAGATGTCCGCGATCATGTGGAGATAACGCCGGTCCTGCGCATCGAGGCCCAGGCCGTCGATTTCCAGCCGGGTCAGCGAATCGTCGGCGATCTTGTGCGTGATGACGGCACTGCCGCCCACTTGCGCGAAATCGCGCACCCGGCGCAGCAGGCGGCCCGCGACGCGCGGCGTGCCCCGCGCCCGCCGGGCGATCTCACTCGCGCCGTCCGCCTCCATGCCGATGCCGAGCAGAGAAGCACCGCGCGTCACCACGCGTTCCAGTTCCGGCACCGTGTAGAAATTGAGCCGGACCGGAATACCGAACCTGTCGCGCAGCGGCGTCGTCAGCAAACCCTGCCGCGTCGTTGCGCCGACCAGAGTGAACGGCGGCAAGTCTATGCGGACGGAACGCGCCGAAGGCCCCTCGCCAATGATAAGGTCCAGCGCCCGGTCCTCCATCGCGGGATAGAGCACTTCCTCTACTTGCGGATTGAGGCGGTGAATTTCGTCGATGAAGAGGACGTCGCCTTCTTCCAGGTTGGTGAGCAGCGCCGCCAGATCGCCCGACTTGGCGATCACCGGACCGGACGTGGCGCGAAAGCCCACGCCCAGTTCCCGCGCAACGATCTGTGCCAGAGTGGTCTTGCCGAGGCCGGGCGGGCCGAAGAACAGCACATGGTCCATCGCCTCGCGCCGCTGGCGGGCGCTTTCGATGAACACGCGCAAGTTGTCCTTGGCCGCCGCCTGTCCCACGAACTCTGCCAGCGTTTTCGGCCGCAGCGCCGCGTCGGCATCCTCCGGCTGGCGGTTGGAGGCGAGGAGGGGGTTGTCAGTCACCCCGCCACCCTCTTCAACGCCACGCGCACCAGGTCGTTGAGCGCCGCATCCTCGCCCAGTTCGCCCAGCGCCGTCACCACCGCAGCGCTGGCGACGGCGGGCTTGAAGCCGAGGTTCTGGAGCGCGGAGACGGCGTCGGCGCTGACCGATCCTTCGGCGACCGCCGCCGCCACACCCGGCCCACCGGGGGCAACGGGAAGCGCGCCCGCCTTGTCCTTCAATTCATTGACGATGCGCCCCGCCAGCTTCGGCCCCACACCCTGCGCGCGCGCGACCATGGCGGCGTCTCCGCCCGCGCAGGCATGGCGCAATTCGTCCACCGAAAGGGCGGACAGCACGGCCAGCGCCATCTTGCCGCCGACGCCCTGCACGCCGGTCAACAGACGGAACCATTCGCGCTCCCCCGCGCTGGCGAAGCCGATCAGCCGCATGTCGTTTTCGGACACCTGCATGTCGGTGTGGACCGTCACGGCCTCGCCCCGCAGACCCAGCGCATCGAGCGTCCTTGCCGAGCAATGGACGAGATAGCCCACACCACCCACGTCGATCACGGCCCAGTCGGCGCCGAAATCATCGAGAATCCCTGTCAGCCGCGCGATCATGTTTTGTTCTATTGCATACCTGTCATTCCGGCGAAAGCCGGAATCGCCCGCCTACATCGGCGCAACGCGTTCTAGCGACCCATGTGCGCGTGCGCGATCGCCACCGCCAGCGCGTCGGCCGCATCCGCACCCGCCAGCTTTACGCCAGGCAGCAACACCTTGAGCATGGCCTGAACCTGCGCCTTTTCCGCTCCGCCCGTGCCCACCAGAGCCTTCTTGACGAGGCGCGGCGCATATTCGGTGACGGGCAGCCCCGCCCGCGCCAGCGCCAGCAGGCAGACGCCGCGCGCCTGCCCCAACTTGAGCGTGGACTGCGCATTGGTGTTGACGAAGATTTCCTCCACCGCGCCTTGATCCGGCGCGAAGCGGGCGATCACATCGGCCAGCTCGCGATCCAGTGTGACCAGCCGTTCGGGCAGCGCCGCCTTGGGGTCGGTCCGCACCTGCCCGTTGGCGATGTGCGTCAGGCGGTTGCCGGATTTCGCGACGATCCCCCAGCCGGTGCAGGACAACGAAGGATCGAGACCGAGGATCAGCATGGAGTTAATTGCAAGTGAGGCGCGGAGACGTTTCGCCGGACCGAAGGCCCTCTCTCGCAGCTCTCTCCGCGTCTCCGCGTGATTACCCACTGCTGACGCAGTGCTTGCCGCATGTCCCCACCCCCGGCCCCTCCCCCGAAGGGGAAGGGAGATATTGGATCAGCCCAGCTTCTCCATGATTTCATCGGAAATCTCGTAGTTGCCCCAGACGGCCTGCACGTCGTCGTCGTCGTCCAGCACGTCGATCAGCTTGAGCAGCGTTTTCGCCGTATCCTCGTCCACATCGGCCTTGAGGCCGGGCTTCCATGCCAGCTTGACGCCTTCGGCCTCGCCCAGCGCCTTTTCCAGTTCGCGCGCGACTTCGTGCAGCGAATCGACCGCGACCCAGATCTGGTGGCCGTCCTCGTCGCTTTCGACATCATCGGCGCCCGCCTCGATCGCGGCTTCGAGCACTTTGTCCTCGTCGCCCGCGCTGCCCGGATATTCGATCAGGCCCAGCCGCTCGAACCCGTGGCTCACCGCGCCGGACGCGCCCAGGTTGCCGCCGTTCTTGGAGAAGGCCGTGCGGACATTGGTGGCGGTGCGGTTGCGGTTGTCGGTCAGGGCCTCGACGATCAGGGCCACGCCGCCGGGGCCGTAGCCTTCGTAGCGCACTTCCTCGTAGTTCTCGCCGTCGCCCTTGCTGGCCTTGTCGATGGCGCGCTGGATATTGTCCTTGGGCATGGACTGTGCCTTGGCCGCGTTGACGGCGGCGCGCAGGCGCGGGTTCATGTCCGGGTCGGGCATACCCATTTTCGCCGCGACCGTGATTTCGCGGGACAGCTTGGAGAACATCGCCGAGCGCTTTTTGTCCTGCGCGCCCTTGCGATGCATGATGTTCTTGAATTTGGAATGGCCTGCCAT
>CAZUOV010000025.1:0-39563 GCA_964621355.1 uncultured Novosphingobium sp. | reverse complement strand
AGCAACATCGCGCGGGTCGCGGCGGCCGATGTCGAATTGCGGGATGCGACGATCAGGGCGGGTGAATCCGTTCTGATGATGTATCCGCTCGCGGGGTTGGACGACGCGGTTCACGACGATCCGCTGACAGTGGATTATCAGCGCAGGAACCCGCAGCACCTCGTATTCGGCACGGGGCCGCACACCTGCATCGGCAATCGCCTCGGCAAGCGGGAAATCCGGTTGTTCATCGAGGAATGGCTGAAACGCATTCCCGATTTCGAACTGGCTCCCGGCACCGAACCCAAAGTGAAGTGCGGTATCGTCAACCAGATCGAGGAGCTTCATCTGGTCTGGGACGCCGGCTGAAAGGGGCGTTTGCGCTTACTGCACTGAGGCGATGCTTGCCTGGAGCTTGCGGATCAGTTCCGCTTGCCGCGTCACGCCGGTCTTCTCGAACACTTGCCGGAGGTAGGTGCGGGCGGTCTGCTCGGAAATGCCGAGGTCGCCCGCCGCTTCCGCCACTGTCAGGCCCTGCACGATCAGGCTCGCCAGCATGGCTTCGCGGCGTGACAGGCCGAACAGCACGTTCAGCCGGCGGAGCGACGGCGTCTGCTCGTGGCCGGTCGCGCGCATGTAGACGATGGCGCGCGGCGCCTTGGTCCGGGCCGGTTCGAACGGGTCGGACGTGCGGAAGATCAGCAGTTCCATGTCCTCCCCGTCCGGCGTTTCCAGCGTGATGAGTTCCTCGTCGCTGCCGGCATCCAGGATATTCGCCAGTGCCTGCCGGAAACGGCCCCGATCCGCGTCCCGCGCAGCGGCAAGGCGTCCGCCGACGACGCGAAGCACGCCGTCTTCCCCCGTCCATGCGCGGGCGTTGCGGTCCATGTGAAGGACATTGCCGCGATAGTCGACGCGGATCAGGCCGGTCGCCTTGGCGCGGGCCAGCCGTTCATAGGCGTCCCGCTGGTCCTCGATTTCCTTGATGTGGCCGAACAGCGTGAGCGCATGATCGAACATGCGCGCCACGGCTTCCATTCGTTCGCGCTCCGCCTTGGTGAAGCCGCGGGTCCGTTCGCGCGCGACCGAAATCCAGGCCTGCATGCCGGTCTGTGTCGCCACCCGGCAGATCAGCACGCTGCCCATGTGGAAGGGTTCGAGGAACTTCGCGATGAAAGGATGATTCGCCGCTTCCGATGCGGCCAGGAACTCGTCGACCCGGTAGGCTTTGAACGGCGCCATATCGTAATAGGGGATGGGATCGTCTTCCGGGACATATTGGGTGCGAGGGTCGCCCAGCGCGGTGATCGCCTCGTCATAGCTTTCGGTGATGAAGTTGCGCTCCAGCGCGGGGTGGCGAAAGATGATATTGGCATGGGCGGCGGGGAATTTTTCCCTCAGCAGCCGGACGAACTCCCGCCACGGCGGATCGGCGCGAACGCCCGCCATCATGGCCGCCAGCAAGGCTTCCCAGTCCTCTATATCCCACCTCCCGGCGCACCTTGCCTGTTTTCCGGTGCGCGTTCCTTCCCTCTATATATAAGCCCCCCATATGTGGGTAGGCGTTATCCTCCAGCCGATATAGACAATTCGTATCGAAAACAGCCGTGGGGAGAGGTGAAAGCCATGCGCGCGTTATTGTTCAAGGCCGTTGGCGAACCGCTGGCGGTGGCGCAACTGCCCGACCCGGAACCGGGCGAGGGCGAAGTCGTGGTCCGCGTTTCCCGCTGCGGCGTGTGCGGGACGGACCTGCATTCGACCAGCGGCCACGGGATGGGCCTGCCGCCGGACAGCCAGCTCGGCCATGAATACGGCGGCGAAGTCGTGGCCGTCGGCAAGGGCGTGGAACGGTTCCGCGTCGGCGATCACCTCGCGGCGCTGCCGGTGGTGGGCTGCGGTCAGTGCGAAGGCTGCGAGACCGGGATCGACATCCTCTGCACCAACCAGTGGAGCGGCTATGGCGGCGGCCTTGCCGAATATGCCAGGGTCAGCGAGCGCGGCGCCGTCAAGCTGCCGCAGACGGTCGGGCTTGCCGACAGCGCGCTGGTCGAGCCGCTGGCGGTCGGGTGTCGCGGCGTGCGGCTCGCCAATCCGCCGAAAGACGCGAAAGTCGTGATTATCGGGCCCGGCCCAATCGGGCTGTCGGTGCTGTTCTGGCTGCGCCAGCGCGGCGTGGAAAACGTCGTCATGCTGGCGTCGAGCGGGCGCCGCAAGGAACTCGCGGGCCGGATGGGCGCGGAGAAGTTCGTTACGGAAAGCGACGAAGTGGCGCAGGAGATCTTCTCGATTCTCGGCGGACCGGCCGATTTCGTGTTCGAGGCGGCGGGCGTGCCCGGCGTCTTCGCCCGCGCGGTCGAACTGGTGCGGCCGCAAGGCACCATCATCGGGCTGGGCTTCTGCATGCAGCCCGATCCGATCGTGCCCGCCATGGCGCTGATGAAGGATGTGACGATCCGCTGGTCGATCATTTACACGCGCGAGGATTTCGCTGCCTGCGCCGATGCGCTCGACCGCGACGGGGCGCTGGCGCGTGCCATGGTGACGGACACCGTGGGCATGGAGGCGGCGCCCGCCGCGTTCGAGGAATTCCGCGAAGGCACGGGCGGCGGCGGCAAGCTGCTGATCGACCCATGGGGCTGACCGTGGCCGCGAAAACGTGGATTTCGCGTTTCGACGAACTCCATGAGGCGGCGGCGGCGCCAACCAGCCTCTCCGACTTCGGCGATACCGCCTATCACGAAGGGCTTCGCGTCCTGCTCGAAGCGCTGGATCGCGATCCGCCCGTTTCCCTCGCCAGGACGGGCGCCGCCGAGGGGCAGATCGCGGGTGCGCTGGCCGCCCGGCTCCACACGCAGGCGCAGTGGCAGGCGCATCCCGGTTACAAGGCGCGGGAAATCCCCCGGCCGCTGATCGTCATCGGCGTGCCGAGGACCGGCACCACCGCGCTGCACAACCTGCTGAGCCAGGATCCCCAGTTCCAGGGCATCGAGAAATGGCTGTGCGCCGCGCCGCTGGTCCGGCCGCCGCGAGAGGAATGGGAGGCTCATCCCCAGTATCAGGCCAGCGCCGCCGCGACGGAGCAGATGTTCGCGATCGCGCCCGAAGTGATGAAGGCGCACGGCGTGCTGCCCGATCAGGTGGACGAATGCCTTCTGCCGATGGCGCAAAGCTTCTGCTGCAACTGGTTCCCCTCGCAGCTCGACGTTCCCTATTACGATGAATGGTTCGCGCAGGCGGACGAGACGGGATCGTTCCGCCGTTACAAGGATATCCTGCGCCTTGTGGGGATGAACGACGACCGCCCGTGGCTGCTCAAGAACCCCAGCCACGTCTTCGGCGTGGATGCCATGCTGGCGGTGTTTCCCGATGCCTGCGTGGTCCAGACGCACCGCAACCCGGTATCGTCGCTGGCGTCACTGGTGAACCTGTTGGGCAACATCATGGTCGCCTATACCGGCGAGGACATCGACCGGCCGCGCCGGCTGGCGCGCGAAACCGCGTTCTGGTCCGAAGCGCTCAGGCGGACGATGGCCGCGCAGGACCGCCAGCCCGACAGGTTCGTCAATGTGTTCCAGCCGGACATCCGCCGCGACCCGCTGGGCGTGGTGCGCTCGATCTACGACAAGTTCGGCTTTACGCTGACGGAAGAAGCCGAACAGCGCATGCTGGCGTGGGCGGCGCGCAACGACGAGCAGGCGGGCGACGGCCACAGCTATGAGAAGATCGCCGACGAAGGACCGATCCGCGAAGCTTTCGCCGGATACATGGCCCGCTATGGTTTTTGAGGAGAGGAAGCAGTGACAGTCCTGTTCAAGCGGCATTTCCAGGTCGCTTATCTGGTGGACGACGTCCACGCCGCGATGGCCGAGTTCGGGGAGAAATATGCCATAAAGAAGTGGCATGTCATGGATATGACGCAGATGCATGGCGAAGGTTCGCCGACGCGCTTCATTGCGCTGGCGTGGACGGACGATAACGTGATGATCGAACTGATCGAGCCGGACGAGTCCGTCCCGTCGATCTATCAGAACTGGCGCAGGGACAGCGGCCTTTCGGCGCGGTTCCATCACCTCGGCTTCATCATTGAGAGTGATGAGGAATATGACGCAGTGAAGCGGCAACTGGCCCACGCGGGCTGCCCCGTCGCGACGGAAGGCAGCGCGGGCGACATGCTGCAATATGCCTACATCGACACGACCAGGGAGTTCGGCCACTTCTACGAACTGATCTACCTGAAAGGCGAAGGGAAGGAGTTGTTCTTCGCACCCGTTCCGAGAAACTGAGCGCACCGGCATGCCTTCCCTGACCGCGACCCGCAGGCAGTTCGCGCAAGGGGCCATCGCTTTGCCTCTGTTGCTGCCGGGCGAGGTTCTGGCGGCCGTGAAATCCATTCCCAGCAAGGAGAATCCCATGACCAAGGGCCCGCCCGTTCCGATGGAATGGCCGCGTTTCATCGACCTGATCCGCGATATCGACAAGACGCTGGAATATGTGATCGACCCGCAGGACGCCTGGCTCAAGCAGGAGGCGGTCCAGCAGATGGCGATGAGCCTCGCGCAAGGCTACATGGCGATCTTCCATTCGGATCCCCAGCATCCGATGTTCTACACCTTCCTCAATCCGATCATCAAATCGGCGGCCCCCAATCCCGATTACATGTATCGCTCCTCGTTCGTCGAAGGCACGGGAACCTATCGGATTTCGGGCAAGCGCGGCACTACGCTGTTCGTTCACCTCGGCATCGGATCGGGCTATATCGGCGTGGACGACGTGCCGGGGCCGACGGTCGGCAACATCGACCTTGATGAATTGACGCTGGGGCCGAATGGGGAGTTTTCGGTGATCCTCGCACCGGAACGGCCGGAAGGTTACACGGGAGACTTCTATCAGCTCGATCCGCGCGCGCGCACCATCGGCGTGCGCGAGGCGAGCTACGACTGGCTGAACGAAGTCGACAGCACCATGGCGATCGAGCGGCTGGACGGCCCGGCGACTTACCGGCGCTGGCCGATGGACGAGATCGCCCATCGCATGGAGCGGCTGGCGGGCTTTCCCGAACGTTATGCCAAGCTGTTCGTGCATTTCGTCCAGACGCTGAAGCAGCATCCGGCCAATACCGTGGTGCTCAACGACTGGTCGGCGATCGGCGGGCTGAAGGACCAGACTTACTATGAAGGGCTGTTCGAGTTCGATGAAGGCGAGTGCCTGCTGATCGAGACGGACGTGCCGGAAACGGTCCGCTACTGGCAGATCCTGCTGGCGGACCAGTTGTTCAACACCATCGAATGGGAAAAGTGCCAGTCGAGCCTCAACGGCCATCAGGCCACGCGGGACAGCGACGGACGCTTCCGCGCGGTGATCTGTGATCGCGATCCGGGCGTTCCGAACTGGCTCGACACCGCCGGGCGCTTCAAGGGGGTGATCCAGGGCCGGTGGTATCAGGCGAGTTCGGCGCCGAAGCCGGATGTGAAGCGCCTGAAGCTGGCCGATCTGCGCAAGCACGTCCCCGCCGATACGCCGGTGATCGATGAAGCGGCCCGCAAGGAACGGCTGCTGGAGCGTTTCCGCGGCGCGCAGTTCCGCAAGAAATGGTGATCGCGCCGCCCCTGCCGTTCGGCACCGTCTATCAGGTCGGCGCCGTCACCGCCGATCTCGACCGGGCAATGGCGGACTATTCGCGCCTGCTCGGCCTGTCCGGCTGGAAGCGGATGGATACCGACTATCAGGGGCGGTATCGCGAATGGTCGGGGCGGATCGCCAACCGCAATGCCTTCGCGCCGTGGGGCGCGATCCATCTCGAACTGATCGAGCCGGGACTGGGCGAAGGCAACGCGAAGGAATGGCTGCACAGCCGGGGCGAGGGCATATTCCACCTCGGAGTCGCGGTGGATGACGTCCGCCGCCGTCCGCTCGACGCCGAAGTGGTATTCGAGGTCACGTCCCGCACGCAGCCGGACGGCGGCCCCGCGATCGTGCATCTCGATACCGTGGCCAGCCTCGGCTACTTCGTTGAACTGGCCTATCGTCCGATGGCGGAGCAACTGGCCGCCTGGGTCAACGGAGAAGACTCCGCGTCCTGACGATCAGGCCGGCGGCGTCAGCACAGGTTCAGGCCGCCGTCGACCGAGAGCGCCTGCCCGGTGATGAAGGACGCTTCGTCCGATGTCAGGAACAGCACGGCATCGGCCTGTTCGCGCACTTCGCCGACGCGATTGATCGGCAGCCTTGCCCCGAACGCATCGAGCGGACGCTCCAGCCCCTGCGTTCCCTGCAGCAGCATCGGCGTTACGGTCGGGCCCGGCAGCAGTGCGTTGACCCGGATGCCGCGCGCCGCGAAATCGTAGGCGGCGGAACGCGTCAATCCGACGACGCCCGCCTTGGTCGCGACATAACTCGCCATATGGGGGGCGGGATGGTTGGCGGCTTCCGACGCGGTGTTGACGATGGCGCCGCCGCCGCCTGCCAGCATCGCGGGAATCTCGTGCTTCATGCACAGCCATACGCTCTTGAGGTTGAGCGCCTGCGTGCGGTCCCATTCCTCCTCGGTGCAGTCCACCACGTTCGTGAAGCCGCCCGGCGTGCCCGCGTTGTTGAACGCGGCGTCGAGGCGGCCGAAGCGCCGGACGGTCTCGCGCACCATTGCCTCGATATCGGTTGCCCGGGTCATGTCCGCGCGCACGAAGATCGCTTCTCCGCCCGCATCGGCGATCTTGCTGACGGTTTCCCGTGCCTCGCTTTCGTTGATGTCGGCGATTGTCACTTTCGCGCCCTGCCGCGCATAGCGGATCGCGGTTTCCCGGCCGATGCCCGTCGCTCCACCCGTGACCAGCGCCACCTTTCCCGCAAATCGCATCCGTTCCCTCCTCATGCATTTCGCGGCGTTGTGTCGGAGGCTTGAGCAACTAGTCAATAGTCAAGGTGCCCTGCGCCACCCGCGCTTACTGGTGGGCGCGCGGCGCATCCAGCAGCGCCCGGCGCAATTCGTCCGACGCGTCATCGTCCGTGGCCCTGCGGGCCTGATGCTGCAACGCGCGGTAGTTGCGCAGGACGGCCTTGCCCAGTTCGGTGACGCGGGCGCCGCTGCGCGCGGAACCGTCCGGCGCCGTCGCGACGAGGGGGGCTGTCCAGCAGCGGTTCATGGCATCCACCAGCAGCCAGGCCCGGCGATAGCTCATGCCCATCGCGCGCGCTGCCGCCGAAATGGAGCCTTCGCGCTCTATGGCGTCGAGCAGGTCGGCCTTGCCCGGCCCCATGGCGATCTCATTCCCGCAATAGAGCTGGATCTTGATCTTGAGCGTAGGGGCGGCGACCATGCTGCCAGCTTACGGGGGGCCGCGCCGCGCCGCAATGCCGCCCGCCCCCATTGCCGGAATATCAGAAGCGCAGCCGCGCGCTGGCGAAAAAGCTGCGGCCCGATTCGGGGAAGCCGTCTGAGAGCACGTAGTGGTCGTCGAACAGGTTGCGCGCGCCCGCGCCGATCTCGATCCCGTCGCTCACTTCGTAATCCATGCGCAGATTGGCCAGCACGTAGCGCCCGGTCTTGTAGTAGACGGGCGGCGATGCCGTGGTCGAAGTCATGCGGCTGGACGCGATATCGACGCTGGGCAACACGCGCAGACGCTGGACCGGCTTCCAGTCGGCATAGACGAAAGCCTTGTGGGCAGGCACGCCCGTCAGCGCGAAAGCCGGGATCACTGTGCCGGGCAGGGCGCTGGTAATCTCGAAATCGCGGTGGATATACGTGTAGTTCGCACCGAGTTCGAGCGTGGGGCCGAGCGCTGCTGTCAGCGAAATCTCCGCGCCGTAATAGTCGGCGTTGCCGAGGTTCTGGCGCTGGCTGGAGTTGGCGGGGAAACCCGCCGGGCGCACCGAGACGATGGCATCGTCGACGCGGCTGTAGAACAAGGCCCCTTCGGCGCGAAGCGAGCCGAAGTCGCGGCTCGCGCCCAGCTCGAAATTGGTCGCGCGTTCGGCCTTGAGCGCGGGATTGGACGCGGCGGTGCCGAACTGGGTGCTGAACCGCTCGAACACCGTGGGGAAGCGCGCGCGCGATGAAACGCTGGCGTTCACGCGCGTGCTGGCGTCGGGCGTCCAGACAAGCTGCGCCTGCGCGTTGAAGGCGGAGGCATTGTGCAGCGGATAGCTGAAGATCGCCGCCGCGCCGCCCCCGCTCGGTGCATCCGGTGGCGTGCCATATTCCTCCGCCTTCTTGAGGTCGCGCCAGTCGAAGCTGGCCCCGGCGGTGAACGTGAGGGCGGGCGATAGCGAGAGGCGGTTTTCCAGCGCGATGCTGTAAGTGTCCTCCACGTTTTGCTGGTTCGGTTCGGTGAAGCCCGAGGGAAAGCCCTGCTGCCATTCGACGTGCTTGTCGCGGCGGTAGTGGACGGCCAGCGTCAGCCGGTCGGCCTCGCTCACATCGACGCCCAGTTCCGCCGATCCACCCCATGCCTTGTCGGCGTAATAGCTGTTAAAGGCGCGGCCCAGCGTCTGCCTGGTCTGGGTGCGGTCGTCGAACGAACGCAGCAGGTTGTCGAACGTGTTGTAATAGACGCGGGTCTTGAGCGTCGCCCGGTCGCCCAGCGCGGTGGTGGACAGGAAATAGATGCTGTCGATGTTCCAATAGGGCCAGGACCAGTAGCGCTGGCTGGAAACCGGGTCCGTGACGTGGAGCGGCGCGTTCTTCGCCCCTTCCTGCCGGGTGTAGTTGATCGAATATTCGTCCGTGGCGTTGGGCGTGAAGCCGGCCTTGACGTTCAGCCGCCAGTCTTCCGTGCGCGCAAGATCGCGGCGACCGCCGTTTTCCGCCGAACCGGCGGCCGGCCTGTAGCCTCCGGCAAGACTCCAGTGATCGCGGAACGTCCGCACAAACGAGGCCTGCGCATACCAGCGGTTCTGCGCCGTGCCGATCCGGCCATAAACCGTGTAGCCTGCATAGTCGGCGTCGCGGTCCAGATCGAGCGTGCCGCGAACCGCGCCTTCCAGCGCGCGGGTGGGCCGGGACGTGACGAGATTGATCGCGCCGCCCATCGCGCCCGGCCCGTCGAGCACCGATGCATAGCCCTTGGCGACCTGGATTTCCGCCACGTCGGGCGTCAGGAAGCGCCCGTAATCGAGCCGGTTGTCGGCGGGCAGGTAAACGCGGATGCCGTCGATCGACAGCGGCACCTGGAAGCGGTCGAACCCGCGCACGAAAACCAGCCGTTCGTTGCGTGTGCCGCCGCTGTTGGATGCCGCGACACCGGGCATGAGATTGATCGCGTCGTCCAGCGTCGGACGGTTGAAGGCGTGGATCGCCTCGGCCGTCAGCGTTTCCCCGCTGATCGCGATGCCCTGGGGCCGGGCCGCCGTGACGACGATCTGGCCCAGCGTGAAGGCCTTGTCCTCATCGCCGGGCGCGGGTGTCTCATCGGCTTGTGCACCTGTCGGCAATACGATGCCTGTGGCAAGGATGAGCGCTGTCGCAAGCCGCATGAGAAGTCCCTGTGAATAGTGTTTGCGGCGCGCTCTATCGTCAATCTATATACAATGGAATATAGATTATGAATCCTTTCGCCAGTTGCACAAGCAGGGGAAAACCGATGCTCGGTCAGGTCATTCGCGGTGTGGTCGCCGGTATTTCGCTGTTCGCGGCGGGTGCGGCGCTCGCCGCCGATCCCCACGCGGGACACGCGCCTGCGGGCGAAGATACCGGCGCATCGGCCCGGCCCACGGCGGATTGCGCCGCGCCCGCGCCTCTCGCCGGTCCACTGGCGGCGTGGACCTCGCCGGTCGCCATGGCCGCCGGCGCGACGCGGCAAGCGGCGGTGCGTGGGCCGCTCGCCACAGGGCAGGCCGTGCGATTGGCCCTGCCGCGGACATCGGATGTGCGCTATGCCTTGCGCCCGGAAAAGCCCGGCGGATCGGTGAGCTATGGCGGTCTTGTGCGGTTCGATGTGCGCGAGGCGGGCACATATCGCGTGGCGCTCGGTTCGGGAGCCTGGATTGATGTCGTCGCGCGGGGCAAGGCCGTCAGGTCCATTGCCCACGGCCACGGCCCGCAATGCAGCGGCATCCGCAAGATGGTCGATTTCCCGCTCGAACCGGGCCGTCATATCCTGCAAATCGCGGCAAATGGCGAACCGGAGATATCCGTGCTGATCGCACGCCTGCCGTGATGTGATCGTTTCCGTCCGTCACGTCCTGCTTGTTGCCGGGGCCGCCGCAACGCTCCCGGGCTGGCCAACGTTGCATGGCTGATTCCGCTCGACTTCGCCGATCCGGGTTATGGCGAATGACGCGGATATGTCGTATCCGGGATCATGGTCGAATGGCCCGCGACAGGAAGGAAGCGTCAACGATGTTTATCGCGATGAACCGTTTTCAGGTGATCCCCGGCGAGGAGGACGCGTTCGAGGCTGTCTGGAAGGAGCGTGACACGTATCTCCATGACGTGCCGGGCTTCGTCGAGTTCCACTTGCTGCGCGGTCCGGCGAACGAAGATCATACGCTGTTCGCGTCACACAGCATCTGGCGATCACGCGCCGATTTTGAGGCGTGGACGAAATCCGAAGCCTTCCGCAAGGCGCATGCGGGCGCGGGCGGCACGAAGCAGATCTATGCCGGACATCCGAAGTTCGAGGGCTTCGAAGTCATCCAGACCGTCTGACCGGACTGACGGGCGGTTTCGTCAGGCGCCGGCCCACTGGGACAGAACCTCGCCGGTATCGGCCCGTATCAGCGTGATCTGGTCGAACACGGCGGAGACGAGACAGGCGGGCGGTGCGTGCGGTCCTTCGTCGCGGCACACGATGACCTTGCCCGCGGACATGCGCTGCAAGCGGCCCGACAGGACAAGGTCATAGCCCTTCGCGCTCGGCTCCGCGCCGGCCTTGAGCACGATTGTCGCTTCGTAGAACCGCTTGTCGTTGAAATGCGTGCGCGCGTCGCTGGCGGTGAAGGTCTGGACGATGCCCAGGCGCGGCGCGGCGGCAGTCGCGGATGCGGGCGGTGGCGAGGCGTCATCGTGCGGGCCGTCAGGTGAAAGTGACGTCGCGGCGGCATCGGGAGGCGGAACGGCCGGGCAGGCGGGAACGAGAAGCCACGGACGCCTGATCCAGAAACCTTTCGCGGCTTCCATGTCCCCGAAGCCCAGCGAAGCCAGAAGGGGTGCGGCGGCGGTGATATCGGGCGTGATGCGGAACCGGATCGCGCGGCGGCCCCTGTCGAATGTGGCCTGCCGCGTTCCGGCCTGCGCCGACGCATCGCCGGGACAGCCGAAGCGGAGCCGAAGATCGAACCGCCTGCCTTCCAGCCGGCGCTGGCTTTCCTGATCGTCCTCGCCGCTCGCCGCCGCGCTCGCGGCGCGGATACCGGCCAGCAGCAGCCCCTCGCGGTCCAGCGCCGGTTCGACGGCGGGCAGCCTTGCCGCGACGTGCGAGGCCAGCGCGGTCGGTTCCGGCACGGGGCTTTCGCCGGACGGCTGTCGGCACGCGAACAGGCTCAGGGCCGCAAGCCCGGCCATGCAGATGCGCCGTGTAGTCATGGGGCCACGTTAGCACAAATGACGGAGGAAGCGAGCGTTGCGGAGCCAGTCCTGCTTGGCGGAGGCGTCAATGCAGGGCATAGGTGTTCCCATGACCGTCAGTCAGCTCATCACGCTGGCCGTTCTCGTGGCCGTTGTCGCCACGATGATCTGGGACAAGATGCGTGCCGATGTCGTGGCCATTTGCGGCGCGGCGATCCTGCTGTTCACGGGAGTAGTCCGGCCGGTGGAAGTGCAGGGCGCTTTCGCCAGTCCGGCCATCATCGCGCTCGCCTCGCTGTTCGTCATTGCCTACGCGATGGAGCTTTCGGGCCTGCTCGATGCCGCGATACGCAGGGCGACGGACTTGTCCCGCAGGATCGGGAAGGCGGGCCTGTGGGTGCTGATCGGCCTCTGGGCCAGTGCGGGCGCCTTCATCAACAACACGCCGATCGTCGTGCTGGGCGCGCCGGTAGTGCGCGATGTGGCCCGCTCGCTGAACCAGTCGCCCAAGCGCTATCTCATCCCCTTGTCCTATGCCTGTGTGCTGGGCGGGTGCTGCACGCTGATCGGCACGTCCACCAACCTGCTGGTCAACGATATGGCGACGGTGGCGGGTCAGCCCCGCTTCGGGATATTCGAGATCACGCCGGTGGGCCTGGCCGTGGCGCTGACCGGCGGGCTTTACCTGTTCCTGTTCAGCGGGCGGCTGATCCGTTACGACGACGAGGACGATATCGCCGACGACGATGCCCGGCTGGCCATGGGGCCGCCGAGCCTGGCGGGCGGGCAGATCGGCCGCGTGGAATCGTTCGTGCCCAACGTGCCGTTGAAGCCCTGGGCCGCTCTCGCGTCCGCCGGCGTGTTCGTGGGCGTGGTGGTGCTGGCTGCGCTCAACGTCGCGCCGATCGCCGCCAGCGCTTTCGCGGGTGCGGTGCTGCTGATCGTGATGCGCGTGATTTCGGCGGACGAGGCTTATTCGGGCCTGCGCCCGGAAGTCCTGATGCTGATCGCCGGAATGGTGGTGCTGGGCATCGCGCTCGACGTTACCGGGCTGGCGGGAGCCGTATCCGGCTGGCTGATCTACACTGTCGACGGCCTCAGCCCTCTCATCGCCCTGATCGTTATCTACGGCATAACGCTGTTCGCCACCGAGTTCCTGTCCAACGCCACGGTCGCGGTCCTGTTCACGCCGATCGCGATTTCGCTGGCGCAGGCCATGGAAGTCAGTCCCCGGCCGTTCCTGGTGGCCGTGATGATCGCCGCCAGTGCGGCCTTTGCCACGCCCTTCGGCTATCAGACCAACGTGCTGGTCTATCAGATGGGCAAATACAGCTACATGGATTTCGTGCGGATCGGTATTCCGCTCAATCTCCTGACGTGGTTCGCCGCCATCGTGGCGATCGTGATCTATTTTCCGTTCTGATCGTGGCCGGTCCGGCCGCGCGCAGCTTCAGGCGCGCCCGATGCTGATATATTCGAACCCTTGCGCCCGGATGTCCTGCGGCGCGTAGATGTTGCGCAGGTCGATGAGGAGCGGCGCCCGGGCCAGCGCCTTGACCCGTTGCAGGTCGAGCGCGCGGAACGCGTCCCATTCCGTGACGATGACAGTGGCGTCCGCTCCTTCGATAGCGGAATAGGCATCGGGCATCATCTCGACGTCCGGCATGATCCGCCGCGCCTGCTCCATGCCTTCCGGGTCATAGGCGGCGATCGTCACGCCCGCGTCGTTCAGTGCCTGGACGATGGCGATGGAGGGGGCATCGCGCATGTCGTCGGTGTTCGGCTTGAACGTCAGCCCCAGCAGCGCGACACGCTTGCCGCGCGGCTGGTCGCCCAGCGCCTCGATCACCTTGCGGCCCATCGCGCGCTTGCGCCATTCGTTGGCCTTGCTGACCGCCTCGACGATACGCAGCGGCGAATTGAAGTCCTCCGCCGTCTTGAGCAGGGCGAGCGTGTCCTTGGGAAAGCAGCTTCCGCCATAGCCGGGGCCCGCATGCAGGAACTTCGGCCCGATGCGATTGTCCAGCCCGATGCCACGCGCCACGTCCTGCACGTCGCTGCCTGTCCTTTCGCACAGGTCGGCGATTTCGTTGATGAACGTGATCTTGGTCGCGAGAAAGGCGTTCGCGGCATATTTGATCATTTCGGAACTGCGCCGCGTGGTGAACAGGATCGGTGCGCGATTGAGGAACAGCGGGCGGTAGACTTCGCGCATCACGTCGCGCGCCCATTCGTCCTCGGTGCCGATGACGATGCGGTCCGGCCGTTTGAAGTCGTCGATAGCCGCGCCTTCGCGCAGGAATTCCGGGTTGGAGGCCACCGCGAAACGTATTCCGGTTCCCGATTCGCGCAGGATGCGTTCCACTTCGTCGCCCGTGCCGACCGGCACGGTGGATTTCGTGACGATCACCGCCGGGTCCGTCAGCGATTGCGCGATCTCCCGCGCGGCGTCGTAGATATAGGTCAGGTCCGCATGCCCGTCGCCACGGCGCGATGGCGTGCCCACCGCAAGGAAGATCGCCGCCGCGCCGGCGATGCCTTCGGCCAGTCCGGTCGTGAAGGACAGACGCCCGGCGCGGGCGTTGCGGACAACGATCTCGTCCAGCCCAGGCTCGTAGATCGGCATCTCCCCCTGGTTGATGAGGGCGATCTTCGCGGGATCCTTGTCGATGCAGACGACATCGTGGCCGAAATCGGCGAAGCAGGCGCCCGATACCAGTCCGACATAGCCGGAGCCAACCATTGCAATCTTCATTGATCCCACCTGTATTCCGGGTTGCCGGGGTTGTCGTTCGTTACGGCGTTCGCCAAGCCATGCGTCATGCCATTCGTCACAGGGGACGGACCGTGGTGGAAATACCGCCGTCCCGTTCGCTCGCTTCGATCAGCCAGCGCTCCTTTCCCGCAAGGCCGAGCGCCGTCAATCGTCCCGACATGAAAGCGCCGGTATCCAGCCCGATCCGGTTGGGCCGAATATCCGCTTCCGCCGTGATCGTGTGCCCGTGGACGACGATGGCGCCGTGATCGCCGGTGTGGCTCAGGAACGGCTCGCGGATCCAGTGGAGATCCATGGGATCCTGCTGCGCGAAAGGGACGCCGGGCAGGATGCCCGCGTGGACGAACAGATAGTCTCCGATCCGCACGAGTTCCTCGAAAGAGGCGATGAACGCCAGATCCTCCTCAGGCACCGCTCGCCTGAAAAGATCGTGCATCCCGGCCGGATCGGCCCGCGCGAACGAAGCCGGATTGACGGGGTAGGACAGCACGGTCTCCCGGCCGCCCACTTTCAGGAAATGGCGAAAGGCCGTCTCCTTGCCGAGACTGTCGAGAAACATGACTTCGTGATTGCCCCGCAGGATACGCACCTTGCGCTCCGCCTGCCAGGCGCGCGCCGCAACCAGGACTTGCGCGCTCTGCGGCCCGCGATCGACGAGGTCGCCGAGCAGGATGACGGTGCTGTCCGCATGTCCGCGCGCCCGATCGTCGGTTTCGACGGCTTCGATCATCGCCAGAAAGAGGTCGAGGCGGCCGTGGATATCGCCGATCGCATAAACGCGTTCTCCCGGCGGGATGGCTGGCGGCGGGTTGGCGCGCGGCCGGACGAGATTGCGCAGACTTTGTAGCATGACCTTTGTTGCGCCGCGATATAGTGCCGGTGGACCATGCCAGCAAGTTCGGTCGGGCGCGAGCGACTGTGGCAAAAACACCACATGGATCGGCGCCCGAAAGTGTGCGGATGCGATTTGCGCTTGTGCAGCGCAGCAAATGTGTGCAGCTTCACTTCGCTAACGCAAGAACGTGTCCGCTTACGAGGCATGTCGCGGGGGCGCAGGTGGGACGAGACGTTCAATAACCGTGAGGTATTCAACGATGCTTACGTCCGTCCGCAGCCTTGTTGCTGCAACTCTCTTCGCTGGCTCTGTGCTGGTTTCCGCTCCGGCCTTCGCTGACGAAACCGATCCGCCGTCCGATATCACTGTATCCGCCGAAGTCGCGCTGACCACGGATTACCGTTTCCGCGGCGTTTCGCTTTCAGAAGGCGATCCCGCCGTGCAGGGTGGAATCACCGTTGCCCACAGCAGCGGCTTTTATGCCGGTGTGTGGTCCTCCTCGATAACGGGAGGTCCGGTCTATGGCAGCCAGGAACTGGACTTTATCGCCGGCTGGTCCGGCGAAGTCGCTTCCGGCACGACTTTCGACGTCGGCATGACCTTCTATGCCTATCCCAACGGCCATGTCGGTGATGCCAACATCTGGGAGCCTTACGCCGCGATCTCGACCACCCTGGGCCCGGCAACGGCCAAGCTGGGCGTCGCCTATGCCTGGGAACAGGATTCGCTGGGCGGGGACGACAACCTTTATGTCTATGGCGACATCGATTTCGGCATTCCCAACACGCCGCTGACGATCAACACCCACCTTGGCTATACCGACGGTGCGCTTGGCCCGGATCTGCTGTCGGGCGGTACGGACAAGAGCGGGCTCGACTGGTCTGTCGGCGCCACTGCCTCGCTGTTCGGCCCGTTGTCGCTCAGCGTGTCCTATATCGGCGTGGAAGGGGCCAGCGTGAAGGGGCTGAGCAACGATACCGTTGTCGCCACGCTGACCGCCAGCTTCTGATCTTCTGCCACACTCCGATCTTCTGATCGGGTTTCCGGTCTCAGCCGGGGGAATGGCGGCCTGCGCGGGAAACCGGGCAGGCCGTTTTCCTGACGGGATATCGGATCAGCGCAAGTAGAAGTCGACTGTCGTGACCACGCGCACTTTCTTGTAGGGCGTATCGCTCACGCCCCAGCCTCCGCCGGAATCCCCGTCGCGGGCATTGATCTCGAAATAGCCTTGCGTCGCGTTCTTGATGGTGCCGACCGAAGTGCCGCTGTCCTTGGCGAACTGTTCGGCGGACGCGCGCGCGTCCTTCGTCGCGGCGGCGACCATCGCGGGCTTGATGGTGTTCAGCTTGGTGAAGGTATAGGCGATGCCGGAGCCTTCCTCCAGGACCACGCCGTTGCGGACCAGTTCGAACTGGCGGCGCACGGCGTTTTGCGCGCGCTCGATATTGGTGGTGCGGAGCGTCATGCGCTGGCGCACCGTGAATTTGGGCTGGCCGTTGTCGCTGTATTGAGAAACGGAAACGCCGGTGGGTTGCAGTTCCGACGCGGGGAACCCCAGCCGGGTAAAGAATCCCTGTATCGCCTGGCTGTCGCGATCCACGCCGGCCTGTGCGGTGGCGAGATCGGACGCGATGGCCGAATAGCTGAGCGTCCAGATGGCAAGGTCCGCCGTCACGTCCTGCTCGGCGAGGCCGCGCACCGTCACCGAACGGTCCGCTTCACGCGCGCGGACGAGGCCGTTGCCCATGAGGTATCCGCCGACGACCATGCCCGCCGCGAGGACCGCCGCCGTGGCCAGCCAGCGCCGGTTGCTCCTGTCGCGAAAGAACCCTGTGGCGGAATCTCCGGTATTCTGGCTAGAGTCGTCCATTGCATGGTCCTTTCCGGCGGATCTCTGGAACGGATGAAGCCTGCGCCGGGTTGGCTGTATGCACGATGAACCGTGGCAAAATAGCGGTGAATGGAGAAAGACGCGCCATGATAAAATTCATGCACACCATGCTTCGGGTCAGCGACCCGGACGAAACGGTCCGGTTCTTCAGGCTTCTGGGGCTGGAGGAAGTGAAGCGCTACGATAACGAAGCGGGGCGCTTCACGCTGATCTTCCTGGCGGCTCCCGGCCAGAAGGACATCGCGGAAATCGAACTGACCTGGAACTGGCCGCCGGCGGACGGCGGCGCGGTCGAGGCTTATGACGGTGGGCGCAATTTCGGCCATGTCGCCTATCGGGTGAGCGATGTCTATGAAGTCTGTCAGCGTCTCATGGACGCAGGCGTGACGATCAACCGTCCGCCGCGCGACGGCTATATGGCCTTCGTGCGCACGCCGGACATGATCTCGGTCGAACTGCTTCAGGAAGGTGAGCCGCTTCCCTCGCGCGAGCCATGGGCCTCGATGCCCAACGTCGGCGTCTGGTAGGGCCGGGTCGCACGCAGGATCGCCGTGCCGACGAGAGCGGAGATCAGCGTGCCCGTCAGCACGCCGATCTTGGCTTCCTCGTAAAGTTCGGGATGGCCGGGAAAGGCCAGCGCGCCGATGAACAGGCTCATCGTGAAACCGATGCCGCACAGCACGCTCACGCCCCAGACCTGCGCCCATGTGGCGCCCGCGGGGCGCGGTGCGAAGCCGGTCCGCTCCGCCAGCACGATCGACAGGAAGATGCCCGCTTGCTTGCCGATGACGAGGCCCGCCGCGATGGCCATCGGCAGCGGGTCGAGCACCTGGGCAAAGCCCCTTTCGCCAATCGTCACTCCGGCGTTGGCGAAGCCGAACAGCGGCACGATCAGATAGGCGCTCCACGGCGCCAGCGCATGCTCCAGCCGCAGGAGCAGGCTGTCGTATGTGTCGGTGGTGAGTCGCAAGGGGATCGTGAAGGCGGCGAGCACGCCCGCGATGGTCGCATGCACGCCGGAATGCAGCACGCAATACCACAGCGCCACGGCGAGCAGCAGGAAGTATCGCGCGCGGCTGACTCGCAGGCGATTGAGCAGCGCCATGGCCGCCAGCACGGCCAGCGCCGCGCCCAGCCACCAGAGTTTGACCGAGCCGGTGTAGAACAGCGCGATGACGACGACCGCGCCCAGATCGTCGACGATCGCCACGGTCAGCAGGAACAGCCGCAGCGAGGACGGCAGGCCCCTGGCCACGATGGCGAGGATGCCCAGCGCGAAAGCGATGTCGGTGGCGGCGGGAATGGCCCATCCGCGCCGCAGCAGGATATCGCCGCCCGCTATCGCCAGATAGACCAGCGCGGGCACGGCCATGCCGCACAGCGCGGCCAGTACCGGCAGGCGTCTGCGTTGCGGCGTGGAAAGATAGCCGTCCAGGACTTCCCGTTTGATTTCCAGCCCGATGACGAAAAAGAATACGGCCATCAGCGCGTCGTTGATCCACAGGTGCCAGGTATCGAGCCTGGCCAGCGGCGTCCACGACAGGGGCTTGTGGAACATTTCGTGATAGATCGGCGCCAGATCGCTGTTCGCGAGGGTCAGCGCCGCGCCCGCCGCCACGATCAGCAACAGGCCCGAGCCGCTGTCGCCATGCAGCATCCGGCGCATCCGGGTGGCCAGTGCGTTGAACAGATGGCGTGGGCGTGCCTTGCGAACCATGCCCCGCCTGTTGGGGAACAAACTCTTCGTTGCAAGCGAAACCCAAAGTAAATACACGTAAAAGCGGGGCAAACAGGGGGCGATCCGAAAAGGTTGTGGGCGCGTGGGATGTCGTGCGGCAGGTGCTGCACGCGATGCAGGTAATCGAGCATGAACTGCTGCTGTTCGCGGCGTTCTGGTTCGTCGTCGGTTCGCTGGACGAACTGGCGATGGATGCCGCGTGGCTGTGGCTGAAGCTGAAGGGCAAGGCGGAGGATACCAGGCTCGATCGTTCGTTGCGCGGACAGGCGCTGTCGGAAAGAATGGCCGTTTTCGTGCCGGCCTGGCGGGAAGCCAACGTCATCGGCGCGATGGTGCGCCATACGCTGATGGCCTGGCCGCAGGCAGAACTGCGGCTTTACGTGGGTTGCTACGCCAACGACGAGTGGACGCTCGCCGCGGCGGTCAGCGCGGCGCAAGGCGATCCGCGCCTGCGCCTGGTGGTGCATGACCGGATGGGGCCGACCACCAAGGCCGATTGCCTCAACCGCATCTATGAGGCGCTGTGCGAGGATGAGCGGCGGATCGGCGCCCCCTTCGGCAGTATCGTGCTGCATGACGCGGAAGACATGGTGCATCCGTCCGCCCTGCCGGTTCTGGACCGGATGCTGGCCCATGCCCAGTTCGTGCAACTGCCGGTGCGGCCCGAGCCGCAACCCGCATCGGCATGGATCGGCAGCCATTATTGCGAAGAGTTCACTGAGGCCCATGCCCGCACGATGGTGGTGCGCGATGCGTTGGGCGCGGCCCTGCCTGCGGCGGGCGTGGGGTGTGGCTTTTCGCGCGCGATGATCGGAAAGCTCGCGGCAATGCGCGCCCGCGCGGGGATCGGCGCCGGTTCTTTCGCTGGTCCTTTCGCCGTCGAATCGTTGACGGAGGACTATGAACTGGGCCTGCTGGCGGGCCGCAACGGCGCGGGCAGCCGCTTCGTCCGCCTGCGTGACGAGGATGGCAGCCTGATCGCCACTCGCGCCTATTTCCCCGCCACGCTTGAGGGATCGGTGCGCCAGAAGGCGCGCTGGGTGCATGGCATCGCGTTTCAGGGCTGGGAGAGACTGGGCTGGGAGTTCAGGCCGCGCGAACTCTGGATGGCCCTGCGCGACAGGCGCGGGCCGCTTGCCGCCGTGGTTCTGGCGGCGGGCTACGGCCTTGTCCTGCTTGAAGCCTTCCTTGGCGTCGCGCGGATAGCGGGATGGGCGGATAAAATGCCGGTTTCGCCGGTATTGACGGCGATGGTCGCGTTCTGTCTTGCCAGTTTCGTCTGGCGGGCGGCATGGCGCTTCGCTTTCACGGCCCGTGAATATGGGCGGGCGGAAGGCGCGCGGGCGGTTCTGCGCATGCCGGTCGCCAACGTGATCGCCATCATGGCCAGCCACCGTGCCTTCGCGGCTTATCTGCGCGGCTTGCGCGGTGAGATCATTGCCTGGGACAAGACCGAACATGCCGCCCATCCGGCTGTCGCTCTGGGCGGCGCGCGGGTTTCGCGATGAGAGCGGGCGCCGCCGCATATCGCGGGCAACCCCTGGTTGCGCTGATGCTGGTACTGGGCGGCTGGGCCGCGATGCGGGCGATCGTCTGGGGCGCGGCGCCGGACGACGCGCGGGAATTTCCGGTGCATGTGCCTGCTCCGGCGGCGCAAGCGGCGCACCCCGGTGAGAACAGGCCACGCGGCGCGGTTGCCGTTCCGGCCCCTGCTTTCCCGCCGCCGGTGGCCGTGGCGCCAGCGAACGGGGCAGCGGAAGGGGGCAGCGCGCTCATGGCGCCGGTGGCTGTCCCGCCCGTTCCCGGCGTGGCGTTCACGCCGCCGCCGGCTCCGCCGCCACTGCCGCGCGGCCTGTCCGTCGCGGCAAGCAGCGGCCACAATCTGTTGTGGATGGCCGCCGTATCCCGGATGCCGGTGTTCATCGCGCAGGCGGCTGAGCCCGCGCCGGAGGAAACCGTACCGGAAGGCACCGTCATCGTTCCGCCCGTGTCCGGCGGGGTATCCGTGCGGGTTGTGCGCCGCTGGTCGGCCGATGCCTGGATGTTGCTGCGCCGTGGCGGCGGCGGCGGTGGGGTCGGCACGATGAACCTGTCCGGTGCGTCCGCGCCCGTGAGTTACGGCGCGAGCCAGGCAGGCGCGATCATCCGCTATCGGTTGTCCCCGCAAAGCGCCGCGCGGCCCGAAGCCTATCTTCGTGTCGCCTCCGCCCTCGGGAACGGCCGCGACCGCGAAGTGTCCGCGGGCCTGTCGATGCGGCCCGTCGCCGCGATCCCCGTGTCCATCGGCGGGGAATTGCGCGCGCGTGACGAGTATGACGGCGTGCGGGCGCGTCCATCGGTTCTGGCCGTCACGGAACTGCCCTACGTGGATCTGCCGCTCGGCGCCCGGCTCGAAGCCTATGGTCAGGCGGGCTATGTCGGCGGCAGGGGCAAGACCGCGTTCGCCGATGGCCAGATCCATGCCGATCGCCCGGTCGCGCGGCTGGGGCAGGGGGAGCTTCGCGCCGGCGGCGGCATCTGGGGCGGGGCGCAGAAAGGGGCCGTGCGCGTCGACATCGGGCCATCGGCCACGGTGGGACTGCCTGTCGGTTCCGGCGGCGGCGCGCGCGTGGCGGTGGACTGGCGCTTCCGGGTCAGCGGCAATGCCCGCCCGTCGAGCGGCCCGGCGCTGACGCTTTCCGCAGGATTCTGACGCGGAGCCTTTTACCGCGGGCATAGCTGGGCTAGGCCATTGCGGAAGATGGACGTCTATCTTCCCATCGCCAACCTTTCGGTCAACGGTCTGGTCATCGCCGGTCTCGGCGCGCTGACCGGCGTGCTTTCGGGCATGTTCGGGGTCGGCGGCGGGTTTCTCACCACGCCGCTGCTGATTTTCTACGGCATTCCGCCCACGGTCGCCGCCGCGTCCACCGCCAGCCAGGTGACGGGCGCCAGCGTGTCCGGCGTGTTCGCGCATTCGCGGCGCAACGGCGTGGACATGCAGATGGGGCTGGTGCTGGTGGCGGGCGGCGTGATCGGAACGGGGATAGGCGCGCTCCTGTTCAGGCTGCTGGCCGAACTCGGCCAGATAGATACCGTCATCAACATTCTCTATGTCGTGCTCCTGGGTTCCATCGGCGCCATCATGGCCCACGAAGGAGTGCAGACGATCCGGGCGGAACGCAGCGGCATTCCGATCAAGGCCCGCAAGCGCCGCCATCATCCGCTGGTGGCGAACCTGCCGGGACGCTGGCGGTTCTATCGCTCGGGCATCTACATCTCGCCGCTGGCGCCGCTGATTCTCGGCGTCATGACGGGCGTACTGACCATGCTGATGGGGATCGGCGGCGGCTTCGTGCTGGTGCCGGCCATGCTCTATATCCTCGGCATGAGCGCCAGCGTGGTGGTCGGCACGTCCCTGTTCCAGATCCTTTTCGTGACCATGGTGACGACCATGATGCATGCGTTGACGACCAAGGCCGTGGACATGGTGCTGGCCGTGCTGCTGCTGGTCGGCTCGGTCACCGGCGCGCAGTTCGGCGCGAAGTTCGCGCAAAAGGCGAGCCCTGTGAAGCTGCGCCTGCTGCTCGCGGTCATCGTCCTGCTGGTGGCGCTGCGCATGGCGCTGGGGCTGGGGTATCGCCCGGACGAAATATATACGGTGGCGCCCTTATGACCGGGCGTCGGACCAAGGCCGCCGCCGTGTTGATCGCGGCGGCGCTGTTGTGCGGCGCGCGCGATCCGATTCTCGTGCCCGAAGTGTCGCAGCACGAAATCCAGTTGCGGCAGGGCTTCACCGGGGCCGACCTGCTGCTGTTCGGCGCGATCCTCGATCCCGGCGGCACGCGTGCCGGGCGCGACTATGACATCGTCGTCGTGCTCAAGGGGCCGACGCAGTCCATCATCGTGCGAGAGAAGCAGAAAGTCGCCGGTATCTGGATCAACGCGACCAGCGAGGAGTTCCGTTCCGCGCCGTCGTTCTATGCCGTGGCGTCGTCCCGCCCGATGGACCGGATCGTCGACGACAAGACGGCGGCCATCTACGAACTCGGCCTGCCATGGCTCCAGCTTTCGCCGATCGGCGCGATCGACCCGGAACAGCAGGCCCGGTTCGCGCGCGGTCTGGTCGAACGCAATGTCCGGCAGGATCTCTACCAGCAAAGCCGCGACGGCGTGAAAGTGAGCGAGCAGGTGCTCTATCAGGCGCGCATTTCGCTGCCGTCCAACGTGCCGACCGGCACTTACACCGCTGAAACCTTCGTCATTACGAAAGGCCGCGTGCTGACATCCGCGACGAGCCGGGTGGAAGTGCGCAAAATCGGGTTCGAACGCGCGATCGCGAATTTCGCGGAAGACAGTCCGTTTTTCTACGGGCTTCTGGCGGTAGCGGTGTCCGTGCTCATGGGCTGGATCGCGGGACGCCTGTTCGCGCTGGTCTGACGGTTCCGCGCGCCTTGTGCGGCCGGCGCATTCCCGTGCATTATTGGGAAATTAACTCCGCCATCATACCCAAGGGGCCGGCACCATCAGGAGAGCAGGCGTCCCGCAATGACAGAGATGAGCAGAATCGGCGTGGATCAGGCGCAACCGGCCGGGGATGTCGCGGCGAGTGGCAAGGCGGGGGTGTCTGTCGTCGACAATGCCCGCGAACCCATCGGCATCGTGCTCGAAATCGCGGGTTCGGGAAGCCACATCGCTCTCGATCTCCAGCGGCTGACCGAATGTTCCGCCGATGCCGATCCCTCCATCGCGCTGTCGGGGCAGGTGGGGAGCCAGGTGAAGGTCCGCGTCGGCAGCGGCTGGCTGCTGGCCAGCGTGCGCACGCAGAAGCAGGATTCCAAGACGCCGGGCGGCATTCTCGCCGCCGTGGATTTCCTGGGCGAAGGGGATGAGGAAAAGCTCACCGGACGCATCCACGGCTTCCGTCGCGGCGTGACGGCCTATCCCATTCCGGGCGCCTGGGTCTATCCGGCGACCAGCACCGACCTGCGGCAGATCTATGCTAGCGACGGGCGGGCCAACGTGTCCGTCGGCAAGGTCTATCCCACCAAGGACATCCGCGCCTCGCTCTATGTCGATGCCATGCTGGGCAAGCACTTCGCGCTGCTGGGATCGACCGGCACCGGCAAATCGACCAGCGCCGCGCTGATCCTGCACCGCATCTGCGAGCATGCGCCCGAGGGCCATATCGTGATGATCGACCCGCACGGCGAATATGGCGCGGCGTTCCGCAACACCGGCACGATTCTCGATGTCGGCAATCTTCAGATGCCCTACTGGCTGATGAATTTCGAGGAACACTGCGAAGTGTTCCTCACCAGCACCGGCAACGACCGGCAGGAAGATGCGGACATCCTGGCCAAGTGCCTGCTTCAGGCGCGCCTGAAGAACCGCCTTGCCGAACAGTTGGGCAAGATCACGGTGGATGCGCCGATCCCCTATCTCCTGTCGGACCTCACCAATCTCATCCAGACCGAGATGGGCAAGCTCGACAAGGCGGGTTCGAGCGCGCCCTACATGCGGATCAAGACCAAGATCGAGGAACTGAAGGGCGATCCGCGCTATCAGTTCATGTTCTCGGGCATGCTGGTGGGCGATACCATGGCCGAGTTTCTGTCCAAGGTCTTCCGCCTGCCCGCGCATGGCCGCCCGATCTCCATTGTGGACGTGTCGGGCGTGCCTTCGGAAATCACGTCGACGGTGGTCGCGGTATTGAGCCGCCTGGTGTTCGACTTCGCGATCTGGGGGCGGGACGAAAAGACGCGCCCGATCCTCCTCGTCTGCGAGGAGGCGCACCGCTACGTTCCCAACGAGAAGAACGCAGACGGTTCGTCCGTGGGCCGGATTCTGTCCCGCATCGCCAAGGAAGGCCGCAAATACGGCATTTCGCTGGGCCTCATCACCCAGCGCCCGTCAGACCTTGCCGAAGGCGTGCTTTCCCAGTGCGGCACGATCATTTCGATGCGCCTCAACAACGATCGTGACCAGGCGTTCGTGAAGGCCGCCATGCCGGAAGGCGCGCGCGGCTTCCTCGATTCGATCCCCGCGCTGCGCAACCGCGAATGCATCATCTGCGGCGAAGGCGTTTCCATTCCAATCCGAGTCACGTTCGACGATCTGGAAGAGTTCAAGCGGCCCGCGTCCGAAGATCCTTCGTTCACGCATTTGTGGACGCAAACCGGCGGCGAGGAGGAATCGCTTGCCCGGATCATCCAGCGCTGGCGGGCGCAGGGACGCTGATTCGCTTGTCGCGCCACCGGCCTTTCGCATAGGCCAGCCAGGTCAGCGCGACGCTGAGCAGGGTGCCCGCGGGAAAGGCCCACCACACCGCGTCCTCGCCCAGCCATGGGCGGGTCGCGAAATAGAAGCCGATGCGGCCGGGATACATCGCGACCACCATGACGATCAGCGGCAGCACGACTTCGCCATAGGCGCGCATCGTGCCGTTCAGCACCACGACGATGCCGCTGAACACGAAGGACCACGTGGCGATGGCGATGATGTGCTCCCCCACGTCCAGCGCCGGGCTGTCGCCGCCGAGGAACAGCGCCAGCAGCGGCCGGGCGGCGAGAATTATCAGTACCGACGGCAGCAGGGTCATCGCCATGACCGCGTAAAGCCCGATGCGGTTCGCTTCGCCCACGCGATCGTGCCGGTCCGCGCCGATGGATTGCGCCACCATGGCGCTGACCGCCATGCCCACCGCGAAGGACGGCATCATCAGGTAGTTCCAGATCTGGAGCGAAGCGCCATAGGCGGCCGCGGCATTCAGTCCCTGCCGGTTGACCAGCCCGATCATCACCAGCCCGGCCGCGGACAGCGCCAGCATCTGCGCGCCCATCGGCAACCCTTTGGCGAGCGTATAGGACACCGTGGCGCGGTCCGGGATCAGGAACCGCCATTCGGCCCCGCGCAGCCGCAAGGGCAGGCCGCGCCCCTGGACGATGGCGATCATCAGCAGCGTGCCGGACAGGTTGGCGAACGCCGTCGCCAGAGCGGAACCGGCGATGCCCAGAGCCGGGGCCGGGCCAAGGCCGAGGATGAGCACGGGGTTCAGCACCGCGTCGAGCACGACGGTGAGCCCCATGGCGAAAAGCGGTGTCCGGGAATCGCCCGCGCCGCGCAGCGCCATTGCCATGATGATGGACACCGTGCCGAAGGGCATGGTCACGAAACTGATGCGCAGATAGATCAGCGCATCGCGGAAACTTTCCGCCGGGGTCGCCAGCACGCGCAGCACGTGGTCTGCCGCAAAGTGCCCGATAATGCCCGCAATAAGGGCAAGCGCGGCGCAGAACCCTATTCCCGCCGCGAACGTCCGGCGCGCCGGGACCAGTTCCTGCGCGCCGTAAAAATGGCCGACGCGGATCGTGGCGGCGTTGCCCAGCCCGAAGATGACCGCATAGAGCAGGAACATCACCATGCCGCCGATGGCTGTCGCCGCTACGGCGCCTTCGCCGATCAGGTGGCCCACCCAGATCGTGTTGATCGAACTGTTGAGCGACTGGAGCAGGTTCGTCGCCAGCATGGGCAGCGAGAACATCACGAGTGTGGAAAGGATCGGCCCCTGCGTGAGATCGCCGCGCAGGGGAGAAACTGACGGTTCCTGTGGTTGGATGGCCTCGCTCATGTCCCTCTCGTGTCGCCGTAGAGGTGGATGTGCAGCCGGTCGGTCAGTCGCAGCCCGTGTTCGGCGCAGAGCGGGGCGAGCCAGCGCTCGCGCTCGCGCAAGGTCGCGCTGTCGCGGCCTTCGGGCATCAGGAACAGGCGGTTGCCGGGAATGGCATGGCGCGCCTGAAGCGCCAGAACTTCGGCAAGGTCGGGCGGTTGCGCCACCACGAACTTGAAGAAGGCGCGTTCGTCCGCCGCCCATGCCGCGAGGCGTTCGTGCGGCAGGGCAAGGTCCGCCGGATTGCTGCTATGCGCCAGCTTCGGACTGACGTTGTATTGCGCGACCATCGCGTCCAGCGCGGGCGCGGGCGCAACCGTGCCGTTCGTCTCGACCTCGACGTGCATGAGCGGCAGATGCGCGATCATGCGGGCCAGCGCCGGACCTTGCAGCAGCGGTTCTCCGCCGGTCACGACGAGCCTGTCGCCCCCCAGCGCCGTGATGCGCGCGGCGACGTCCGCTTCCGCCAGCACGACCTGATTTTCCACGCGGTCGAACGTCCCGTCGTCGCGGTGCGGGCGGTTGTCGCCGGTGAAGCGCCAGGTATAGGCTGTGTCGCACCACTGGCAGGCAAGGTTGCAGCGGGACAGGCGAACGAACACGGACGGCCTGCCGATGGACGGCCCTTCGCCTTGCAGCGAGGCGAAAATCTCCGGCTCGCCCGGCGTGGTGCAGGCGAGAGTCAGGGGCATCGCGCTTGTTCGCCTCTCCGCTTCAGGTCGATCGTCATTGCGAGCGGAGCGAAGCAATCCAGAGCCTTACGCTCGAACGCCCTGGATTGCTTCGCTCCGCTCGCAATGACGAAAAAGGGAGGAAGGTTGCGCTCCTGCCGCTCAGCCTGAGCCTGTCGAAGGCTGAACATCACCCCAGACGCGCCAGCGCGGCGGCGAGGCGTTCCGCTTCGGCGGTGTGGTGAGCATGGTCGGCCCGCGCCTTGTCCACCGCTTCGGGCTTGGCTTTCTCGACAAAGGACGGGTTGTTGAGCCGCCCTTCCAGCGACTTCGCTTCCTTCTGGGCGGCAGCCAACGCCTTTTCCAGCCGGGCTTTTTCAGCAGCGATGTCGATCACGCCTTCCAGCGGAATGACGATATTGGTATCGCCCGCGCCGATCTGCATCGCCGCGCCTGCCGGGGCGGGCTCGAAGCGGATGCCGTTCAGCCGCGCCAGCCGTTCGATGGCGCCGGGGTTGCGCTCGATGATGCCGCGCGTCGCCTCGGCGGGGTCAGGCAGGAAGGCATCAAGGCGCGCACCCGGCGCGATGCCCAGTTCGTTCTTCGCGGTCCGCAGGTTACCGATCAGCGCAATCAGCCATTCCACTTCGCGCTTGGCTTCCGCATCCACGCCCGCGCCCGGCTCCGGCCATTTCGCGGTGATGAGGGGGTAATCCGCCCGGTCCCCCAGCTTGGACCACAGTTCTTCCGTCACGAACGGCATGAAGGGGTGGAGCATGACCAGGATCTGGTCCAGCACCCAGCCTGCGGCTGCTTTCGTTTCTTCGTCGATCCGGCCCTTGATGAGTTCCAGATACCAGTCGCAGAACGTGTCCCACACGAAATGATAGACAGTGTTCGCCGCCGCGTCGAAGCGCAGGTCGGCCATGGCCTTGTCCAGTTCGGCCAGCGTTTGCGCCACTTCGCCGACGATCCACTTGTTGACCGCGCTGGCGGCGGGGGGTGCGGCGAGAGTGGTGGATGCGCCGATGCCGTTCGACTGGCAGAACCGCGCCGCGTTCCACAGCTTCGTCGCGAAGTTGCGGTATCCCTCGACGCGCTTTTCATCCATCTTCACGTCACGGCCCTGGCTTTCCATCGCCGCCATGAAGAAACGCAACGCGTCCGCGCCGTATGTGTCGATCAGTCCCAGCGGATCGACCACGTTGCCCTTGGATTTGGACATCTTCTGCCCGTCCGCCGCGCGCACGAGGCCATGGAGATAGAGCCGCTTCCACGGCACGTCGCCCATGAAGTGCATCCCCTGCATCGCCATGCGCGCATCCCAGAAGAACAGGATGTCGAAGCCGGAGATCAGCAGGTCATTGGGATAGTGGCGGGCGAGCAATGAAGCCCTCTCCTCTTCAGGGGAGGGGGTTTGGGGGTGGGGAGTATCGGGAGTCCCCCCACCCAACCCTCCCCCCTGCAGGGGGGAGGGCTTATTGGATTCTTCCGGCCAGCCCAGCGTCGCGAAGGGCCAGAGCGCGGAAGAGAACCATGTGTCGAGCACGTCCTCGTCGCGAGTGAGCGGCTTGTTTCCGGCGAGCGCCCGCGCCGCTTCCTCCGTCTCGGCCACGAATACGCTGCCGTCATCGGCATACCACGCCGGAATCCGGTGCCCCCACCAGAGCTGGCGGGAAACGCACCACGGCTGGATGTTCTCCATCCAGTTGAAGAAGGTCTTTTCCCACGATTTCGGCACGATCTCGATCCGTCCGTCGCGCACGGCCTGCATCGGGGCTTCGGCCAGCTTCGCGGCATCGACATACCACTGGTCGGTCAGCCACGGCTCGATCACCACGCCGCCCCGGTCGCCATAGGGCGTCTGGATGGTGCGCGGTTCGGCGTCGTGCTCTTCGCCGTCCTTGTCGATGTGCGGGACCAGAAAACCCTGTTTCTTCATCCGCTGGACCACCAGCGTGCGCGCTTCGAAACGGTCCAGCCCGACAAACTCGTCAGGGATCAGGCCGTCCGCCGTCTGCACCACGCGGGCTTCGGCATCCAGCATGTTGAGCATGTCGCCGGCCTTGAACCCGGCCCGCTTGCCCACCTCGAAGTCGTTAAAATCGTGACCCGGCGTGATCTTCACCGCGCCGGTGCCCAGTTCCGGGTCGGCGTGCTCGTCCGCGACGACCTTGAACCGGCGGCCGGTGATCGGCTGGAGAATATCCTTGCCGATGACGGCCTTGTAGCGTTCGTCATCCGGGTGGACGGCGACGGCCATGTCGGCCAGCATGGTTTCGGGCCGCGTCGTCGCCACCACGATATGATCCCGCCCATTCGGCAAAGTGACGCCATCGGCCAGCGGATAGCGGAAATGCCAGAAATGGCCTTGCGTCTCGCGCGTTTCCACTTCCAGATCGGAAATCGCGGTCTTGAGCTTCGGATCCCAGTTCACCAGCCGCTTGTCGCGGTAGATCAGCCCTTGGTTGTAGAGATCGACGAACACTTTCACCACGGCGCGGGTGAAGTGCGGGTCCATGGTGAACTGTTCCCGGCTCCAGTCCATCGAGCAGCCGAGGCGGCGCAACTGGCGAGTGATGGTGCCGCCGCTTTCGGCCTTCCATTCCCACACTTTCTCGATGAACGCTTCGCGCGAATAGTTGGTGCGCTTGTCCTGCCGCGCTTCCATCTGGCGTTCGACCACCATCTGCGTGGCGATGCCCGCATGGTCCGTGCCGACGACCCAGAGCGCATCCTTGCCGCGCAGCCGTTCATAGCGGATGACGATATCCTGCAACGTATTGTCCAGCGCGTGGCCGATGTGCAGGCTGCCCGTCACGTTGGGCGGCGGGTTGACGATAGTGAAGGCCTGGGCGTTCGGCCGTTCCGGGCGGAACAGGCCGTTTTCTTCCCAATGGGCATACCATCGGGCCTCGATTCCGGCGGGATCGAAAGTCTTGTCCAGGGTTTGTGCGGTGTCGGTGGCTTGCGCGCTCATGGGGCCGCGCTTTGCCAGCGCCTTGGCGGGCGCGCAAGTGCGGGCCGCCGGGTCGCAGCCTGTCGATGGCTATGCACTTGCCGCCGCTGCGTTTTTCCCGCATCACTGCGGCGTCATGCGCGAGTGGGCCGATTTCACGACACGGGACGCCGAAGGGGGCGGCACCGCGCTGGTGCTGACCGGCCCGCTGGTGGTCTCGTCCATCGGCAAGGTGGACCACGAACTACGCGGGTTTTCGGACAGCATCGCGGAAGTCGATCTGTCGCGGGTGAGCGACATCGACACCGTGGGGGCATGGATCGCATGGCGCGTGGCGCGGGACAACGATGCCCGGATCACTGGCGCCAGCGATGAGGCGCAACGGCTGATCGAAGCCGTCAGCGAATCCAGCGGCACGGCGGATATCAGCCCCCGGCGTTCCGGTCTTGTCCAGCGGGTGCCGGAAACGTTGGGCACGCTCGTTGCCGAATGGGGCAAGGGCACCGTCGGCATCGTCGGGTTCCTCGGTGCGCTGATATCGTCGTTCTGGTTCCTGATCCGCCATCCGTCGCGTTTCCGCATGAAGGCCTTCGTCCGGCAGGTGGAACTGGTCGGCGTGTCGGCGCTCGGCATCATCGGGCTGATGAGCTTCCTTGTCGGCATCGTCATCGCGCAGCAGGGCGCGGTGCAGCTTCGCCAGTTCGGCGCGGAGATCTACACCATCAACCTGACGGGCCGGCTGGCGATGCGTGAACTGGGCGTGCTGATGACGGCGATCATGGTCGCGGGCCGGTCCGGTTCCGCCTTCGCCGCGCAGATCGGCACCATGCGGCTTACCGAGGAAGTGGACGCGATGCGCACCATCGGCGTTTCCCCGGCCGAGGCGCTGATCGTGCCGCGCGTCATGGCCGCCGTGGTGATGATGCCGCTCCTGGGTCTGTATGCCGCGATCGTGGCGATTATCGGCGGCGCGTTCCTCGCCAATTTCGCGCTGGATATTCCGTTCTTCACGTTCCTGTCCCGTATCCAGGAAGTCGTGCCGATCTACGATGTGTGGGTCGGGTTGATAAAGGCGCCGTTCTTCGGCCTCATCATCGCCATGGCCGGTTGCTATCAGGGGATGCAGGTGGACGCGAACGCCGAGGAAGTGGGCCTGCGCACCACCATGGCGGTGGTGCAGGCGATCTTCATGGTGATCGTGCTCGATGCCTTCTTCGCGGTGTTCTTCACCAAGGTGGGCTGGGGATGAGCGAGGACGTGGAAGACCGGACGTTGCCCGCCGTCGCGCCGCCGTTCGAGGGGGATTGCCCCATCATCGTGCGAGGCGTGCGCAACGCCTTCGGCGACAACGTGATTCATGACAATCTTTCGCTGACGGTGCGTCGCGGCGAGATCCTGGGCGTCGTCGGCGGGTCGGGCACGGGCAAGTCCGTGCTGCTGCGCTCGATCATCGGGTTGAAGGCGCCCGAGGCGGGTACGATAGACGTGCTGGGCAGGGAAATCACCGGAGAGCCGGGCCGGGACGACGGCGTCGATATCCGTTCCCGCTGGGGCGTGCTGTTTCAGGGCGGCGCGCTGTTTTCCACGCTGACGGTGGCGGAGAACGTCGAGGTTCCCCTGCGCGAGTTCTACCCGGAAATCGACGACCGGCTGCGCCACGAGATCGCGCTCTACAAGGTCATGCTTTCCGGCCTGCCGGAAAGCGCGGCGGCGAAATATCCTTCGGAACTGTCGGGCGGCATGAAGAAGCGCGCCGGGCTGGCGCGCGCGCTGGCGCTTGATCCCGAACTGCTGTTCCTGGATGAGCCGACCGCGGGGCTGGACCCCATCGGCGCGGCCGCGTTCGACGATCTGACGCGGGAACTGAAGGAAACGCTGGGACTTACGGTGTTCCTCATCACGCACGATCTCGATACGCTGTACGAGATTTGCGACCGGGTGGCGGTGCTGGCGGACAAGCAGGTGATCGCGGTGGGCACCATTCCCGAATTGATCGCCACCGGGCATCCCTGGATCGAGGAATATTTCAACGGCCCGCGCGGGCGCGCGGCGAAGTCGGCCGCGGAACGCGCGGCGGCGCCCGGTATATCTTCGGGGGGCATTTCCGACATGGACATTTCGCACGAGCGGGGGGCATAGGACCGCAGATGGAAACCAGGGCAAACCATATCTGGGTCGGCGCGGTGACGCTGGTGCTTCTGGCCCTCGCGGCGGCGACGATCATCTGGATCGCCCGGCTCAACCAAGGCGCGCGGGACGAATACGACATCTTTTTCAAGCAATCGGTCGACGGGTTGGCGAAGGGTTCGGAAGTGGCGTTTCAGGGCGTTCCCGTCGGCCAGATCAAGACCATCGAATTGTGGAAGAAAGACCCCACCTTCGTGCGTGTCCGTATCGCCGTTGACAAGGAGGTTCCGGTCGTCGTGGGCACCACGGCCACGATCCAGGGCAGCTTCACCGGCGTGTCCGATATCCAGCTTGAAGGTGCGGTGCGCGGCGCTCCGCCGATTACCGAGCCGGGGCCGGAAGGCGTGCCGGTGATCCCCACCAAGCGCAGCGGGCTGGGCGAAATCCTCAACAGCGCGCCGCTTCTGCTGGAGCGGCTGGCCACGCTGACGGACCGGCTGACTCAGCTTCTCTCGGACAAGAACCAGAAATCCTTCGAGGGCATCCTGGCCAACACCAACAAGATGACGGCCGACATTTCGGAAGCGACGCCGGAACTGAAGGCCACGCTGCGCGAATTGCAGGGCACCTTGCGCGAGGCGAGCGGCGCGCTGGCGAACTTCCAGAAAGTCGCCGACAAGACGGACGCCCTGCTGGGCGACGAAAGCGGCGGGCTGGCCAAGGACCTGAGCGAAACGATGAAGTCGGCGCGCACCGCCGCTTCGCAACTGGAAGGCGCGTTGAACGACGCACGGCCCTCGATCCGCCAGATTTCGAGCACGACGCTGCCCGCCGCCGAAGCCGCGATCCGGGACTTGCGGGAAACCAGCCGCGCCTTGCGCGCGATCACCGAAAAGCTGGACGAACGGGGGGCGGCGGCACTGGTCGGCGGCAACAAGCTGCCGGACTACAAGCCATGAAAGGGACGGCCATGAAACGGGAGCATCGTCCTGTGCAGGCGGCGACAATACGCGGATTTCTTTCGGCCATGGCGGCGGGCGGTATGCTGGCGCTGCTTTCGGGCTGCGTCAGCCTCGGCCCCAAGGTGCCCGATCAGCTTATCAGCCTGACGCCCGCCGTCGCCGCGCCCGCGGGCGCTCCGGTGGGGGAGACGGGCAAGGCGATCCTGGTCCTCGCGCCCGAAGCGGATCGTGCCATCGACGTACAGCGCGTGCCGGTACGGATCGACAGCGCCAGCATCGCCTATCTCCAGGATGCGCTCTGGGTCGAAAGACCGGCGCGCCAGTTCCGCCGCCTTGTCGCCGAAGCGATCCGCGCGAAATCGGGCAGGCTGGTGCTGGAAGGCGGCGAAGCGGAATATGCCGCCGGGGAAACGCTTTCGGGCAGGCTGCTGGACATGGGTTACGATGCGCGCAGCCGCTCCGTGATCGTGGCTTATGATGCCATCCGTTCGAGCGCGGACGGCACAATGGCGACGCGACGCTTCACCGCGAGCGTGCCGGATGTCGAGGCGAAAGCCGCGCCCGTCGCCCGCGCGCTGAATCAGGCGGCGAACGATGTCGCCGGCCAAGTTGCCGACTGGGTGAACTGAACGCCCGGGGCCATTCAACCGTGGCCGCGTTGGCGGCGGGTTTCCCATCCCTTTCTGGCTGCGGCGGAGCGATCGGCCGCGCTGCGCGCTGCGCTGGCCCGTCCGCCTGTCCTGCCGCCCTTGCGGGAGGACTGATGCGTGTCCGGTTTGCCTCGCCCGGAGCCTGACTTGTTGCCGCCGCCGGATTCCTTGTTCACGGTCGCCCACGCGCGCCGTTCCGCTTCGTCTTTCGATACGCCGCGCTTTTCATAGCCTTCCTCGATATGCCCGGCCTTGCGCTTCTGCTTGTCGGTATATTTGTCCTTGTCGCCGCGCGGCATGGCCCGTCTCCTTGCGCCTGTGGCCTTACAATGCCGGGCAGCGCCGAAGAGTTCCCGCCAGGACCGATCGCAATTGAGCCGTAACGGCCGGCGAACGGGGGTTGAATGTCCGCATCCGCGCATTCATCGCATGGGCGATGCTGGCGGCCTTGTTGTCCCGTCTCCCCCATGCGAAGCAGCCCGCCGCGCCGACAGACGGATGGGAAGGACATGTCCGAAAAAGCGATGACGACCCCGGTTGGCGAGCCTTCCGGGGAAGCGGTTTCCGGGCGGGCGATGTGGCTCCTCATCATTTCGCTGTGGATCAGCGAAGCCACGGGCATGTTTGAAACCGCGATGATCTTCGCGGCGCAACGCGCATTGACGGAGGACTTCGGCGGCCCTGTCATGTTCGGCTGGCTGGTGACGTCCTATCTGCTCGTCGGCGCTGCCGCGGCGGCACTTGCCGGACGGCTGGGGGATATCTTCGGACGCCGCAGAGTGATGCTGGTGATTCTCGGCATCGGGCTGGCCGGTTCCCTGACCAGCGCGATGACGTCCTGGTATCCGCTGGTTCTTGCGGGCCGGGCGATGCAGGGGGCGACAGGCGCGATTCTGCCGCTGTGCATCGGCCTCACGCGCGAAAATCTGCCGCCCGCCAAAGTGCCTCTCGGCATCGGCCTGATGATCTCCGGCGCATCGGCGGGCACGGCGGCGGGTCTCGTGATAGGCGGGTTCCTGGTCGATACCTTTTCGTGGCACGCGGTGTTTGTCGCCAGCGCGGTCTTCGCACTGATCGCAATGCTGGGCGTGCGGCGGTTCGTCCCGCCCTCGCCGGTGATGGCGGCGCGCGGGCGGATAGACTGGATGGGTGGCGTGCTGTTCGTGCCCGCGATCCTGATGCTGCTGGCCGCGATATCCCATGGCCCCGGCTGGGGGCTGTTCGACGCTCGCACCATCGCCGCCGCCGCATCCGGCCTCGCCCTCCTGGCCTTCTGGATCCGCATGAGTCTGCGCTCGTCCAACCCCCTGTTCGACGTGCGTCTGTTCGCTGACCGCCGGGTGGCGATCGGCAACGCGATCACGGCGCTGGTCTGCATGAGCGCCATGCAGATCACGCTGGTGTTCTCGCTGTTGCTCCAGGCGCCGCGCTGGACGGCGATCGGCCTCGGCGCCAGCGCGACGGTCGCCGGGCTTATCAAGCTGCCCTCTAACATCAGTTCGCTGGCGGCCGGGCCGTTGAGCGGATGGCTCACCGCGCGCGGCGGCGGACGTATCACGATGATGATGGGGGGCGCCATCTGTTCGATCGGATGGCTGTTCGCCATGGCGTTCCATGAATCCGTGCTGCAAATCGCGATCGTGCTGATCGTCATTTCCTTCGGCACGACTATCCTCTTCGCCGTGGCGCCGACGATCATCGCCGCTGCGGTTCCGCAGGATCGCACCAGCGAAGCGGTGGGCACGATGACTGTGGTCCGCCAGATCTTCCTGGGGATCGGGGCGCAAGTGATAAGCGTCATTCTGGCGTCGGACACTGTCGCTTCGCCGGCCGGGGACGCACATTTCCCCTCGGCGAACGCGTTCATGCTGACGATGGGGACCATCGCGCTGATCTGCGCCTGCGCGACGGCGCTGGGACTGGCGCTGCCTCGCAACGCCGGGATGGAGCGGACGCGCCCGCCCGCCGGATGACGGCTCGCCCGGATCGCCCATGCGATCAATCGCGCTCTGCCGCCATTGCCGTTTCCCGGCGCGCAAGGCGCCCGTTACCGACACTGGCGTAATCGGAGGTGGACACATGACGTTTGAGACAATCGAGCTTGAGATCGCCGAAAGAGTGGCGACCGTCACGATCAACCGGCCGGAGCAGTCGAACAGCTTCAACGGAACCATGGTGCGAGAATTTCGCGATCTGTGGAGCGCTCTGGCCCGCGATTCCGCCGTCAACTGCTGCGTCCTGCGCGCTGCGCCGGGACGCGCATTCTCGACCGGGATGGACGTCAAGCAGGGCTGGAAGCCCGAAGATACCGCGACCAACGACAACGTCTGGAACGACATGCACCCCGGTCAGTGGCTCGGCCCCAAGTCGATGCAGTGCTGGAAACCGGTGGTCTGCGCGGTTCACGGCATGGCGGCGGGCGGGGCGTTCTACTGGATCAACGAAGCGGATATCGTCATCTGTTCGGAAGACGCAACGTTCTTCGATCCGCACGTCACATATGGCATGACGTCGGCGCTCGAACCGATCGGGATGATGAGCAGGATGCCGCTGGGCGATGTGCTGCGCATGGTCCTCCTCGGCAATCACGAACGGGTGAGCGCCTATGCCGCGTTGCGGATGGCGCTGGTCAGCGAAGTCGTGCCGCCCGGCGATCTGTGGGCGCGCGCCGGCGAACTCGCCCGGATCATCGCCGGGCAGCCGCCGGCAGCGACGGAAGGCTCGGTCAAGGCGATCTGGCAGGCGCTGGACATGCCGCGCTCGGTCGCGCTGGCGAACGGCATGAAATATTGCCAGCTCGGCAATCCCGTGGGCACCGCCCAGGTTGATCGCGGCGCGATCATGGCCGACAAGGCGCGCCGTTTCGCCTTGCGCGACTGACGGCCCGGCGGGCGCGGGCGGAACGGTGGTCCGCCCGCCTGCGTCACGGCCTCAGGCCGGAGTGAGTATCTTGAGGATATCGCCTGATGTGACGGGCTTGCCCGCCTCGTAACGCGGCACTAGCCCGCCCATTCCCGCCGCTTCGGAAACGTCCACCTTGCGAGCCGCCGCACGGGCGCGCAACGCGCCGACCGTGCAGTTCGCGCGGCCTCCCAGCACGGCGAACGGATCATAGTGGAAGTCGCGCATCGCATTGCGGTGCGTGATCTTGTCGATCGTTTCGGGATCGAGGTCCTTGATCTCCTGCCACAGATATTCCGGTGCCCGCGGCCAGTGCGTGTCGGAGTGCGGATAGTCACATTCCCAGCAGACGCTGTCGGCGCCGATCGCGTCCAGATTGGCCAGGCCGAACTTGTCCTCGATGAAGCAGGTGATGAAGTGCCGCCGGAATATCTCCGTCGGAGTCAGCCCGCCGAGGTCGGGCCGGGTCCATTCACCATGCTGGCGCAGCGAGTTTTCCGCCCGTTCGAGGAAATAGGGAATCCAGCCGATGCTGCCTTCGGACAGGGCCAGACGCAGTTTCGGATGCCGTGCCCAGAACGCACCGAACAGCTAGTCTGCCGCGCTGTTGGCGATCGACATCGGCATGGACGTGATCCACGCCAGGATCGGCGAGGCATCGGAAGCATGCGCCGCCGCCGCTCCGGTGCCGATATGCGCGCAGATCACCATTTCCAGATCCTCGCAGGCGCTCCAGAACGGTTCCCAATAGGGATCGTGGATACTCGGCAGGCCGATCAGCGCGGGGTTGTCGGAAAAGCTGATGGCGTGCACGCCTGCGTCCGCCATGCGTTTCATTTCGGCAACGGTCAGGCTCATGTCCCACAGCGGCAGGATCGCCAGCGGGATCATCCGCCCCGGATAAGGGCCGCACCAGTCCTGCAAATGCCAGTCATTGTAGGCGCGGATGGTCGCCAGGGCGAGATCCTTGTCGGTCTGGCGGATGAAGCGCGCCCCGGCAAAACCCGGAAACTGGGGGAAGTTTATCGAACCCAGCACGCCGTTGGCGTCCATGTCGCCGATCCGGGCATGGATATCGTAGCAGCCCTTGCGCAAGTGCTCGAACGACATGGGTTCGGTCCCATATTCGCTCTTGGGGCGCCCCACCACGGCATTCAGCCCGGTGCCGGGAAGCTGCTTCCCTTCGATCACCCACGCCTGTCCGGCATCGGTCCGCACCACTTTCGGGGCTGAGTCCCGAAAGCGCGGGGAAATGTGCCGCTCGAACATGTCGGCGGGTTCGCAAACGTGATCGTCGACACTGACGAGCACCATGTCTTCGAGTTTCATCGGCTCAATCCTTTCCGGCCCGATCCGCCCTCATCCATCCCCTGCGTGGTGGAAGCGGGCGGATCGCGCTCGCTGCGATCAGAAGTTGAAGCGGCTGCGCACTCCGATCACGCGCGGCATCCCCAGGCCGCCGTAATTGATTGCCCCGGCGCTGGAATAGGTGAGGTAAGTGTAAGACTTCTCGTTCGTCGCGTTGTTGGCGAAGACCGCCACGTTCCACGGGCCGCTGGTATAGCCCAGCGACAGGTTCAGCAGGCCGATCGCGCGGATGTTGCTGACGGCCTTTTCGCTGGGTTCGGCCGGGCTGGCCGCCTGGGTCGGATCCTCGATCACGCTCCACCAGCGGTCGCGCCAGCTATAGTTGGCGACGAAGTCGATCGCGCCGCTGCCCAGGTTGACTGTCTGGTTGAACGTGACGCCCCAGGTCCAGCGCGAGATGTAGGGCAGCGCCTGCCCGTCCGATGCGTTGGTGGAATCGTCCACTTTCGCGTCGGTCAGGCCCACGTCGGCGCTGATCGTGGTGCCACTGCCCAGCCGCAGCCTGCCGTCCAGTTCGAAACCCTTGATCCGGGCGTCGGTGTTGCGAAGGATACGGGTCGCGTTGACGATCGTCAGATACTGGTAGTTGCTGTAGTCCTGAAGGAAAGCCGCGCCGTTGATCGTCAGCACGCCCGGCAGAGGTTCCGACTTGAAACCGATTTCATAGTTCTTGACGTTTTCCGGTGTGAACTCTCCGGTCCGCAGGTAGCCGGGATTGGCGGGCTGGTTGTCGGCCACGCGATCCACTGACGGGCCGCCCGCGCGGTAGCCGGTGGCATGGCTGGCATAGACCATGAAATCGTCGCCGAAGGAATAATCGGCCGAAACCAGGTAATTCACTTTCTTCGAGCGTTGCGCGAACGTCGCCGGCGGATTTAGCAGCGCCGCTTCCGGTGTGCCCAGGGTAGTGCCGGAGACGGTCGCCGAAAGCAGCCGGGCGTTCTTGTCGTCATCGGTGTAACGCAGGCCGCCAGTGAGATTCAGCGCATCGGTGGCATGCCACGTGGCCTGCAGATAGGCCGATCTGGATTCGGTCCTGGCGAGCAGATCGCGCGAAGTCCGCTGGACCCCGCTGTAGAGGAAAGTGTTCTGGGCCTCGTTGACGGTTTCCTTGAAGTAATAAAGTCCGGCCGCGAGATCGAGCACATCGCCGAACGGCTGCCCCGTATATTGCAGTTCCAGCGAAGTGTCCTTGTTGCGCGGCTTGTCCTGATAGGTGTAGCCGAACTGCGGCGGCAGGGTCAGGGCCGAATGGATGTGATAGACGCGGCGCCCGGCCATGAACTGTATGGCGCCGTTGCCGATCTCCTGCCGGATCTGCGCGCCGTAGAATTGGGCGTCGATCCTGGCGAGGTGGCCTTTGGCGCGCGGGTCGAACGGGACCACATTGCCCTGTCCCACGGCGGTGGGGAATGGTGAGACCGGAACATTCCTGTAGACCGGCCGGTTCGGCTGGACAGTGACGAAGGCCGTGCTGGTGCCGGATTCGTTCAGCTTTTCCGCCGTCAGCAGCAGGCGCGTGCCCGGTGCCGGCTCTACCAGCAGCTTGGCGCGC